>JAKQEM010000046.1 GCA_029558515.1 bacterium
ACGGCGACGGCTTCGTGCGCCGCTTGGACACGCGCCTCCTCCTCGGCGCCCTCCGGCAGCTCTCCGGTCGGTGAACGCTCTCCATGCCATATTCCCTCGATTTGAACAGGAGCATCATTTGCAAAGTTCTGGTGCAATAGAAAGAATACTTGCTGATTTCCTTCCCCCTCCTTCCCCAGGTCCCATGACACACTCCCTCCCCTCCACGATGCCATCCTCCCTTCGGATGCGGCTTCTGATCGGCACCGCGCTGCTCCTGGGTTTGCTCGGTCTTGGCGGATGCGCGCAGCAGGATGAGAGCCTGCCGGATCCCATTCTCCTTCCCACGCTCGATTTAGAACCCATCGAACAGTCGACGGCGGATCTGTCTGCGAAGGTCATCGATGAGCGCGACGGCATTCCCCTCCACTCCTTTACCTCGCAGGAGGCGGCGGCGGGATTTGAAGTGACGGCAGACGAGCACGTGCTCTTCCGCTGTCCCGCCGGATCGGATATCGACGTGCAGTTGGCGCACGGCAATTCGTACCTCTGGAATACGGTGCGCTACTGGGGCTACGAGTACTCGGGGAATGAGAATGCGAACGGCGCGGCCGGCAAGACCGGGCGTGATCTCTTCGACGGACGCTTCTGGCTGAGCCAGGGGGAACGCACCATTTCCAATGCGTGCTACGGGTACCTGCATACGCAGGACACGGATACCTCGGAGATGAATCTCAACGGTTCCTCGCTCTACTACCTGATGGTGAGCGGGGGGGAGGATGTGAACGGGAACGGTCTCCTCGATGAAACGGAAGATCTGGACAATGATTGTCAGTTGGATGCGGGAGAGGATGCAAACGGAAACGGCGCGCTGGATTTGGCGGAAGATGCGAACGGCAACGGAACATTGGATAGCGGCTTCCCGCGCTCCATGCGCTTCTTCGTTTCCTGTCTGGATGCGGACCAAGACCGGCTGAATAGCGGAGATGAGACCGCATTCGGCACCGATCCGCAGCAGAAGGATACGGATGCGGACGGCATCGAAGACGGTACGGAAGTCATGGGGGACAACCCGACCGATCCCACGAATCCCGATACGGACGGCGGGGGTCAAATCGACGGTGCGGAAGACATAAATGCGAATGGCGCGCTGGACGTAGGCGAAACGGATCCCACTGATCCCGCGGATGATGTCATCGGTGAGGCCGTGTGCGGCGACGGAGTCGTGACGGGTAGTGAAGGATGTGATCCGGGGAATGTGCAGCAGAACGTGGAGGCAGTTGCGTGCACGCAGGCCGATGATCTCTGCAATGCCATCACCTGCCAGTGCGCCCCGGAGGGTGACGTTGTGTGCGGGGACGGCCTCATTCGAGGAGCGGAAACATGCGATGACGGAGGCACGGAGGATGGGGACGGCTGCTCCGCACAGTGCGCCGTGGAAGATCTCTTCGTCTGTGCGGGTGAACCGAGTGCCTGTGACATTCCCCTGCCCACGCTGCCGAATGTCAGCTCCGCGGCGGCGGCTTCTTCCGTCGCCGAGGAAACATGGAACGTGTGTGCAAATGCAACCGATTTCTGCAATAAAGGGGAAGAAGGGTGCATCGATGGCGATTTGGTCTGTCCGGACCAGTACATAAGTGTCTGTGACGGAGGAGCGTGCGGTACCAGCACCTGCGTCGGTGCCTGCTGCAGATGCGTCCCCCAGCAAACCGTTACTTCCGAGTCTTCCTCCGCCGCTTCTTCCGCTCCGGCTTCCTCCGTGGCCGCTGCCGCCCAGTGCGGCAATGACATCGAAGAAGCCGGCGAGGCATGTGACGACGGCGATACCCTCGCCGAGGGCGATTGCTCCGCCGATTGCCTCTGCGATCAGTGGGAACGCGTGGAAGCGTTCATCAATACGTATTGTCCAAGCACAGTGCCTGAAAGCAACAATGACGAAATTGAATGTTTTGCTGCGATTCTTAAGAGTTGGACACAACCAAAAACTGCGACGACCCTCGATTACCCGGACATCAACTGTGATGGGGAGGGAGTCCCGGCGGATGTGATGTTATTGTACAATATTTTCATGGTTCACTACCCTGACACTCAATCATGAAGCTCTCCCGCTCCGTCCTTTCTGTCTCCATCGTCGCGCTGCTGCTGCTCCTCGCACTGGTTTCCGCACGACTGCTGACCGCGACGGTGACGAGCGATCCGCTCGAGACCGCCACGGCGTTCATTCGTGAGCGGCTGTCTCTCACTGCAGATGCGTGTCCGGGCGGCATGCAGCAACTGGCGTTCTTCCACG
>JAKQEM010000039.1 GCA_029558515.1 bacterium
AGCGCCAGTTTGGCGATGTCGCGAGCCCGAAGCGGTCTGAGGAGTGAGCGATCGTCAAAAGGGCGCAGAGCCGCGGCATTTGGCCGAAATTTCAGAGCGCAGCAGTGGTTTCCTATCCGCTGCGCGCGATTTCGGCCAAACTAGCGATTATGCGGCATTATCTTTGCATAACGCTTCAAGTCGTGTGTTATGCGGATAATTTGTTCTTGCAACGTTTTCTAACGGGTGTATCATCGTACACCTATGCAACTTCACCTTGAACGGTCCCGGACGGAAATGGTTCTGCGGAAGTACAGTCCTCGGACCATCGAAAGTTACGTATCGGCACTCACGACGTATTTTCGTCAGAAGTCCGGGGCAGCGGATCATTTGGATGTGGAGCATCTTCGATCGTACATTCTGGAAATGGTGCGGCGCGGAGCGGCTTCCCAAACGGTGCACGTTCATCTCAGCGCCATCCAATTCTTCTACCGGGAAATCTGCGGAATCCGTACACCCATCAACGTTTCGTATCCGAAGAGAGAAGGACGTTTGCCAGTGGTGCTCTCACATGATGAGATTGAGCGGATGATCGCGGTGACGCCGAATGAGAAGCACAAGCTGATGATCGCGCTTGCGTACGGCGCAGGACTGCGCGTGAGCGAGACGAAGGATTTGCTGATGCGGGACATCGATGTTGATCGCGCCTGCATTCACATCAAGCATGGCAAAGGAGCCAAGGATCGCATCACGTTACTGCCGGAGCGACTCGTATGCCAGTTACGTTCCATCGTTGCGACAGGTGATCCTGCGCAACCTGTCTTCGCAAGTATGCGAGGGGGCAAACTCACGACGGAGACGCTGCAGAAGATCGTCCGGCACGCACTGAAGAGAGCGGGCATCGCGAAGCCTGCGACGTTCCACTCGCTCCGGCACAGTTTTGCGACACACCTCCTCGAGAACAAAACGGACATCCGGTTCGTGCAGGAGCTCCTCGGACATGCCAACATCAAGACGACACAGCGGTATACTCACGTCACGCAGCCTGCGCTTTGCGCCATCCGCAGTCCACTTTGAGGATAAAGAGGATGGGAGAGGGTGAAGAAGACAAAGAGGATGATGTATAGTGTTGATATGGCTCGCAGCTACGAAAAACTGATTGTCTGGAAAGAGGCGGATGATCTCTGTGTCTTCACGTACAACGTGATAAAAAAATTTCCTCCTGAAGAGAAATTTAATTTGGTTTCTCAGATGCGCAGATCTTCTTCCGGCGTTGCTACGAATATCGTGGAAGGCAATGCACGTCAGGGCATACGTGATAAAACCAATTTTTTGACAATGTCATTGTCTTCGCTCGAAGAGCTTCACTACCAATATCATCTCGCTTGGCGACTCGAGTATATTTCGAAGGAAGTAAGAGATCATGGGTTCGATCGGATCGAACGGGTTGCATATCTGATCACCAGATTACGGACATCGCTTGTAGAGAAACATAAGCCGCCTTCTCCATCTTCTTTGTCTTCTCAATCCTCTTAATCTTCTTCATCTTTCTCCATGAAGATCGTCCTCGCCACCGGTATCTATCCTCCGGATATCGGCGGGCCGGCGACGTATGTGCAGGCGCTTGCTCAGCAGCTCACTGCGATGGGGGAGGAGGTTGTGGTGGTGACGTACGGTGATGGGGATTGGGGATTGGGGATTGGGGATTGGGGTTTTGTTGCTCGTTGCTCGTTTTTCGTTTCTCGTTTCTTACGTCTTACTTCTTACGCCTTACGTCTGTCTCTCTTCTCACATTTTCCATCTCGGCATGCTCTCTGTTCAGAACAAACGGAAGCATGGTCTGTCTTGCACGTCGCCAAGAATGGGGGGCCGTTGCTGCGTTGGTGGCGGTATGGGCGGGCGCTTCGGAAGGTTGGACGGGATGCCGATGTCGTCGTTGCGTTTTCCTCCGTGAGCGCGGGGGTGCCGCTCACGATGAGTCGCTTGAAGAAACCCAAGCGCGTGCTGCGGCTCGGGGGGGATTTTCTGTGGGAGAGGTATACGGATGGGGGCGGGATGATGGGATTGAGAGAGTGGTATGAGGAGCGAACAAAGACGGGTCGTTTCTCGTTATTCGTTGTTCGTTGGATCATGAGAAGATTGCTGGGATCCTTCGATTCCATCGTGTTCTCGACGCAGTGGCAGGAGGAGTTGTACGAACGAGTCTACACGAGATTGCCAGCCCACTCGGTGATCGAGAATGCGCTGCCGAAGGGGAAGCCGGTGCAGCATGGCGCGCATACGCCGTTTCGACTGCTCTTTCTGGGCAGGTTCGTGGCGTTCAAGCACCTGCTCCCTTTGATTGATGCTCTCGCGGGTGTTCCCGAGGCGACGTTGACGCTGGCGGGAAGCGGACCGGTGGAAGCGGCGTTGCGGACGCAGGCGGAGAAGCTGGTACTGCGGGATCGGGTGACATTCCTGCCGCCGCAAGCGGGTGCTGCCAAGCAGCGCGTATTTTCGGAGCATGATCTGCTCGTGATTCCTTCCATCACGGAGATCAGCCCCAATGCGGCGCTGGAGGCGCGCGCGATGGGACTGCCGGTACTTCTGACGTCCGAAACCGGTCTCAGTGTTGCGCTCACGCAGGGGATGATGCTGCGGGAGCTCTGTACGCCTCAGCAGATCGCTTCTGCGGTGCGGGAGGCGCGAGATCGATACGCGTCTCTGTCGGCGGAGGCCGCGGCGGGCACATCTTCCAGAGGGTGGAAGGAAGTCGCGCAGGAGTGGCGGCACCTGCTATTCTCTCTCGCGTGAACCTCCTGATGATCTCCGGCGACGTGTCGATCCTCGACGGCAAGCGCGGGGCGCTGTGGTACGCGCTGCAGGCGTTCTCCAAGGAATGGGACCGGATTGATGTCATCTGTCCCCACTCACAGAGCGCCCGGACGATGCAGACGTACTTCGGCAACGTGTACTTCCATCCGTCCCCGCGCGCACCGTGGTACCAATCCCGCTGGATCATGGCGCAGGGGCTCAAGCTCCACGGACTCTTCAAACATGCGGTGATGACGGTGCAGGATTCTCCGCCTTTCTCCGGCAGTGTGGGCGCGCTGCGTTTGGCGCGAAAAACTGGGATGCCGTGCGTGCTGGAAATTCACCGGATCATGGGGTACCCCCGCGCGGCGAATCTGCGGGAATATGCGGGGCGCCACTGGTCGCGCATGCGGCTGCCGCAGATCGTTCGGAAAATGCACGGAACGCGCACCGTCAGCAAGACGACGGCCGAGACGCTGATGCGTTGGGGTGCGCCGAAGACGAAGATCCATGTGGTGCCTTCCTTCTTCCTGGATCGCTCCGTTTTCGAGAATTTGGGTGCCCCGCCACCCGTGCAGTACGACGCGGTCTGCTGCGGCACATTGCTCGCCAACAGGGGAGTGGCTGATGTCCTGCGGGCGATCGCCACCTTCAAGCGCGCGCGGCTGCTCATCATCGGCGACGGGCCGGAACGTCCGCGTCTGGAGCATCTGGCCGCCGCACTGGGGATCGCGCATCGGGTGGAGTTTCGCGGTCGCATCTCCTCCCCCGTCGATCTGTTCCAAGCGATGCGGTCGGCACGCGTCTTCTTCTCCAACGCCATGGGCGAGGATGGACAGCGGATGCCCATCGAGGCGATGGCCTGCGGCATGCCCGTGATCGTCCGTCCCGTCGGCATCCTGCGGGATGTCATCGTGGAGGGCGTCAATGGGCTCTTTACCAACGGCACGCCCGAAGATCTGACGCTCAAACTTCAGCAACTGTTGGATGATCAGGCGATGCAGGAACGTCTGGGTGTCGAAGCGAGGGGGGTGCTGGACCGCTTCGAGCGCGAGCGCCTCGTCACGATGTACGCGCACTTCCTCCGTTCATTCGCATGAACCTTCTGATGATTGGCGGGGATCGGAGTGTCCTTCGGGGAAAGAAGGGGGCGTTCTGGTACACGCTGGATGCGCTGCGACAGCACTGGGATCGCATCGATGTGCTCTGTCCGCGCAAACCACGAGCCACAAGCCGCAAGCACCAAGCACCAAGCACCAAGCACCAAGATGGACACCGACCTTTTCCCACTGTCTTTTTCCATCCTTCCCCTCGGGGACTTTGGTATCAGCCGTGGTGGATTGCGCGCGAGGGCAGACGCATCGTGGATGCGCATCACACGCATGTCTGCACGGTCCATGCCTATCCTCCTTTTCATCATGTGCCGGGCGCTTTGCTCCTGCGGCGCAAGACGGGCATCCCCGTGCTTCTAGAAGTACATGGATTGGTCGGCTCTCCGCGGGCGGCGTCCCTCATCGATTTTCTTGGTCGCATGCTTTCACGGTTCTTGTTGCCGCAAATTGCGCGTCGTGCCGACGGCGTGCGCGTGATCAATACCACGCTGAAGCAGCAGCTCGTTGCGTGGAAGGTACCGGAGGAGAAGATTACCGTCGTGCCGTCCTTCTACTGCGACCGCGCCGTCTGGCATCCGGATGCATCCGCAGAGAAGCGATATGATTTCGTGTTCTGCGCACGTCTGGATCGCAACAAAGGACTGCGCTCCGTGTTGCAGGCACTGGCAAGCGTTCCGCACGCGACGCTCCTGGTTATAGGAGACGGTGCGGATCGGAAGCATTGCGAAGAACTCTCGCGGCGGCTGGGTACCGAAGATCGCGTGACGTTTGCGGGATGGATCGCGGAGCAACGGGAGGTCGCCGCGCTGTACCGTCAGGGATGTGTGTTCCTCCAGAATGCCCGGAGCGAAGGCGGGCCGAGAACCGCGCTGGAAGCGATGGCGTGCGGATTGCCTGTGATCAGCACATGCGTCGGCGTGATGCCTGATGTTCTGCGGGATGGCGAGAACGGATGTTTCACAACAGGGGAGCCCGAGGATCTGGCGGAGAAGATGCACAATCTCCTGTCGGATCACGATCGATTGCGCCGGATGGGTGCAGCGGCGGCGCGGGCGGTAGAGGGGTGTGAGCGGGAGGGGTTGATCGCGCAGTACACGCATTTCCTCCAATCGCTTCGATGAAGATTCTCATCGTCACACAGGCCGTTGACCGGGTGCATCCCATCCTGGGGTTCTTCCATCGATGGATTGAGGAATTCGCCCGTCAGTGCGACAGCGTGACCGTGATCGGGCAGCAGGTGGGCGATCATGCGTTGCCCGATAACGTGCGCGTTTTGTCCCTTGGCAAGGAGGAGGAGCGTTCGCGATTGCGGCAGATCCTGCGATTTTGGATGTTGCAGTGGGAATTGCGTCATCAGTACGACGTTGTTTTTGTGCATATGACTCCCGTATGGATGGTTCTTGGGACTCCGATCTGGCTGATGATGCGTAAGCATCGGCATCTGTGGTACGAAGCACGTCGTGGCGGATGGATGCTGCGTGGTGCACTTCTTTCTTCCCGTCGTGCATTCAGCGCAACACAAGAAGGCATTCCCTTTCCTTCGCTCAAGAAGAGAATACATGGTCACGGGATTGATACGTCTTTTTTTTCGCCCTCATCACCCGAAGATCGTGAAGCAGGTTTGCTTGTTGCGGTAGGGCGCATTACGCCAATCAAACACATTGAACTATTCATTGATGCACTCGCGAAGCTCCCCTCCTTCTATCGGTTATTGCTCATCGGTATACCTTTTACGGAGCAGGATCATGAGTATTTGACATCATTGTGGTTGCGTGCGCGAGAAAGAGGAGTCGATCATCGCTTGAGTATTCAGGCTCTTCCTCATGTTGAAATGCCTTTCGTCTTGCGTCGGGCCGTGTTATTCCTCCATGCCGGCGGAGGCGGATTGGATAAGGCTTTATTGGAAGCGATGTCCTGTGAATGTTTGGTGCTCTCTGCTTCACAATCTGCACGATCCATTCTTCCATCTCATTGCACGGCGGACCCTCATAATTTTTCAGATCGCGCGCGCGCATTGCTCTCTCTTCCTTGGTCTGAACGGTTGGCAATTGGCAGTGCTCTGCGTGAACAGGTACAAAAGCTGCACAGTCTCCCCGTTCTTATTCATTGGTTGATCGGAGAGATGGGAGGTTGCAATTGAAGAATCGGCCGAAAAGAGATTATTTTCTTTTGCGCAGAACGAAGAAGTGGTGGTATTGATTTTCGTATGGAATGAATTTTTCTTCGAGCACGCCATAGCGTTTCAGGATGCGTTGAATGGCTTTCGGAGGATAGTGACGTTTGCCAATCTCCCAGTAATGCTGACCGTTAAATACGTGCGTGCGTGGAAGTGGAATCTTCCAAGCTAATTTTAATTCCGGTAGAAAGGGTATTTTAATGGAGCATTTCAATGCAGGTCCGTAGTGTGGCAAGCTGATGACAAAGTGATTGCTGGCGACTCGTGCCATTTCGGAAACGGCACGTTCGAACTGATCGAAGGGCAGATGTTCCAGTACTTCAAAGGCGCATACCAGATCGACGCTCGAATCAGGAAGAGGGATGTCCGTGACCGATGCAATGATATCGGGATGCAGATCCGGCGCGAAATCCAAGCTCCGGTACTGGATCGTTGTGTTGTGTGTGATGAATGATCCGATGACCCGATCGCCGACGCCGATTTCGAGAACGGATGTGGGTTGACGAGAGAGAATGCACCGGATTTGATGAAAGTAACTTATCCATCTACCGGGGAAAGAGTAGTGTGCAAATGCGTATGAATCCTTGGATACTTGTTGCATGGTACGACTATACAGATCGATATAAAGAAACGCGAAGAATGAATTTCTGAGGTACAATTTTCATATGCGCATCGCGTACTGCACCAATGTTCGACTCCCCAGTGAACGCGCCCACGGGCATCAGGTGGCGCAAGTGTGTGATGCGCTGGCGCAGCTGGGTCATGATGTCACTATCTATGCACCTTTTAGGAGGAGCATTGTTCAGGAGGATTATTGGACGTACTACGGTGCCAATCGAAGCGTGCAATTATTGCATTTGGGGTATTTCGATCCGATTGGTCGTGCTTTCTTTCCTGAAATCATAGCGTTGTGGATGCTTAATTTTTTCCTGCGACGCAATCTTCGGAAAGCATTGTCTTCAATGGATATTGATTTGGTCTACACCCGTAGTCCTGTGTTGCTTTCTCAAGTCTTGAAAACGGGATTACCGGTGGTATTGGAGCTCCACAGTCTGCCTCGGTGGTTGCGGAGATCCTTTGTGCGTTCTTGTAATCGCTGTCGCCTCATTGTATGTCTCACATTTTCGATGCGCGATGAGTTAGTGTCGTGGGGGGTGGATGTTGCGCGGGTAATCGTGGAGGGGGATGCGGTGAATTTGGAGCGATTTGCAGCATTGCCGTCTCGCACTGAAGCACGGGCGAGATGGGGTATTGCAGCCGATGTGCCTGTGATCGGATATACCGGACAACTGGAGTCGATGGGTCTTTCCAAGGGGTTGCCGGAGCTATTGGGCGCGGCAGCACTGCTCTTAGAGAGAGGTGAATCAGTGTATTTTTTACTGGCCGGCGGGCCAGACAGCGCGCGCGAACGCATGGAAAATTCTTTGCCCGCGGCACTGTCCGGTCGCGTCATTTTCACAGGCATACTGTCGCGCAGTGACGTTCCCATGATTGCCGCAGCCGCAGACGTGCTCGTCTATCCTGCGCCAGCATCCGATCATCCCTTCTACCGGCGCGACACGTCCCCTCTGAAAATTTATGAGTATATGGCGACGGGGAAGCCTGTTATCGCAGCCGATCTGCCTCCCGTGCGCGATATCCTGGATGCGTCCACCGCCATCTTGGTGCCTCCCGGAGATGTCGAAGCACTCGCCGACGCGATAGAATCCATAGTGGCCGATCCGACGGCCGCGGAGGAAAGGGCAGTGGCAGCGCGTCGCCGTGTCGCGGGTCACTCCTGGACGGAGCGTATGCGAAGAATTCTGGATGCTGCTACCGTAGTCTCATGAAGACGATCGTCAGCGTCTGCTCGGCCCGGCCCAATTTCGTGAAGCTTGCGGCGGTGCACCATGCGCTCAAAGCGGCGCATCACCCCGATGTGCGTCATGTGATCGTGCATACGGGACAGCACTACGACCCCCTTTTTTCCGACGTGTTCTTCACGGAGTTGGATATTCCCGTTCCCGATTTCAATTTGGGCATCCGCGGCGGCGACAGAGAGAAAGTCATTGCAGAGACGGAGAGGACATTCGCGCAACAATTACCCTCCATCGATCCTGCGGTCATCCTTGTGTATGGCGATGTCAACGGCGCGGTGGGGGCTGCACTGGCTGCGCAGAAAGCCGGCATTCCACTGGCGCACGTGGAGGCGGGACTGCGCTCATGCGATCTCTCCATGCCCGAGGAACACAATCGCATCGCCATCGACCGGATGGCCGATGTGCTCTTTTGCTCCGAACAGTCCGGCGTGGACAATCTGCACCGGGAGGGCATCGGTGGAGCGGTGCATCTGGTTGGCAACACCATGATCGATACGCTCGTGCGGATGCTGCCCGCCATAGAGCGCGCGGCTGTGCCGCCGGATCTTCCCGCGTCCTACGCGATCGCGACGCTCCATCGGCCCGCCAACGTGGATGATCCCGCGATGTTGCGGCTCACGATGGATGTGCTCTCCGCGCTTTCAACGTCCATCCCTCTCCTGCTACCCGTTCACCACAGATTGCGGGCGGCTCTGGAGGCCAACCGACTGCTCGATAGCATCCCCCCGACCATGCGGTTACTCCCGCCGCAACCGTATCTCTCTTTTCTGCGACTGGTTCTTGGCGCGCGCTTCATCCTCACAGATTCCGGCGGGTTGCAGGAGGAGGCTGCGTTCCTCCGCAAGCGCTGCTTCACGCTGCGACGCAATACGGAGCGGCCCAGCACGGTGGAGAGCGGCAGCAATGTGTTGGTGGATGTGTCGGATGCCGGTCAACGCGATCGTCTGCTGGCCGCCGTGCGCGACCCACGTCCGGTGCAGGTCAGCGTGCCGGAACTCTGGGACGGGAGGGCGGGGGGGAGAATCGTAGAGATACTCCGTCGAACGTTCGGTGGTATCTGAGCTCCTGCTGCGGTACGCTCGTCCTACACTTCTCCCGTTTCTCATGGATCGTCGATTTCGACTGGCGCGTCTGTGGTCCAATCGCCAACTTCGATCGATTGCTCCGCTCTGCGAAGGAGACATCGTGAATGTTTCTGCCGGGGATGATATCGATAAAGAAGGATCGACGTATAAGACCTATTTCCCACGTGCTCGCAGCTACGTCACCACCAACTATTCCCCCGGAGCATTTCGGGGATATCGGGGACGAGAACACGAACTCCTGCTGGATCTGACGACAGAAGTGCCCGTGGAACTGCACGGCGCATTCGATGTCGTGTTCAATCATACGACGTTGGAGCACATCTTCCCGGTACGCGAGGCATTCACATGTCTCTGCAGCCTCTCTCGAGATCTGGTGATCGTCGTGGTGCCGTTCTGCCAGGAGCAGCATGAGAACGAAGGGTACAAAGATTACTGGCGATTCACTCCCGCCTGTCTCCGCCAACTCTTTCAGGAAGAAGGACTGACCGTTGTGTTCGAATCTGCCAACAATCAATGCAATGCCGCCGTCTATCTGTTCTTTGTTGCATCCCGTCATCCGGAGCGATGGATAGGAAAGCTGCCGACGTGTCAGCCTGTGACACATGCAGCGGGTTGGGTGGGATCTCCCGCAGTGAGTATTCCGTATCCACCTTTTCTGCTGCGTGGTATTCGTTGGTTGATGCATAGGATCGGTGGATAATTTATGTTGCATGCGTTACTTCCTTCGCGAGTTCCAGCTGTGTATCTCTGATTTTAGCGGGCACTCCTACCGCAATGGAATGAGCAGCTATATCTTTGGTCACGACAGCTCCCGCCCCTATTATGGTCCCATCCCCGATAGTCACACCCGGAAGAATGATAACGCCTGAACCGATCCAGCAACCGCTGCCGATGATAATGTTTTTTGCATAATGGTGGCGCTTGTTATCGGCATCTGCTTGTTTCACGAGACCGCCAGTCGTAAGAATGACGCCCGGAGAGATGTGAGTATCGTTGCCGATGGTAATGGGTGCACGCGCATTGAGCATACAGCCTGTATTGAGTGTGCAGCGTTCCCCCAAAGTTATATGATGGGGCCGAATCACATGAATGGGGCCATAGACGCGAAGTCCGGTGCCGCATTTTACGAAAAGGTGACGATAGTACCAGGAACGCAGACGGACCATCAGGAAACTACTTTTTGCATGTGAGAAACGAAAAATGGGACCGATACTCATTGCTTATGCGGAGAAAAAGACAGTGGAGTGCGTAGCAGGAAGAACCACGTAAAGCACATATAGCCGCATCTGAGAATACCCCGTGCGATCACCGCGCCCAATAGACCGTACGCTGGGATGAGTGTAAGCGTTGCGATGACGAAGACGACGGATGACAACCACTGGCTCCGGCGCAGAGCGGAGAGCATTGCTTGTGCTTCCATGTACTGCGCGATGAGCGTACTGGGGATGGCGAGCAGGGTGAGGGAAAAAATCTGCGAGAGCAGGACTGCATCCGGGTAATTGGGGAAGAGGATGGCGAAGAGGAAGGGGGCGAGGAAGATATATAGCACGATGCCTGCGGCAAAGAGGAGGGTCATGCGGCCGACAATTCCCGCCAATCGCAGCCTTCGTTCTCGGTTGTCTTCGCCCGTTGCCTGCAGAGCGAAGCTGACCGGCAATAGTTCTTTCGCCCATACTTTCACCTGTTCGGGCATCAGGAGCGCCACGGAAAAGATCGCGAGTTGATTGAGGCCCAGAAGCCCGGTGATGAGCAGTTTATCCAGGTACCAGGAGAGTGTCATGGGGAGCGAAACGACCGTAAGACTGATCCCGTAGCGCACGATATGCCGGACGGATGCAGCGGCTTCCTGCGTTGGCAGGAGCTTGCGACCGTACCAAAGATAGGCGAGGGCGGGCAGAACGGTCACCGTCGCATAGAGGAGTATGGCCGAAGGGTGGAACAGGAGGATGGCCAGCGTGGCGACAATGACGATGGCGCTCCACGCGAGATTTGCACGGAGTGTTGCATCAAAACGAGCATTGCCGATCGTGAGCCCCGCAAAGAAACTGTTGGCCGTTTGTGAGATGGGGAAGATGACCGCCGCGAGAAGGAAGAGCGGCCAGAGTGCGGAGCGTTCCGGTGGCAGCAATGGGATGACGGCCAGCAAGATGAGTGATCCCAGCAAGGAAATGAGAAATTGGATGCGCGCCACCGGCAGAGAGATCCCCTTCTCACCTCGTGCAGTCGCTCTGCTGAGAGCCGTTCCCATATTGGGCAGTCCGCATACCGCTATGGCGCCGACCACGCTGAGGATGAACTGATATTGGCCGTACAGTTCGCGCGGGAAGAGACGTGCGACGAGATAGCCGGTGATGAGACCACGTAGCATGGAGACGCCGTGGCTGATGGTGACCAGCGTCGCACTGCGCGCGAGGAAGCGCACGTTGGTTCCCAGGAGACGTGCCAGTATTCTCCAGAGCGATTCGTAGATGCGTGATGCCCATCGGGGCATGCGGATCGTGCGCATGGCGCGAGTATAGCGGTTCGGGCTATCCTGCATGCGGCATTTATGGAACCCGTTTCCGTTCTTCTGCCGGCCTGCAACGAAGAGGGTGCGATTGCGCAGGTGCTGCGTGCCATACGCGAGGTTGTGCCCGCAGCCGAGATCATCGTCATCGATGACGGATCGACAGATAGGACCGGGGAAATTGCGCGTGCGGAGGGGGCACGGGTGCTTTCCCATGCGCTGACGGTCGGCGCCGGCAAGAGCGTGAAGGACGGCATCGAGGCGGCTTCGTTCGATCGCATCGTGATGCTGGATAGTGACGGGACGTATCCCGTCGATCGTATCCCCGATGTGCTTGCGGAACTGGATCGCGGATTCGATCTGGTCATCGGCGCGCGGAGGGGCAAATACTATCGCGGCTCTTTCCCCAAATTCGCCGCGCGCACCGTATTTCGCTTCCTCGCGCAGTTTGCCACGGGCAAACGTATTCCGGACATCAATTCCGGCATGCGGGCGTTTCGCAGGAGCACGGTGCTTAGTTACTTCCCGCGGCTGTGCAACGGGTTCAGTTTGCCCACCACCATGACGCTGTCGTTCCTCTTCACCGGTCGCACCGTGTGCTACGTGCCCATCGAGTACGCCAAGCGCATCGGGAGGAGCAAAGTGCGTATCGTACGCGATACGCTGCGTACGCTGCAGTACATCACGGAGTCCATTGCCTACTACAATCCGACGAAGTTGTTTCTGCTCCTGGCTCTGCTGAGCGTTCTCATCGGAGTGATCGGCGGACTTCTGTTGGATGTGCAATTGGTATTCATTGGATTGATGATCGGTGTGTTGGTATTTGCGATGGGAGTCAGAAAATAGATCTTGTCCCCCCCTCTCCTTGCTGGAGTCGTTGGCGGAAAGGAGAGGGGGTCGGGGGGTGAGGAGGGACGGGGGTGAGGAGATTGATGAAGGTATGGTATTCTCCATCCATGCAAGAACTCTTCTCCGGCCACGGCTGGCGCATCACACTGGAAGAAGCGGCGTTGCCGGATGGGCGGGTGAAGAAGCAAGTGCGCGCGCATCGGGCGGATGCCGCGAGCATCATTGCTCTGGATGACGCGGGTGCCATTCTTCTCCTTCGCGAATTTCGTCCGTTCTACGGAGACTATCTCTGGATGCTGCCAAGCGGGAAAGTGGACAAAGAGACTGATGTGCACGAAGGGGCGCAGCGGGAATTGCGGGAGGAAACGGGATTCCGCGCCGTGGAGATCAGACATCTGTGGACGGCGAACATTTCCGAGTCTTTGGGGTTTGCCAATCATTTTTTCCTTGCTCACGATTTGATTGAAGATCCGTTGGAACCGGACAGTGATGAGTTGATTGAAGTGCATCATATTCCCGAGGAAGAGGCGTTAGAGAAAGTGCTCGCTTCTCCCGTGGTGCATCTGCCCAGCGCCTACGCGCTGCTACGGTATCTGCGGGAGAAAGAAGAGATATAGTTGCCACCTTTTTCTATCGCAAAAAAGGTGGCGCCAAAAGTGCGACCGCCGCCGATCGCCTCTCCGCCCGCCCCGCGCTTCGCCGTTTTCTCCTTCCAAGGCTTCAGTCGAAAACGGCTCGCACGCGCTGCGGCGGCGGGGCTCCCCCTACACCCCCCGCGGCGGCGGACCCCTCCGTCTTACGTCAAGATCGATCTCGTCTCCCCCTCTCCCGTGGAGAGGGGGCAGGGGGGAGAGGTGAGAGAACTTGAAATTGAGGGAATTTTACAAGCTCACATACCTTCTCCCCGCCCTCGCAATCGCTTCTTCATCCAAAATTGACTTGAGATCATAGATCAGTCCCCCCTCCCGTGTCGCCTCGATGAATGCGGCGATCGGCAATTCTCTGTACTGCCGATGCGGCACGAGGAGCAGAATGGCGTCGTAGGGTCCGTGTTCGAGAGTGCCGGGCGTGTGTCCCATCCGTTCGATGGCATCGGGTGACAGGAACGGATCGTGCGCTTCCACGGAGCACCCGCGCTCTTCCAATGCCGCAATCACGTCGTGGACTTTCGCATTGCGGGTGTCGGGTACGTCCTCCTTGAAGGTCAGTCCCAGGACGAGGATGCGGGACGCATTGGGTGGAACGGAGAGCGCCCCGGACACGCGGTCGGCGACGAAGGCAGCCATGCCGTCATTGATGGAACGTCCCGCGGTGATCAGTTGCGTCTCCATGCCCAATTGTCTGGCTTTCTCCACCAAGTAGAAGGGATCGACCCCGATGCAGTGCCCGCCCACGAGGCCCGGTTGAAATCGGAGGAAGTTCCACTTGGTGCCGGCCGCCTCCAGCACATCGGTCGTGCGAATCCCTAAGTGATTGCAGAGCATCGCGATTTCATTGATGTAGGCGATGTTGATGTCGCGCTGCGCGTTCTCGATGGCCTTGGCCATCTCCGCCACCCGAATGGAAGGAGCACGATGGATGCCGCCCCGCACGACGGACCCGTAGAGATCGGCCAACGTCTCGAGCGTCGCTGCATCCTGCCCCGCCACGATCTTCGTGATCGTCTCCACGGTGTGCTCCCTGTCGCCCGGATTCACGCGTTCCGGGGAGTAGCCCAGGGTGAAGTCCGTCCCGCAGGTCAGACCGGATTCCTCCTCCAGGATGCCGCCGCAGAGCTCTTCGGTCACGCCCGGGTAGACGGTGGATTCGTACACGACGATGTCGCCTTTTTGCAGATACTTCCCGACAGTGCGGGTCGCGCTCTCCACCAGGGTGAGATCGGGTTTGTTTCGGTCATCGACGGGTGTGGGAATCGCGAGGATGATGATCGACGCATCTTTGATGACGGCGGGATCGGCGCTGTAGGTGACGGTGACTTCGCTCAGTTGTGCGGGTGTCAATTCGTTCGTGCGATCCGTGCCGTTCTTCAGTTCCTCGATGCGCCGTTCGTTGACATCAAATCCGATGACGCGGTGGCCGTGCTTCGCAAACGCATGTGCCAGCGGCAGGCCGACGTACCCGAGACCGACGATGCAGAGGGTGGGGTGGTTCATGCGCGGGAGTGTAGAGCATTTTTCCAGCTTCCTCTACCGACACCCCGGCATCGTTTTCCTCTGCGCCGCAGCTCGCGGTTTCCTGTTTTTGCAGAACGATATGCGTACAGTACTATCTTCCCATGCGTATCGTCTTGCGGAATACCCCATTCCTTTTTCTCGTAGTCGCTTGCATTCTTCTCTTCGTTCTTTGGCTGCCCGGCGCTCGATACCCCGTGGTGGGTGACAGTATCCTGTATTCAATCTTGGGTGAGAGCATATGGACGCAGGGCACGTATGCACTTTTCGGTGTGCCGTATGAATCTCATTTGCCCGTGCAAGCATTTCTTGCCTATCCTTTTGCGCTGGTCTTCGGTCATGCGTGGGGCATTCAAGTGTACGCATTGCTGTGCGGGATGCTGATTTTGTGGCTCACCTTTCTTCTTGTTCGCAGGCATTTTTCCCATAGCGCGGCGCCGGTAGCACCGTTGTTGCTCATACTGTCCTATGGGTTTACCTACAACATGACGCAAGGGGCCGTCGATGTACCGTTTACTCTGTTCATGGTTGCGGGGTATCTGTGCTATGAGAATGCATCGCAGCAGAAAAAATGGTACGTACTCATGGGGATACTGCTGGGGATCGGCTGTCTGTCCCGATACAACGGTGTGCCGGTTGTCCTGTTCCTCTTCGGTCATTTTCTTTGTACGAGAGCAGGGCATCGTTTCGCAATCACGCCGTGGATCGGGTGGATTTTGACCGGCATTCCTTTGGGTGCGTGGACCCTGCGCAATTATTTTGTCTGGCAACAACAAGGAAGCGCGTATGAGGCACTGTATCAAATGAATGCCGATCAATCGTTTTTGAGTCAGTTTTTTTCAAATGTCTTGTTCTACATCAATCCGCTTCATAACTTCATGCCCGTTACGTTCGGGTTCGTTTGCGTCGGATTATTCCTGTACGCACGACAGAAAATCTTTCTCGTGCAGACCGCGATCGCCGCACTTGCCATTGCACTCGTGTGGCCGGTGGAAGTGGTGCGCTACGGCATCCCGGCCTATCCATTTTTTATCGGTTTTGGTGCGCAAGCTCTCGTCGATTGGTATCAGTCGAATCTGCGCTATAAATTTGTCATTGGTGCATTGGGGTTGCTCTGTCTCCTTGGAACGACATCCTTTTCTTTTTGTGCGTACAACTATGGCTGGTGCAATGCCGCAATGGATCGTAGTGCCGTCTTCTCGTTCCTTCCTCCCTTCTTGGGCATAACATCCGAACGACAGCACAGTATGTACGAAGCAATTGTCTACATAAATAAGAATGCATTATTCAATAGTTCCGTGTATCTCTCCGATCCGGCTTTGGCACACGGATATGCCGAACGTGTGTTTCGTTCAGATATCCGGGTGACGAATGATGCGCACTCTTCCGCATACGTTCTTACCGATCACAAACGAGATGATGCAGCTTTCCCTGAGTATGCATCGGCCAATCTGCCACACTGGTATGTCTATGCACCGAGTCTTTAATACCACTTCAGCTCCCCGGCTCCCTTGCGGCACATGTTGAGCAGGAGCCAAGCGTGACGGAATCGTCGTATCTTGGTCGTGCCGTAGCTGCGTTCCAAATAGTGGACGGGTATTTCGCACATTTTCAATTGCGATCTGCCGGCACCCAAAAAGAAATCAAAGTCTCCAAAGGGATCGAATCTGGTGGATACGGCTGCGTAATTTCTTCTGAACATTCCTTTGACCGGGGAAAGGACATCCGCCAGCTCTTGTGAAAAGAGCCACGTAAACAACATGCTGAACAATTTATTGCCCATCAAATTCAAGAGACGCATCGCTCCTTTTTGCATCGGGTACACCAATCGAGACGCATTCACAAATTCCGCTTTGCCCGCCGCGAGGGCCGCATACAGTTTCTGCAATTCCGCTGGGTGTACGGTGAAATCTCCATCATAAATCAACACGATATCGCCGGTGGATGCTTCCATCCCTTCGTGCAATGCATTTGCTTTTCCGGTTCCCTGCTGCTTGAGAATGCGAATGGTGAGAGGTCCGCGATATTCTCGTTGGACGGTTTCCAATTCCTCCCACGTCCCATCCGTGGAATGCCCTTCGATGAACACCAGTTCCGTGCGCGTTCCCATGATCGGCATCGTCTCGACAATCTTGCGTACGTTTCCCTTTTCATTGCGCATGGCGGACAGGACGGTCACAGAGTAGTTCGGAACATCCCGTGGAACAGAGAGGGGTCGTGCAATGATGTATTTCACGAGGGCGAACGATCGAAAAAGCGGAAAGTGTACCAGATACGCATTGCATAGCTTTGACAGGAGAGGGATGCCCATGGGCAGGAGGACCCGCTGTCCGTGCTGAATGACTTCAAAATCCGCCAGGTTGAGCAAGTTGACGATATCATTTTTTCGTATCCAATTTTGTTCCGGGAAACGGGTTTTGATGCCCAGCCACTGTCCAACGGCAAAGATGGGAAACCAGAAAAAATTGTAGTAGGTGATGATGAGCCGTGAGCGTTCGTGACATAGTTTGGTGTGGATCTGTTCGAGGCACGCTTGCACATCCGCCACGTAGTTCACAGTATCCAGCAACAACACATACTCATACTTTTCATCATGGGTGATGTTGAGCAAATCATCCGTGAAATAGGTGCCGGTAGCATCTCTCTCCTTTGCACGCGCAATCATCTGTTGGGAAAAATCAAAACCGACCTTCTTTTGGCACGACAGCGCTGCCAGTGTCAATCCCACACCGCATCCTCCCTCAATGACGGAAGCGTCATGGGGAATGATACGATCGAGCCAGCGACGACGATCTTCGTAATACAGATGAAATCGCTTGTGGTCCTGCTCGCGTTTTGCCGCCAGCCTATCGAAAAAGGACCGAGAATCCATTGGATTGCACATCGCATGCCATCCTACGGATAGAATCTCACGGTGTCCACGAGCATCACGGCTATGGTTTGCCTATCGACACCCACCGCTCTCTGTCGCAGATCTCACCCTTGCTCTATGCTTCCGCCATGCGAGCTCCTTCTCCCCGCATTCCCCTCATGCGTTCCACCTTCTTTGCGGAAGAGGACACGCGGGAGCAGCTGGCTGCTTTCGTGCGAAGGACATCGCGCCTGAGCATGGGGGAGGAGTGTGCGCGGTTCGAGCAGGCGTTTGCGGCGTATCAGCAGCGCAGATATGCCGTCCTCGTTGCCAATGGCAGCTTGGCGAACCTCGGTCTTATCCAGGCGCTATTGAATGTCGGTCGTCTGCAGAAGGGCGACAGGGTCGGGGTCTCCGCCGTCACGTGGGCCACCAACGTGATGCCGCTGCTGCAACTGGGGCTCGTGCCGGTGGCCGTCGACTGCAGCATCGATCACCTCAACGTCACGTCTCAGACAGTGGAGGAGCATGTGGACGATCTCCGGACGCTCTTCCTCACCAACGCGCTGGGATTTTGCGGTGACATCGATCGTATCCGATCACTCTGCTCCGCCCATGATGTCGTCTTGATCGAGGACAATTGCGAGTCGCTCGGCACGCGGTACCGAGGGACGATGCTGGGGAATTTCGGCTTGGCATCGACGTTCTCCTTCTTCGTGGGACATCACCTGTCCACCATCGAGGGCGGCATGATCTGCACCGATGATGAAGAGTTGTACCATATGCTGCTGATGGTGCGTTCGCACGGGTGGGATCGGTCTTTGCCTGCGGACAAGCAGCAGGCGTTGCGCTCCGCGCACGGGGTGGATGATTTTCATGCGCGCTACACCTTTTACGCATCCGCGTTCAACCTGCGCCCCACGGAAATCACGGGATTCCTCGGCTCGCTCCAATTGCCTTTGCTCGAACGTACCATACAGCGACGTCAGCAGAACTTCCGACGATTCCAGGCGGCGATTGCCGGCCGACCGGATCTCTATCATTCGCTTGCGGTCGATCACCTGGAGCGCATCTCCAACTTCGCCATGCCGGTGATCGCGCGGTCGGAGGATATATTGCAGCGCACGTTGCGTCGTTTCGAAGCGGCGGGGATCGAAATCCGTCCCATCATCGCGGGGGACATATCGCTGCATCCCTTCTGGCGTGCGTCCTTGCCGCCCGCGTCGTGTCCCGGGGCGCGGAAAATTCATGCGCAGGGGTTCTATTTCCCCAATAATGCGGATGTGACCGATGATGAGGTAGACTTGCTCTGCGATCTTCTGACGACGGATTCCCGCTAGTTCCCTCTCTTGTGTATGGCAAAACGCGCACTCATTACCCTTCGACTCCGCTCAGGGCGAGCTCAGCTATTATTCTTTTACCGTTGAACCATGCCAGCTAAACGCGCGCTCATTACCGGCATCACGGGGCAGGACGGGTCGTATCTGGCGGAGCTGCTCCTGCAGAAAGGGTACGAAGTGCACGGACTCGTGCGCAGGGCATCGACGTTCAACCGCGGACGCATCGATCACCTGTTCCGTGATCCGCACACCACGCACGTGCCGCTCACGCTGCACTACGGCGATCTGGGGGACAGCAGCTCGCTTTTGCGCATCATCGAAGAAACGGAGCCCGATGAGATCTACAATCTGGCGGCGCAGAGCCATGTCGGCGTCAGTTTCGAGGTGCCGGAGTACACCGGTGACATCACGGGAGTGGGCGTTGCGCGGCTGCTGGAAGCGTTGCGCATCAGCGGGCTCCCCGCGCGGTTCTACCAAGCCAGCTCCAGCGAGCTCTTCGGGAAAGTTCGGGAGGTACCGCAGACCGAGCGAACGCCCTTTCACCCCCGCAGTCCCTACGGGTGCGCCAAAGCCTACGCGTTTTACATGACGCAGAACTATCGCGAGAGCTACGGGATGTACGCGGTCAACGGCATTCTCTTCAATCATGAATCTCCGCGCCGCGGAGAGAATTTCGTCACGCGAAAAATCACCTTGAGTCTTGCGCGCATCCTGGCGGGTCAACTCGATTGTCTGTACTTGGGCAATTTGGAAGCCAAACGCGACTGGGGTTTTGCGCCGGAGTACGTGGAGGGCATGTGGCGGATGCTCCAGCAGGACAAGCCCGATGATTACGTGCTGGCGACGGGGCGTGAGGCGAGCATTCGGGAGTTTTTGGAGTTGTGCCTGGAGATCGCGGGAATTTCCTTCCTGCGGGAGGGGTCGGGATTGGATGAAAGATACGTTGATACGAAGTCCGGCAAGATCATCGTTGCCATCGATCCGGCGTACGTGCGTCCGGCGGAGGTGGATCGATTGCTGGGCGATGCATCCAAAGCGAAGCGGAAACTGGGATGGGAGGCGAAGACGGATCTGAAGGCATTGGCGCGGATCATGATGGAGGCGGATGGGAAGGGATTGGGGATTGGGAATTAGGGATTCGGAAAGTGAAAATGGCACGAACTTCCCAATATACCAATCTCAAATTCCCAATCCTGTTATTCCGTTACTCTGTTCCTCCCATCTTTGCTATGCTCTGTTCCGATGGCTCATGACTGGAAGGGCAAGCGCGTCCTCGTCACCGGCGGAACGGGATTCATCGGGAGTTTCCTGGTGGAGGCGCTCTTGGAACGCGGCGCCATCGTGCGCGTGCCCATTCGTACGCAGAACTATCGATCGCTTTCGGGCCGCCGCGGTGAGATCGAGTGGCTGGAGGGCGATCTGCGTGACAGTGCGTACTGCAGCGAGCTCACGGACCGCGTGGATGAAGTGTTTCACTTGGCCTCCTGCAGGCGCAATGTGGAGTACCATCAGAAGAAATCGAGTGACGTGGTGAATGAGAACGTGCGCATGACCTTGGCGCTGCTGGATGGTCTGCAGGAGCGCGGGAGC
Source organism: bacterium (assembly GCA_029558515.1). GTDB lineage: Bacteria > Patescibacteriota > Gracilibacteria > Peribacterales > Peribacteraceae > JAKQEM01. The sequence continues at coordinate 20,312 of JAKQEM010000039.1, forward strand.
ATTCCGGTGACCTTCTTCAGTACGGCCAATGTTCCTCCGACGTTCGATACGATCGCTCTCGCGCAGGAAGAGAAACTGGATGGGTACGTGCTGGGGAAGGCGCTCTGCGAAACGCTGTGGTTCGCCGCGGCGCATCAGCGCAGATTCCCCCTCCTCATCCTGCGTCCCGTCGGCGTGTACGGTCCGCGCGATACGTTCAATGAAGAGAGCAACGTCATCCCCTCGTTGATGCTCAAGACGCGTGATGCCGAAAAGCAGCTTGATGTGTGGGGGACGGGTGAACAGGAGCGGGCGTTTTTGTACGTGGAAGATCTCATTCATGCGGCGCTAGCGCTCATCGATGCGGGTGCCAAGCACATTCAGTACGTTACGAGCGGCGAGGTGGTGACGGTGCGCCGGCTGGCGGAAGGGATTCGTGATTTGGTCCGACCGGATTTGCCCATCGTCTACGATCCGAGCAAGCCCATCGGGAACCGCACCATTCCCATTCTCCCCATGCATCCCGTACTCTCCTCCCTGCCCTGGACTTCCCTTTCCGAAGGGTTGTCCCGCACGTATCGATGGTGGAATCGCATTTGATCCGCTCCGCTTATTTTCTTGCACCTCCCTCTCCTCCATCACCGCGCGGTTCGAACGCACTTTTCGCAGATTTGGCGTTTTCTGATGTGCGGGGGAACCGGATTTGTGCTCGATCTTTCGTCGCTCGCTCTCCTCGTGGAGTCGCTGCACGTGGATCCGCGCATCGCCGTCATTCTCTCTTCCTGCGTGGGGGCGGGCTTCGTCTTCCTTGCCAATAAGTTTTTTACGTTCAAGAACCGCGAACCCGCCGGTCGGCAATTTCTCCGTTTCGCCCTCGTGTACGGGTTGTCCATTGTGCTCAATGCACTGCTCTCCAATGCGCTCCTCTGGATGGGGGTGCAGTACTTGCTTGCCAAGATCATCGCCATCGGATTCGGCACCATTTGGAATTACCTATTCTCGCACGCTTTCATTTTCCGGAAGATCGTGGGGAAGGATGAGATCGTGCTCGTGTGATTGTTCGTTTTCCCTCTCCTGCCGGTATGCCCGGGTCCGTCCTCGTCATCATCCCCAGCTACAATGAACGCGAGAACATCGCGGCGCTCATCGAACGGCTCTTGGCGGTGTCCGCGGCTATCGACGTGCTGGTCGTCGATGACGATTCGCCCGACGGCACATCTGCGATCGTGCGGGAGTGCACGGCCCGGAGTGACGGACGACTCACGTTGATCACGCGTACGGGCAAGGGAGGGAGGGGGTCGGCGGTGCTGGCCGGCTTTCGTCATGCGTTGGAGCACGGCTATCAGGTTGTGTTTGAGATGGATGCGGACTTTTCGCACAAGCCCGAGGAAATTCCTCGTTTTCTGGAGGCGGTGCGACGGTACGACATGGTGGTGGGATCCCGCTACCTGCCGGGCAGCGAGATTCATCACTGGGGTTGGAAGCGGACGTTCTTCAGCCGGTGGGCCAATCGCTACGCAAAGTGCGTGCTCCGTATTCCCATTTCCGATTACACCAACGGATTTCGCTGCTACCGGCGGGAGGCCGTCGAAGCCATCGAGCCGGATAAGATCGACGCCAAAGGGTACGTCGTTCTCTCCGAAGTCGCGTACCAGCTCTTTCGCAAGGGGTTTTCCCTCGGCGAAGTGCCCACGGTGTTCGTGAACCGCCGCCGGGGCATCTCCAATTTATCGTTCCACGAAATCAAGGAAGCGTTCCTGTCCGTGCTGCGGATACGGTGGCGGTATGCCCGGTCGGTCCACTGAAGAACGTCGTCTGCATCAATGCGCTTTGTACCACTCCACCGCTTTCTCGATGCCTTGATCGAATGGCGTGCGTGGTGCAAAGCCCAGAACGGAGCGTGCTCTGGTGATGTTTGCGACATACTGCGTGATCTCGCCGGTGCGTGATTCCCGGATGGTGAGGGGGGAGGGGGATCGGAGCAGTTCCTTCACGCGCTGCGCGAGGTGGACGAGCGTGGTTCCCTGTCCGGTTGCGATGTTGTACGTCGCATTCTTCGCCGTTTCGAACCGATGGATCCCCGCCAAGATGCCATCGACGCAATCATCGATGTACGTGAAGTCGAGACGTTTGTCCTCCCCGAAAATCATCAGAGGTGCACCTTCCTTCGCGCGGCGGATGAACTGCGGCACGACACGCTGCGAATCATCGTACATGCCGTACACGTTGCTGAAACGGAAGATGATGTGGTCGATGCCATAGCAACGGGTGTACGCATGCACCCATGCTTCCCCGCCCACTTTGCTTGCGGTGTACGGACTCTCGCAGTGCTCCACGCGCACCATGTCTTCGGTGTACGAGGGCGCGCCGGTGTTGCCGTAGCTTTCCCGCGAGGATGCGAACACGAATTTCCGGATGCCGTTTGCGCGGCAGATCTCCAGCGTATGGAAGAGCGTGAGAAGGTTGTCCAGCGCGCGGCGAGGGTCTTCCACCAGCTCGTACACGCGGGCGTTGGCGGCGAGGTGGACGACGAGATCAGCTTTGAGTTGTGAGTGGTGAGTGGTGAGTGCTTTGGCATCGCGCAGGTCGATCAAGGTGGTGATCGATTGGACGGCAGGCAGCCATTTGTTGGGGAGCCAGTCGATGCCGTGCACATCGTGCCCCGCTTCCAGGAGCTTCTCGCAGAGCCGTGTGCCGATGGTGCCCGATGACCCGGTGACGAGAATGCGCATCGGGTGCAGTATGCGTGGGATGACGCGATACGACAAGATACCGTCTCGCCGGCAGTCATGCTTCCTCCCGCTGCTTCGGAGTACCGGTGCGTCTCCGTCTGCGGCGTGAGGGAGCAGGCGGGAGGTTGTAGGCGGTAGAGGATGCACGTACTCTGGAGGCGTGTGCATAGCGCGGATGCAGCAATGGCTCTTCTGGATCGTGGTGCTCGTCGTGCTCGCGGTGCTCCTTCCGCGCCTGTGGGCACTGCGTCTTCTCTATGCGGATGCCGATGTTCGCGGGAAGGCGCGTGCTGCGCTGGAGCGGACGATGGAGGACAGCGGTTGGCTGCCTTCTGATGTTCTTGTGCGATCGGTCACGCACGATCGCATGCGGGTGGACGTGCGTCCGCATCATCGGGGCACGGATGCATCGTCCTGTCTCCTCCTGCCCTTCGAACAGACCAAACCCATTTTTTGCGATTCCTCCCGATGAACGCGCGACGCACGGCAGCCATGCTCGGCCTGGAACTCTACGCGCTTATGCTCGCATGTGCGCAGCACGTCCTCATCGGCCTGCGCTCCGAGGAAGCGATGCATCTGCTGGGTATCTTCTCCGCGCACCCTCCGCTCGCGCGTTTTCTCCTAAGTCTTTTCGATGGGTGGGCGTACCAAGAAATTTTTTGGCGTATTGTCTTCGCGACGCTCCTCGTGCAGGCAGTGTGGTTGGTGCTGGATCTGTCGCGAGATCTTGCTCGCTCCGTACGCATATCGGTGGCTGTCACATGGCTCTTCTCGGTTCCCGTCGTGCTGCAGGCGGGCACGGTGACGATGACATCGCTGACGGCGGTGCAGGGGCTGCTCTTCGTGTGGTTGCTCCTCAGTGGTCGTGATGTTGCACGGTACGCATGGGGCATCGGGCTACTCTGGATGGCGTCCCTCTTCACGGCGTATCAAGCGTTGCTGTTTGCACCGGTGGTGTGGGGCGCGCTCCGTTCTCAGGATCCTGCCGCGACTCCCGCCCAAAGACGGATGCGGTTGGGAATCTGGCTGGTGCCGATGCTCCTCCTTGGTCTCTTTGCCCTGACGCATCCCCTCGCACTCATGGACATGGTGTCACAGGTGACGGGGAGGATGGACCTCCTCGCAGATCGTTCGCGTGACGCGGGACGGATCCTGCTGCTTGGCGGGAGCGGTATCCTGAGCGTGACGGGGATCATCGGCCTCCTGCTCGCTCGTCGGTGGGTGTTGCTCCAGAGTTTCCTCCTGATCTTTGCGTACATCGTTGTCCTCGGTACCGATGGCGATGCCCTTCTCCTGCTGCCGCTGCTGATCGCGGGACTCAGTACACTGGCGCACAGTTGGAGATGGGTTGCCATCGCTACGGCCGTTCTTGTGTTCGTCGGTTCACCGGTCTGGTGCCGCTCCTTCTTCAGCTCCTTGCCGGCACGACGCATGGATCCGGCTTCCGTTCTCGGCGTGATCGGTGCGACGGATCGGTCGGGTGTGCTCCTGATTGCCGGCCCCTTCGGATATGAGTGGCAGTACGCGAGTGAACTGCCCGTGCGTCGTTATGCCGCGCGCCGCCTCAGCGAAGCAGCCGCAGTCGTCTGCCTGCAGCCGTGCGAGGAAATGGAACGGCAAGAGCGTTGGGAACGGATCACGAAGGATCCCGTGGAGGTGTGGCGTCCTCTCCGCTAGTGTCACCGCATGTAGTGCGTCATGATGACGGCATGACCGACGGTGTCGGCTGTCACGGTCGCCGCTTCCTGCAGTTGCATCGTGAGCGTCATCAGCAGAGCGAACGCCGAGACGGCGAATCCGGCGACAAGCCGCGCGTACCGCGTGCAGTGGGGGTGAGTGTTCATACCGGGGAAGAGAAGTGGATGTTGTATCCATAATACGACATTTTTTGTTTTGATGCAATATCCGGGATCTATCGTGTGTGTAAGAGGCGCAATCGTTCGTCTTGGTACAGTACCGTTTGTTCCGGCAGCGACCGGTCTGTTCCCAGATCCAGAATGAATCCGTTCCAGTGAGCAAGGTCCATGGTGTCCCCCACCAGCACCTCCGGTTGCAGGTACCACCGAACGTGGTGCCCCGTCGGTCCCACGGCGACGATGCGTTCCTCGCCCGCGAGCAGCGCATTGAGCGTATCAGCATGCGTATTCCAGTACGTCGGCGACGCACGCATCTGTACCGCGAGCGCACTGCCCATGCAGAGGATCAGTGTGATGACCCGTGGAGTGCGGGGGAGGCGGGCGATGAAGAGACCGATCGGCAGCGCGAAGATCACGAGCTCCGTGACGTAATATGCGTGGCCGGGGCCCAGGAGCACTCCTTGCATCGCTGCGATCACACAGAGCACTTTGATCGAGAGTGGCAACTTTCTGAGGGAGGGAAGCGAGAGCACGGCGAGCGGGAGCAGGAGCAGGAGTTCGTGCCACCATGTTCCGAGGAGGGTCACTATTCTTGTCAGGAAGTCCTCTAGACCGAACGTGCTTCCTCCGTACAGTTGCAGGGTGGCGAAAATGCCCGGATGCGTCGGGAGGTAGAGAGCGATCGGCAGGAGACTGAGGATCAGCATCCCCGCGATCGGATCACGCCATGGGCGATGTGCGCGCATTTCCCATAATCGCAGGAGGAGGAGTGCCAGCGGGAGGAGGAATCCCTGTGTCTTGATGAAGGTGGAGGCAACCGCCGCCGCCCAGAGGAGGAGCAGCGCCATGCCCCCCTCTTCCTTCCGTTTCGATCGTGCCTGTTCCAGAGTGAGGATGGTGAGTACCCATGCCAGTGTTTGCAGTCCGTCCAAATATGCCAGTTTGGAGAAGATCATGTGGCCCGGAAAAACGGACGCGGTGGCCGCCACGAACCCCGCCGTGCGTACGGTGCTGAAGCGTTGCGCAAGCAGGAAGAGCGCGCCGACGCAGAGGAATCCCGCCAGGACGGACACCATGCGTGCCGCCGTGACGGAGTGGTGCAGAGCGAGCGCCCCTTGAAAGAGCAGGATGCCCAGCGGCGGATGCGCCGCCGACGCGCCCAGTATGAATTGTGCTTCATCCGTGGCCAGGTCCGGCAGTCCGATCTGCCACAGACGCAGCACCAGGCCGAGCAGGAGAGTGAGGATGATCATGATTGCGTAGGGATGCAGAGTCGGAGCGTACGCGGAGGCAACGCGCCGGAGCCGGACCGGTAGCGATAGATCCAATCGAAACAGACTTCATCATCTTTTTTTTGCACATCGGTGAGATCCGCGTTCACCAGCCACCATCCTTCTCGGCGCAGTTGTGCCATTGCTTCCATGGCGGCGCCGCGCACGTTTGCATCTGTGAAAGGGACCATCGAAGGAGCGCGCAGGAGGGAAGGGATGCCAAGCATCACAGTCAGAAGACTGCACAGAATGATGGTTGTTCGCGTTTGCATCTTTACGATTGTACAGGATGCGTTTGTTTGTTTCTCACAACTCACCACTCACAACTCATCACTCATAACTCATAGTACTCCCGATACCATTCCACGAAGCGAGGAATACCGTCTTTGATCTTCGTTTTCGGTTCAAATCCCAGCATCGCGCGTGCTTTGGTGAGGTCGGATTCCGTGCGGACGACGTCGCCGGGTTGCATCGGCAGATACTCTTTTTTTCCTTCCTTCCCGCACGCGTTCTCGATGGCGTCGACGTACGACATCAGTTCTTCCGTTTGGCCGCAGCCCAAGTTGAAGATTTCTTCCGGGTAGTTCTTGTCGATGGAAGCAACGAGACCTGCGACGATGTCATCGATGAACGTGAAATCGCGTTGCATCTTCCCCTCGCCGAAAATCCGGATGGGACGATCGTGCAGGATGGCATCGGTGAACAGGAACAGCGCCATGTCCGGTCTTCCCCAGGGTCCGTAGACGGTGAAGAAGCGCAGCCCCGTGACGTGCGTGCCGTACAGGTGATGGAACGTATGGGCGAGGAGTTCGTTGTCTTTCTTATTCTGCCCGTAGAGGGACAGCTGGTCGTCCGTGCGATCCGATTCCGCAAGGGGCATCTTCGTATTGCCGCCGTACACGGAGCTGGATGACGCGTAGATGAGGCCGGGGACGTTCTGCACTCGGACTTCATCCAGCACGTGAAAGAAGCCGCGGATATTGGTATCGATATACTCCGCCGGATGATCGAACGCGTAGCGCACGCCCGCGAGTGCCGCGAGGTGGCAGACGCGATCGACGCCTTTCATCGCATCGGCGAGCACGGGGCGATCCAGGATGTCCCCGTGAATGAAGGTGAAGCCTTCGCGCTTCCTGAGCAGTTTCAATCGCGCTTCCTTGAGTGTCGGATCGTAGTAGGCGTTGAGGTTATCCAGCCCGATGACTGTGTCTCCGCGATCGAGCAGTGCGTTTGCCGTATGGAAACCGATGAACCCGGCGACTCCGGTAAGGAGGATGTTCATGTACTGATTCTAGCAGATGACGTTCAAATTTAATCATCTTCTCAGCTTGGCCTCGGAAAAAATATGTAGCTTGCATTCGTGTCAGCATCGCTGTGTCCATTCTGTTGATTATCGTACACTGGGCACCATTGCTGCAATTTTAAGCAATAAATAGTGCAAGTGAAACGCTGTGTATGCATGCACTCAATCAATGGCAATCGGGATTGCCGGCCTACTCTGTCAATGTCCAATGTTACAGAACACGGACATCCCATCTCTAGGGTCGCGTTTCTGACTTCCTCTGAAGTCATCGGCGCTGCTCTTTCTTGTTTTTCTTGCTTGCTCATGGAAGAAAGGGGAAGGATAAAATGTATTTAACACCCTAACCCAATATAGTCAAGTCCCGCACACTTCACTTCCTCCGGCTCGTAGATATTTCGTCCGTCAAACAGCAGATCTCCTTTCATGCCCTTTTTCAGCGTGATCAAATCCACCCCTCGGAACTCGTCCCATTCCGTGAGGACCACCAGCGCATCCGCATCCCGCACGGCATCCATCGGGGTGTATGCATACGCGACGCTCTCGGGCAGCAGCGGCTTGGCGCGCTCCGCCGCGACGGGGTCGTAGGCGGTCACAGTGTGTCTTGCATCGATAAGTGCACGGATGATGTCGATGCTCGGGGCTTCGCGCATGTCGTCGGTCTTCGGTTTGAAGGCAAGCCCCCACACCGCTATGTGAGCACGTGCCGGCAAACGGCTGAGGATCTTTTCGATGAAGCGTTGCCGTTGTGCGGTGTTGATCTGATCCGTCGCTTCCACGATGGGGAAGCGGAGACCGTGCTGCCCCGCAGTGGCGAGTAACGCCTTCACGTCCTTGGGAAAGCAGCTGCCGCCGTAGCCGATCCCCGCGTGCAGGAAGCGCGGCCCGATGCGTTCATCCAATCCCAGACCCGTGGAGACGTCGCGGATGGATGCGCCGGTCTGCTCGCAGAATTCGGTCAGCATATTGATGAAGCTGATCTTGGTGGCGAGGAACGCGTTGGCCGCGTACTTCACGATCTCGGCGCTCTCGCGGTTCATGAAGACGAGCGGGCGGCCGATGCGGGTGATGGGACGATAGAGTTCCTCCATTTGGCTTTTGGCTTGTGGCTGTTGGCTCTTGGCATCGTCGCCGTTGATGCCAACAATGATGCGGTCGGGGGCCATGGTGTCCGTGACGGCCAAACCTTCACGCAAAAATTCCGGATTGCTGATGACGGGGATCGTGAACGCGCAGCCGCGCTCGCGGAGGATCGCCGCAATTTTTTCTTCGCATTGCTTCCCCGTGCCCACCGGCACCGTCGATTTATTCACAAAGAGAAGGGATTGATTGGCATGGCGCGCCACGGTTTCCGCCACGGAGAACACTGCGCGCAGATCCGCTCTGTACCCTTCGCCGGGCGGGGTGGCCACTGCGGAGAAGACGATGGAAACGTGCGGGAGCGCCGCGGGCAGATCCGTCGTGAAGATGAGTCGCTTGCTCTGCAGTCCTTTGCGCAGCAGTTCCTCCAGCCCCGGTTCGTAGATGGGGCTCCTTCCCTGTCGGAGCATCGCAATCTTTTCCGCATCGATATCGATGCCATGGACGGTATGACCCAGTTCCGCGAAACATGCTGCGGAGACGAGTCCGACGTAGCCGGTGCCGACGACGGCGATGGTCATGGGGGAAGGATACGGGAAGTGAGAAAGGGCAGGAAGGGCAGAAAGGCGTAGGGCGTTCCGGTAGCACGCCTTGGTTTTTTATTTGTACAAAAAAGCCCCTCGCGGGGCTTTTCGTTCCGAGAGGAAGAGCAATCACAGATCCTCGCCGCGGACCGTCTTGCGGCCGTTGGCTGCAGCGCGCTTCACTGCCTTCGCGAGCATTTCTTCGAGTGCCTTGCTGGCGTGCTCGGCGAGGTCACCGGCGGACATCATGCCCTTGGCATTGATGAATTCCTTGATCTTCGATGCGACGACGTAGGTCATAACAAAGAGGGTAAAAAGATAGAAGTGGCTAGGATTCTATGCGTCCCTCCCCTTGCTAAGCAAGCGGGATTCGACAATTCACGTTGAATTTCGCCGTGAACATGCAATTGACGTTTTGAAGAGATGACGGCTGCTGCGCAACATGACGCAGAGTTGATTTTCGGAATTACCGCAGCAGTAAGCCAAATAACCAAGTATGATCTTCGAATGTCGCATCTGTGCTTGCCAAGCGCTTCCACTCCTCGCAAGATTGGTTGCGCACCGCTTGGATTTCCCGCGAGACACCCGGCAGTGCGTTCGTTGGAGAGGTGGCCGAGTGGTCGAAGGCGCGCGACTCGAAATCGCGTAGGCCCCCAAAGGGTCTCGAGGGTTCAAATCCCTCCCTCTCCGCCACGTAAAGTTGCTCGCATTGGCGAGCAACCACGTGGCGCAGCCATAGCGTGCAACTTTTCGTGCCACGTGAGGAGCGAAGCGAGTTTTACGTGGCATCCCTTGCGTCACCGCTTCGAGCTTTTCTGCCATGCAGAAATGCGCGGCTTTCGGTTCGTGGCAGGCCAGCCACTGCACGCTGCTCTCGTATCGGTGCAAGCAAACCTATTTACAAACCATATTCCAAATCTCGTCTACTCTTCTCTTGCGGCTCTCTTTAGTTCCGCGTCGATGAAGTCCTGGATGTCGCCGTCGAGGACTGCTTGGGTATTGCTCGTTTCGTGCTCGGTGCGCAGGTCTTTCACCATTTGATACGGATGGAGAACGTACGATCGAATCTGTTGCCCGAAGTCTGCGCTCTTGGTGGCGCCTTTCAGCTCCCGCTTCTGCTCTTGTTCCTCACTGCGTTTCCTCTCCAGGAGTTTGGCCGCCAGCATGTTCATGGCGCGCTCGCGATTCTGGATCTGGCTGCGTTCCGTCTGGCACGTGACGACGATACCGGTGGGGAGGTGCGTGATGCGGATCGCCGAATCGGTTTTGTTCACGTGCTGCCCGCCCGCGCCGCCGGAGCGGTAGGTGTCTATGCGCAGGTCGCTCGGATCAATCTGAATCTCTCCGGTCTCTTTGATCTCCGGCAACACTTCCACCAATGCAAAACTCGTCTGTCGTAAATTTTTCGCATTGAACGGGGAGAGTCGCACGAGTCGATGCGTGCCCTTCTCGCACTTCAGGTATCCGTATGCGGGGTCCCCCTCCACCAAGATCGTCGCGCTCTTGATTCCCGCTTCCTGCCCGTCGGTTTTCTCCAGGAGCTGCGTCTTCCACTCCATGCGTTCGCAGTAGCGCAGGTACATCCGCAGCAAAAAACCCGCCCAATCCTGCGCCTCGGTGCCGCCCGCCCCGCCGCTGATGGTCACGTAGGCGTTGCTATGATCAAACTCGCCGGAAAGGTAGAGCATCGGCTCGATGACTTCCCATTTCTTGAGTGCCTTCTCCGCCTCCGCCGTGAGACTGCGGAGATCCGCCTCCGATGCCACGGCGATCAGATCGATGAGTCCGTCGACGCTGCTTTTGAGTTCCATTACTGGTTCCCACTGTTTCTTGAGTCCGCGGAGCTCCGCAAAGAGCGCATTGGCCGCCCGCTGATCATCCCAAATGGTGGGAGCGGCTGCTTTCGCTTCCAGTTGCGCGATGCGTCCGGGGAGGTTTCTGGCCTCAAAGAGAGTCCTTCCCCATGTTCACCGCGCTCTGCAATTCCTGTAATTTGAGGAGCAATTCTTCCACCGGGAAGGGGGGAAAAGATAAAGGTCGATCAGAGAATAGGGCAGGAGAGGAGGGAAGGGAAGGAGGAGTAACGGAGTAACGGAATAACGGAATAACGGAATAACAGAGTAACGGAGTAACGGAGTAACGGAGTAACAGGATGGGGAGTTTTGCTCGGCAGATTCCTATTATTCTTTTATTCTGATCCCAGTTATTCCCTTATGCCGCGATACCGATCGCGTGTTCCAATACCTTCACGCGTTTGGGCAATTTCTCGATTTCGATGGTGTCCAATCGTTGATCGATGGCGTCGACACCTACCGTGAGAATATCAACTTTATGCTCCACTGTTGTCAGTCTGGTTTCCACATGCTCCAATCTGGTTTCCACTTTCGTCAGTCGTGCGGAGAGATTCTTTTCAACGCTCTGAATCTGCCCCGTGAGATCCCCCCTCATTGCCAGGATATGTTGGAGCAGTATTGCCGGAGTGATGTCGGAGTTGTTCTGTGCCATGGATGACGAGCGTACGCTTGAGAAAGTGTGTCCTCAAGAGTGTCAGAGGTCTTTTGCAGAATCTTCTTCGTGGTTGTACGATTCTTCCCCTATTCGCAGCCATCCTTTCCGTTCCACTCATGGAAAGAACGTGTACACGGTGCGGCTCCAACTTTTCGATCACCCCCTCCGACCTTGCCTTCTACGACAAGGTCAGTCCGGTGTTTAACGGCAAGAAGGAGCTGATCCCGCCGCCGACGCTCTGTCCGGAGTGCCGTTCGCAGCGACGCGCCGCGTGGCGTAACGAGCGTTCGTATTACTCTCGCGCTTGCGATCGATGCGGAAAGAAAATTGTGACAACCTATATGCCCAATGCATCCTTTCCTGTCTATTGCCACAGTTGTTGGTGGGGCGAAGGCTGGGATCCACGCACCTACGGCGTCGAACTCGAACTTGGCCGATCATTTTTTGATCAAATCCTTGCACTTCGCTCACGCATGCCGCATCTCACCATGATGAATGACGATGGTGTAGGGAGTGAGAATTGTGAGTTCACTTTCGACTTTGCCTTTGGACGCAATTGCTACCTCGTGGCGGGGGCTTGGTACTTGGAGGACTGCTACTACTGCGGGGGGAACTGCGGGCATTCCAAGCTCCTGGTGGACTGCTACTTCATCTACGACAGTGAACTCTGTTACGAATGCCTTGATTCTCGTACTCTCTACAATTGCCAGTATCTGCAGAACTGCCACAATTGCAGCGATTGTACGTTCGGATTTGATCTCAAGGGTTGCCGCAATTGTGTCGGTTGCTCCGGACTGCGGCAGAAAGAGTTTCACTGGTTCAACGAACCATGCAGTGAGAAAGAGTATCGTGCTCGCTTCGCCGGGTTCGCTGCCGGATCGTACGCAGCGGTTACAGCGATGCGTGAGCGATTCGCTGCTTCCATCCTGTCGCTCCCACGCCAGGCTATGCAGATGCATAACTGCGAGGAATGCAGCGGGAACTATCTTGATCACTGTCGACATACCCACGATAGCTACATGGTGTCGGATTGCGAGTTTTGCCGCTTCGTGGATAAGGGAGAGAAGTTGGTTTGGTGCTACGACATCCTCCACACCGGTAATCCACAGTATTGTTACGAGAATCTCACGCCTGATAATTCCTACATGACGCACTTCTCGCTGTGGTGTTGGAAGGACAAGAATGTTCTCTACAGTGACAATTGCCACAGCAGCGAGCATCTTTGCGGGTGTTTCGGATTCAAACGCGGACAATATTGCATTCTCAACAAGCAGTACACCAAAGAAGAGTACAACGATCTCGTTCCCAAGATCATTGCGAAGATGCGAGCAGATGGAGAGTGGGGAGAATTCTTTCCCATCACCATGTCTCCCTTTGCCTACAACGAAACCGTCGCACAGGAATACTTCCCCCTCACCAAAGAGGCAGTTTTGCAAAGAGGCTGGAAGTGGCGCGATCAAACCGATGAGATGCCGAAGGTCGATAGAATCATTCCCGCAGTGCAACTGCCCGATTCCATCAACGATATCCCGGACGATATTCTCAATTGGGCCATCGAGTGTGAGATGACCAAAAGACCCTTCAAAATTCAGAAACAGGAACTGGAATATTATCGGAACATGCGTATTCCCATACCCCGCATTCATCCCGATGAGCGACATCGCATTCGATTCAAGAGACACAATCCGCAGAAATTATGGCAACGCAATTGTATGAAGTGCAGGAAGGCAATCGAGACGAGCTACGCACCCGAAAGGCCGGAGATCGTCTATTGCGAGGAGTGCTATCTGAAAAAAGTGTATTGAGGACACTTCCTTCTTTTCTGTCTGCCGCACAGAAAAGAAGCAAAGGAAGCCACCGCGAACCAAAACCCCTCCGGACGTGCCTGCGTAGGGATACTCCATGACGGAACAACACTCTATCGCATCGTTTGCATGCTTGGAAATACCGGGCAACACCTCTTCACCCCCCGTGGTTCGCGGATCCCCTCCGACATTGTCATCCTCTGTCCGTTCGTAGCGCCGAGCGCAGCCGAGAAGCGAAGCGACGAGTCGAATGGGCGAGGAGTGCTCATTGCAGGAGGGAGTATAGGAACAGGATTGGGAGTTTTGCTCAGCAAACCACTGTTATGCTGTTACTCTGATATTCTGTTATTCCCATCCATCTGGCTCCAATCTCTCATTTCTGCTACAATAAGAGGAAACTCATGCTTCACACAGACACTTTGCCGGCAGCCCCCGTCTCAGGATCTTTCCTGCACGCATTCAGCAGAGGGCTCCTGCTTTTTTCCGTCGTATTGACAGGGGCACTGTCGCTGTCGTGGACGATCCTTCTGCCGCGTTTCACGCAGTTTGCCGTGGGGGATTTCACGTTCACGGTCCGTGAGATGGCGGCGAATGAGAGTGCGTTGCGTGCTCAGTTGCAGACGATGGAGGCGGAGCGCATCCGGCTGGTGCTCCCGTTTCAGGACGCTCTCTTCTCTGTCCTGAAGCAGGAAAAGTATGCGGTGCCTTCCCTGAATGAAGTGCGTCGGGAGGTGCGACATGCCGCGGTGCGCGCACAGACGGGTGATGCCGTTGTGTTGCAGGAGATGACGTTCGATGCGTCGCAGCGGCGCGTGCAGGTGACGGGAGACGTGCGGGGCGCGGGCGCAAGCAGCATGACGGTGCTCGCTGCATTCCTGGGGGAAGTGGAGCGCCTGTCCTTCGTAGAGAAGATGGAGCATCCGCCTTTCTCCCGCATCGATGATCCTGAGATCGGCGTCCACTCGCCGTTCCGTTTCTCGTTCAGCCTCACTCCACTCTTCCGCTGATGCGCCTCCTCTCCCGCTGTTCCCGGCTTCGTTGCGCGCCGCTCCTCAGTCTCTCCGTCCTGTTCCTCACTCTGTCCTTCCTGCTCCTTTCCGCACATGCGCAGGCAGTGGCATCCATGCGGAGAACGGGTTTGCCGGCTGCTCTGCGTCTGCGACAGATCGAGGCGCGCGCGTCGGTCCTACGGGAACAGAATGATGCGGCGGAACTGCAAGCGGCGCTTCGTACCGGCACGGAAGAGGAGATTTTGCGCATCAGCGTTCTTCCGGATGAGCCCGCTCTCGATCGGTTGTTGGCTACTCTCGATCTTGTCTTCTCACATCTGCAGGACCTTGCGGTGCTGCGGGAGTTTCCCACCGTGACCGTCGGTGAGGCGCGGGAACGCTCCGCCGGGGGGAGCGAGTGGCAATCGGTGCCCGTGACGTTCACCGTGGCGGCGACGGAGGAGGGGGTGGACATCCTGTTTGCCTTCCTGCGCACGGCGGGGATGCTCACCGTGAGCGATTTACTCTCTCCAGAAGACATCAGCCGACTGCTCACCCTCACCGAGGACCAGAATCCCGCGGCGATCACCGCGCTGGAAGAGTTCCTCTCCGTCGATCTTCTGCGGTTTGCGGTCAGCCCCCGTCCGTATCAGGATCAGTTGCTGGGAGCCCTTTCCGCGCCGCTCTTCGCGCAGGAACTGACCGCGATGCTGGATCTGCCTTCCCGACGCAGCGGCCTCGCCCTCCTCCACGATCTGGCACCCGCGCTGCGTGAACGACATTTGTGGCCCGTGCGGTTTCTCTCCGTCGCGGATGCGCGCATGGAGGGCGTGAGTGATCCTTGGATGACAGCATCCTTCACACTGGAAGCTGCGGGACGCACGCCGCATCAGCGGTGATTGCGCCGGAACACTTGACCATCTCGTCTCTATTTCGTAGATTCTTCGTACACACTCTTTCCCCACTCTCCCCTGCGTCAGCGCCATTCTCACGGTCGACCTGTCAAAACGCTTGAGAAGCGTCCGCGCATGAACGCGCAGATCACCGCTCCGGTCGTGCTTCTCGTCGCCGATGACGGCACGGCTGAGACGCTTTCCATTGCCGATGCCATTGCGCGTGCGCAGGCGGCTGAGTCCGATCTCATCGAAGTCTCTCCCAAGGCGGAGCCTCCCGTGGTGAAGATCAGCGATTTCGGACACTACCTCTATCAACTGCAGAAGAAGGACAAGAAGCAGAAGGCGCATAGCAAGCAGAGCGAAACGAAGATGCTGCGATTTGGTTTTCGCACGGAGAAGCATGACTTGGATCGTCTGGCCGATCGCGCTCGGGAATTCCTCGCGGAGCGCCACATGGTCAAATTTTCCGTGCGACTCCGGGGCCGAGAACTCACCAACAAGGAGTATGCCGTCCAGAAGCTGAAGACTCTCATTACGAGCCTGAGTGATGTCGCGGAAGTGGAGATGGATGTTCGGATGCAGGGCAATCAGTTCATCGCGGTGGTACGGCCGACGGGGAAGTAGGGGGTAGGTTGTAGGCGGTAGGGAGTAGGGGGTAGACAGGTCGATTGGGTGCGGGCAGGAGGGGCATTGGTCATTTTCCCTTTGCATCCTTCCTTCTTTTCCCTATACTCCCGGCCCACATGGGCAAACTGAAGTCCCACAGCGGCGCAAAGAAGCGAGTCCGGCTCACCGGATCGGGTAAAATGGCGATCAAACGGCATGGGCGCAGCCATCTTCTGCAGCAGAAGAGCAAACGCCAGAAGCGTCTCAATCGCACCGTTCTGGTGCATCCCACCAATCAGAAGACCTTGAAATCCCTCTTGCCTCACCTCTGATATGCGTGTCAAACGCGGCATCGTCCGACATCGCAGGCACAAGAAGATTCGTTCCCTCGCCAAGGGGTATCAGGGTCTGGGGCACACCACCTTCGTCAAAGCCAAGGAGCGCCTCATCAAGGCCGGACAGCATGCGTACCGCGATCGCAAGAAGAAGAAGCGCACGTTCCGTTCCCTCTGGATCATCCGTCTGAATGCGTCGTTGCGGGAATCTGGCACCAAGTACTCCGTCTTCATCGATCAGCTCCATAAGAAGGGCATCCAGCTGGACCGCAAGACGCTCTCCGAGATGGCCATCCACGAGCCGGAGGCGTTCAAGAAGATTGTGGAGAGCGTGCAAGGCAAATAATGTATTTGCATGTATGGAATCATTAGATGATGCATATGAATTGGGCGACATTGATGCTTTCGTATCGGAATTCGAGGAGGGGTGTGGCAATGTGCCGTTGAATATCAAAAGGCTTCTTTGTCTGGCAGGAGAGATCAATGAAGGCTGTTCACAGATGCTATTGAAAATCACAAGGCGAGAGGCTGTTCTGCAGTCGGGGAAACTATTTATGAGTCTGATTGATCGATTTGCGCTGGCAGTAGATCACTTGATCGAAAACCGTGGCGGGGAAATGGATGAGCCAAGTGTGCGGAAGCTTCGGAAGTATTCATCGCATTGTTTGGAGCGTGCGGATCAATGTATGTCGCATTATCACGATTGGCTGCAAGCCGATCGGCAGTTGGATTGCATACAATCTGAAATAGCACGGCGATGGGCAGACAAAGGATGGAATGATGAAGGCTGAGAAATCAATAATGAGATAGAAGGATGCGGAACAAGGCAAGGTCAATGCAGCAATGCTCGGATCTCCCCCATCCGCTCCTTCGCAGCTTTCTCCCCTGCATCCATAAAAGCTGTGGCTTTATCGAAGCGGAAGACGGCGGCAGGCATCACGGGGGTGATGAGGAGATCGCAGGCGGCCCGGCTCTTCTCCAGTTCTTCATACCCGCGGGAGAGGAATTCCTTCCAGGGCTTTGGCAGCACTTTTTCCAGCGCGAGGTAGCGGGGGTTGGTGTCGGTGCCGATGACGATATCCGGATGCAGGTGCTCGCGCAGGGTGCGGGCGGGGATGGAGCCGAAGTGCACCAAATCGACGTACTGGACACCGTCGATCTCCATGGGCGAGAAGAGGACGGGGATGGCGCTCGTTGCCAGCAGCGCGTCCATCAGCCGCGTCTTTGGCGGGAATACGTGGAGCGTGGCGTTTCGTAAGATTTCTTCGGTGAAGTCCGGACGGCGCAGGATGCCGGTCCAGTCGATGGGCTTTGTGAGTTGTGCAGCCACGCAGAGAAAGGGAATGCGGCAGTCTCCGATGCGTGCGTCGCCCAGAGTCGCACCGAGGATCGCTTCCAGATTCTGACGCAGGAGCCCGCCGTGCAGTCCGCCGCTGAGAGGTGCATCGCTCAGGCGCGCGGCGTTCCGCAGTGTCAGCGAGGCGCAGAGATCATCAAAGATCTCCGTCGTGCCCGTGAAGGCGTACAGCGCCCCCACGATCGCTCCCATACTACTCCCCGCTATGCAGTCGGGCCGGATGCCTTCGAGCTCCAACACGTGTAGTACACCTGCATTCGTGATGCCGTATGCGGCGCCGCCGGAGAGGACGAGACCGAGGGTCATGTTCCCTGCGCCTGGATGCTTGCCTTCACCCGCATGGTGCCCACGATGGCGCCGCGCTCGGATTCATCCAGTTTCATCTTGATGTACTTCACCGTTTCCTGCAGATCGGGGATCATTTTGTGTTCCAACGCATTCACGCGACGGCGGGTAGTTTCCAGTTCGATCGCCATGTTTTCGGCTTGTTTCTCGATCTGCGCCAGTTCGATGAGGAGCGGAAACACGCGCTCGAAGGCTTCCACGGATTCATCGAGCAGTGCGTTGGTCATGGAGAAACCGTACGCGCGGCCCGTGCGTTCTCGCTGCAGCGAGAAAAGAGGGATGCGCACGCTCATGACGGTCTTGGTGTCCACGGTCAGGCGGGTGACGGCGCGGGGGCTTCCGAGTGCGTTGTCCATCTCCGCGTCACTCATCCATGCCGATGCGTGCAGGAACGATCGGAACGCTCCGCTCAATTCATCTTCCACATTCCGGCGCACTGCCTTTGCCCGGCGGACGATCTGCAAAAATTGCTTCATGAGGCCGTCTTGCTTGTCCTTGAGCAGCTTGTGTCCGCGCTGCGCGCTCTTCGCGCGACGTTTGAGATCCATCAGTGACATTCTCGTCGGATTGACGCGGAGGAGAGCCATAGTCTTAGTTGGAGACGAAGGGAACCGGTCGCTCCCTGTCGTACAGGAGCGTGAGACTGATGAGATACAGCGTGCCTGCGATCGCACTTGCCAGGCTGCCGAGGATATCCGCGAGTACCGCGAGCGCAGAGGAGGCGGATCCAAGGAGGGCTTGGGAAGCGAGTATGAGGAGTTGTGCCGGGACGTAGAGCAGAAGAACGAGTACTGCAAGTTGCAGCAGGATTGGCCAAAAACGTTTGCGAATCATCTGACTGCTCTTGCGCAGGGCGGGTCGGTAGGCGATGGCTTCCTGGAGAATGAGTACGGGAGAGAAGGCCGTGCGGACGAGGGAGGCGATCATTGCCAAGAGCGGAATCAAGAGGATCAGGAGCCAGGGCAGGATGGTGGCGGGAGATTCCTGCGTCGGTGCAGTCAGCACTGCGGGGGCAAGTTGCCAGATGATGCCGACAATGGGCAGGAGGAAGAGGATGCCCCAGAGAAGCGCGATGATGCCGCGCAGGATGCTCGTCAGGAGATACGGCAGGAAGAAGGGCGCCGCCTGCGCGAACACGGCGCGCAGCGACGTGCGCGTGCGTCCGGCCTTGGCTTGCAGCAACCGTTTCGCGATGAGCAGCACGCACGTGGATCCCCAGACGGTCACGACATTCAAAGCGATACTCAAGAGCAGCAGGACCAGATTGGATTCCGTGCTCTGCGCCCGGAAGTAGGGCAGCGCATCCTCCATGCGCGGAATCTGTGCAAGGAGGAGCATCGGCAGGAAGAGAAAGAATCCCATGACCGAGAGTGCGGCAGGTTGCTTGCGCAGGAAGGTCCAGGATTCGCCGATGATGGTGGGGACGGCGCGGGGTATGTCAGGCGGAGGTAGGAAGGTATTTTTCGATGTATGCCGGCTTCACCCGTTTCAGTTCGCTCCGCGGCAGTTCCGCGAGCAGGTTCCAACCGATGGCGAGTGAGTCGAAGATGGAGCGGTTTTCACGTTCGCCCTGCGCGATGAATTCGCGCTCAAAACGATCGGCGAACTTCAGGTAGGCGCGATCGGTGTCATTCAGCGAGCTCTCGCCGAGGATAACGGCCAGTTCGCGGATTTCCGTCCCGCGTGCGTAGGCGGAAGTGAGCTGTGCGTCCATGCCGCTGTGGTCCTCGCGCGTGATGCCTTCTCCCTGGGCCTTGCCCTTCAGGCGCGAGAGCGATCCCATCGGGATGACGGGCGGGATCATGCCGCGTTGGAAGAGGCCGCGATCCAGACGGATCTGTCCTTCCGTGATGTAGCCGGTTAAGTCGGGGATCGGGTGCGTAACATCGTCTTCCGGCATCGTGAGGATGGGGATTTGCGTGATGGAGCCCTTCTTGCCTCGGATGCGTCCCGCGCGTTCGTACAGGGTGGCAAGATCAGTGTAGAGGTAGCCGGGGTAGCCGCGGCGTCCCGGGACTTCCTTGCGGGCGGCGGAGACTTCGCGCAGCGCTTCGCAGTAGTTGGTCATGTCCGTGAGAATGACGGTGACGTGATAATCGAGTTCGAAGGCCAGATATTCGGCGGCGGTAAGGGCGAGGCGCGGCGTGGCGATGCGTTCGACCACCGGGTTGTCGGCTGTGTTCAGGAAGAGCACCGCGCGCGAGAGTGCGCCCGTGCGTTCAAATTCCTTCTTGAAGTACTGCGCCTCTTCGAAGGTGATGCCCATGGCGCCGAAGACGACGGCGAATTTTCCTTCTTGGGGATTGGGGACTTGGGATTGGGGATTGGAAGTGGAGCCATTGGAATCTGGTTCGCTTCCTCGTTCGACTTCCTCTTTGGTCAGCACTCGGGCTTGGCGTGCGATCTGCGCTGCGAGGGAAGCGTGCGGCAATCCGGCGCCGGAGAAGATCGGGAGTTTTTGCCCCCGGACCAGCGTGTTGAGCACATCGATCGTCGAGATGCCTGTTTGAATGAAATCCTCCGGGAAATCTCTGGTGAAAGGATTGATCGGAGCACCGTTGATGTCGAGTTTCCTATCGGGAACGATGGCGGGTCCGCCGTCGATGGGTGTTCCCGATCCGGAGAACATGCGGCCGAGCATATCTTTGGAGACGGGCAGTTCGAAGGAGCGACCGAGGAAACGCACCTTGGTGCCGTCCGTTGTGATGCCCTGCGTGGATTCAAAGAGCTGGACGACAGCCAGTCCTTTGCGGGATTCCAGCACTTTGCCCAAACGCTGCTCGCCGGAGGACAGTTCCACGGAACAGAGCTCGTCGTAAGCGACGCCTTCCACGCCCTCGACGACGAGGAGCGGGCCGGCGATATCTCGGATGGTCTTGTAGGCGGTGGACATGGGAGGGGTTGGGGATTAGGGGTTGGGGATTGGGGATTGGGGATTGGGGATTCGGGATTCGGACTTCGGGACTCATAACTCATAACTCATCACTCACGCACCCGTGCGCAGGGTTTCGATCTGGGTGCGAATCGTCGCATCAAGCGTATCGAAGTCGTTCATGTTTTCTTCCGGAATCAGGTGCGCTTGGGTGATCTGTTCTTTGACGGTGAGTGCGCGGAGTTTGTGCATATCGAAGTCCTCCGCTTCCACTACGGGCAGCGCGTGATCGAAGAACGTGAGGATGGTACGCAGCAGACGGTGCTGTTTCTTCAACGAGGTATATGCGTCGATGGGATCGTAGGCGTTCTGGAAGAGGAAGTCTTCGCGAATCATGCGCGCCGTTTCCAGGGTGAGCTGTTCCCGGGGCGAGAGGGCATCGGTGCCCACAAGGCGGACGATTTCCTCCAAGCGGCTCTCTTCCTGCAGAATCTTCATGGCGCGTTCGCGGTTTTCCACAAATTCCTCCGCGACGGATCGGCCGAAGTAGTCGGCGAGGTTATCGGCGTAGAGCGTGTAGCTCTGCAGCCAATTGATGGCGGGGAAGTGGCGGCGGTACGCGAGTTTGGCATCCAGCGCCCAGAAGACTTTGGTGACGCGCAGCGTGTTCTGCGTGACCGGTTCGGAGAAGTCTCCTCCCGGGGGTGACACCGCGCCGATGACGGTGAGCGATCCTTTGCGTTTATCACCACCCAGACAGTCGACGGTGCCTGCACGTTCGTAGAAGCCCGCCGTGCGGGAACCGAGGTAGGCGGGGTAGCCTTCCTCACCGGGCATCTCTTCCAGACGGCCGGAAATTTCGCGCATTGCTTCGGCCCATCGGGAGGTGGAATCGGCCATGAGCGCCACGTCGTATCCCATGTCGCGGTAGTACTCGGCGATGGTTATCCCCGTATAGACGCTCGCTTCGCGGGCGGCTACCGGCATGTTGCTGGTGTTGGCGATGAGAACGGTACGTTTCATGAGTGGTTCGCCGGAATGCGGATCGATGAGGTGCGGGAATTCTTTCAGCACCTCCGTCATCTCGTTGCCGCGCTCGCCGCAGCCGATGTAGACGATCACCTGCGCGTCGCAGTACTTGGCCAAGCTTTGCTGGGTGACGGTCTTGCCTGCGCCGAAGGGGCCCGGAATGGCGCCGGCACCGCCTTTGGCGATGGGGAAAAGGGTATCGAGGATGCGCATGCCGGTGACGAGCGGTGTCGTCGGGATGCCCTTGGCGGAGACGGGGCGCGGAATGCGGATGGGCCAGCGCTGGAGCATGGATACGGAAATGGGATGAGGGATTGGGGATTCGGGATTTGGAGTGATCACGGCGATGGTTTCTTCAATGGTGAATGACCCCTTCCTGATGTCCGTGACGGTTCCCGCGACGCCGGGAGGCACCATGATGCGGTGTTCGATGAGCGTCGTCTCCTGCACCGTTCCCAGAATATCGCCGCTGACAACGTTTGCACCCTTCTCGACCGACGGGACGAATGTCCATTTTTGCGCGCGGTCGATGGCGGGGACGGAAATGCCGCGGGTAATGTACGGGCTTTTGGCCTCTCTCTCGATGAGTGGCAGCGGACGCTGGATGCCGTCGTAGATGGAGGTGAGGAGCCCCGGCGCAAGATCCACCGAAAGCGTCTGTCCCGTCAGTTCCACGGGTTCCCCGGGTCCGATGCCGGAGGTTTCCTCGTAGACTTGGATGGAAGCCGTATCGCCGTGCAGCTCGATGACTTCGCCGATGAGGCGCTCTTTGGAGACGCGAACGACTTCGTACATTTTCGCGCTCTTCATGCTGTCTGCGACGACGAGCGGACCGGCGACTTTGATGATGGTGGCGGTGGGCATAGAGAGGTGAGAAAGGTGAGGAAGGGCAGGAAGGGAGGAAGGACTAAGGACTAGGGACTAGGGATTCGGACTTCGGGACTCATAACTCATAACTCATCACTATCCCAGAATATTGCTACCGATGGCGCGTTCCACGATGGTGCGCAGACGCTCGGGGCCAAAACCCGTAGCGCCGCGATGTGAGGGGAGAGGAATAATGGCAGGGAGTGCTCCGCGCGCAAGCTTACGCAGGTCGTCGGCCCCGATGCTCTGCAGCAGGTCTTCGGTGACGAAGAGGATGGCGTAGGCATTGCGCTCGATGCCGTGCTCATCGGTTTGCATGGTGCGCTTCAGGCGGATGAGTGCCTCCAGAGCCTGTGTGCCGTCCTCTACCGGGACTACCTCCGCACCGAGCAGGGTGAATCCCGCAATGGTATCGCGGGGGCCGATCATGGCGATGCGGTACATCATGAAGAGTAGCGGGTGGCGGAGAGGAAGGGGGGTAAGAGCCGTTTGATTTCCTGAGGGGAGAGGTCGCTTAGCTTGCCGATGAGGATGGCGCGCAGGAGGGAGAGCTGGTTGAGAGCGACGGCGGCGAATGCGAAGACGGGTTCGATGGTGAGCGGATGGTTCCAGAGGAGCTCGATGTCTTCCGCGCGGATGGCACTGAGCGCCTGTTCGATGTCCGATCCGGTGATTCCAGGTGCTTCCAGCCTGTCGGCCAGAGCATAGAAGCCGGAGCGTCGCACGAGTGAGGCGATCGAGCCGTTGATTCCTCTGAGATCTTTCGGATCGATGGTGCCGCCCGGGAGCATCTGCGACGCGTCCTTAGAGCCTGCGACGAGGCGCAGAGCGGTACGGATATTGCGCACATCGATGGCATGGCGCACAAAACGCAGGAGAAGAATGCTCCCGCTGCGCTCCGCCAATCGGAGCGATTTTTCCATTCTGAAGACGGAGACGCGCTCATCGATTTCTGCGGGATCTGACGCTTGCGAGGCGATCATCTCCTGCACGAATGCCGTTTCCTCCGCGGGGAGGGCGTGCGGGTCACTTTCCAACACGAGTCGTGCCCAGGCATCGGAAGGATGGGCGGTGACGGACGGCGTCGGCCTGCGGCTCATGTCGGACGTCAGACCCAGCCGTTCCTTCAGGAGCGCGGCGAGCAGCGGGGCATCCCCTTTCCACCAGAGAATATCGAACGGAGCACGCTTGTGCTCCGGCACCATCGCAGCAACTTCCGTGCGCACCCAGGCACCGAGTGCCGCAATGACATGGTCGGGATTGCGCTGCGATTGATCGAGAAGCTTGGTGAAGGGAAGGTCCGACAGGATGGTCTGCACTTCTGCGCGATCATGCGCCCCCAGCAGCCGATCGAGATCGGTCTGCGTCAGGAGGGAGAGCTGCAGCACGCCGGAGCGTCCGTGAGCGAACGCGAAGTGCTGGCCGAGAACGGCGGAAGTGCGGAGCATCAGGAGAGGGGCGGAAAGAGTTGCCCGGCGACGGCGGCTTCCGTCTGCGGCCGCAGAATATCGTTGACGAGGGTGGCAAACGTGCAGTCGCGTTCCTCCTTTTCCGAAACAAACACGAATCCGCCGGAGGTCTGGAGCGGTTCACCCGGCGTCAGACGCGCGTTACCTTTGAGCAGATCCGCAAGCAGAGCGGCGTGCGCTTTCGCGGGGCGGATGACGCCCGTTCCATGAATGTGCGCCAAGAGACCCTGCAGGAGCGGCTTGATCTTCGCGGGGGGCTGTTGCGCCAGTTGCCGCTCGATGTCCGCGTACACATGGTCGAGCAGGGCGCGCTTCGTGGAGAGCAGGGCGTTGCGACGGTGTACGGTCATGGCCGCTTCTCCTTTCATGTGCATTTGGCGTTTTTTGTCCTCACGTTGTGCATTGATGTCCTGCTTCTTCTTCACCAGGCGACGATCACTCTCCTCCCGCAGTTGCGAGAGGCGCTTTTGGTGGGCTGTCCGCGCGTCGGCGATCTGCCGGTTTGCGTCGGAGACGATGGCGTCGAGAATGTCTTGGAGGGCCATGGGAGAGAGGAGGACGAAGGACTAGGGACGAGGGATTCGGGATTCGGACTTCGGGACTCATAACTCATAACTCATAACTTACAACTCATCACTATCCGAGAATGGAACCGCGGAAGGAATTGAGCAGGAAGAAGGAGATCAGGAATCCGAGGAGGGCGTACGTCTCCACGAGTGCGGCGAGCGTGATGACGCGTCCCGCGAGTCTGCCGTCCTTGGCCAGCATGTGGAGACCGGCAGTGCAGACCTTGGCCTGGTACGGCGCGGAGGTGAAGCAGGTGACGGCGACCGGCAGGAACGTAGCGAGGAGAATGAGACCCTGTGCCATGGAGAGCGGCACCTCGCCGGAAATGACGGGGCCGAAGTTAAAGATGAAGAGCAGCGAGATGACCATGCCGTAGAGACCTTGGGAGCCCGGGAGCACGGCGAGCGTGATCACTTTGCCGGCGAGATCGGGCTTCTCGGAGATGAGCCCGGAACCTGCCTGGCCTACCATGCTCACTCCCAAGACCGATCCGATGCACGCGAGGAACGTGGCCATGCCGGCACCGAAGAAAGCGAACATCAGGCCCCAGGGGGCTGCGGAGGCGACGGTTTCCGGTAGCACGGCATCCTGTGCGAAGACCAGTGCGGGAGTGGCGAATGCCGCCAGTGCCGCGAGGGACGTATACTTGTTCATAGGAAGGGAAGAAAGGAGGTAAAGAGAGTAATCGGCTTCGTCTGAGGACTCCGCCGTATAGAAACGCACTAGGAGGAGCGCTGGAAAGGCGCGAAGGGGCGACCGCCGCCCTCGAAGAATTGACTGAAGAATTCGATGAACTGCAAACGGCCGGAATGGATGAAGCTGCCGAGCGTATTAAGGGCGATGGAGACGAGGTGTCCGCCGAGGAAGATGACGATGATGACGGGAATCGCAAGCCATGCGGGAAAGAATTTACTCATTTCCACCGCGACTTGATTCACCGCGAGCGCCATGGCACCGGTGACGAGCCCGAGTGCCAGGATGCGCAGGTAACTGAGTCCGTTCGACAGCATGCTGATCGCAAAGTTCAGCAGGCCGATTACGCCCATGACGGGGCGCAGATACCACGCATTCCCGTAGCCCTTTCCCCAGAGTGCCAGTACCACGCCCGCGTACAAAACGTATTGCGCGATGTCCCGCAGTTCGGCCGGTGCCATGAAGCGGAAGATGATTGCTCCCAGGAGGATGTGCGAGGAGAAATCCATCCAGAACGCTTCGGCTTTTTTCCCGTGCATCCACTTGTGGAATCCTGCCAGGAACATGCCGAGGAAGAGGTGCGTCAGTCCCAGTGCCAGCGCGAGGTTTTGCAGGAAGGTCACGCCCGTTTGCTGCGAGAGATTCCAGAATTGCCCCTTAAACCACAGTTCGCCCGTCGGCGTCATCGTGGTCAGAGCCGCGGGCACCTGCTGCGGCGTGAGGCCGAAGTATCCCCCGAAGAGGATGCCGACGAACATGGAAACGATGCCGCTGAAGAACAGCAGCCAGAGGAGGGGCGCCTGCGTGACGGATTTCTTCATCTTCCAGAGTGCGATACCGAAGATGAGGGCGAGCGCCAAACCGTAGCCGGCGTCCGTGAGGCAGAGTGCGAAAAAGAGAATGAAGAACGGAGAGAGAGCGGGTGTGGGATCCATGTCCGTCGGACGAGGCAGGCCGTAGAGCGCCGTGACGCTGATGAACGGTGCGATGAACGGCAGATGTTTCAGGAGGATCGGCGCTTCCTCGTTCTCCTCCTGTTTCATGCGCAGCACTGCAATTGCCGGGGAAATGCGATGCAAACGGCGTTCCAGGTGAGGTATGAGTTTTTTGGGGACCCATCCGAGGAGTGTGACGGTGCTCAGCGTCGCGCCCATCGACTCACGGACGGACTGCTTATCCGCAAGCCACTCTACGTACCGCTCCACCTTTAGCAGAGACGGGAGCTCCAGCGTCAGCTGTTTGCGTTCGTCACGTATGCTTTCCCTGTGTCTTTTTGCTTCTTCCAGGCGGGCAACCGCATCCTCATACAGATCGGCTGCCGTTCCTTCCCAGGCGGGCAGGACGACGGTGGTCCAACCGTGGGCGGTCACGACTTCCTCGAAGGCGTGCTCTTCTTCCCTGTGTACCAGCGCGACGGCGCTCGCCACTTCCTCCGAATGCCCCAGGAGGTCGATGTGCGAACGGGGGGCTTTCTTCGCGATGTCGTCCCGCACAGTTTGGGCCTGCGCCACGGGCAGCGTCCCGAGAATACGTCGCACGTACCGTGACCGGTCCGGACCGTGCAGAGGGTAGGGCAGCGTGGTCCAGGAACGCAGCATCGCGATGCGATCCGTGTATTCCTGTATGATCTTCTGTGCGTCGGCTTCTTGCTCCGCAAGGCGATGGAGTTGATCGACGATGCCGCGAACATCGGTATGGAGAGCGGCGCGCGTGATGTCACTCTGTTGAGCCGGACGATGTGCCAGGGCAAGGATGTCTTTCGAGGCAACGGCAGAGAGGGTCCGGATGGCAAATTGCAGTTCCGCGATGCGGAAATTGACTTCGGTGTGATCGATGTCCGGTGCCTGTTTCCTTTCACAAATCTCCATGACACCCTCCTCGTGCAAATACTCGATGAGTTTCTCCCGCTGAGAGCGGTGTGCGAGAATGGCCACTTTTTGCATGCGGACGATTGCCATGGGTCAAACGGCGAGAGAGAGGAACTCGGGGGAGAGGACTGTTTCCACCTGTCGGTTCACGATCTCGGGTATCCGCTCCCGCGCATCCGCCTCCAGCGCCTGCAGTTCTTTCTGCATGATTCCTTCCTGTCGTTCCATCTCTCTGCCGATCGCGTCGCGCTCTTCCCTTAGCAGCAGTCTTGCTTCCTCGCGGAGTTTCTCTTCCTGGGTTGCTTCGGCATCGCGCATCGCCTGCTGCGCTTCCTTCTCCGTACGTTCCAACTCCTCCATCATGGCTTTGACTCGCGCTTCTTCGTGTTCTTCATGGGAGAGCACCTGGTCGAAGGGCGTGACGTGGGTGTGGGGATTTGTCCTGCCAGATGCAGCAACTGCTTCGTTCATGGGTGGAGGGGGCGAAAGTGGGCGGAATGTAGGTTTGAAGAAGAAAAATGTCAATGCTCGCGGGATGCAAACTCGCGGGAGAAACAGTGGGAGAATCCGGCACAAGAGGCATGGACATCCGGCGTCGGCATCTGACGCAGTCTCTCTGCCATGCGGCGTCATCGCGGCCTACCGCTATGTTCGCTCCACACGGATGAAGCCTGATACCGGAAGAATCGTCAGATCTTTCTCCTCCTGTTGCAGGATGTCGAAGAGCAGGTTGATGCCGATCGTATCCGAAGCGATGTGGCTGCACTGGATCATATTCACATGATGCTTCTTGGCTTCCTCCAGCGTCTTCTCCGTCACGTGCATGGAGAGGATGGTGCCGACGCCCGCTTGGGATTGCTCCGCGAGATACTCCTCCGGACCGTTGGTGCCGCCCGTGAATTCCGTCGCGACGATCTTCCCGGGGCGTGATCGCTCCGATCCGTTCACGATGATCGGCGGGTTGCCCTTCTTCGCGTATTGCGCGTACTCGGGGATATCCAGAATGGCTTGCAGAATGGCGCCGAGATCATCGAATTCCTTCGCGCAAATAGTCTTCTCCATGAAGCGCCACACCAAGTTGTCGCTCACGGTGTGGCAACCGAACATCGGGAACTTCAACAGTTCCGCCGCCCGTTCGGTGCGGAAGAGGTTATCGGCGTGAATGGAGCGCCAGATGCGGTCCATGCGGGGCTTCATCTGTCCTTCGGCGTGGTTGACCGGGACGCCGCACTGCGCCAGAAGATCCACCTGCAGCGGCATCACTTTATCCAGATCCGCCAGCGCGCGGCCCTCCGGGTGGTGCGTCATGATGCAATCGATCTTCACTCCCTTCTCCCGCAAGCGGTCGGCCAGCAGCAATTCCGGCGTTTCCACATCGATGCCGATCATGAGGTTCTGCACCTCTTCCTCTCCCGTCCCCGCGATGATCCGAGAGTCACCGTACGGATTCCATGTGCGCTCGTCGTCGAAGAGGTCCATTTCCTTTCCCGTCAGCTTTTTTGCTCGTTCCGCCTGTTTCTTCAGGATTTTTTCCAACTCTTTTTTACTGCGGGGATCGGCGTCCATGCCGATTTCGACGGCGCGACGGAAAAGTGCGTTCAGTTTCATGGAAACAGTGGTGAACAGGGATAGAGATTGCTGCTAGAGTAGAACGCGATCTCCTCTTGTGCAAAGAAGGAATCGATTTTCTCCCGTTCTCCGTCTTCATGTCATCCGTCGCGGTCACCATTACCGGCGCGCAGGGGCAGGGCATCGATTCCGTCGGCGGCATCCTCGCCCGGGCGTGCAAGCGTTCCGGTCGTTGCGTGTTTGCGTATCGAGAGTACATGTCACTCATCAAAGGGGGGCACAGTCGCTATCAAATCGATATCGCCGACCGTTTCATCGGCAGCAGCGTGTCGCAGACCGACCTGCTTCTCACGCTCAATCACCACGGATTCGAGCACGATCTCAAGCACATGCGTCCCGGCGGCATTGTCCTGCACGATCAGGAAGGATGGAAATTTTCCTCCGCGCAGCAAGCGTGGATCGCTGAGCGGAACCTGCGGGTCGTTGCGGTGCCGGTGCACGCTCTCCTGCGGGATATCGGCGGGACGCCGCTTCTACGCAACGTGGTGCTCGCTGCGTTTGCGTGGTCGATGTTCGGGGAGGATCGCGCTCTGCTCGCGGACATGGTCAAAGAGCGCTATGCGCGGAAGGAAGATGTGCTCGCCGCCAACATGCGCGCCATTGATGCCGGCATCCGTGCGCGCGAGGAACAGGTACCGGATCTGACGTTTGCACTTCCTCCCGCTGACGCGCGGTGGAAGGACCGGTTGCTTCTGTCGGGGAGCCAGGCGATGGGGCTGGGGTTGGTGCGGGCGGGGATGCGCGCATTCTTCAGCTATCCGATGACGCCGGCGTCGCCACTTCTCACGGTCATCGCTGATCTGCAGAATGAGACCGGGATCCTCGTGAAGCAGGCGGAGGATGAGATCACGGCGGCGCAGATGATGAGCGGGGCGATGTTCATGGGCACGCGCGCGGCGACGGCCACGTCCGGCGGAGGATTTGATTTGATGACCGAAACGCTCTCCATGAACGCGATTGCGGAGAATCCTGCACTCTTCATTCTGGCGCAGCGGCCGGGGCCCGGGACGGGACTTCCCACGTGGACGGCGCAGGGCGATCTGCACATGGCGATCCACTGCGGTCACGGAGAATTCGCTCGCGGAGTCCTGGCTGTGAGTGATGCAAACGACGCGTACTCGCTGATGAACGACGCATTCAATACGGCCGAGACACTGCAGACGCCCGTCATCGTTCTCACGGACAAGCACGTTGCCGAAGGCATCTTCACGCAGGAACCCTTTGCCGCGGCTGCGCCGACGCTCTCTCGGGGACTGGTGACGGATCCCGCCGCTCTGGCATCGCTGCAGTCTGCCGATCGGTACGATCCGACCGCCGCCACCGGCGTCTCTCCCCGCTGGCTGCCCGGCAGTCACGCCGCGACCTATGCGGGGCAGGCCGATGAGCATCGCGGTGACGG
This sequence comes from bacterium, assembly GCA_029558515.1. Lineage (GTDB taxonomy): Bacteria > Patescibacteriota > Gracilibacteria > Peribacterales > Peribacteraceae > JAKQEM01. Next base: position 50,348 of record JAKQEM010000039.1, read on the forward strand.
ATCGGTGGAGGAATCCGCGGACAATGCAGGAGCGCAGATGGACAAGCGATTGCGCAAAATGAAGGCGATGAAGGCTGCGCTGCCGGAACCGGTTTTGTATGAAGTTGTGAGTCGTGAGTTACGAGTTGTGAGTGATGATGTGCCGGAGGTTGATATTCTGATTGTCGGATGGGGTTCGTCGAAAGGAGCCATCTTGGATGCCCTTCTTGATGTGACTCAGGACTCAGGACTTAACACTCAAGACTCGATCGGTTTCCTTCACTACTCCTGGCTCTGGCCGCTCAAAACCGATCGCTTCGAACGTCTCGCGAAACAAGCGAGGAAGATCGTGCTCATCGAAGGCAACGCGCAGGGGCAGCTGGGCAGGTTGCTGCGCCAGGAAACGGGCATTGAGATCACGGAGAAAATTCTGAAGTACGACGGGAGGCCGTTCTTTAGAGATGAGCTTGCTGCGGCGATACGTGCGAAGTTATGAGTGATGAGTCTTGAGTGATGAGTTACGAAATAACGAAGTAACGAAATAACGAACGAACAATCCCCAATCCCAATCCCCAATTCCATGTCTATACCATTGGACACCACCGGCTCCCTCCCCACGATGCAGGACTATGCCTCGGAAAACGCCTGTACCTGGTGCGATGGTTGCGGCGATTACGGCATCTGGACCGCGGTGAAGCGCGCGCTGGTCGAGCTTCAGATTCATCCTTGGCAAACGCTGCTCTGCTTCGATGTCGGGTGTCATGGGAACATGAGTGACAAGATCGACGGATACCGTTTCCACGGACTCCACGGCCGCGTGATCCCCTTCGCGGCGGGCGCCAAGCTCGCGCGCATGGATATGCCCGTTCTGGCGTTCGGCGGTGACGGCGCCAGTTTTTCGGAAGGCGTCGGACATCTGGTCCATGCCATTCGCTCCAACTATCCCATCGTCTTTCTCCTGCACAATAACGGGAATTACGGTCTGACCACGGGACAGGCGAGTGCGCTCACGAAGCAGGGGGTGCGGATGAACGCCTCCCCCAACGGCATTCCCGAAGCGACGCTCCCGAGCATGGATTTCATCTTCTCCCTGCAGCCCACATTCGTCGCCCGCACCTTCAGCGGCGATATCCCGCAGATGACGCGTGTGATCAAGCAAGCCATCGGGCACCGGGGATTTGCTTTCGTCGATATTCTGCAGGCGTGTCCCACCTACAATAAGTTCGCGACGCATGAGTATTTGCTGGCGCACTGCAGGGAGGTAAAGAACCACGATTCGTCCGATTTCAACCGCGCGCGGCAATTGGCTATCGATACGTCCGATTCCATCGCGACGGGCGTCCTCTATCAAAACGTTACTATTCCCAATTTCTACGAACGGCTCAGGAGCCGGGAGGGGAGGGAGACGCGACTCGTGGATGAAGTCACGCCGTACGACATCGGGGGGTTGATGGGGAGGTTGGTGTGAGGGGGATGATGGGCAATTGACATAATAAATATTTAATTAATAATGGGTATTCATGTCATTGGATTCTTCGGCAGACACCGGTTCTCAGGCATCGGCACATCCCCTTCTGCAGAGCAAGGTGAATGCTGCCATCGCACATGACACACTCCTGGGCATACTCTGTGAAGGAGTGAAGCGAAATGTCGGCCTGAAAACGCTTGCTACTCTGGCACGCGCCGCAGGTGTCACCGGTAACGATACGACCGTACGCAAGACAGTCGAGCTTCTTCTGGAACATTGTGTTGCAGTGGGAAGAATATCACCTTCTTTGTTACGGAGATGGCATGAGGGCGTACGGCATGTTAATGCACTGGAGGAGCGTCAAGTGTGGGTACGAGAACAATTGGAACGATTGGTGGATTGTCGGTGCGATCCCCATCTCGATACTCTTCTTCGTCGGTTGCACCATGGTGGGCAATTAGCAGAACGTGATATTCCGTGGAAGGTCATCGTGCAGGCCATGCAACTCATTGATGATGGGGAATGGACGATTGAAAAATGTAAACTGCAGGCACGATTTCGCTCGACCGGACGTCGGAGAAGTGCGCAAGCGGCGGAAGGACATATTCCGGAGAATCTGCTGCGCGTCGCTGAAAGAATCGTACAGATAAAAGATGAGCCACCTGCGATTGCGAAGACTCTGGAACAATTACTTGGTCTCTACGAAAAAAGATTACTCCGCCTTTCCTCCTTTCAATTCCGCATTCTGCGAACGTTGTACACCATGCTCAAGTCGCGCATCCGTCGTGCGCAGGGAGGGGATGCGTATCGCCCCCTTTTGCGGCGCGCAGAAGCGTTGCTGCATCCGGATGGACCTGTGAAGGAGATACCGGAGGACAGAGCGGCTGTGTCGGAGGATAGTCCTGCATAGCATCTCCGTAGTACACCCCCATGCGCATCGGTCCGGCTTCGCCAGTTCTCGCGCATTCCGACGAGATGTGCCGGGGTGTACCATATCGCCATGCGCATTGACGTCATCACGCTCTTCCCGGGAATGTTTACGGGTCCTCTGACGGAGAGCATTCTGCAGCGGGCACGGGAGACGCGTTCCGACGGAACGTCTTTACTGGACGTGCACTTTCATGATCTGCGGCAATTTGGGACGGGCACGTACAAGCAGGTGGATGATCGGCCGTACGGCGGCGGGGCGGGGATGGTGCTGAGGGCGGATGTGGTTGTGAAAGCGATTGAGAAGGTGACGGAGGAAGGACGGACTGAAGGGATTCGGGATTCGGACTTCGGGATTCGGACGTCAAAACTCAACACTCAACACTCAAAACTCAAAACTCCACATCGGATCTATTTTTCTCCTCGTGGCAAACGCCTGACACAGGCGAACGTCGAAAAGACGGCGAAGCGCGATTGGCTGATCCTCTTGTGCGGACACTACGAGGGGATCGATCAGCGCATCATCGACGGCGGTTGGATCGATGAAGAAATCAGCATCGGGGATTATGTGCTCACGGGCGGCGAACTGCCCGCAATGGTGCTGATCGATGCCGTGGCACGGCAGATTCCCGGGGTCCTCGGGAAAGAGGAATCGGCGCAGGAAGAGAGTTTTTCCGCTTCACTGGGTCGCAAAAAGGAGTATCCGCACTACACGCGGCCGGAGGAATTCCGCGGGATGCGGGTTCCTGATGTGTTGCTTTCGGGTCATCACAAGGAAATTGAGAAGTGGAGAAAGGAGATGAGTGGTTAGCCAGGAGCGATTAGCCATGAGAATGAGAGAGGCGGGGGTGAGGAGAGGGAATTCAGTGGTAGACTGTTCTCATGTTCTGCGCACTGCAATCACGTTTATCCGCCGAGGGAAAGATTGAACTGCTCGTGCGGGCGCGGCCGCATGCGGCGCAGTCGCGGGTGACCGGTGTGTTGGAGGATGGCAGCATCAAGGTGGACCTTGCGGCGCCCGCGGAGGACGGCAAGGGGAACAAGGCGCTCTGCAAACTGCTCGCGGAAGCGTTTGGCGTGAGCACCCATCACGTGTGCATTCTTTCTGGCAAGGCGGCGCGACTCAAATTGGTGCGCATCACCGCGACAGCGCCTCGTTGATTTGCCCCCGCAATTCCGGCCATTCCGGCAGGCCCGTGTAGAGCGTATCGTTGATCGCGTAACTCGGGACGAGGGTGACGGTGCTTGGTGGGAGGAGCCGGTCGTTGTCGGAGGATGCTGTGCAGGTCTCCAGAGCATCACCATCAATCTCCATGGCGCGCAGTCGCTCCTCGGATGGTTGTCCGTCAAAGAGCGCGCGGTGCATCGCCCAGCCTTTTCCCTGCTTTGTCGCGCAGGAGAGGAGCAGCATCTGCTCTGTGCTCTCGGGATACTTCTGCAGAGGAACGGGCACGACGGTCAGGCGGACGCGTCCGCGCTCCACGAATTCCGTCAGGATGCGGTCCGTCAGCATGGCATCGAAGGTTCTGCAGTACGCGCAGGAGTGGTGCGTGAAGAGTGTGAATGCCACCGGGGCCTGCGGATGGCCGATTTCCAGCATGCCCGAGGGGAGCATGCGTTCCTCCAACGTCGAGCCGGTAAATGCATCGACGGTGCGTTCTGATGCAACGAACGCCGCATCGGTTTCGTCCGCAGTCGGTGATGAGATTGCCTCGCGGGGCGCCGGAATCGTGCAGGCTGACTGAAGGAGGAGAGCCAGCAGAAGGAAAGGCGCACGCTGCATGCCGCTCAGCTGACGCGGGTCATATACCACCCCGTCTCCGTGTTCACCTTCACCGTGTCGCCTTCGTTGATGAACAGCGGGACGTTCACCGTGATGCCCGATTCCAGTTTCGCAGGCTTGTTGCCCCCCGTCGCGGTGTCGCCCTTCACTCCCGGAATCGTTTCCACGACTTTCAGATCGACGGTCGCTTTCAACTGTATGCCGATGGGCGCATCCTCGAACATCAGCGCGTCCACTTCGTTCCCCTCCACCAGATAGCCCGCCGCGTCTCCGATGACATCGGTGGAGAGTTCGAACTGATCGTAGGATTCCAGGTCCATGAAGGTGTAGTTCGCACCGTCGTTGTACAGGTACTGCACCTTGCGGTAGCCCACGTCCGCCGGTTCGATCTTCTCGCTTCCCTGGAAGTTGCGCGCCACGACTGCGTTGGTCTTCAGGTTTCGGAGCTTGCACTGCATGTTGGCTTTGCTCTGGCTCTTGCGGCCGAACACGGAGGAGAGAACGACGAAGGGTTCTCCGTCGAGTTGAATGGCGCGGCCGGGTTTGAGGTCGGTGATCTCGTACATAGGTACGGGGGAGTGTGGCGAAAAGGGGGAGGAATTGTCAAGGAAGCAGCGAAGCCAAGTGCCTGGCGTCCCATCGCACGCACCCAGTCTCACAGTACCCGAGAGGAACATCACTCTTCACGTTTCACCCGGTCGCTGAGCTCCTCGATCGCCGGACGAACGTACCGGGCCAACTCGGGCTCCAGTCCGCGTAGCAGTCGTCGCAGGATCGATCCTTCCGCCGGATGACCCTTGATTCTGTCCAACTCGTACTGCAACTGATTGTACCGTGAGCGGGGGAGATCGTAGATTTCGATGCGCGTGAGAATGCCGCTCAGCAGGGCATCGATTTCTTCCGGCGTGATCGGGGCGGCACGCTGCGGCGCAGCATCCGGGAGGAAGGAGGAGAGCTTCTCCGTGACATCTGCGATGAGCGTTCCGGTGCCGCTTTCCTGTGCCTCCTGTGCTTGCAGGGACTGAGCGGTGTCCGCGAGAAGCGCAAGAATTTCCTTCCGGGTGTCTTCCGGCAATCCGCCGTCCTCCTCGGACAGATCGAGCATGTTCAGTGACGGCTGCAGCGCGTCAAAGATGTCCCGCATGTCCTCCGTATTCCCGAGGGCGATGGTCTGGCGCAGACTGTTGAGACTGTCGACCAGCAGCATGCTCTCCACGTCCTGCTCCTTGATGGCGCCGTCCGAGAGTTCCGCAGAGGTCTCCAGCACCGTGCGCTTCAGGAGGTAGAGCTCGTCGGCGGGAAGAGCGGCTGCGAGATCCGCGCTGGCCTCCTCCAACTCCCGGTCCAGCATTGCGCGTGCGAGGTCCGTGCCGGAGGCGCTCGCCACCGCCACCAGCTGTTCTCGGTATTCCGTCAGCTGCGTCGTCGCGCCCGATGCCCCCTCGGCGATGAGTGCGGCGGCTTCGTCCAAGCGGGTGGATGCGTTGTCGATTTGTTTTCGTACGCGGGAATCGGCGCCGAAGGTCAGGAGGACATCCACTTTTTCCGCGACGCGTTTGACGGGATACAAGGCGGATGTGGGGAGGATGCCTGCCCGGGAGGCACGTCGTTCCTGCTGCATTTGTGCGATTTCCCGTTGGTGCACCGCGTCACGATCGAGGTTCTGTTTCACCCAGGGGTCTTCGTAGTCTGCGGGAGCGATGGGGTGGGAGGAGCGTTCTCCGATCGTGATTTGCTCGCCTGCCAGGAGCGTCCGTTGTTCCCCGTCGCGGACGATCACAGCAGTTCGGTCCCAGACGCGCATGTGTGTCGATCGCTCCGCTTCGGCTACGAGGGAGACACTGCCGCGATGCACGATGACATGTCCGCCGGGGGTGACCACTTCGATGCCTCGCAGATGCACGGGCAGCAAGCCTTGCAGCCAGATGCCGCCGGCGGTGAGAGTGAGCGTGGGGCTGCCGATGCCGGGTGCAGGCCGGTCGGAGACATCGTGGAGGGTGACGGTCGTGTGGGGAGCAAGACGGATGGTGCCGTCGTCGTGGAGGAGGATGGTGGCTTCGCCGTTGCCCGTGCGGATGCTGACTCCTTCGGTGAGTTCCACTTCTTCCGCAATCGGTTGCCACATGCCCTGCAGCGAAAGCAGCACGTCGCCCTGTGTCGGGAGAATCATGACGGAAGAGCGGGCGATGCCCTGCGGAGCGAGGAAGAGGAGCGGACCGGTACGCAGCCCGATGAGTACCAGCGCGAATGCCGCGACCCACTTGGGGAAGCGGTAGGAGAAACGAGCGGGGGTGGAGACGAGGCGATTCATCACCGGTGCGCGCAGCCGGAGACGCAGAGCATCCGATGGCTGCAGCAGCGAGCGCACGCGTTGGAGCAGATCTGCGGACGCGGGTTGTCGAATGCGCCGCATGACGTCCTGCCGCACGCGGTCCCGTGCGTCTTCCGCAGGGTCCAGGGTCTGGCGGAGCCGGTGCAGGGAGGGAAGGGGTGTCATTCTTGCGCTTGTGCAAACGATGTTCCGGTCTCGGTGTTACGTTCGGTTGACCTGAATTCCGGCGGAAGGGCCGTTTCCAGCTTGCGCAATGCCCGCATTTTGAGGATACGCACTCCTCCCTCCGAGAGATGGAGTGCCCGTGCAACGTCCCTGTGGGGCAGTTCACCGATGTACGAGAGGAGGAGGACCTCCCGGTAGCGCCGGGGCAGACTGTCCAGAGCATTGCGTACCACTTGCAGCAATTCCCCTTGTTCCAGGCGGTGCTCCGTACGGTTAAGGGTGTCGGTGTCCGGAAGGCTTTCGGAGATTTCCTCACATCCCCGTCGCGAACGATAGGTGTCGATGACGCAGCGCCGCGCGATGGAGAAGAGCCACGCTCCCAGCGGGACATTCTTCCGCGGACGGTAGGTGTGGATCTTCTCCCACGCTTTCACGAACACGTCGCTCACGGTGTCTTCCGCGATTTCGCGCGGCAGCCGGAAGGCGGCGTACCGGTAGATCGATGCGAAGAAGTGATCGTAGAGACGGCCGAAGGCCTCGCTATCGCCTTCCTGCGCCAGCCGGACACACTCCTGCAGCTGCTCCTCCGTCAGTGAATCGGATTCCATAGGACAATGAGTATAACGATAAGCAGTACTTTTGAGGATTGATTATTGCATTTGATTCCTTTTCTTTTCCACCTTTGTCCATTGCGACAAAGGTGGAGCCAAAACGCAACCGCGCGCAACGGCGACCCGCCCGCCCCGCGCTTCGCCGTTTTCTCCTTCCAAGGCTTCAGTCGAAAACGGCTCGCAGGCCATTTCGATGCGGGGCTTCCCCTACACCCCCCTGCGCGCGGACCTCCCATTTGCCGAAAAAGCCGCCTGACACACAAGGTGCAGGCGGTTGAGTGATGGGGAAGGGACTCGAACCCTTAACCTCTTGGATGCCATCCAAGCGCTCTCCCAATTGAGCTACCCCGATCATTCCACTTCAGTTTCCCGAAGTGGCCAGTGATCCTATCTCCTCTCTCTTTAAAGTCAAGTTTGGTTTTCTTCTCTCTTTCTCCTCACTCCCACTCAATTGTTGCGGGAGGCTTATTCGTCAAATCCAAAAATACAAGATCGATTCCCGGGAGCGCCCGCAGACGCTTGACCATGGGATCCAGCACTTCGGCAGGCAGCGCGACGGCGTTCGCGGTCATCGCTTCCTGTGATTGGATCGGACGCAGGACGATCGACTGTCCGCCCTCCCGTGTTCCAAAGGGGAGCAGTACGACGGGGAATTGCCAGATGTGTTCGTAGAGCTCCGCCCGTCGCATCTCCTCATCCACGATGTTGTCCGCTTCCTGCAGGAGCAGTGCGCGCTCCGGCGTGACGGTGCCGGGTGTGAAGACGAATGGTTGCGCAGTGGGATGGGAGACGCACTGCAGCACGCGGTTGAAGGCGGGGATGGCATTGGGGATCTTCGTCGCAAGACGCCGGTACTCTTCGGTGACCTGCAGGGGAGTATCCGCGAACAGAGCGAGCGCATGACGGTACGTCCGCCCGTCCCCTTGGACGCCGACGGATCGGACGGGAAGCGCGCAATGTGGGACGGGAACGCCCGTTGCGTCGAAGGACGGGTCGAAGGGTTCCGTGGCGCAGAGGATGCGGACTCCCAGGCCCGGGCCGGGGAAGGGATGTCTCCACACCAGTGCGTGCGGCAGTCCCAGTTCTTCTCCCAGTCGCCGCACTTCATCTTTGTAGAGTTCCTTGAGCGGCTCGATCACCAGACCCTGCTCGATCATTTTCTGCACGGCTTCCACGCGGTTATGGTGTGTCTTGATGGTGGCGGCGTGTTTGGTGCCGCCCGTTTCGATGGTATCGGGGTAGATGGTTCCCTGCCCCATGATCCATCCTTCTTCCAGCCGCAGACCCATCGCATCGCTCTCACGCTTCTGCACGGCGAGGAACGTCTCGCCGATGATACGACGCTTTTCTTCCGGTTCAGTGATTCCTGCGAGATTGCGGAAGAATTCCTCGGATGCGTCGACGACGTGGAGGTTATCGATGCCCAGCACATCGAAGGCGTTGCGGATCATACGCACTTCATCCTTGCGCATCAGCCCCGTATCGATCAGGAGTCCCTGCACGCGGTGGGAGCCGATGGTTTCATTGAGCAGCGTGAAGGCGACCGTGGAATCGACGCCTCCGGAAACAAGCATGAAGACGCGTCGATCACCGATTTCCGCGATGATTTGTTCCCCGACGTGCCGCGCATAGTTTTCGACGGACCACGGAGCGTGATCAGTGAGTGCGACGAATCGCTTGAGCACGTCCGACCCGTGCTGAGAGTGCGCGACTTCCGGATGGAATTGCAGGGCAAAAATCTTCCTGTCCTCGTCGGAGAAGGCCGCATGCGCACAGTTGTCGCTGGTTGCGATGGGGGAGAATCCTTCGGGCAAACGCACGGCCTCATCACCGTGGGACATCCATACGACACATTCGCCGCCGCAATCTTGCAGCAGCGCGCCGCCGCCATGGACGGTCGTGATCCGGGTGTGCCCGTATTCCTTCTCCTTGCCCGGTTTCACCTCTCCTCCCAGTGTTTGTGCGATCCAGTGGAGTCCGTAGCACAGTCCCAGGATCGGAATGCCGAGTTCCAGAATGCCGGGATCGGCCTGCGGGCTGTCCGTATCATAGACGCTCTGCGGACCGCCGGAGAGGATGATCCCTGCGGCATCCCGGAGCGCTGCGAGAGGTGTTTCCGGCGGGAGAATCTCCGAATACGCTCCGCATTCGCGCACGCGCCGTCCGATGAGATGCGCGTACTGTCCGCCAAAATCCAGAATGACGATGCTTTTGGCGCGCAGCGGGGGGCGTTGGGATGATGAATCAGGTTGTGTCATGGGGGTGGAGTATAGGGGAGAGTGTGACGAGGGAGGAGGGGTTGCAAATAGTTTTATTTTGTTTAAAATATATTTTCCTTGTTTCCCTTCTCCCTCGTTATGCGCCCGTACACCGTCGTCGGCTCTCTGTGCTTCGTCGCGTTCCTCATGAGCGGTACGTTCGTGATGCAAGCGTCCGCCGCATCGCGCACGCGTTCGCAGGCGAAGGTGCGACCGATTTGCAGCACCGCGCTTCTCTCCCGCGGATGCTCTCCCGTGTGTACCACCGCCACGTACGGTATGTCCGTCGGAGGATACCTGAGACGGGAAACACACTGCTCATGCCGGTGTCAGCCGATCGTTCCTTCGCCCGTACCCGCATCTTCCGCCCCCGTCTCTTCCGCTATTTCCGTTGCGTCCTCCGCGGCACCGTTGCCTCCCACGGATGACTCGGGAGTGACCGGCATGATGCTGCGACCGATAACCGTGCAGCGCCCGTACGACGACGGATCTGCGCTGTTTTTATTCACCGATCCTTCTTTCCCCGCAGTCCTCGGAGACATGGGTACCGTGCGCTTATGGATTTTATCGGAGCACGGCTGGGTACGCAGCGGCCCCGCATCACGAACGTTGCAGCCCGTTTATTGGAAAACGCCTCCGTACAATCAAAGTGTCACCGTCCCGCTCGTGGCGGGAGAGGAACAGACCATTCCTCTGCGTCGGTTGACGCTGGGCATCGCGCCGCAGTCGGGCGGAGCGCGCTTCGTGCTGAGTTTTCCGTATTTTAAGCAGGGCACGTGGCGGGAGCTCTACCATCCGTTCAAGATTCGACAGTCCATGATGCAAGCGCTCACCGTCCAGTTTTCCGGCACCATTGCGATGCAGGATGGATTGCCACCCCTTACGACGGAGACGGTGCGGTTGACGGTGGGAGAGTAATCCTTGAGCGGATACGGTCGTCGTTTCCCCGTGACGGCAGTGTGCAGGCGAGCAGGATCCCTATCGTCCAGGCGGTGGCGGCATCTTCCCATGCGTGAAGGAAGAGGGCGGCGATGGAGAGCGAGAGAAATGATAGGTATGCAGAATAATTGTTGTTCGTTTGTCTGCGAAGGGAGACGAGTACGCGTAGCGTGAGCAAGAGATAGAGCAGGAAGCCGAGCACCCCCAATTCCACTCCGATCTGCAGATACCAGTTTTCGGGAAGGAAGGGGCACTGACAGGTGCGATCGAGCGGTTGGACTTGGATGTTTTCCACAAAGACGCAGAGATCCGGACGGTCGTGCGCCCACGAGGGATCGGAGCCCGCTTCCAGAAAGACGCATGCATCGCTCGTTCGATTGGATGCCGGCCCCGCGGTGCCCAGTCCCAGTCCGAGCGGATGCGCGATCATTGTCCGTATGGCTTCCATCGGTCGGATCAGATGATCGCGGGAGGAGGCCAGGCGCAGGACGACCGACGGGGCGAGCAGCGTGAGCAGAACCGCCCCCGCGACGACGAGCAGACTGAGTGGCATGAAGATCTTTGCATGCATTCCGCGCGGAACGATGCGGATCAACGTGATCAGAATGATCACGCACGCGCCGATCCAGGCGGCACGGGAAAAGGTCAGCAGTTGTGCGGTTGTAAGGAGCAATGCAAGGATGCCTGTGATGACGATGGAAGCCTTCTTTCTTTTGTCTGCCATACAAAAGAAAGAAGCAATGAAAAAATCACCGCGAACCAAACCCCCTCCGTACGTGCTTTCGTGGGGATGAACCATGACGGAACAACCCTCGATCGCATCGTTGGACAGTTTGGAATTGTCGGGCAACGCTTTCGCACCCCCCGTGGTTCGCGGATCCCCTCCGGTCACTGCATGGCATACGATCCTGGGAAGGAGCATGCTGAGTGGAATCAGGAGCCACAGACCCAATTGATTCGGTCCGCTCATGGTCGACTGTATGCGGCGCAGTCCGGAGGAACCGATTTGTTGAAATGCAGCGAGTGGCGCATCGGGAACGTACAGGGAGTGGAGGTCGGAGTACCCCAGCCACGTGAAGAATGTCGCAGGGAGGAAGAAGCTGATGATGCCATATGCAGCGACGAGTGCCCCGATGCATAGGAGAGCTATCGGGAGAATGCTTTTGAAACGATCCGACCATGGGACGCGACGAAGGATCAGGAAGGAGAGGAGAGGGACGAAGTCGTAGCGAAAGCCGTGGGCGAAGGTTGTAGGTTGTAGGTTGTAGGGAGTAGGGAGTAAGAAGTGTTGGAGAAGGGCGATGGCGAGGAGGGAGAGGATGAGGAGGTCGGGAATATCAAGTTTTAAGTTTTGAGTTTTGAGGTTTGAGGTTATTTCGGCGCAGGCGATCAGGAGGATCACGGCGAGGAGGCCTTCTTTCCAGAGAGCCGGCATTGTCAGGGGCGCATGGCCCGGTCCCGCGATCCATTTCGTCCCCACGGTCACGAAGAGCGCGTGCAGCGGAAGGAGCGTGAGGAGGGCGAGGGCCAGATGTTCGCGGATTTTTTGGAGCACGAATTAGGAATGCTAAATGCTAAATGCGAAATGATTTCTGGAGCAGGTTGATTTCATATGCAACATTCTACCGTCCATTTTTCATTTTGCATTTCTCATTTTGCGTTACGCCGACTGGTGCAGTCGCTCCTCCTCCGACCGAAATAGTTCCCCCTTTTTCAGGACGTCTTCCACGGCGTCGATGCATCTCGATGAGACGTTTTCTCCGTAGAGCTGCGGGGCGTTCTTCATCTCTCGATGGTCCCATGCATGGGTGATGATGCGTGCGATCAGCGCACCGTCGACGGGCGGGGCGATCAGGTTGCCGCCGTTGATGATCGATTCACCGCGGTCGGACCCGAAGCGCAGCGTGACGCACGGGACGCCCAGGACGTTCATCTCTTCTTGCATGGATCCCGAATCGGTGGCGCAGACCGCCGCTCTGCTCATGGCGGCGATGACGTCGCGGTACTCCGGCCAGACAGGGGAATAGATGAAGTTCGTATGATCTTTCCGCAGGTTGTCGATGTCTTTGCGCAGACCGAAGCGGTCGATGGCGGCTTCCGTCTGGAAAAGCGAAATGAGGAGCACCGTGCGGCCTTCCTCAATGAGATGTTTCATCGCATCGTAGATTGCCGTGAAGCGTGTCTGCGAAGCGCAATTTTCCCTCCTATGGATGCAGAAGCGGACGAAGTTCCCTTCCGCAAGCAACGGATACGTTTCGAATACCGTCGCATTCTTCGCATCAGCCAAGGCCGCGCGTGTGGCATCCACCACGGAATTGCCGACCACCGTGATGCGATCTTCCGGATAGCCTTCCGCCAGCAAGAATGCGCGGTCGAGTTCCACGGGGGCCAAGTGCAGTCCGGTGGCCGCCTCCGCACTGCGCGTGTTGAATTGCTCGGGATAGGGCTCCAGCGAGCTGCGTTCCCAGTGATTTGTGTCCTGCAGAAATGTTCGCCAGGCTTCGACATCGAATGTGTTCGCGTGTCCTTCCTCCGGCATGTCAAAATCACGGTAGCGGGGCGTGAGGGTCCGGATGCCCGCTTCCACGTGGACCGCGGAGAAGCCGTTGCAGAACCCTGCGTTGGCTGCCGCCATCGCGGTGGTTGTATCGCCGTGGACAAAGGGAATCACGATCTTTCCTCGTTCTTTCATCTGCGCGATGAGCCGTCCGAGCCGTCCGATGATCTGGCTGACGATCTCGTGCATGGAGCCGCGCACGTTGAGGTTGATGTCGGGCTCCACGCCAAATTCCTTCAGCATGCCGCCGCTCAAGTTCTCGTCGTAGTGCTGGCCGGTGTGAACGAGGAGGGCGCGGTGTCCGCGTTTGATCAGTTCTTTGTAGAGCGGCACCTGTTTGATGATGTCGGGTTTGGTGGCGATCAGTACGAGGTGCACGCGCGCGTCCCCGTTTTTGGTGAGGTCTTCGAAGAACGTCGGAGAACGGAAGGTAATCTCGTGCATGGGGAGAGGGTAGCGACAGATGACATCTTGCCCAAGTGATACAAATTTGATACACTTCTCTTACTGTTCCCTTTTGCTCTATGGCCAGCGTTAAAAAGAAGGTTCCGAAGAAGCGAATCAACGTCAGTTTGCCCGATTCCACAGTGCTCTACCTGCAGCATATCGCTCTGCGCGATCAGGTGCCTCCGGCAACGAAAGCGGCGGAATTGATTGAGAAAGCATTGGAGATGGAAGAAGATGCGTACCTCAGTGCCATCGGCGATGCGAGGGCTTCGGAAGATGTGGCCTACCTTCCAATGACAGATGAATCCTGGGGGCTTTAGCATTGAGCAGCATCCGAAAATAGTCAGTGAGGATGTTCCCCGTCTCGGGCATCCGATCCGAAAACGTATTTTTTCTGTTATTATGAATAAGCTCACCGTCAATCCATATCTCTTTGGCAAACCGCTGAGTCAATCTCTTAAAAACTGTCGCTCTCTTCGCATCGGTGATTACAGAGTGGTGTACGTTATCATCGGCTCGCGCGTTCGCATCCTGTCCGTTCGTCATCGGAGCAAAGGGTATGAGGGAATCGAGGGGCGTTTGTGATTCTCGCACTCGTTTGTAACATCAAATTGCTTTCTATGCATGCGGTATTTTCCTCCTTCTTTGTCGCGTCACATGCAACTCAGCCAAGGGCAATTTTCCCTTAATACAGCGCTTGCGTCATCTGACGTGAAAAATTTTCGGATGTTTTTTCCATATTTTGTCGCTGCAATGCGGCAATTTCATTTCTATTTTCTCGCAATGCTTCAATGCAACTTCGTATCATGTCCTGTAGGTCTGTATTATCGAGCGGCACGATTTCCCCCTTCCATCTGATAATCGGAGCATTGTTCAGTTCTCTTGCACCATCATCCGTATGAATGGTTACCGCACATTGCGGTTCGTGTTGTGTGATTGTCATTGCATTGTTTGCTTCCATCCGCACTGTATAATTGTTCCCGAGCACATATCCATGCGGTGGCACGAGAGTTGATAAGTCCCGTATCAATCCTGCCCATAAAAATCCGGAATGCTGCTCTTGGTTATGTTCGTTGGTGGATCCGCTGTTCATTGCTGTGGGGAAATGCAGATAGCGGCCCGTTCAATTCTCTCTCATCGGTTTTGTCAACGGGGACTCTCGGTAGTGTAGGAGCGTCCGGCATCTTCGGGTCGCATCTCCTCCGGCACCTCTATTCCCATCAGTCGCAGACAGAGCGGCGCGATGTTTCTGTGATTATTTGGCTACCGAAGCTGTCCCTTTGATCTCCATGCCCGGCACATCCCGAATGATTTTCTTCACGACTTTGTCCCCCTGGAATTCGTACTGATAGGGAACGGAACAGAATATTTCCATGACTGCCGCCGCATCAGGTTCCAAAGCATCAAGATGTTTGATAATCGGTTTGATGCTGTTGCCGTGTGCGACGATCAGCACCTTTTGTCCCTCTGCGATGAGCGGCAAAACGTATTGCCGGAAGAACGGCCACGTGCGTCGTTCACAATCCTCCAGACTCTCTCCGCCCGGCGGCCTGGTCGCGTAGCTCCTGCGCCAGAGCATCACCTGTTTTTCCCCGTACTGCTTGATGGTGTCTGCTTTATTGAGTCCCTGCAGGTCTCCGTAGTGACGTTCATTGAGTGCGGAATCTTCCCAAACGGGCGCGTCCAATGGGCCGTATCCTTCCACCAGACACTCGAACGTTTCCTTCGATCGCTTCAGCCGGGAGAGAAATACAGTGTCAAATCGCATATCCTGCAAGCTTTTCCCAGCCAGTTTCGCATCTTCTCTTCCCTGTGGAGTCAGTGAAACATCCGTCCAGCCGGTGAAACGGTTTTCCAGATTCCATTGTGATTGTCCGTGCCGGATGAGCAGAAGGGTACCCATGCTGGTAGCTTAGCAGAGCACCATCTGGCACAGAAATGGCAAATATGCTACACTGATGCGAAATGGCAAAGTTTCAAATCCAATCCCTTTCCCGGCATGGCTACAAGCGCACGGCGCTCTGGTCGATGATCCTCTGCACGCTGATCGTCATCGCGGCGGCGACGCTCGGACGCGCGGCGCATAATTTCAAGGCGGCGCTGACTGAGAAGCCGGACGTCGCTCTGTATTTGCTTCTGCCGGAGGAGGAGATCACGCACTCAACGCTCTTGAAGGAAGGAGAGACGCAGCGCGATTATCTGGCGGAAACCAAGAACGGCCCGACGTTGATTCAATTGAAGAAGGGAGAAGATGTATGGTACGTGGGGTTTGTGGAGAGGCTGCACGAAGGCGAATGAGAAATGATCGTTCGCTGCGACTCACTCAATGCAAAAAGAGAAATGACGATGTGCTGAGGGGGAGTGCCTATGATTATTTTGCATTTTGCATTTTGCATTTTGCAGTGTCTTCCGTCACCACCTTCCACGGGAACACCACCGTCGCCGTCAGGATCCTCGGGAGCCGGGAGGGTTCGATGAGCAGTCGCCAGAGCCATTCCAATCCGAGACGTTGCAACACTCGCGGCGCGCGTTTTCTCGTTCCCGCCAAAAAATCAAACGTGCCGCCGATGCCCATGGCCACGCGTACGCATGGCATCTCCGCGAGATGTGCGTGTATCCACACGTCTTGTGCCGGTGCGCCGTAGGCGACGAGGAGCAGCTTGGCTTCTGACGCGTTGATCCGTTGCACGATTGCCTCTGCTTCCTCCGCTTTGGGTGATCCCGCATACGTTCCGGCGATGACCAATGCGGGATTGAGCGATTGCAGTTTCTCCGCTGCTCGCTTGGCAACACCGTCCGCCGCGCCCAGCAGGAAGATCGGTGTCGTGCCATCCAATTGTCTGCAGAGCGCGATGACCGTATCTATACCCGTGACGCGCTCGGGCAGCCGCTGTCCCGTTTGTTTTGCCGCCCACAGCAGACCGGCGGAGTCGGGGAGATTGAGGCTCGTTTGATTCAATATTTCTTTGAAAGCAGGATTTCTCGATGCTTCCACCAGCATTTCACTGTTGGGTGTGGCGATGTGGTGCTGCGTAGCGGAGTGCAGGAATGCGGTGATGCGTTTCACTGCCTCAGCTTGCGTGAGAGGGTCAAGAGGAATGCCGAGAAGGAGGATGCGTGGAGTATTGGGTATGGCGTATTGGGTAGGGAGCGGCTGTCCTGCCTGATCAGTCATGTTATACTTCACATTTTGCATTCGAGAAATGAATGGAAGTGCTCACGTCAGTTGCTTTCTGAGCAGTTCATTCACCTTCCTTGGGTCCGCTTGCCCTTTGCTCTCTTTCATGATCCAGCCGACGAGGGAACCCAATGCCGCCTGTTTTCCCGCTTTGAAATCTGCGATCGGGCCGGGGTTCTGCGCGATGGCATCGGCGACGAGTTTTGAAAGTGTGTCGGTATCCGCGATCTGCTGCATCCCTTTTTCCTCAATGATTGCATCGGCGGATTTGCCCGTTTGCACCATGAGCAGGAGGACGTCTTTTCCCGCATTTGCGGAGATGGTGCCCGTATCGATGGCGGCTATCAGTTCCAGCATCGCCTCCGGACTCGGTGCATCGGCGATCGTTTTGTTCTCCGCTTTCAGGAAGCCGAGGAGTTGCGTCAAGATCAAGCCCGATGTGCGTTTGCCGTTTTTCGTTTTCTCGTACACGGCATCGAAGAGACGACGCAACGCCGCATCATCGGTCAGTTGGAATGCTTGCGCGTCATCGAGTCCCAGGGAGACGTAGTGCGCGCGTTTCGCGCGGGGGAGCATGGGGAGAGTGGAACGCACTTTCTCGATATCCACCTCCGTGAATGCGAGGGGTGGAATGTCCGGCTCCGGGAAGTAGCGGTAGTCCTGCGCATCTTCCTTGTCACGCAGCATGCGCGTTTTCTCCTCATCGTCCTGCCATCCCACCGTGATGTTTCCTTTCAGCGGTCCGCCCGTTTCCTCCCAGAGATTGCGCAGGCGTTTCTCCTCGTAGATCAACGCTTTTTCCAATGCCTTGAAGGAGTTTAAGTTCTTGATTTCACTGCGGGGATTGAGTGCGTTCGTGCCCGTTGCACGCAGCGAGATCGATGCGTCGAAACGCATCATCCCCTTGAACATGTCGGCGTCCGATGCGTCCACGGCGATGAGAATCCTGCGCAGTTCCTGCGCGAATGCCACCGCTTCCTCCGCCGAGCGCAGGTCGGGTTCCGTGACGATCTCCATCAGCGGCGTGCCCGCGCGATTGTAGTCGCAGAGCGTGGTGGTTCCTCTATGCGTCAATTTGCCCGCGTCATTCTCCATGTGCAGTCTCGTGATGCGACATGTTTTCTCTTCCCGCACTCTGCCGCTATTTTCCAGCACGTCAAAGGTGACGGCTCCCGCTTTTGCCAACGGGAAATCGTACTGTGAGATTTGATAGCCAGCGGGGAGATCGGGGTAGAAGTAGTGCTTGCGGTCGAAGTGGCACTGCGTCGCTACGGTGCAGCCGATGGCGAGGGACGCTTTGACGGCTTTCGCGACCGCTTCCGCATTGGGGACGGGCAGCGTCCCGGGATGTCCCATGCAGACGGGGCAGACAGTCGTATTGGGTGCCCTGTTCCAGGCGTCATTGTCGCAAGCGCAGAACATCTTCGTCTTCGTGCTCATCTGCGCGTGGACTTCCAGGCCGATGATCGCTTCTAAGGCAGGCATTGTGCAGGGAACCGAGGAATCCGATGCAACTGAGACAATCAAGGGCAGACACTGGGCAGATGGATCACCGTATGTGGAGCATCGTTAATAATGAGAGGAGTGTGCCGAATGTGACGATAGTTTGCCAGTGGCTGGACAGATGCGATTATAGTAGTACAGTGCCGATCATGAGCGTACATGATATCAAATCACCGAAGTTCACTTTGGTCGATCTGATACAGCAAGCACAAGATGGGAGTCGTGATGCATTTGGTGAGCTTTATATAATGTATCGCAAGCCTATTTATCAAGTATGTTTGCAGCGGTTATTGAATAAGGATGATGCGGAAGAGTTAATGCAGGAAGTCTTCGCAGAGGCATTTCAAAACCTTGAAACACTTAAAGATGGGGGGGCATTTTTTCAATGGTTATGTAAAATCGCCTCTAATATGAGTATCGATAGGGTGAGGTTTAATTCTAGACATCCAATGAAACAGATAGAAAATTTCGATTACTTGCCGGCTGACGGAGATTCTCCGGTGGATGTTGCTTTACGCAGTGAACGTAGTAATTTAATTCTATTGGGATTTTCGCGCTTGAGAGATTCAGATACAGTAAATGGTCACAGGAGAACTATTGAGCTTCGTACAAGGATTGCCAATCTTCTTGAGGAGCGCTATTTTTTTGAAAAAAGTGAGCGGGAACTTCAAGATGCGCATCCAACATTGCCACCAGGAACGATTAAGCAGAATTTGAGTAGAGGAAGAGCAAGCTTAGGACATATATTGGAGGAACTTGGTCTTGGTCCGGAGGACAGTTATTTGTGAATCAAACCCTTTTTCTTTTTTAAGCATGTAACTTACAATCTATCCCCTTCTCACATCGCCCTCGCATGCGGGGCGTAATCCACGATGAGGATGCCGTCGAGGTGATCGACCTCGTGCTGGACGATGCGCGCTTCCATGCCGCTCAGATGCCGTTCCTGTTCCGCTCCATTCACATCCGTATAGCGCACGACGATTTCTTTGGAACGCTCCACGTTGAGCCAGACATCGGGCAGACTCAGGCATCCTTCCTCCGCCGATTCCCTGTCGGCACTCTTGCGGATGATGTCGGGATTGATGAGCGGGGTGGTGCGCCCTGCGATCTGCGCGAGGCAGAGGCGCAAGCTCTCGTTCACCTGCGGCGCGGCGAGCCCGAGCCCATTGGCATGTTTCAGCGTCGCTTCCATGTTTTTCACGAGCGTACGGATTTCTTTGGTGACACGAGGCACCCTCTTCGTTTTTGCTCGCAGCATCGGGTGATCGGCGCCGGTGATTATTGGCAAGGTAGCCATGAGCGTTATGATACCACAGTATGCATGGATGCTGTAGACACGCCCTATAGGGCGTCTTTACCATGTCCGGTGATCATGCTCCTCTCCGTGCGATGTTCACCGTCATCCCCGCTCTCCTCCGCAACTCATCCATCGAGCTGATCTTTCCACGATCCAGCATTTTGAGCAGGAGTTTGGCCGTTTGCAGGACATCGGGCAGTGCGCGGTGGCGATTGTCCGGCGGCGGCAGGTTGAAGCGCTGCGCGAGGGCATCCAGATTATGGTAGCCCGTGGGGAACAGACTCTGACTGAGGCGCATGGTACAGAGAATTTCGGGGAGATCGAGGTAGCCCCAGCAGAACTCCTTCTCCGCTTGCAGGAACGAGTGATCAAACTGCGCGTTGTGCGCCATGAGGATCGATCCTCCGGCAAACTCCAGAAATTGCGGCAGCACCGTCATGATGGTCGGGGCGTTGCGGACATCGTCGTCGCTGATGCCGTTCACGCGGCGCGCTTCCCAGGGGATCTCCCGCTCCGGCTGGATGAGGCTTGAAAACGGGCGGTCCTCCAAAATAATGCCGTTTTCGATGCGTACGCCGGCGATTTCGATGATGCGGTGTCCGCGATACGGGTCGAGTCCGGTGGTTTCCACATCGAAGACGGTCAGCGGCGGCAGAGGCATGGGACGGGTATGATAATGCAAAATGCAAAATGCAAAATGCAAAATACTTCGGGATTGTCCTTTTCGGGAATGGGGCATCATCCAATTGTCATTTCGCATTTCGCATTTCTCATTTAGCATTCGCACATGGCCCTCACCGCTTCCTCCGTCCTCCGCGCTCTCTCGCGTCTCTATCATCCGCCCAAGACGTTCCTGCATTTTCGCACGCCGCTCGATTTGCTCGTGGCGACCATCCTCAGTGCGCAGTGCACCGATGATCGCGTGAACGTTGTGACGGAAACGATCGTCTATCCCAAGTATCGCACGCCTGACGATTACCTGCGTGTTCTCCCGGCGGAACTGGAAGAGGACGTTCATTCCTGCGGGACGTTTCGCATGAAGGCCAAGCACATTCGGGAAGCCTGCGCGATGGTCGAGGAGCGCTTCAGCGGACAGGTGCCGCAGACGATGGAGGAATTGACGCAACTCCCCGGTGTCGGGCGCAAGACGGCGTCTGTCATTCTCTCCGCTGCATTCGGCAAAAATGAAGGCATCGCGGTGGATACGCATGTTCTGCGTCTCTCGCAACGACTGGGGCTTTCGCGTCACGGCGATCCCAAGCGCATCGAACTTGATTTGATGGCGCAGCTGCCCCGCAAGGACTGGGCGCGTTTCAATCCGCTCCTCATTTCTCACGGCCGTGCCGTCTGCACGGCGCGGAACAGAAGATGCGGTGCGTGCGTGTTTTCGGAGGAGTGTCCGTCGTCCTCGGTGCATGGCAGGACGGATAAGGCGAAGGCGAAGAGACCCGTGCGGCGGCGCAGCGTGTAATGTCCAGAAAATCATACTTTCGCAGCGGACGATGTCCGCTATGCTTCCCCCTGCTTTTTTTAATTCTTTACCTCCTTTTTCAATGTCCAAGAAACTCATTTCTCTCCTCTCCCTTTCCCTGCTGACCCTCGCTGCGTGCTCCTCCACTTCTGCTGACGTCTCCAATGAAGACGCCGCGTTCGACGAGGAGGTACCGGTGCTGGAGGATGTTTCGATCGATGATCTGCTTCTCGATGAAGAAGTGACGGACGAAGGCACGGTCGTTGATGAGTCGGTCGGGGAAGAGGCTGCCGTGGATGCGGATGCCGATGCCGATGCCGCGGTCGAGGCTGAAGTATTGGAATAGTGAAACGTGACGCAGTGCGTCTCCTTCCTCAAAAACGACGGGATACGCTCGTCGTTTTTGGTGTGGGTCAAAGACTGCGGTATGCTCCTTTCATGCGGCAGTACCTCGATCTTCTCCCGCCTTCGCTCTCGCTTCGCTTGAGCTACGTCGGGCAGGCCGGCACATTCCAATGAAACAATACCTTCAACTTCTCAGGCATATTCTTGCGACTGGTTCGGAGAAATCCGACCGGACGGGAACCGGGACCATCAGCACGTTCGGCTACCAGCTGCGCATCCCGCTGTCGGATGGCTTTCCGTTATTGACGACGAAGAAGATGGCGACGAAGGCGATCGTGCATGAGCTTCTGTGGTTCATTGCGGGGGATACGAACATCAAGTACCTCGTCGATCACGATGTGCACATCTGGGACGAGTGGCCATTCGATGATTACCTCACCGCGCACGGGCTGCAGGCTCGGTTCCCGCGGTACTCGGATGCGTGGAAGGAGAAGAAGACGGAGTTCATCACGCACATCAAGGAAGATGCCGCATTTGCCGAGGAGTGGGGGGAATTGGGCCCCGTGTACGGCAAGCAGTGGCGCAGGTGGGAGGGGCCGGACGGGAAGGTGATCGATCAACTCGGCAATGCCATCGACCAAATCAAAACGAATCCCGACTCGCGCCGCATTCTCGTTTCCGCCTGGAACGTCTCCGATGTGGCGTCCCACAGGAAATCCGCTCCGCCGCTTTGCCATACGCTCTTTCAATTCTATGTTTCTGGTGGTCGGTTATCATGTCAGTTGTACCAACGCTCCGCGGATGTCTTCCTCGGCGTGCCGTTCAATATCGCCAGCTACAGTTTGCTGACGCACATGATCGCGCAGGTGTGTGGTTTGGAGGTCGGCGACTTCATTCATACCTTTGGCGACGTGCATATCTACAATAATCACGTCGATCAAGTCGCAGAGCAGCTTGCGCGCGAGCCAAAGTCCCTGCCGCACCTCCGTCTCAATCCATCGATCAAAGACATCAACTCCTTCCGTTTCGAGGACATTTCTTTCGATGGCTACGATCCGTATCCGGCGATCAAAGCTCCTATCGCAGTGTAGGGATTGGAGATTGGTATATTGGGGATTGGGAGGCACGGGTATACTGGAGATATGGGATCATTTCTTGATTTGGACGCAACAAAGAGCGCATTGGATCTTGTCGAAGAGATATATTTGCTTTGCAAGAAGCTGCCAAAAGAGGAAATGTATGGATTGTCTTCTCAAATAAAAAGAGCGTCATCGAGCGTTGTGGCAAACATTGCAGAGGGATTTGGGAGGTATGCGTACGCAGACAAGGCAAATCGTTACACGATTGCAAGAGGCGAATGTACTGAAGTCGTTGCCCATCTTCATATTGCCGTTCGCGTTGGATTTGTTTCGATGGATGAAATCCAAAGAGGGCTGATTCTTGCTGATCAAACTGGAAAGCTACTTTCAGGATTGATTTCATTTTGTCGTAAGAAGGGGTCTTCCCCCAATTCCAAATCCCCAATCCCATGCTCGTCTCCCTGATAGCAGCGGCCTCTGAAAACAATGTCATCGGCAAGGGCAATGCGCTGCCGTGGGATTTGCCCCGAGAACTTCGGTACTTTCGCGATACGACGCGGGGCAAGCCTGTCATCATGGGACGCAAAACGTACGATTCCATCGGGCGGCCGATGCCGGGGAGGCACAACATCGTGGTGAGTCGCGATGCCGGTTTGCGGATCGCAGGGTGCGATACGGCGACCTCGGTGGAGGAGGCGATTGCCTTGGCGCAGGAGGATGGCGCAGGGGAAATCTTCGTCATCGGCGGAGAGCAACTCTACCGCGCGGCGCTGCCGCTCTGTGATCGCATCTACCTGACGCGCGTCCATACGGTCATCGAGGGCGGCGAAGCGTTCTTCCCGGCGTTTGATATGACGGAATGGGAAGAAATCAAGAATGAGGAGCATCCAGCGGACAACGAAAATCCGCTTGCGTATACGATCCATGTGTATCAACGGAAATCGTAGACGTTCCGACGGAACGTCTCTCCTCGAACCAATACCCTTCAATGGATGGGAGAGAGACGCCCCACGGGGCGTCTGTACAAATACGATGCATAGTTTGTGGCGCTACACGGGAGATGCTGATAGGGTGTGGGGGATGGAGAATTTTGCACCATGGTCGGCGGAGGAAGGTCTGAGTGCGGAAGTGTTCATTGCGGCGAATTTTGAGGAGAACGGGGGTTCCCAGGAAACACTCCACGATTTGGAAGCGAGCAAGGGTGTATTGGCATCTGAGGAACGGCGTACCGTAGAAGCGTATATCAACGCGTTGCGTCCCATTTATGCAGAGATGATCGTGCGGGATTTCGCCGGCAACACCGCCGGATTGTACGACGGTTCCGCCATCTATCTCGATCGTTCCGTTCCGGCGGTAGACGCTTCCGTGGAAGAGACCATCGCGCGGGCGAAGGAAGTGTACGGTCATGAGGGGTATCACCAATTGCATCGGCATACCGAACCGTTGCAGGTCATCGCGGAAACAAAAGACGATATTGCCGCGGTCATCGGTGGGGTGGAATTCACGGAAACTGCGTTGATCGAAGGTCTGACGGTGAGGGAGACGGGGGATCAATTCGTTTCAGAAGAATATCTGGAATACGAACGTATGATCGATCGGGCGGTTGCGCGTTCCGAGCGGACATTGGAGGATATCAAACACTCGGTGAACGTCACGAAAAACATTGCGGCGATTGATGATCGGGCATCACAGCGACACGACGCAGAGACGCAGTGGGCGGTATCGATCTAATTTTCCTCGTACTGAATGCCACAGCAGCATCGGTTGCCTGCCGGAAGAGAGCGCTCTTTCTCGTGCTCAGGAAGTTGGTGCTCGCTCATTGTTTGATCTTCCCGCAGCCACTTAACGCCCCAGTACACCAGCGGCGTCACGAGAGCTGACATCAGGCACTTGAGGAGCCAGTAGGGCAGGAGCAGGCTCCAGAGGAAGGCGATGTTTTCACTCAGGCCTTTGTCGAATGCGAAGAATGCGAGCGTGAGAAAGATGGCGCTGTCCAGAAATTGCGATACCCAGTTGCTGACGTTATTGCGGAGCCACAGCGCTTTGGCGCCCAGGGCAGAGCGGATCTTCACGAAGACGAAGAGATCGGTGAATTCCGCGAGCGCGAAGGCCATCAGGCTCGCAAATGCCATGCGCATCGAACTGTGGAAAATCGCATCGTACGCGGCTTCGGTCGGTGCGAAACGAACGGAGGGGGGGAGGCTCGTCACGAGCCATGCGAAGAGGAAGAGGAGTGCCACGACGATGAGGCCGGAGCGGATGATGCTGCGGGTACGCTCGCGTCCGCAGACCTCGGTGACGACGTCATTGATGGAGAAGATCAGCGGAAGCGTAAAGATCGCGACGGAGGAATTGAGCGTCAGCCAATCGGTTTGGATGATGGGGAACGTTTTGGCGCCCATCAGTTCCGATACCGCGATGCAGAAGATGTACAGCGCGATGAGGAGATCAAATTTCCTCATCATTTTCTCATGCCGGGGAAGAGCCACACCTTTTCCGCAATCGGCCATTTCGCCACCGTGCGGCTGATCCGGCGGGTGATGATCATGCCGGTGAACATGGAGACGACAACGCCGATGCCCAGTGTCACCGCAAAGCCCCGGACGATGGACGTGCCGATGATGAAGAGCAGCGCGCACGTGATGATCGTCGAAATATTGGAGTCACGAATGGAAGGCCAGGCCTTTTCAAATCCGATTTCCACCGCGGTTTTCAATGTTTTGCCGAGCTTCAGTTCCTCTTTCACGCGTTCGAAGACGAGGACGTTCGTATCCACGGCCATGCCGATGGACAGGATCAATCCCGCCGCGCCCGCGAGCGTCAGGACGATGTACTGATCCGTGACGAGGAAGAGCGGGAGCTTCAGCAGCGCGAGGAAGATGACGGCGTAGATGGTGAGCGCAACGTTGGCGATGATACCGAGGAATCGATAGACGAGGAGCATGTAGAGCATGACGATGAGGGCGCCGACGATGCCAGCGAGCACCGACGTCTCCAGTGCCTGTGCGCCGAGCGTGGCTTCCACCGTGCGCTGGCCGCTTAAGTAGATGGGAGCCGGAATGGCGCCGGTGTTGAGATCGGTGGCCAGTTCCTGCGCTTCCTGGATGGTACCTGCGCCGGTGATGACGGCCGAGCCGCCGCTGATCTCCCCCTGGACCGTGGGGGCCGAGACCAATTGTCCTCCCACGAAGATCGCGATGCGTTTGCCGACATTGTTCTTCGTCAGTTCTTGGAACATCCGTCCCCCTTCCTCATCGAAGAGAATCTGCACGACGGGCAAATTGGTGGTGGGGTCGAGGGTGACGGCGGCGGAACGGAAGTGGGTTCCGGTGAGGGCGGTGTCTTTCCAGCCGGTCGGTTGCAGGGAGAAGAAGAGCAGACGCAGCGTGATCGCCTCTTCCATGCGTTGGACCAGTCCTTGCTCCAGACGTGTTTTCAGGGCGGCTGCACGGTTTTCACTGTCCGTGCCCGAGAGGGTGAGAGCGTCATAGGAGGCGATGTCCGCGGAGGTTTCCGGGGCTTTGTCGACGCGAATCAGATGGTAGCCGAAGGGAGTTTCCACCGGGTCGCTGATGACGCCGGGTTCCGCTGTGAAAGCGATGTCCTCGAACGCAGGGACGAGTTCGCCCCGCGCGATGGCCCCCAGACTGCCGGCGTTCTCCGCCGAGGGTCCGTCGGATTCCGCGCGTGCCAGGTCTTCGAAGACAGCGCCGTCATCGAGATGTCTTTTGAGTTCCTGCGCGCGCAGCAAGGCTTCTTCCTTGGTGCGCAGCACGTCGGACGTCGCGGCATTGGCACCGGAGAAGGCCACCAGGATGTGACTGGTTTCCACGCGTTCGCGCCCCTTGGTGAAGGAGCGCAGGAAGAGAAGTTTGGCCGTGCCGTCTTCCAGTGTCGCAACTCCGAGGCTTCCCGGTTCCATGCTGCGCAGCGTGCCGATGAGCCTGCTCGATGTCAGCATGTCCAATGATTGATCGTTTTCCACGGAAGCGACGGCTCCCGTCTCCGTCTCCGCAAGCAACGCAAACGCGGCAGCCGCTTCCAGAACCGTGCGTCCCGTCAGGCTCTTGGGCGCGACGACTTCCGCGAGGAAGATACCGGGGATCTGCTGTTCCACGGGTTGCTGCTCCTCATTGAGGGCCTGGACGGTCAGTGTTCCTTCCCGTCGCACGACGCCCGTGTTCTCCGTTGCGTCCCATACGGTTTCGAGTCCTTCGGGCAGCGTATCGCGGAAGAATGCCCGGCGGTCTTCAAAACCCATGCCGAGGTTGCCGCCGATGTCCTGCCCGATGACGGCGAGACTCACGCCGCTCTGCGTGATGCGGCGCATGGCATCATCGGCGCGCGCGCGGACGGAAGCTTCATACTCCTCGGTTGCTTCCGTGAACTCTTCCTTGAATTCCAGTTGGATGGTTTTGCCGACCGTATCGATGCACTCCTGCACGTCGATGACACCGGGGCACTCCACGAGGAGATGCTTCTCCTTGCCGATGTAGGACGGTGTGATGACGGCCTCACTCACGCCCAGTGCGTTGATGCGTCGTTCCAGCACGGTGCGAATGGCTTCAACGATATTCTGGCTCTGCGTTTCGACGATCTGCCGTTCCAGACGCAGCTGCGCAATGCGGTCTCCCGAGCCGTTCGCTGCTTCCAACGTGGCGATCTCTTCATCGATGCGTCGCAGCTGTTCTTGGATCTCCTGTTCCGAGATGCGGAAATCCAGCTGCGTGCCCCCCGCGAGATCCAGCCCCAGGTGCAGCCCGGGGTTGAGCCAGGCGGGTGCCCATCCCTGTTTCCAGTCATCCGGCAGTGCGATGACGAGGATGAAAGCGGCGATGACGGCGATGAGGATCGGTTTGAGTGCGGCGGAACGGGAAGTCATGGGAGTGAGGGGAGAGAGGAGGTCGGCGTGAAGGTGACATGCGCGCCGACGATGACATCGTCGGCGAAGATGTCCGCGAGTACGGGGTCCGGGATCCCGCGAATGGTGATATCAGTGGAGTCGGTCGCGGCTGCGGGGAGCACGCCCATGAGGACGTCCCGGACGAACACCCCGATGGTGTTGCCCTTCTCCGCCGTCATCAGCGCCTGCATTTTCCCCCGTCCGATTTCCGTAAAAAGAATGCGTATCGCGCCCTTCCCCTCACTGTCCTGCGCTGATTCCACCCAGTCGACATCCTCTTCCGTGATATCCGTGAGGCGGAAGCCGCCCTGCCCCTCCACGGTGACGTCGGCTTCCTCCGCGGGAGCCCCGGCCATCACGCGCAGAGAGAACGGCCGGGTGAGCTGCTCGGAGAGGAGTGCGATGGTGGCGGGATCATCGACCTGTACATCGATGGCTATGGCACCCTCCTCCTGGCGGAGCGTCTGTTCGAGCATCGGCACTTGCATGCTCTGGATGCGTCGTTCGATCACGCGCATCGCCGCGAGACTCAACGCTTCCTGCCGGGTCGGTTCCTCCGTGTCCATCGTGAGATCATACGAGCCCGTCACCGCCTCGCCGGAGCAAGCCGTGAGGAATAGGAGGACGCCGAAGAAGGCTACGGGGCGTTTCATGGGAGGTGCCGAGTGTAGAGTAACCGTGTACCCGCCCGCAACATCTTGCCTGTCAGGTCTATACCCTTCAGGACGCAGCCATCATCGATGACGCAGTCCTCGATGACGCAGTCCTGAAACACGACGGTATTGCGCAGCGTGCCGCCGATCACACGGGAATTGCGGCCCAGCACGACAGATCCTTCCATCCGAGTATCTTGGGAGTGAGCATGTTCTCCGTACAGCGCGTGCGGGCCGACGAGCGCTTGCGTCGCCTGCACATACGACGCAAACGAGCCGATGTCGAACCACGGCGCGCGGAACGTCCTGCAATCCACGTCGATGTTGCGGCGCAGGCACTCTTCGAAGAGTCCGCCGATGTTATCCGGTTTGCGTTGTGCGTAGACGATCAAGAGAGGGAGCACGCGCGCCGGGATCACCGAACAGCCGGTGCTCACGATGCTGCTCCTCGGTTCCGACGGCTTCTCCTCAAATCCGATGACGCGCCGTCCGTCTTCGTCCAGTACCACCGTCCCGAAGGCGCTCGCTTTGGCGCGATCTCCCAGATCGACGGCGGCGAGGAGCGGCGTGCGTGGGCGGAAGGCGGCGAGGAACGTCTCGAAATCAAATCCGCAGTAGTTGTCTCCTGCAAGCAGCAGGATGTCGTCTTGGATGCCCTCGCGCGTGATCCACTGCGAGAGCGCCCCGAGGGCGCCCAGCTTATCGTCATCACTCTTCGTTTCTTCGATGCGGATGGAGAGAGCAGACTGGTGCAGTGTGCGCGCCCATTCTTCAAATGCCTCGCGGAAGACGGCATTGGTGCTGACGGTGACAGGGAGATCGTGCGGCAGTCGCCGGACCAGATGTGTCAGGAGGGGAACCCCCGCGAGGGGCAGCAGCGGTTTGGCGCGCTTTTCCGTGAGGGGCCACAGACGTGTGGCGTAGCCGCCGGCGAGGATGAAGCAGCGCACGAGAGGAAGAATACACTCATCTCAAACCCTCCGTCACCGCTACCCGTGCAGGTCTTCTGCGAATGCCGAGCACCGATCCCCCTGCCGAGGATGCGGCGGAGGCGGCAGACACTGCGGAGGACGTTGCGCCGGCCATCGCGACTGTTTCGGCATTCTCACATCCGCTGTCGGCGGGGCCTTGCTCCAGGTAATCGGCGAGCACCCTGACGCGTCCCGCTTGTTGATAGATGCGGTATCCCGTGTAGTCTGGATTCGCTTCCCTGCCGTCGAATGCGATGCAGGAGACGTAGACGGGAACCAGGGCGTCGATCGTGATGCAGCCGATGTTCGTTTTCCCGTAACGACAAATCGGTTTGGCATTGGCTTCCCCCTCCGGAATGGCGGCGGAGGCGGCGGCGTACTCCCCTTCATCTATCAGGTACTGGTACTGCGCTTTTTCGGTTTCGCGCATGACGCTTCTGCGCTCCGTATCTTGCGTTTTTCCCAATTGCTCAAAAGGATTGACCGCCATGATGACGATGCCCGCCACTACGCCGATGACGCCGATGACGAGCAGCAGTTCGATGAGCGTGAAGCCCGCATGCATGGTTCGCATGGTTCGCATGGTGCGTGTCCGTATCGTACGTGTCAAGAAAGGGGAGGAGCCGTCACTGGAAAAACCAAGCCCATCGTGCTGTTTTCGGTCGCACCACCGTCAATGGATGTCCTTCCAGCGTTTCGACCCGTTCATCGCGTTCCACGATGCCCAGGACCGAAGGGAGCAGCATGTAGGTGACCGCGTGATTGCGGCAGGCGCCGATCAGGTTGAGGGATTGTTCCAAGTCGCTGCACTGGATGAGGTGGGTGATCTTGCGGCCGATCAGGACATCTTCGAGCTTGTTCAGTTTGCCTGCAACCGGCACCCCCTCGATTTCCGTCTCGGACGTGCCTCGACCATCCAGAATCGCGACCGGCGTCAGCGGATTACTCTTGTGCTGCAAGGTCTTGATCAACGCTTTCGCTTCGCGCGTGGCGCCGATGATGAGCGTCGGATAGACGGGGGGGCTGCGTCGCAGCATCCGCCGCATCCATCGCTCGAAGAGCACATGCCAGCCCCAGACGGGGACCGTGCTCAGCGCGAGTGCATAGAGCAGCAGGAGTCGACTGAAGAAGAGTCCGTAGAGGAAGTAGTAGCCCAGTGCGAAGAGCGCCGTGCTCATGATGCCGGCGTAGAGAATGTACATGCCTGTTCGCAGGTTTCTCTGGTTGCGCATCAGTGCGAATGTGCGCGTCAGCAGCAGTGTCAGTATCCAGAACGGTGAGACGAGCAGGGCGATGGTGAAGAACGCTTGAAACGGAAAGACCGTGGAGAACACCCAGCCCACCCGCAGGAAGTACGCGAGTGCGTAGGCCCCCAGAAAGAGTGCACTGTCCGTGAGGAGCCAGAGAATGAGGAAGAGGGAACGGCGCATGACGGAAGTATAGAGTATGCGGTATGGAGTATGGCATATAATTCATGACCATACCCAATTCCCAATACTCAATACTCAATACTCAATACTCAACTTCGTAATATCCCACGGAATCGCCGCATCCATCACGTACGTACTGGTTGCCAGAGCGTTCTCCTGCAGGGGCACATAGGCTTCCATCCACGCGAGTTTGGCGGCGATGGCGGCGTTTGTTTTGGCACGTTCTCGCAGCAGTTCCCTATGGAGCACGTAGGCGGCAAAACTTTCGGAGAAGTCCTCAAAGGCATCGGTCTTGGCGTATCCGGAAACGAAGTCCTGCGAGAGCGCACGTTCATGCAGCACGTTTTCGTTTTCCCAGGAAATGGCGAAGAAGGCCGCTGCGGGACTATCAACGAAGAAGCGGTCGCGCCCGTCCAGAAAGGCGCTGTTGCCGGATGCCCGCGTCCCCGTGAGATTGCCGTGCGTCACGTGGCCGCACTCGTGCACCAGGAGCGACAAGAACTCTTCATCCGATACCGAACCGTCCAGAATGATCGTCGTCTTGCCCCCCAGTCCCCGCTGGCGGGCGTTCTCGTAGAGCACGAAGAAATGTTGCAAGTTTGTCCGGCAGTGCGGCGGCAGCGTCATGAGAACGCGCTGCGCGATCAGGCGGTGATGGGGTCGGATGTCTTGCTGGTCGACGATGGGCAGGAGCGCAGGCCCGGCCCGGGTGCTTGTCTTCGCCAGGACCGTGCTTTGGGAGGTGATGCGCTTCTGTTTGAGAACAGAGGGGAAGGGACGGGTGCGGGGGAGGGGGAGAGGACGTCTGTCCGCCGCTTCCTGCAGTCCGATGACGGACCATTGTCTTGCCGACGTTTGCATCCATGGTACACTTGCAGACAGAAGAACCAGGGCGGTGGGAACGCCGATAGCGCAGGCGATGACGGCGGAATGTCGTCTGTTCATAGTTGAGCAGTTGGCAAAAGGTACGATTTATAACATTTATTCATTAGCATGTCAACACTTGCTTCGAGTACGGTCCGTAACGGACAGCAACTCGTCCTCACCATCGAGAAATTGACTCATGGCGGCGCCGGTCTGGCCTTCGTCGACGGTTTGCCCGTCTTCGTCCCCGGCGCCGTTCCCGGTCAGCAGGTGGAAGTGACCATTCTCAAGCATCGGGGCAACTACGCCGAAGCCAGGCAGGATCGCGTCGTTCGTCGCGCCATCGACGAAATTCCCGCCCGCTGCCAGCACATGCACGAGTGCGGCGGCTGCAGCTGGCAGAATCTCCCGTACAACAAGCAGCTCACCTACAAGGAGGAGATCGTTCGCGAGACGCTTGCGCACCTCACGCCCGTCGATGAGGAACTGCGTCGTCAGTTGCCCGGACGCGTGCTGAAGATCATCCCCAGCCCGCAGGTGTTTCACTACCGCAATAAGCTGGAACTTTCCTTTGGGTTCTCCACCATGCGGACCGAGGACCGAGACGGCAAGCGTATCTACTTCGATGAGGATCCTACGATCGGATTTCACCGCCCTCATGACTGGGCGACCGTACTGCCCGTCGGCGAGTGCCATCTGTACGATGAGCAGAGTGCGTCCCTCCTGGCGGATATTCGCCGCTTTCTGCAGGAATCACGTCTATCCGTCTACAATCCCAAGATTCACAAAGGCTTGCTGCGGTCCCTCCTTCTGCGACGGGGCGTGCATACGGACGAGCACATGCTCTGCTTCATCGTCAATGCGCGGAAGAAGGAACTCGAACCGCTCTTCCAGCACTTCATGCGCTTCGGCGGGCGGGCGGGATTGAAGAGTTTGCTCGTGGTGGAGCACACCGGCATCGGCGACAAGCCCGAGCAGCCCGTCATCCATGCGCTCCTCGGAAAGCCGTTCATCACGGAGCGCCTCTTCGATCTTTCCTTCGACATCTCCCCGTTCTCCTTCTTCCAGACCAATACGTTGGGTGCGGAGAAGCTGTACCAGGCCATTTCTGCCGGAGCGGATCTGCGACGCACGGACACCGTTTTAGACGCCTACTGCGGCATGGGCACCATCGGGCAGTATCTGGCGCGGTACTGCGAGAAGGTCGTCGGCATCGAGAGCCACCCCTCCGCCGTGGAAGATGCGCTGACGTCCAGCGGCAAGAATCGCATCGCCAATATCAGCTTCTACAAAGGTCGAACCGAACAGATCCTCCGCGATCAGCTCAAGCCCGGCGGCAAGTACGCGTTCGATGTCATCGTCGTGGATCCTCCCCGCGCAGGACTGCATCCGCAGGCGTTGCAGGCGATGATCGCGCACGCCCCCCGTTCCATCGTGTACGTTTCCTGCAACACGGCGACGCTCGCGCGGGATATGGGCGGCTTCCTGAAAGCCGGCTGGGAACTCCGCACCGTGCAGCCCGTCGACATGTTCCCGCACACCCCGCACATCGAGACGGTGAGCGTGCTGGAGAGGAAGTGAGCGGGCGTGTATCGTGCGATGATGCGCAAGGACGCAGTCAGGCAGTGCATGCACATGCATAACGATAATTATTTATTGACTAACGATAAATACTGGATATGATGTGGCTGTGAAAAGAAGCGTAACAATCGTTCTGCAGGCAGTGGTCGTACTCCTTGGCATCGGTGTGCTGATCGCACTGCTCTGGGAGCCCCACGTCGAGGGCAGGAACGTGCATGCCACGCTCTTTGAGATGTATTTCAACGATCCCTTCCTGGCGTATGTCTATTTGGGGTCCCTGCTGTTTTTCGTGGGGCTCTATAAGGCATTCAAGATGTTGGGATATGCCGGGACACAGAGGGTGTTTTCACAAGCGGCGGTGAACGCTCTGCGGACCATCAACTACTGCGCGCTCATGACTGCGTGTGCAATCGTCGTGGCAGATGTCTACCTCATGTTCGCCGCGCGCAGCAGTGGTGAAGATGCTGCGGGTGCCGTCGCACTGGGCATCGTCGCCGGTTTCGGTTCCATCGTGGTTGCCGCCGCCGCGACATTGTTTGCACGAGTGTTGCAGAGTGCCGTGGCAATACAATCCGAGAACGAATTAACGGTGTAAAGCACTACCTCTTCTTTCCGTATGAACATTCCATCTCCGCGACAAGCATCCACGTTGTTCCTCAAACTGGTCCTCATTCTCATCGGGGGGAGCGTCCTCGCTTTCTGTGCGTATTTCTTTCCGTACGTCTGGGTTGGTGCGACAAAGGAATGGCCGATCTCCGCATACGTTCTCTATCCCGGATTGATCTGCATTTTTGCGACCATCATTCCGTTCCTGTTCGCGCTGCTTCAGGCTTTCAGGCTCCTGCAGTACATCGATAGGAACCATGCGTTCTCGGAACCCTCCATTCTTGCGCTGAGGACCATCACATTCTGCGCGGTTGCCATGAGCGTATTGTATTGGATGGGAATGCCGCTGGTTTTCGCTCTGGCTGATCTTGATGACGCTCCGGGTGGCGTTCTCATCGGTGCCGCTTTTGCGTCCGCTCCTTTGGTCGTCGCCACGTTTGCGGCAGTGCTGCAGAAGCTGGTACGCAGCGCACTCGCTCTGAAGATCGAGCAAGATTTTACCATTTGATGTACAGTGCCATGCCCATTGTCATACACCTTGATGTCATGCTGGCGAAGCGAAAAATGAGTGTCACCACGCTCTCCGAAAAGGTGGGCATTACCATGGCGAATATTTCCATATTGAAAACTGGCAAGGCAAGAGCCGTTCGCTTCTCCACACTCGATGCGATATGCCGCGCGCTCGATTGTCAGCCCGGGGATATTTTGGAATACATTCCATAACGGTATGGGGCAAGAGCCGAAACGGTTCCACGGAATCCTGAGAGGCAGGCAATGCATAGTCCAACGGTCGTGTCCCTGAAGAGAAGCGTGTTTTCGCCGGATAAAGTCAACATCAACACGTTTGTCGATTGCACTGTATCAAGAAGTGTCCTATGAGTATCGCTATACCCATCGAACAGACATCAATGGCAGTAGGTAACAACGTATGGAAGCTTCGTGTGTTGCTCATGACCAGAGGAGCACTGTTTTTCAGTCCTATCGGTGTGCTCTTCTACATGGCCAATGGATTGAGCCTTGCACACGTGTTCTACATCCAGGCTGCATTCACTGTTGCCAGCATGATCCTCGAAATCCCATCGGGGTACCTCTCCGATCGTTGGGGGCGCAGGAACACGCTCATTGTAGGGTCTGCTGTCGGTTTGCTGGGGATGGTAGTGTTTGCACTCGGAACGGGGTTTTGGGAATTTTTTACGGCAAACATGCTCATAGCTGTTTTCGTGAGCTTTCACTCCGGCACGATCGAAGCCATGACCTTCGACACGCTCCTAGAGATCGGCACGTCCGAACGCTACCGCGAAATCATCGGTAATCAACTATTTTGGAGTTTGATCACACAGAGCATCGTGAGCATCTTGGGCGGCCTTCTCGCGACCGTATCGCTTCGCACACCTTTCTACATGACAATCCTCTCTTTCATGCTGGGCCTCTTGATCGTTTTCGTACTGCGGGAACCGAGTCGCCATAAATTGCAGGAGACACGCCACTTCGCGACGATCTGGCACATTACGAAAACCAGCCTGATGCAGAACGTACCGCTCCGGAGCATGATTGCGCTGTATGCAGTACTGAGTACGATCGTGTTTTCCCTCATGTGGTTCGCGCAGCCTTACCAAACGCTCGTTGGCTTGCCGGTCGGCCTGTTTGGACTTGCACACGCCGCGCTCACCATTGGCGGTGCGTTTACCGCAAGAATGACGCATAGGGCAAAGCACTACGTGGATGATAGATGGTTTCTGGTGTTCCTTTCGGCGCTCGTCATAGGCTGTTACTTGGCACTGGGCTTCTTCACTTCCTTGTGGGCGATCCTCTTCCTGATCATTGGAAGCAGTGTCTTTGGTGCAGTGAATGCACTCATAGGTGATATCGTGAACAAGATGACTGCTTCCGATATTCGCGCGACCGTCCTTTCCATACAAATCTTCGCATTTCGAGCGGTGTACGCCATTGTCGCTCCGGTGCTCGGCTATGTAACGGGCATCTTCACTCTCTCCCAAACCCTCCTCTATACGGGTATCGTGAGCTGTATCATCGTGCTGATGATTTTCGCCATGATGCGGCGTGTGTGGAAACAACTGCCGGCATAAGGTAGTTCTCCGTGTTGATTGGCATTCTCACAGTGAGTCACCATTCGTTGCTTGCTCATGCGAGCGCAGCGAGCGCGTGGTTCATGGCAGCCTCACGGGGAATCGAACCCCGATTTGCAGGATGAGAACCTGCTGTCCTAACCGTTAGACGATGAGGCCGTCTGCGGACGCAGAGTATAGAAAAGTGTGTGGGACGCAACAACTCCAATGGGAAGGTGTGGCGCATGCCGCAAGTTGGACAGAGAATGAAGTGAGACGGTGGGGAATGGTATCTGGTGTTGCATTTTTGAACAGAATGCCTATTTAAGACCACATTCTAATAATTTTTTGGATTGTCTTCTTATGGTTTGCTTTTTTCAAATCACTCTCTGTGATTCTGAGCACTTTCCAGTTTGATTTTTTGAGTATTGAATTCACTTCATTATCTCTGGAAATGTTGCGCTCAATTTTTGGTATCCAGAATTTCCGGTTCGATTTGAATGTTCGTTTTTGTTTGTGCCAATCGGCTCCGTGCCAGAATGCGCTATCAAAAAATACTGCGATTTTTTTCCCTTTATGCCCCGCATCGGGATTGCCTGGTACGTTTTTCGGATGTTTGCGGAAACGCACTCCCGCAGTCTTTAACAATGCCCATCCCGTCTTTTCCAATTGAGTCTCTTTTCCTTTGATTCGCGACATAATATCACTGCGTTTTTCCTTGGAATATACGTCCATGTTCGAATGGTACATCAGTTATCATTGTCATTGCATGGCAAGTCGGTCTATTCTCGGCGCATGCCCGGAGCCAAGAAAAAATTGTTGGATTACTTTTTGGAGCATGTCGGCATTCCCCTTTCAAAAAATAATCTTGCGTCTGTTGCTTCAGTTCATGATTGGGCGCGTGTGATCAGAACGTTGAGACAGGAGGGGTGGGACATTATTTTGCTTGAGAACGGGGATTATGTATTGCGTTCGTCTCAAAAAAGCCATGGTCATCTGCGTGAGAAAATTGATCAAAAAACACGATATCGCATTCTCCAGCGCGATTATTCTACGTGTCAGCGATGTGGCAAAACAATTCAAGACGGTGTGAAACTTATGATCGATCATAAATTGCCGGTTGATTTCGGTGGTAAATCCGTTGATGAAAACTTATGGGCTCTTTGTGCGGAATGTAATTTGGGAAAGAAACATTGGTTTACGGACAATGATCCGGAAGTGATGAAAAGAATTTTTGCATTGGACAGCGGTTATCAAAAATTGAAAGCGTATTTTGAATCTTATCCTAATGTATTGCTTCGTGTTTCAGACTTAAATTTTGTTTCGGGGATAAGAGATTGGGAGAGGACATTGCGGCTGATAAGAAGAAAAGAGGGAATGAATATCGAATATATTTCAAATGATTCCACATCAGGAATGGAAGGGTATATGTACGTGACATGATCAAGCAGCCAATGCCAATCGACGATTATCGATGGTCCATGTATCGAGAATCGCCACGTGTGGTTTTGTGATGAGCTGATTGACCAATGCTTTGCCTGTTTCATAGATCGCATTCACCGCGACGCTGTTTCCGAGTTGTTTCATGGCTTGCACTTCGGTTACGGGAAATTCGAAATCATCGGGAAAGCCCATCATCTTCTTGCCTTCGTTCGGTTTGAGTGCTCGTACTTTCCCGTCCGCCAAATAACTGTCCCAGTTGCGACGGTCATGCAAACCGGATCCTCTGCCCCCCACACGCAGCGTGAACCCGATGCGTCGTGGGCAGGAAGCACCGAGAATGTCAGACATGGTCAATTGCAACGGAATCGGTTTCGGGAATTCGAATTTGAACGTACTTGGATCGACGAGGTCATCTCTGAAACCGATCATATAGACTCTTGGTCTGTGTGTGGGCAGGCCGAAATCGGATGCGCGAATCAGTTGATAATCAAAGGAATATCCCAAGCTGCGGAGCGTATTTTCAATGACTTCTATGGTTTTTCCATTATCATGTTTTGCGAGATTTCTGACATTTTCCAAGAAGAATGCTTTGGGTTTTTTCGTGTCGATGATCTCAGCGATGTCGAAGAAAAGCGTGCCTCTCGTTTCCTCAAACCCTCGTTTGAATCCGGCTTGACTGAATGGTTGGCAGGGGAAGCCGGCACACAACACATCGAAATTTTCGGGAATCATCGCTTTGTTTTCCGGTAATGTGATATCTCCCGTGAACATGCCGTTTTCAAACAATTCAGGATCGATTTTCTTGAAATTATGTTCGTAAGTCTGGCGTGCGTGTTTATCCCATTCACTTGCATATACGCATTTTCCCCCCAGTCGGTGCATTGCAATGTGGAATCCTCCGATTCCTGCGAACAGATCGATGAATGTAAAACTGTGTTTCTTCCTTGTCAGGATCTTCATGGTTGTAACCATAACAAATATGACGTTTGGGTGTCCATTTAATGATAATGCAGCATTATACAATTATTGTCCGGTTGAACATTCGTACACTCATACCAAATAAATTACATAAAAATCTCATACATCTGAACTATTCGCGAGCATGTACAATCCCTCCATGCAGCGCATGACGCTCCTCTGCATCGGCGCGCTACGGGAATCTTGGGCCAAGGACGCGGCGCGGCTGTACCGCGAGCGGCTGGGCGCATCGGTCGATCTGCGCGTGGTGGAGCTGCAGCAGAGCCGTCATCCGCATCCTGCAAAGCAGCGCGAGGAGGAGTCCGAGCGACTCTTGCTCTCTGCACGCAAGCAGCCGGGGGCGCTGTGGGCATTGGATGAAACGGGCGACGCACTGACTTCGCAGAAATTTGCCGCGGAGATCGGTGCGCTGCGCGATCGCGGGGAGGCGCTCACGATTCTCTTGGGTGGCAGCTACGGCCTCTCCGATGCGGTGCGCTCCGCAGCCCGTCGGGTGATCAGTCTCAGCGCCATGACGCTGCCTCATGAACTCTGCCGCATCGTCTTTCTGGAGCAGCTCTACCGCGCGCAGGAAATCCTGAAAGGGAGCGGGTATCATCATTGAGTGAATATTGTTGCACCATAGGTGCGATGCGTATGGCAGGCTTTTTGCTTTTTTCATTCGTTCTTCTGTGGTAGAATATGTCCATACCATGAAAAGGGATGCATGTCCCTTTTAGAGTCCGAGCATTGCCTCGGGCTTTTTTTTGATACTATGTGGAACGTGAGAAGTATGTTTTTCGTTGACGGCTTCAATCTCTATCATGCGATGGACAGAAATCCCGCCTATCGAAAATACAAATGGTTGAACTTGTCCGCTCTTGCCGAGGATTTGCTTGTGGGTCGTGATGAGACTGTGGCGCAGGTGTTGTATTTTACAGCGTATTGCACTTGGGATCATGGAAAGAAGCAGCGACATAAGCAGTATGTGGAAGCGCTCACCAAGTATGGAGTGCATGTGGTACCGGGGAAGTTCAGTCCGGTTACCAAACGATTCAATAAGCACACGATGCGTATCACGGATATGGCTCCGGTCGTCACTGAGCTTTCCGTGTTACCTGATGAGATCACCTTTCAGACCAATGAAGAGAAGAGAACTGACGTGAACCTTGCGACGAAAATTGTGGACTATGCCTATCAGGACAAATATGACCATGCCTATATCGTGTCTGCGGATGGGGATATTGCTCCGGCAATCGAGGTTGCACAATCCAGATTCCCACATAAGAAATTTACCGCTGTCATTCCCATAGGACTCTCCGGGCAGTACATATGCAAGATATGCGATTTCAATGTCATGAAAATTGAAGAGCGTCATCTTCAAAAATCGCAACTTCCCGATCCTGTTGTGATCAATGCGTCCAGAAGTATTTGTAAACCGTCATTGTGGACGTAGCAAAACTTTGCGCCATGACCCTCCCTCACGAACTCTGCCGCATCGTCTTTCTGGAGCAGCTCTACCGCGCGCAGGAAATTTTGAAGAGGAGCGGGTATCATCACTAAAGGAATCATCGATGGATGTCGTATCCTGTTGTATTCCTAGTGTCCGCAGCCGCATCCGCCGCCGCCGTGCATACCGCATCCCCCACCCATGGCACCGTCCGCCATCCACTCTCCGTTCGGCATGAAGTGGCCGCCCGCGGGAGCCGCTTGTTGATCCTGTGCCGCCACGTTTGCATTGGCGAATCGGGCGTTCACTCTTCCTGCGGGTCCGACTTCCCATCCTGAGAGAAGGTAGAGCCCCGCAACGATCGCCATGCCCCAGAAGATGGATTCCGCTTTCGGCATCGGCGTTATCATACCTCCACCGGAGGTGTTGGGAAAGTACAAATCGGGGCTGCTCTCGCTGAGGGATGTTCACTGCCATCGATGACGAGGGGCAGGATCTGAGATCGAGCGCGCCCACGAAATCCTGAAGGGCAGCGGGTATCATCACTGTTTCTTTTCTCCGATCATACGGGAAGGTGTAACATATGAGGCATGCAAAAAATTCACGTTGAACAGCACTCCTTCACCGGCGGCATGTGGTTTGCGCTCTGGCTCTTCACCATCGGGTTTCTGCAGCTCTCGTTCTGGAAGGGCGTTCTGGCAGTCGTGCTGTGGCCGTATTTTTTGGGAGTGGCGGTGCGAGCAATGGCGGCGGCATAGACACGTCTGCCCCTCTCACGTTTCAAACGAGAGCGAAGAGATCGTCGATCGTCGGTTCCTTCGGTTACCTTGGTTGACACCGTCGCATCATTTTCCCGCCACCGCTCTAAAGAGCCACACGCCTGCGACCGCTCCGACGATGGGCCCCAGGATGTACGCCCATGTGAAGGAGGAGAGTGTGAGGGCGACTGCGGGATTCAGAATGCCGTTGCCCGCCGTGGAGGCGACGAGGATACCCAGCAGCAGCGAGCCGCCGATCGTGACGCCACTCATGCTCTCCGGGGCCTTCTTCCACACCACCGCGGAGATGCCGAAGAGGAAGATCGCGGCGCCCGCCATTTCCGCGAGGAAGATGATGGGGAGGGAGGAGGAATTGATGGCGAGAGGCGCGCTCACGAACACCGGCGCGAGGACGAGTGCGATGGCGGCGCCGATCAATTGCGCGACGATGTAGAGAGCGGCATCCTGCACCGAAATTTTCCGGATACTGAGCAGTCCCAGTGTCACCGCAGGATTCACGTGCGCGCCCGAGATCGGTGCGATCATGAAGACGATCAGCATCAGCGTGACGCCCGCGAGGACGGGGGTGGCCAGCGGGAAGGCGGTGACGAGAGACAGGCGCACGACGAACGCGAGGAGAAACGTGCCGATGAGTTCAGCCAGGTACGCGCGGGGACGCATAGGGAGGTGGGGAGAAGAAGAAGTAATCAACGTAGCAATGATCGTTGCGCAGGATCAATTGACCTTTTGGACCGATTTTCACTTTCTCTCATTTGAAAACGAAGGTCGTTTTGCGTTTGATTCCGGCGTTTCTGCTATGATGCGCGCATGAAGGAAGCCCGATTGCGCACTACGTTCTTCCTGCTCCTGCTGGGGGGTGCGCTGCTCCTGACGTTTTTCATCGTGCGGCCGTACCTTGTGACACTCGCCGTCGCGGCGACCGCGGCGGTCATTTTGCATCCACTGCACGAGTGGCTGCTCTCCAAGACGGGCAACCGTCCTTCCGTTGCGGCGTTCCTCATGGTGGTCCTGACCATCCTGCTGCTCCTCATTCCGCTCACGCTCCTCGGAGTCACCATCGCGGCCGAAGCGACGAATCTGTATGCGGCACTGAGCGGCGGCACGTTGCCCGTCGATTTGCTCGGTCAGTTGGAAGATTTGCTGCGACACTATTTGCCCGGTGTTTCTCTGAATTTGAATGAGTATGCCGGCCAGGGATTGCAGTGGATAGCGAGCAATCTGCAGTCCTTCTTCGCGGGAACGATACGTGCGGTATTCCTCGTGTTTTTGGGCATCATCGCGTACTACTTCCTGTTGAAGGACGGCAAACGGTTCATGGAAGCGCTCATCGATTTGAGCCCGCTCACGGACAAGGAAGATCGTCAGTTGATCCTCCGCCTGCGCGCAGCGGTCAATTCGGTCATTCGGGGGTCGCTCATCATCGCGGTGCTGCAGGGCGTGACGACGGGCATCGGTCTTCTGATCTTCGACGTGCCCAGTGCGGTGCTGCTGGGAAGCTTGGCGGGCGTGGGCGCGCTCATTCCGACCATCGGCACCTCCATCGTGCTCGTGCCAACGGTGCTGTACCTCGTGTTCACGGGCCAGTACTTTTCGGCGGCAGGGTTGACGGTGTGGGGGGCGCTCGCGGTCGGCATGATCGACAATGTCCTCCATCCCATGCTCGTGGGGCGCGGCATGCGCATGCATCCGCTCTTCATCTTCCTCGCGGTCATCGGCGGCATCGGCGTGTTCGGCATGGCGGGATTCATCCTGGGACCGCTGGCGGTGAGTCTGCTGTTTGGGCTCCTCGATATTTTCCGTATGGAACGGACGGCATAAACAAAGGGAGGACGCTTGTCCTCCCCTTGAGAAACCAATGGTGTACGATGATTTATTCCTGCACGATGGCGGTCGTGTTGCCGCTCGTGCCGGTGACATTGACCGTTGATGTCGTATTCGCGGTTCCTGTCGCATCGGCAGATTGATTGCCTCCTCCCGTCTGCGTGACCGCGGTGTCATTGAGCGATGCGGCATCCTGTGAGGCGTCGATGGCCGTGGTCGCATCGTCGGTGACGTCCGCCGTTTGATTGCTCTGATCTCCGCTGCCGGTCTGTTCCACCGTCGTCTCGTTGGTGGCATCACCCGTGACGTTCTGCTCGGCCTGCGTATCCGCATTGAGATCGACTTCCGTGTACTGCGCGCACACGCTCATGTCTACCGTGCACGTCTGGAAGACGGTCGTTGTGTTCGCCGCCGCAGCATCCTGCGCCGCGTTTACGTCCGTCGCAGCCGTGTTCTCGACGACGGCATCCTGATTGGCTTGGTCGCCATCCCCGCCGTCCTGGCTGACATCGGTGGTGTTTCCTGACGTACCCGCGACGTTCTGATCAGCCGTCGTGGACGCAACCGGAATGACGTAGAAGTATTGAGCACACGCTCCCTGCGTCACGTCGCATTCCTGGATGATGTCCACGAGGTTTTCAGAGGCGGCGTTCTGGTCCGCGCTGACTTGCGTGTCCGCATCGGCGTCGATGGTCGCATCCTGATTGGCTTGGTCGCCGTCCCCGCCGTCCTGGCTGATGCCGGAGAGGTTGCCGGATGTTCCCGACACGTCCTGGCTCGCCGCAGTCGTCGCTACCGGAGCGACTTCACCGGCCTGCGCCACCGCGCCGTGATCGGCGGTCGCGCTCTGCTGCAGAGTGATGACATTGGTCGCGGTCGAATCCTGTCCGGCCTGCACATCCGTGGAGGCCGCCGCATCGATGCCCGCGTCTTGGTTGGTTTGCTCCCCGCCTTCCGCGTTCTGCTCGATGCCCGAGATGTTGCCCGCATCACCCGAGACGTCCTGCACGGCCGCCACACCGGCGACCGGTGCGATCATCACCCACTGTGCGCCCGCGCCGTGATCGATGTCCTGTTCCTGGGAGGCGTCGACGACGTTGACGGCTGCCGCCGTCTGCTCGGCTCCGACGTTCGTCGAAGCGTCCGCCGTACTGTCTGCCGCTTGGTTCGCGTCGCCGTCTTCCGCGTTCTGCGCGATGCCCGAGATATTGCCGGACTGTCCCGATACCTGCTGCACCGCCACCGCCTGCGCCGTCGGATCGATGATCATCGATTGCGCGCCCGCTCCGTGATCCACCTCCGCTTCCTGGTTGGCGGTGATGTCGTTGAGAGCGATGACGCCCTGCAGTGCCGCGACCGTGCTCTCGCTGTCACTTCCCATCTCCGCATCTTGATTGTGCGCACCGTCCCCGTCCGCGTTCTGTCCGATGCCTGAGACAATGACGGACGCGCCATTGGCCGCCTGGACGCCGGTTGCATCGCTCGCGGCGTCGATATCCAAGGACTGAGCCACCGAGCCCGCATCGGCGTCGGCGGACTGGCTGACGTCCGCTGCATTGGTGGAGACGATCTCTTGTTCCGCGTCCACCGTCGCAGCGCTGTCATTGACCATGTCTGCGTTCTGGTTGGTTCCGCTCGCCTCCTGCTCGATGATGGCTCCGATCATCGAGACCCCGCCGACGATCTGCGTGCCGTTTGCGGAGCTGTCCAGCGCCACGGTCGCATTTTGATTGCCTTGGTCGCCGTCATTGACTTGCTCCAGATCGGCGACGTTGAAGGAGACAGCGGCTTGATCCGCACTCACGTCGACACTGCCGTCGTTGTTTGCCGTCGCCTGTTGGTTGATGTCGCCGTCTCCGCTCGCGCTCTGTCCCGCCGCCAGCACGACGACCGATGTGCCGTCGATCACTTGCACGCCGCTCGCTTCGCTGTCGGCGGCGACGGCCGCCTGCTGATTCCCCTGATCGCCGCCATTTTCTTGCGAAGCATCGATGATGTTGAACGAGAGCACCGATTGCGCGCCGTCGACCTCCGTTTCGCTGTCATTCTCCAGGTCCATGTTCTGGTTGGCGCTCCCGTCGGTATCGGCTGTCTGGGCGGCATCCACCAGGACCACGGAATCACCCGTGAGCACCTGCAGGCCCTCGGCGTCGCTTTCCGCCGCGATGTCCGCCAACTGGTTGCTGCTCTCGCCGCCCTCCTGTGCCAGTCCGATCTCATTGAAGGAAACCACGGACTGGTCGCCGTTGATGTCCGTCCCTGCGGATTGCTCCGCGTCCATCGCTTGATTGGCAGATCCATCGCCGCTGCTGTCCTGGCTCAAATCTGCGATGACGGTCGAGTCGCCGGTGACGACTTGCACGCCGGTTGCCAGCGCATTGGCGATGACGTTTGCCACCTGATTGCACTGTCCGTTGCAGGTTTGCAGAACGGTCAGGATGTTCATGGATGTGAGCTGCTGCAGCGTGTCGATGAATGTATTGGCGTTGAAGATGTTGGTAATGTACTGATTGGTCGGCCCGCCGCTTGCA
Organism: bacterium; assembly: GCA_029558515.1. Lineage (GTDB taxonomy): Bacteria > Patescibacteriota > Gracilibacteria > Peribacterales > Peribacteraceae > JAKQEM01. The sequence goes on from JAKQEM010000039.1 coordinate 94,742, forward strand.
GTTTGCGCGGTCGATCCGATGGCGCTCGCCGCGCCCGCGATCACCACCACGCCGTCTCCGTCGGCATCCGCTTGCGTGTCCGCCAGTTGGTTTGCTTGGTCACCGTCACTTTCCTGCTTCGCCGTCAGAATATTGAGCGTCGCTCCCACTGCCGCCATCTCCACGTCTGTCTCCGCATCGGCGGCCGCATCGGCATCCTGATTGGCCGGTCCGTCGCCGTTTGATTCCTGCGCGATGTCCGTCATGCTCTGCGCCGTCGTATCCGCCGCGAGTCCCAGGAGCAGATCGGCATCGAGCCCGCCGGTCATTTCCTGATTGCTCTGCTCTGCGGCAGCCGTCTGCGTGGCATCCACAGCGTTGTCCGCCGTCAGATCGCCGTCGACCGCCAGCACCGCATCGGCATCGGTCGCCGCATCCGCTTCCTGGTTGGCGGCCTCCTCATCCGCTTCCTGCGTGACGGTCGCTCCATTCTGCGAGAGGGACGTGAACCCGGCGAACACACTGGTCACCGCCGACGTTCCCATGTCCATGAGTTGATTCATGAAGGGGGCGGCTCCCGCGCCGCTCACCCAAAAGAAAAGAGAGGCAACCGTTACCGTTGCCGAGATCCGGATGATCCGGGCCGATGATGTGTGTGGGGAGAACGCTCTCCCCGTGTTCGGAGTGGGCATAACGGGTGAAAAGAAAGGAAGTACAAAACAAGGTAGGTGACGTGCCTTCCCCGTTGCTCTTACGAATCTTTCGGACGTTTCGCCTTTTGGTTTGTCGTTCACCTTGGTTCATTTTTGACGGAGACCATGAGAAGGACCGTGCGTCGCGCATATTTTCGAAGGATGCGCAGAAATATTGTTGGCTTTTCTGTCATGGCTCTGCCGCTTTGGCGTCTCCGCATGACGTGAGGCGCGTTTGCCGCCTCCATTCCTTTTATCCCTCTTTCCCACCTTTCTCTATGATGCGTGCACACATACGCAATCGGTTGGCCGCGAAGGCGGTCTCCGCGGCGGCGAGCATCGCGCTCGTCCTTTCAGTATCGGCGCCGGGCATCGCTGCCGCCGCCGGCAATCAAACATCGGGTCTCAGCGTGTCATCTTGGACCGTCATCCAGGCGCTCCTGGGAGGTTTGTCCATGAATGCGCAGGTCATCGGTCAGCAGGGCGACGAGGACATGAATAATCAGGAGGCGGATGTCGGTCAGGAGGCGGATCTGAACGTGGAATTGTCGGGTGCGGTCGACGCCACCAATGCCACCGAGGTGGAACAGGAGGCCGATGATGACGATCAGGCCAATCAGGAGTCCGAGGCGGAAGTGGAAGCCGGCCTTTCCTTCGGCGCGCTCGTCGAGGCGCTGCTCTCCAATGTAGGCGAAGTCGAACAGGAGGCCGGGGGTGATCAGAACAATCAGGAGGTCGCTGTCGATCAAGAGGGGGAGAGCGACGTCGCACTCGACGCGGAAGCGGAAGCATCCAACGATTTTTCCGTTGCACAGGATGCAAACGATGCGGAGCAGACCAATCAGGAAAGTGATGCCGCCGTTGCCGCCGAGATTGACATCGAAGCCATGGTTGACGCCGTGCTGACCAATGCAAGTTCCGTGGAGCAAGCTGCGGACGGTGAGCAGAACAATCAAGCGGCCGACGTCGGGCAATCGGGCGAGCAGGACGTAGAGTCATCCATCGATGCGGCGGCGGAGAATGAAGTGGAAGTCGTGCAGGAAGGCGGCGGCGATCAGAGCAATCAGGAGTCGGCGCTCGAGGTGGATGCAGCGGCCGAAGTGGCGTCCACGGTCGAATCTGCGGTGGTGAATGCCTCCGAAGTGTCGCAGGAGGACGGGGGTGATCAGGGCAATCAGGCGGCTGCCGTCTCGCAGAGCGCGAGCAACACCGTCACGTCCAGCATCACCGCGACGAGCGGCAACACCGTTTCCGTCACGCAGGAGTAACACAGAACCGTCATCACACATCGGCACGGAAGAAGAGGGGCCTCGGCTCCTCTTCTTGCGGATTATGAGCGTTCCATCATGCCCCCGAAGTGCTGCACCCAGTAGCCGTCCGCGTATCCCACGCCCATCTCCTCAAATTGCGGGTGCAAGATGTTGGCACGGTGCGGGGGGGAATCCATCCACGCATCCATGGCGGCAGCGGGGATGGCTTGGTTGTGCGCGAGGTTTTCGCCGGTCACATATCGATAGGCGCAGTCGCAGGGCGGATGCAAATAGCCCGTCTCTCGTATGCGATCGACGGAGGATCCGCCGTCGGGATCGGTATGGGAAAAAAATCGGTCTTGCGCCATCCACTCGGCATACCGTTGCGCGGATGCCTGGAGCTGCGGATGCAGGGTCAGTGCCGTGAGTCCAACTGCCGCACGTTCCCCGTTCACGAGGCGGAGCATCTCTTCCTGCAACGGATGGACTGATGCCGCCGCGTGCACCGCGGTCACCTGTTTCCTGCGATCAGTCGCGGTGCGTCGCACCATGACGCGGGCCGTCTCCCTGCGCACACTGACGCGGGTTCTGCTGCTTGCCACTGCCGTCGATTCCCTTTCTTGCCGGGAGAGTCGGTGCTCCCTTCGTTGCTCCCTTCGCTGCAGCAATCGTGTGGCTTGCGGCTCCGGATCGGAGGGGAGACGGCTCGCTTCCCATGCCCATGCCGTGGTTGCCGTGCCGCATGTGAACGCAAGAGTGATGACGGTCAGAAGTATGGTGCGGGTCATAGAGGAGGCGGGGGACCATCCTTCTACCCAAAGCAGGAGGTGTTCGTCAAAGAATCGGGAGGGTTTTTTTCTCCGGTTGCATCAGTTCCGCGAAGATGACCAGACGCCTGTCATACGTTTGCCGATTCCATTGCCCGATGCATGTGATGAGATTGAGGTAGCGGCCGCTTGCGGCACCGAAGATCTCTTGCATCGGAGCTCTGTCGTAGGGGAATGCCTCCGTTCGGGTCACGCGGAACTTGAGTGGCCCATTCTCCGTTTCCACCACGATGATTTCTCCCGGTTGCATGCCTGAGAGTGCCCAGAAGATGCCGGGCGTGCCAAGCGCCGTATCACGATGGCCGGCGAGCACCGCGTTGCCTGTGTCGCCCGGAACGAATCCGTGCTCGTACCATCCCACCGAGAATGCGCTTTGGGGAATGTCCATATTTCCGCGTTCCGTCAGGCCGACGGGTTCCACCGGAGCATCGATGCCGTGCGCTGGAATGCGTAGTCGCAGGGGGCGCTGCGGGATCGTCTGCTCCTCCATGAGTACCGGTGCGTCCTGCGGACGCATGTGACGATCCTGCGGGAGCAGCAGGAGGTTTGTCAGCATGATCACGATCATGATGCCCATGGTGCCGTTGAGGATGCCGTGCAGGCTCATCGCAGTCCGGTAAGACGGATGCGTTTGTCATTCGCCCGGTTCGACGAGGGCAGCGCGGAGATGAGTTCGAAGACGGGAAGCGGTGCCGGACCGTTTCCGGCGGCGGGCATGCCCAACGGCACATCCCCACCGAACCCCGGCGGGGGAAGATCTCCTTCAGTGGTAGGAGAGGGTGTCCTCTCTCCTCCTCCCGGGGCGTTGCTGTTCTCTCCCCCTCCACCCCCTCCTCTGTTCTCATTTTGATTGACTCCTCCTCCACCCCCTCCACCTCCACCTCCACCTCCGCCTCCTCCACCCCCACCCCCACCCCCCTCA
>JAKQEM010000047.1 GCA_029558515.1 bacterium
ATAGGCTGCCATACGATTTTGCGCCGGGCACACAACCTTTGTGCAGACCTCCGGTATTGGAATGGAGTTTTTTTGGTGAAATGGAGTACAAGCGCATCAGCGATGACGCCGCCTATGCCCTCTGCTCGGAGAAAGACGGCAAGAGGGTCCTCATCTGCATCTCCCAAATGACAGACAATCCGCAGCTGGCGGAAGAGATATTCAGGACGTTTCGGTGGGGGGAGTAATTATCCACATTCTACGTTTGATTAGGCCATATCTATTTTGAGAAAACAATCTTTACTTGAAGGACCTTGGCGCAAATACTGGACCACTATGATCAAACAAGCCACCGCGAGCCATGCCACTCTCAGCCATGAGCATTTTATATTAGATGCAGAGCTTTCTTCTTCTCTCGATTTTTCTAACCGAAAACTCATGACGGAAAATCTCGCAGCAGATTTATTGGCAGGATTAGGGATGGAAGAGCTTGGACCTCTGCAAATATATGATGCGACAGATAAACAATTTCCCGGTTGGTCGTTCATTCAACCAATTACAACTAGTCATATCAGCGGACATTATTTTGAAGAGACAATCGACGCATCTCATATCCATATGGATATATATAGTTGTACACCGTTTGATTGGAAAACAGTCATGTTCATCATCCAAAAGCATTTCCCTATAAAACGATGGTCAGCAAATTTTATCAAGCGTTCTATCGGCAATATGGGGCGAGAAGTATTAGATATTCATTACTCAGATTCGGAGACTTTTTTACAGCAAACGAAAGTATCTCCTCAAATTAACTGACACATCACCGATACATACCCAAACCGTGCCGCGATGCTATTCTATACTCATTCATGTGGTTACTTTTTGCCATATTATCGTCCTTTCTTTTTGGCCTAGTGATAATTCTAGACGAACAGTGTGTGAACAAAATTTTTGAAAAGCCTTGGTTTGGCGTAATCACGAGCTCCTTGTCTTCCATGATCGTTTTTCAATCTATACCATTTGTTGCTCCTTTTGTAGACACCAGCATACCAGAGACCACTCTCATCATCATAGCATTTTTAGCGGGCTGTTTCTTTCAAAGTAGCCAGTTCTTTTACTTTCGTGCATTAATATATAGCGATGCAGGTATTGTTTCAGCATACTGGAATTTCACGCCAGCATTTCTTCCTCTTGCCTCATACATAATCTTTCGACAAGCTTTTAATCTACATCAGTACATCGGAATCATCATCCAAATATTTGCATCTGTGGGATTGTGCTTGGTGGATTCCAATCTTCGCACAAGATGGATCGCATTGTTCTTCATGCTCGGCGGAAGTATGCTCCAAGTGATCGGCTACATGATGGAGGACTACGTATTCGACCGTGCACCATTTTTCCCCGCATACCTAATCTTCACTGCTGGATTGATCACAACAGGTTTCGTCCCTCTATTCTGGCATACCTATCGACAGCAAGTATTACGCAACTTTCGCACTCTCATATCGTTTCTGCGAATATTCCTCCTCATTGAAATAGTCAATCTGGTTGCTATTGCTCTGGGACAATTTGCCCTCACCAGCAGTAGTGCACCATTAGTTGCAGCAATATCCAGCACTATTCCAATGCACATCTTTCTCATCAATCTTTTCTTACTTCGCTTCGTCCCCAAACTTGTCAAACGCGAGTCGCCGCACAAACTTCCCTACAAATTCGGCCTAGTCACATGCATGGTTTTTGGGGTCTGGCTTCTGTCATAATTGCAATCTTATTCTTTAACTCAATGGTAATTCTACCCAAAACGTTGTGCCCACCCCCTCCTCACTGTTAAATCCAATACAGCCACCCTGCGCCTCCGCAGCTCCTTTTGCAATATACAATCCAAATCCGTTACCATCTAAAGAGTTCCGCACATTGCTAGCGCGAAACAGTCGACCAAATATCTGTTCTTTCTCTTCCTTTGGAATACCACAGCCAGTATCCTTCACCTCACAACGCATCCTTGCACCAGTTATGCTAACAGAAAAAATTACTGAGCCCTTGGATGGTGTGTACTTAATAGCATTGGTAAGCAGGTTCTCAATTATCATGCGCGTATAGCGTCTATCCAACTGTGCTTTCGGCAACTTTTTAGAAAGCTGCACTTTAAATTTGAGCTTCTTTTCAGCAATCTTTGGTTTCACCTCCGATAAAATCTCTTCGAAAAATTCCTTCAGATCGAGTTCAATCTTATCTATGCTAATACGACCGAGCTGAATACGCGATACATCCAAAATCATACTCACCAGATCGGAGAGGTTAATATCAATATTATACATTGCTTGAACATGCTCCTTCTGCTGAGGAGATACTTTCCCTAGGTCACCGTCTAACATCATTTCAAGATACCATTTCAATGAAGAGATTGGAGTCGCCAATTGATGACTAACTAAACTAAGCAGTTCGTTCTTCTGTCGATCTTCCTCCTTCAAAGTATTATTTGCCGTTTCAAGATCGTGTGCAAGTGTCTCAAGACGTTCACGTTGCTCAATCTCACGACGCACACTGTGAAATAGTAAGTATCCTAACACACCTGCCAGTAATAAAGTACTCACCACAACTATCTGTATGTACTCGATCCGACGAATAAAAAGCAATGCTGCAATAAGAAACAGTAAAGAGAAGACAAATACTTGCGTTGCTAGCAATTTTATATGCAATATATGAAATCTTACAATCAAATAGGCAAGAATGCCCAAAAACAAAACCATACCAAGTGGGCCGACTAAATTGATTTCATAGGCCTGAGTTAATTCGCCAAAGTAGTTTGATGCCCAAAAGACTCCCAAAAAGAACACAATCCCCAATGAGAACATACTAGTCTGTAGACGCTGTGCGTGTGATCGAGTATGGCGCAGCTTCACAAGTGCAAAAAGCACCACCGAGGAGAGCAGCATCCATTCTAAAATATACATAATGGACCATGCAATACCCACAACTCCCTGACAGTACTCTTCATCGAAAAACGCAATGTTATATGATGTAGGTAATACGATAGCCGAAAGTACAAAAAGTAATATAGCAACATAAGATGCATTATGTGGCACAACGGATCTTTGGAAAATGAACGTATACGCAAAGAGAACTGCAAATATGTAAATACCTAACTCTGGTATCAAAAGTAATTGCCACGCTAGGTGCACCACCTCACGGTGTGCACCAGTCCACTGGAACAGAATAAGCACAATCCAAAGAACAAAGGAAAAAAGCACTCCGAAAAGCAATCGATGCAATACTGCCCCCGAGTCTTTCCACAATAGTAATAAACCCAATAATATGCTCGTGATCAAAATGGGGATGTATGAGTATAGCAGCAAAGGTGGTGCAACACCCAGATCAAGTATCCCCAGTATGGCAGGTACAGCGTCTGGACAAAGATTAAGGGACATCGTCGCTCAGTGGGGATAGAATTTCAAACTCATGAAGCACTAGCGTTCGATATGATGTGTACAAGACAGATGCAAGTACAACAATAAGCACAATAATTATCAACCGTCGGTAGATTTGATTCATATGTTTGCGTCTGTAGTATACCACAGATTTCGTATTATTTTCAAACTTTTTCACGTGAGTAAAAATGCGCGTCCTCTTCATTTCTAATGACTTAATTGCGGGAAATCTAGCCTATCTAATGGTACTTGAAGGTTGTGATGTTAAACTGTTTATTGAGTCAGATCAGCAAAGAAACAATTTTGATGGATTGGTCCCAAAGACAAACAACTGGGAGCAAGAACTGACTTGGGTCGGGAAAAATGGTCTTATTGTATTTGATGATGTCGGATATGGCGCCAAGCAAACAGAGCTGCGTGCCTTAGGATATTCCGTTGTAGGAGGATCCACCCTGGGAGATAAACTTGAAATTAATCGGCAATGGTCGAAAGAAGTGATGCAAGCCTATGGAGTCACTACGCTACCAACATTTGATTTTTCCAGTATTGATGCTGCCATTACATTTCTTAATCAAGAATATGGACCTTGGGTTATTAAACAAAACGGACATGCATCCAAAAGTATAAATTTTGTTGGTCATTTTGAAGATAATCGTGATACTCTATCCGTTCTACTCAACTACCAGAACTTATACGGGAATGAAATGAGTGGCTGTATTACACTACAAAAGAAGGTAAGCGGTGTTGAAATTGGAATTGGTCGCTTTTTTAACGGTAAAGATTGGGTAGGACCAATTGAACTCAATGTTGAGCATAAGAGAATGTTCCCAGGTGATCTTGGACCGGCCACCGGCGAAATGGGTACTATTGCATGGTACGAAGATGATGAAAATCAACCACTTTTTCAGCAAACTATCGCGAAGATGAGACCATTCCTGCAAAAAATAGACTTCCGGGGCGATTTCGATATTGGATGCATCGTTAACGAATATGGAGTCTACGCCTTAGAAGCAACTTCTCGCTTTGGATCACCCATCGACCATTTGCATAGTGAACTACACCATTCTCCATGGTCTGAGCTATTGAAAGCCATTGCAGACGGACAACCATACCACCTACAGTGGAAACGGGGCATGGGTATTGTTATTTCGGTTGCTGTTCCACCATTTCCCTACACCACAAAACTTAACGAAATGTCTTCATATGATATCGATATATTCTTTGATGACACACTGACTTCGGAAGATATGAAACACATTCATTTCGAAGAAGTATCAATTCGCGAGAAATCTGGAGGAGGAATCCAACACTTCATCTCAGATCATCGTGGCTACGTACTCTACGTTACAGCTGTAGAGGATAATATATTTCTAGCACGCGATAGTGCACATGATTTACTGCGACGCATACACATTCCTAAGATGTTCTATCGTAATGACATAGGCTTGAAATTCGCATCAGTAGAACTTCCTCTCCTGCGAAAATGGGGTTATCTGTGCACACCCATACCGCAATCGGAAATGCATTTCTCTGCTACTAATAAAGATAGGTGCCAGTCACAAACTTACGCAATGCAATTTGAGAATATCGAAAAATATGCAGCTTGATCCAACGTCATTCATAAGTGCTAAGGAAACTGGATTATTGAATCTCTCTTTGCATAACATCTATCCCAAGTACGGCGACAGCATTCCCTGCCGCGTCATAAATTGGTGATGTACCTGTTGTGCGTGTTTTGTTTGGATCCTTGACGGAGTTAATTGCATAGGATGGCACTCGAAGTCCATTGAGAAAAATCTCTGGTGCAAAATTGGCAATATCATATCGCACACCAGGTGCCACATTTCTATTGTCATCATCCAATCCTCCATTGAGATCTACAAATGCACCTTCAAAAAGATTGAAGGGATTTACGTCTGCATCAGCAACATACTCCCAAATCCCCTCTGTTTCTGTAGGTCGTAAGATATACACATATCTGATTTCAGGATTATTGCGACGAATAGTATTAAGCTGTTCAAATACACGCTGATACTCTTCTTTCCTCATATCTCGCGCAAAGTGCAGAGCACCAATATCCTCGGCATTTATTTGCTGCGCTGCAAAGGATGCAATTGCCATTAATCGATTGCCAATTTCTTCTCTTAGAATCGCACTTTTGTAAGATCGATAACTGAGGGAAAAAATGCATATTGCAGAAATACCGAGTGCTAATAAGGATATCAACACCTGACGCCGCCATAATACCCAAAATTCATGCAAGAGTGTGTTATAAAAAGCTACAAATCGGATTAGTATTAATGTAAAAAAGATTAACAGGGATATGCCAATCATCCAAAATAATTGATTTGAAAATCGACGTACCTCGTCTGCCGCGATATCAATACCCAAAATTGCCACAAGTTCATTACGATCATTTCGTATGGGTGCATTCGCAGAATACCAAATTCCCCATTGATCTCTTATGGGAGATGCAGATACTGTGGGCTTAACAACATCCATTTCATATTCTTGTCCCGATACATCATATGGTTCTCCCGGAGGACTTAATTGATCTGCGTCATCAATAACACCATCCTCATTCAGATCCTTCACAGCAAGTGGGTCCATAGAATCCGCATCGGCCACAAACTCCCATGTATTTGGATCATCCGTTAAACGGAAAATATATGTATTGCTCACAATTGGATTGTGATCACGGATCAAATTGAGCTGATCAACGACCTTTTTGTACTCAGGCCTATGTATGTCATCGATTGTGCGCAACACATCGAGATCATCAGCATCAAACTGCACTGCGGCAGTCGCGGCGATGGATAGTGCCTGCTCCCGTATGTTCTGTACATTACGAGCCAAATTTATGCGGTATAGACCTGCCGTGGCGAGTAACGCACAGAAACCGAAGATCGCAAGTGTGATAAGGCTGTTTCGGCTCAGAAAAAACTCCCGCAACTGCGATGCGAGTCGCGTTCGTAAAGAAGGCTGAGAGACATCGATGATGACTGCATTCTCCACATCTTTGCGTTTCTTCTGTTTGGGAACCTCCGGAGGAACCGTACTCTGCTGCACCTGCCTGTTCCAAATCTTTTCAAAAAATATGCGTTCGTCCTGCGCGAGTTCGGGATAGCGAATGAAGCAGGCGCGTTCATCCTCCACCTGAAAACAGGCCAACGTGTCGCCGATGATTATTTTTTCGAAGGGAAAAGGAAAATCCGCCTTATCGACCAAAATGGTTTTGCGATATTCAAAGGAGTCACGCGATTGGTAGCGGCGGCCCTGCGGCGTGTCATGCGTGAGAACACGGGAGAAGATGCCGCGGCGACGGCGCTCGCGGAAGTACTCCACCCAAAACGCCTGCAACGGATCTTCCTGCGGAGCCCACAGCATGGGGCCGTACTGCACGATGTCATTGCCGCGCTCCAGCATGCGCATGTACGCATCCTTCATTGCTTCCAATCCCTCAAAAAATTCCATCTCCGGTCGCTTCTTCACGTTGACGGTCAGTGAGCGAACGAACGACTCCAAGTTGTGATGCTTGCGTACAAGCATCTCCTGCTTGAGCACCATATCCTCCTTCATCCACTCGACGACGGTCTGCACGGACATCAACGTATACCGCGGGACACCGTTGATCATTTCCCGCGTCACCAATCCCTTCTTCAGGAGCTTCTTCACCGCTTGGTCGAGCACGCCCGTGCTCTTGCTCGTTTTCGTCGAAAGCTCCCGCAGCGTCAGACTGTCGCCTTCCAGTAATTTTCGGATCACGGCGATCTCGGTACCGGAGAATCCGGCCTCTTGAAGATAAGCTGCGATGCTGGAGGGGAGAGTGGAGTCCACCGGATCTGGTACTCTACCCTATCAGGATGAGTCCACAACAATTGGTTTTCGGACAAATCGACTTTTGCGCAAGAAACTGTGCAAATCGGGCGTTCTATCCGGCGGTGGAACGGCCCGGCAATCGGCAGTGGGAGGGGTTGTTGTATTAATGAGTTGACACATACACTCTTGCCGCGTGCGTTGGGACCACCTAGAAACGTCGTACGCTCTCACGCATGATCGGACAATCATTTCCCCAAGCAACCAACGTTCTCGACACCTAATTCCTTCACTCCCTCCGATCACCCCACCTCATCTCCTCCCCATACAATCACACAGCAAAAAAGCCCCCTTACAACTGCAAGGGGGCTTTTCTTCATGGACGCGGATAGTGCGCATGCACGAAGTCGATGTCCTTATCCCCTCTACCGGATAAATTCATGAGAATGAGCGAACCGGGCTCCCGCTTGGCGAGCGTCTTGCAGAATGCCACGGCATGAGCGCTCTCGAGCGCGGGGATGATGCCCTCGATGCGCGAGAGATCGTAGAAAGCATCGATGCACTCCGCGTCCGTCACGACCTCGCATCGCATACGCTTGCTGTCATGCAGAAAGCTGTGCTGGGGGCCGACACCGGGATAGTCCAGACCCGAAGCAATGGAATGGACCGGCGCAGGTTCACCCTTCTCATCCTGCAGGAGATAGGTATACATGCCGTGAATCGTGCCCGGAGAACCGTAGCGCAACGTGGCCGCATGCTCGCCGAGCTTCGTTCCCTTGCCTCCGGGCTCCACGGCGTAAATCGCAATGGCCTCATCTTCCAGAAACGCGGAGAAGAGACCGATGGCATTGCTGCCACCGCCGACACAGGCGACGAGACTATCGGGCAAACGTCCCGCTTGCTCCTGCACCTGCTTGCGCGCCTCCTCGCCGACGATTCGTTGGAAGTCCCGCACGATGGCGGGGAAGGGGTGCGGACCCACCACGGAGCCGATGGCGAAGAAGAGATGCTCAGGATCATTCATGTACGCCTCAAGAGCCGCATCCACCGCCGCCTTCAGCGTACGACCACCGGATGTGACGGGAACCACGCGCGCGCCGAGCATCTGCATCCGGAGGACGTTGGGCGCTTGCTTCTCGATATCGACGGTGCCCATGTACACGTCGCAAGGCATCCCGAGCACGGCAGCTGCGGTCGCGAGCGCCACGCCGTGCTGTCCCGCGCCGGTTTCCGCCAACACTTTCTTCTTCCCCATGTGCTTGGCGAGCAGCACTTCGCCGATGCAGTGATTGATCTTGTGCGCACCCGTGTGATTCAAGTCTTCGCGTTTGATGTAGATATCCGCTCCATACTGTTTGCTCAATGCTCTGGCATGATAGACGGGAGAAGGTCTGCCGATGTAATCGCGATGGAAACGGGCGAGTTCTTGTCGAAAAGCGGGCAGATTTTTCAGCTGTTCATAGGCCGTTTCGATCGCATCGAACATGGGTGTGAGGGCATCGGGAATGAACTGTCCGCCGTAAGAACCGAAGAATCCGCCTGTGGGAATGATGTCGTACTGAGGCATGGGAGAAAGTGGAAACAAAGTAAAAAAACACCCTGCCGACCGGCAAGGTGTGAGAGCATCAAAGGATACATTCACCAGCCGTACGGCGGTTTGAGTGCCGTCGGTCGCCAGATGCCGTTGCCCGAAGCAATGTACTTTTGCATCGGTACAACACTACATCGCATGCGTGATACGGTCAATGTCTTCTCCGGACCCATCACTCCCCCGTCGCCCACTCGTAGGTTTCCTTGGTGATGAGTTCCTCCTTGTAGAGACGCTTGGCGTCCTTCTCGAAGGAGATCATGCCGAGATCTTCGCCGGTCTGCAGGACGGATTTGAGTTCCTGGATACGAGAGTCACGAATGATGTTGGCGCAGGCGGGCGTATTCATCAACACCTCGCGCTGCGCGATGCGTCCGCCACCGACCTTGGGCAGGAGCCGCTGCGCGATGACGGCCCGCAGCGACATGGAGAGCTGCGCGCGAATTTGCGGTTGCTGGTGTGGGGGGAACACATCGATGATACGATCAACCGTCTGAACGGTATTGGGGGTGTGGAGCGTCGCGAGGATGAGGTGACCGGTTTCGGCCAAGGTGAGGGCGGCGGCGATGGTCTCCGGGTCGCGCATTTCTCCCACCATGACGATGTCGGGATCCTGACGCAGCACGCGCTTGAGCGCTTCGGCAAACGAGAGAAAGTCCTGCCCGAACTGGCGCTGGCGAATGACGCTCTTCCCCTGCGGAAAGATGAATTCGATCGGATCCTCCAGCGTGACAACCGACGCCGCGCGCTCCATGTTCACATGATTCAAGATGGAAGCCATCGATGTGGACTTTCCCGTGCCCGTCGGACCCGTGAAGAGTATCAACCCCTCGCGCATGTCCAGGAAGGAAGCGGCCAATTGCTCCAGCGCCAAATCCTGCAACGTGGGAATGACGGTGGGGATGACGCGGGCGACGAGACCGAGGTTGTTTTTTTCGTAGTGGCAGTTGATGCGCAAGCGCGAACCGTCATCCAGTTGGTACGCAATATCCACCTCGCGATCCTGCCCCAGGCGCTTGAAGTTGAAATCCCCCAACACCGCCTTCACGAACTTCTCAGCATCGGCGACCGACACGGTGCCCTGCGTCTGCGGGATGAGTGCGCCGTCGATTCGGAAGAGGAGCGGCGCGCCCACGGCGATATGCACGTCGGACGCTCCGGCTTCCACGGCTTTTGCAAAGAGAGAGGAGGGTGTTGCAGGCATCGAGCAATCATAGCATTTTTCGCTTCCAGCCGCAATGCATTGCGATCATACCTCCGCTGATTTCTTGGCTGCGGTCACGGCCGCCTTCAGGAAGCGTTCCGTCAATTCCCCCTCCAACCCCCTGTCCTCGGCTTCTTCCACCATCACGTCGATGAGCTCATCCACCCCGATGCCCCCCTCTTCCTCCTCCTGCTCCTTGTCCGTATCCGCGTCGGCATACACGGACATGAGTTCCTCCAGGAGATCGACCATCTCGCGGAATACTTTCTCGGTCCGGACGTGGGAGGCGGTAGGCATAGGTGGGCGTATCTTTGCGGATTATTTGCAGATTGCAATTGACGAACGATGAAAAAACATGTCGATGGGACGGAAGACGGGACATTCGCCCTTTGTGCGCAAGCTCCGCGCCATTAAGCTAAGCGCATGGATCGATCGGAAGCCGCTCAACGCATGCTCCAATTGCGCCGGGAAATCTGGCGGCTGAACCGAGCGTACTTCATCGAAAATCGCACGGATGTTTCGGAGGACGTACGCGATGCTCTCAAGCGCGCACTCATCGAACTGGAAACGCAATTCCCCGATCTCATCACCGCCGATTCCCCCACGCAACGCGTCGGCGCACCGCTGGACGGCAGACTTCCCAAAGTCTCCCACCTCTCCCCGCGACAGTCGCTGCAAGATGTATTCATGAGGGAGGAGCTCGATGACTGGATCGACCAGATGCGCAAGCAACTGGGCAGCGACGCGCGCTCCTTCGAACTGGTGACGGAACTGAAGATCGACGGCCTGAACATCTCGCTGGTGTATGCGCTGCAGGACCGCGCCGCCGGGGAAGCTTCGTACGTCCTCACGCGGGCGATCACGCGGGGGAACGGCACGGAGGGGGAAGACGTGACGCACGCCGTTCGCACCGTCGAAAATCTCCCGCTTGCGATCACCGTTCCCTGGTCCATGCAGAACGACCCGCCGGCCGTTCTGGATATCGGGGGGGAGGTGTACATGCCCAAAGCGTCCCTCGCTCGCCTCAATGCCGATCTGCCGGAAGGAGAACGCTTCGCCAACACGCGCAACGCCGCGGCGGGATCGGTGAGACAACTCGACCCCTCCGTCGCGGCAGGACGTGATCTGCGGATGCTCTGCTATCACATGGGAACCGAAACAGCCGACGCACTGGGGCTCGCCACGCAGGAGGAGATCCTGCGGTTTTTCCTGTCGACGGGCATCCCCGCCCATCCCGACTTCCGGGTCGTCCAAGGCATCGAATCCGTGCAGGAGATGTACGAATCCGTGCAGGAGGAACGCGACCGACTCCCCTTTGACATCGACGGCCTCGTCATCAAAATCAACGACCGTCGCCTGCAGCACGACCTCGGATCGACGGCCAAAGCTCCCCGTTGGGCGCGGGCGTACAAATTTCCGGCGGAGGAAAAGCCCGCACAGGTACTCAATATTCTCCTGCAGATCGGACGGACGGGGGCACTCACGCCCGTGGCGATCCTCACGCCCGTGCATCTCGCGGGCACCACTGTCACCCGCGCGACGCTGCATAATCAAGATGAGATCGACCGACTGGACGTGCGCATCGGCGACACCGTGATTGTGCGCAAGGCGGGGGACATCATCCCGGAAGTGCTGCAGACGCTTCCCAACCTGCGTCCGGAAGGGACGAAACCGTTCCACTTCCCCAAGCATTGTCCGCAGTGCGGAACGCCGCTGCAGCGAACGTTGGGGGAAGTCGCCATCTTCTGCCCCAACCGCACCTGTCCCGGCCGCACGCAGGAGAGCATCGAACACCTGACCTCGCGCTACGCCTTCAACATCGAGGGATTGGGGAAGGAGACGGTGGAAGAGTTGCTCGCGCGGGGGCTCATCACCGATAGTGCGGATATCTTCTTTCTGTCGGAAGAAGATCTGCTGAGCCTGCCGCTCTTCAAAGAGAAAAAAACGAGCAACATCCTCGCCGCGATCCAGCAGGCAAAGACGATCCCACTCGAGCGGTTCCTCTTCGCCCTCGGGATACGGCACATCGGACGGGAGACCGCCGAAATTCTGGCACGGTCGCTCCCCTGGCCGGAAGGCGACACCATCGACGTGCCAGCCATCGAACGCACGCTTACAGAGCAATCGGAGGAAACCCTGACGCCGATCGACGGCATCGGACCGGTGGTCGCGGCATCGGTGGCGGAGTGGATGCGGGAGAGTGCGCACCGAACGCTGCTGCAAAAATTCGCCGATGCCGGCATCCGCTGCACGCCGCCCAAAGGCAGGAGCGCCGCACAGGTTTTTGCGGGAAAGACATTCGTTCTGACGGGAACCCTCCCCGGCTTCAGTCGCGAGGAAGCCAAGGAGATGATCAAGGAACGCGGCGGCAAAGTGAGTGGCTCCGTCTCGAAAAAAACCGATTTCGTCCTCCTCGGAACCGATGCCGGCAGCAAAGCGGAGGATGCCCAGAAGCTGGGCATTCCGATGATCGATGAGGGCACCTTCCGGCAGATGCTGCGTGCGGAAAACAAGTAAGTGTTAAATTCATGTTCAAATGGCTTTTATAAGCTCTTTTTATTGAACACATTTTTTGTACTATTGACTATTCCAAAGAGTAGTTCCGTTCGGGATAATGGAGCACTTGCTTTTGCAAGGGGGATGGTGCGCGGCACCCTCTCCGTATTTCCTTCCCCCGTTCGTATGTATTCGTATGTACTTCGACTCGCGCGCATCACCGTCGGCGTCTTGGTGAGCACGGCACTGCTTGGTTCCATCGCCTACGCGCAGAACGTCCTGTCCGCAGAAATGCTGGAGCGTGACCTCATCAACATCAAGCGCCAGTGGGCCGAGAATGAGCGCAAGTATCACGCGGATCAGAAGAAACTGGAAGAGGATGGCGAGAACCTCCGCGCGCAACTGTGTACAGCCGGCCGCAACCAGTACTGCCCCGGCGTCGACATCAAGAAGCTCGCGCGGGCGGTCGCGGTGGCCGAAACGGAAAACTGCACGACCGGCGTGGGTGCCAGCAGGAACAACTGCTTCGGCATCAAAGGGCATGAGAACGGCGTGTATGGATTCCGCACATTTGCATCACCGGAAGAGAGCTACGAGGCGTTCGAACGCATCTGGCTCAACGCCTACGGCGATCGTTTTCCCACCATTGAGGACGCGCAGCGCTGGACCGCCAGTGACGGCCGGCAGTGGCTCAGCATCGTCACGACGGTGTATAACGATATATGACGGTGAGGAAGGAGTGGCACTGCACACACCAAAAAGCCCCTGCGCGAGCGGGGGCTTTTTTAAGACATCACGTCATGCAACTCAACGGCAATCCCACCTCGCATCCCGCCGCCCAAGCGAAAAAGAGAATGTACTGTCCGGTGAACATGACAATCGCAAGCGCGACAACCACGAGCATTGTTGCTTCCTTGCCTTTGCCCCTGCGGTAGGCACGATAGGATCCTCGGAGAAGGAGAAACAGAAGAAGAAGCCAGAGGAGAATGATGCCGATGAGAATGAGAGATTCGGGCATTGCTGCAAATAGCATAGGAAAAGAGGGAGAAAAAGTGAAGAAGGCCCCTCCCTTGCGAGAGGGGCCGCCATCTGAATATGTCGATCACTTGCTGCCAACGAAAACGAAGCGATTGTCGCTGGCAATATGGTCAGGAATGAACCAGCCGGGATCGACTGCCCGATACGCGAGCGTTGCGTAGTAGTAGCTGGCCCGGACATAGAGGACACAGCTGTATCCTCCTCTGTACGGAAGAATCGTGTACGGTTTCCCAACAAGACTCTTCGCATACTGCACCATCCGTGGAACCAAGTACTGCGCGTGCAAACGCAGAATGTTGATGCGAGGATAGGAATCCCGGAAGGTGCCAAGCGTCACTGAACGAATCGTGCCCGGATTGATTTGGGCTTCATAGACACGACCTGCAGAATAGAGAGCTGTGTGATTCCAGTATCCGGGCACAATGTTGTTCCATGGATTTCTGGTAACAAACACATCCCCTTCTCTCAGAACGGGCCATATGGCTTTTGCAGTGGAAGGCAAGATGAGAGCCCCTGCCACCGCTGCCATCCCACTGCCGCTGACGGTCAGGAAACGACGACGATTGACGACGCGATCGGATCGAAGTACATGAGACATCTGTCTCTCCTTGCTGTGAAAGAACAATACTCAGACGGATCCCGAAGGATCATTGGCAGCACACCTGCCACGCCAACGGTATGGACAAACAGAAAATCAAGGGATGCCCCGCCGCACTTATGAGAAAGACGAACGTCAGTATTTCGGCTAAGGCATCGGTCAATCCCCTGTTCTTTTTGTTTGTGGAACGATCAATTGCATTGAATGAACTCAGCCGCCCCGCACGACAGTACGACGAAATGCGTCATGCATACGCTTCCTCCACACCGATTTGCATGCAGCCTTGCCAAACGATACTCTACGCATGTCATGCATTTGATTCCCTCACTCGTCGTCGTCAAGACGATTCGCGTCACAGCGGAGGGAATGCTGCATGTCTGATCGATACCGTCTGAGAATGCCAAGCAGCCCCCTCCGCAAGAGACCGGGCGTTTTTTGTTCTTTGCACATTTTCCCTTCGAACATGAGAGATTGCGCATGCCCCGTGCGTACTCTCTCCTGTTTTCCCTCCCCGTTGCCCAATCACCATCACTGAAAGGAGTACGCAACCATGCTACGAGTATCCCTCTTCAAGACTGAACAAATGTGTGGCGGATGCTTGCTGCGCAAGTATCCCAAAATCTCTCCCAAAGAGCGCCTGGCACGCTGGATCCGTCGGGTCCACCGACGAACCCGCATCGACGGGCGACCCATCCGGATGCAGGTACCCGCCCGCATCCAGAGCGATCAGAAACTGCCCGACGCGTGGGTTCATCTCCACGCAAACGGCGTCGTCATTCACATTTCCACCGTCACGAAAATCGGACAAGCAAGCTAACCTCGCGGCAACGGGGCAAAACAGGGGACGGGGGCTGCACGACGGACGGCAAATCTCAACCGTGCAGCTCCCCTCTTTCCCCCGGAAGCATTGTACAGGGAGAAATATGATTTGAATGGTGTTAAGGGAGTTACTGAATTCCATTTAGAATTAGAACTGTAACTATCACAACTGCCACTGCTCCGGCTAAAAATCCCACAGCACCAGAAGTTAAAATGACACTCAATAATTGCTTCGGATATTGCCACCATCCAAATTTCTTGTACCCTTTCCATTCCCATACATCAGGACCAGGAAGAGGTGAAAAATATCCCGACGCCTCAGGCTGTTTATTGCCGTGGATGTTAGGTTCATTCATGTTTAAGAAGAGCTTTGTGAACATCCGACAATTCAAAGGCCCAAGAAAAATTCGTGAACACCATTTTCTGAGGATTAAATCCGTCAGCAGGAATTTTGTCCGCAGCATTAAATTTTGTAGCAAATATTTTTTCACCCGTTCCGTCAAAAACTTCAAATGCAAACTCTTCAGCCATGATTGCCCCTTTGTATCTTTCTTTTAGAACCTGATCGATCTCATCCTGAGTCAGCGGCTCTTCCATTCCCTTCATCGTGTAAAAAAATCCATCGACCGGGTTTTTCACTAAAACTCTATATTTTGCTCCAATCTTTTTGCTCACTACAGTTTCCATGGCAAAGCCAGTAAAAAACGCCTTGCCAGACTCAAAATTAAAATCAACTGTAAAGCTCATTCTTTCATGCTTTGGATCTCTCATGCTTTCCATAGTATCAGTTTGTAATTTAGAAACCTATTATGGTGCCGTGAAGAGGACCAAACCACTTATTTCCACTCTCCACAAATCAGCTTCTCCTTCTTCACTCTGACCCATCCTTTGATCTGGATCTCCCGTTTACGAGCATCAGACTTCTGTTCATACGGCGATGACGTGTAGAGCAATCTCAGCGCACCTTGATCTTGGGAAAACTTCGCCCCCATTCCATTATTATGCATAAGGATGCGCCGAGGCGGATCAGTTGTAATACCGGTATAATATCTGCCGGTTGGTGCTTGAGCGATGTAGACGAACCAGGGCATTGTGAAGCTCATGGTAGCAGGTTTTGTTTTGTGGGCTCTTCGACTTCCTCGCTGCGGCTCGGTCGCTCAGAGTCATTCGACTCAGCAATCTGAGACGACCGGTAACCAAACGGGGCCAGAATGGTTTACCATGAGCGAGTCCGCCTGAGGCGGACGAGTCGAATGGTGCCGTGGAGAGGACTTGAACCTCCACAGGATTGCTCCTACACGCCCCTCAAGCGTGCGCGTCTACCAATTTCGCCACCACGGCACGTGGTGTTTGCAAAAAAGATCAAGAGGTGCCAAATTGTAGCATGAGACAACGTCATCGCAACCGACAACTGTAATCTGCCTCAAAACCCATACACCATCCATAATCCCCACAACACGTACAGGTGAAAAATAAGGTAACAATGGAGACCGACGAGAAGGGGCCACACCACCACCTTTGTGGATGGCATGCACTTCAAGAGGAAAAGCAACACCCACAGCGCTCCACTGTACAGCAATAGTACCGTGAATGGTGTGACGTGCATCATAAACTCTTCCAATGTTCCAAATCTGAAAACAAGATAGATCGGCGAAAATAGGAAGAGGAAGATGGAATCCAGCACGAGGAGTACATGAACAAGACCGACGGGAAATCCCTTAAGCTGGGAAATGCGCCGGCGCAGTGCAACATGCGGATACATCATCATGCGGGGGAATCTGTTTTGTGCCATTCATGAAAAGACTCACTACGGTTGCTCTGTACCAAATCCTCGGGGGTCACATGTCCGAATGGAAGTGTATTCACGATCGTTGGCGGATACGTTTCTAGGTACATGTTCGTGACTGTGCGACTGTACGCTTTGTAGATGAGATACGAACAGTACCATTCTTTCGTATTCCGTTTACTGATCCAGATATTGTGTGGTTCGCCTAATTGGCTACGTGCGTAGGCAACTGCACGTTTACGTGCTTCATGCTCGGAAATGACTGCTCGCTTGCGCCAAGGAATGCTCCAGTGATCCATCGCACGTAATGGCATCGGGAATGTCGGCCGGAGCCAGAGCATGGCAATCAGGTCGTCATTCTGCCACAAGTTACCACGAAGATTTTGTGACTGATCGATGTTAATAACGATACGAGGCTGCTGAAATTCATACTCTACCACCCCCTCCCGAATCTCCTGTTTCTGCTTCTGTACATTCTCCCGTTGCAAAATAATTCCGCTGGACTCAATGATAGTAAGCGGCTCTGTCTTCGTGATCATTGCAGCATGATCCCAATCTTCCCAGGGAAAGTATCGCGACCAATCCGATTGAACAAACCTCCCCACGATAAAATCTCCGATCTGTACACCGTGTGGTATGTCTGGTCTGTCGCCTTTAGACGCCGTCGAAGAAGAAGCGAAGCCCATACAAAGAGCAACGGTAGCAAACTGCCATTCGTATTGTCCACAGAGCACACTGCTCTTTTCTTGCACACATGCGATATGTACGCTATTATGTACACATGACGCAGTATGTCACCGCCACCGAAGCCCGAAGAAACTTCTTTCACATGCTGGAAACGGCGCAGAAGCCCGGCATGATGGTCTCCATTTCCCATGAAGGTCGTCCCAATGTCATCATGATGTCGCAGGAGGAATTTGAAGGATGGCAGGAAACGTTGGAAATTCTCTCCGATACGGCTTTGATGAAGGATCTGCGAGAAGCCATGCAGGAAACGGAAACGATCACACTGGAAGAATTGGTGGAGCTGGAGCATGCTAAGAACGATGTACAAACTGGTCATCAAACGAAAGGCACAAAAGCAGTTCGACGCACTGCAGGCAAAGGATCGCGCAAGGATTCTCATCGCCTTCAACGGCCTGCGTGAACAGCCGTTCGGAGGAAAAAGACTGAATGGAGAATTACACGGCCTCTTCGCTCTGCGTGTCTGGCCGTTCCGCATTCTCTACACCATCGAACGAAAAATCATCACCGTCACCGTTCTCGCCATCGGCCATCGCAAGGATGTATATCACAAGGTCTGAATACCGTTATTTCTCTTCCTTGCCATTTTCATGATGTTTCGACTTCTCATCGTACTGCTTCTCCTTCTCCTCTCAGCCTGCACGCCGGAGGCGGCGCTCTTGCGGAAAATGGAGGAAAGCTCCGCGCTCATGGAACGGTGGCTGACGAACAACGTGAAAGAAAAGGGTATTTTTCGCTACACGCGGAACACGGCGACGGGGGAAGAACCGAGCACCAACAATCCCATTCGCCAACTGATGGCCGCGCGGCTGCTGGCGGAACTGGCGACGGAGCATCCGGAGCTCCTTGCCCTGCATCGGAAAAACTTGGCATTCTACCTGCGGTACTGGTACCGCGAAACGGAGGACGGTCCGGGATACGTCTTCTACGATGATTCGTCGAAACTGGGGAGCAATGCGCTGCTGCTGCGCACCTTCGTTGCGAGTCCGGATTTTCCGCAGCACGCGGAGAAGGCCGCGAAGGTGGCGCAAGGCATTTTTTCCTTGATGGATGCGCAGGGAGCGCTGCGACCGTGGTTCATCGAGCCCGACCGAGCGACGGACCATGACTACCTCCTCACGTTCTACTCCGGCGAAGCGCTGCTGGCGCTCTTCGAGTACGCAGCCAAAACGGGAGACGCATCCGTCCTGGCACGGGCAATCCAATCGCAAGAGTACTACATCCGGCGATACGTCGCGCAGATGGAAACGCACTACTACCCCGCGTACGTTCCGTGGCACACGATGTCCATCTATCACCTGTGGGAACGCACGGGAGATGATCGATACGCGGATGCGATCTTCGCACTCAATGACAAGCTGCTGGAACTCCTGGATCGCACGGAGTACGTCGGCAGGTTTTATAATCCGCTGACGCCGCAGTACGGATCTCCGCACTCCTCCTCCGACGGCGTCTATACGGAAGGTCTGGCCTACGCGCTCGACACCGCGATCCGCATGCAAGACGCCACCCGCATGGCTCGCTACACAGACGCCCTGACGTTGGCCGTCACCAATCTTATGAATCTGCAAATCACGAACGGACAGGACACCGGCGCGATCCGCATCAGAGCGGACAACGATTGGATCCGCATCGATACCGTCCAGCACGCACTGGACGCGTTCCGCAAAGCCCGTACGGTTCTTCATTAGACGCTCAAGCCACTCTGGCCTTAAAGCAAAATCTGACTCAAAACATTCCTTCTCTTCAATATTCTTTGAGATTTACAATATATTTAAATTGTATTAAAATGCCACATACTGTCTGTAGTGCTCGGAAAGCAGCACCTTGCTTTTCGCCCATCATCCAATGACCATCAGATCGGATACACAGGAACGGCCTGCAGCAACAATCATCAGCATTGCGGATACCTCCCATACGCGCGGAGGTGATAGACTCGAAAGATACGATGAAGAGCAAACTCCATTCGATGTGGAAAGAAGAGTGAAACCTGACTCAACCATGTATGACGCATACGATCAATATGCAAGGCGTCTGGATTTAGAAACATATGCCGCAACGACTTTGGAAGGCATTGCACTTGCCGATGTCAATCTCCGCACTCGCGGACTCATCGGTATTGTGCTGGGTAGCGCGATACACGATCTCACAGAACCGCCGGAAGATCTCTTTTCTCTGCGGCACTCCGACTTCGATGTGCTCATTCTCCAGCATCACTCACGGCATAACCCTGCGCCCAATGAATGGGGCATCGACTGGTGGGTACGCCCTGAAAGAGATATTGAACGAAAAACTGCGAACTACCGGAATCCGACAAACGGCAGAGCGAAGCTTTGGTACGACATCGCACTCAAAGAACATATTCCCATTGCCGATGATGCCGATAGGCAAGAGAAAGTTTCCCTCGATCCTGCATCTGCTGTAATCACCGTTCGTAACAATATGACGTACTCTCGGCTGCATGAAGACGAATGTATCGAAGAAGGAATACTGCCCGGACTCTATCTGCCGGATGCAGTGACCATGGATTGCATTGTGGAACACTGTCATCAGAAAGCATTGCGCATCTCACAAGAGATTACCACTCTTGCAGATGCCATACACGTTAAGATTGAGCGGCTATTAAGCACGGTATATTTTCGCTTTCTCGCAGCTGAGCAGCCTCGGGATATAATGCACACTCTGTTCGCATATGCCACAGAACTTGAAGAAGATCTTGCACGAGGCTATCTCCTCTTAGACTCACAAACTGAACACATTCCCGTGCGACAGAGATTTGCTGACACCGATAATTATCCCTATGACTATTGGGAAGATCGCGTAACAAATTATTTGCGAACACAATTGCATAGTTTGCAAAGCAGATGTCACGATCTCATCAACAGGAATTTTGATTACCTACGTATACAAGACGGAGAGCATACTGCTTCTCTCCTCCCCGTCATTCCACATGCGGTACTCTCATTTCGAGGGCTATGAAAACGGAAATGACCTATAGCTTCGGCACAGATTTCCATGGCAATCTGAAGAATATTGATGCATTTCTGCAGACATCCAAACAGGCAGGGGTGGATCATGTCATATTTGGCGGAGACGTTGCACCTAAAAAAATGGGAATACGATTGAAGGGCAATACCGCCTTCCCTTACCGTGGCAGAAATGAGGAGATCTCCACCGCACAAATCGAATCGGCGGACAAACTGCAAGAAGAGGGATACATGTTACTGGCACAAACCGACATTGATCCGGGTGCATTGCAGCGGATAGCACGCATCACGCATGACTGCGTCGCATATCAAACACTCAGATCACACCACGGTGACGAGTCCGATATTCATTTGGAGGATTTCCCAATGATAGAAAAATATTTGGTACCTCTCATCGTGCAATTTTTGCGAACTGAATTCGGCAAACGCCTGTTTGAAAGATATGTTCAAGAAACCAATTACCCCACCGCAGAACAACATTTGACCCCGGAGAAATTTGCCAAATGTTATCTTTACAGACTAAAAAACGACTACGCTCTGTCCCGTCGGTTATTTGGCAATACCGATGCCATCAGTCAGCTCTATTTTGATGAATTGGGACATTCTCTTGAGGAAGCACGTCCATTCATGGAGCTGGGCATGCGTGCGACGGTGGGTGATTTTCAAGTACTGATCCGATCTGCGTTTCAGCATGCATTACCCTGGATGCAGTGGAGAATAATTTATGACAACATGCAGAACTACGCACCTGAGGAGCAACGCACATTCGCACGGGAACTTCTGCGACGCATTCAAAATTTTCGACAAACATTCCACGGCAGTATCTCACTCATCCTTGGGAATGATGATGACCCATCATTATCACAAATATTTGATGATGCGGACGCAAACGGATTGATCCGGCATGCGACCAATCGTGTCGTTGATATCAGTCCGAACCTGCACATGCTTGGATACTCCAACGTTCCGCCCATCGAAGGTATCGCGTTGGACGATTGGTTTAAGACGGAAGCAGCGATCAACGGAGATCTCTCAGCACTCGCAAAACAAATGCGCTCCGATATGATGTGCATCGCAAATATCCATGTGCCACCCGGTCCATCCCCCTTGGCAAAAGCAATCGTAGAAGGCAAAATTGGAGATTTCGGCAGTACGAGTGTCCGAAGATTTTTAGAAGAGCAACAACCCCAACTCGCTCTCTGCGGTCACATCCATCGTGCGTGGGAAGTTACTCATTGCGTCTGTGATCGCATCGGTGCAACGACTGTGTTCAATCCTGGCGACAGTGAATACAATCCTCGTATTCTCATCGGCAGTATCACTCAACCGCAGCAATACACCGTGGTGACTCCGACGCAGTGATCGCTACACCTCCTTCGATTTCTTCCCCGACGGCTTCCCGTCGAACGCTTCCACGAATTCCTCCACGGACATCGTCTCCTTCTTCAGAAGAATCTGAGAGATCTCGCGGAGCTTGCTTTCGTGCTTCTTCAAAAGACCGAGTGCGCGCTCGTACTCGCGGCTGATGGTCGCCTGCACGAACGCATCGATCTTCTGCGCGCTGTGTTCCGAGTAGTTGCGCATCTGCCCCGGATCGATGCCGAGTGACTGCGATCCCTGCTTCTCACCGTACGATACCAACCCCAGATCTTTGTCCATCCCGTAGCGCATGGCCATGTTGCGTGCGATCTGCGAGGCGCGCTCGATGTCGTTGCTGGCGCCCGTCGTGATGTCTTTGAAAATGAGCTCCTCCGCCGCGCGACCGCCGAGGAGTCCGCATATTTCATCCAGGAATTTCTGACGGGAGACGGTGTAGGTGTCCTCTTCCGGCAGGAACCACGTCATCCCCAGCGCAGATCCACGCGACACGATGGAGATCTTGTGCAGCTTGTCGCTCTCCTCGCACAAGTGCCCGACGATGGCGTGCCCGAGTTCGTGGTACGCGGTCAATTCTTTCTCCCGATCCTGCAACTTGCGAGATTTGCGCTCCGGCCCCACGGTCACCTTCTCGAGCGCATCGACGAGATCTTGGTGCGCGATGGACTTGCGACCGCGCTTGGCCGCGAAGATGGCGGCTTCATTCATGACGTTCTCCAGATCCGCTCCCGTGAGGCCCACGGATTGCTTCGCGATCTCGTGCATGTTGACCGTCTTCAGGAGGGGCTTGTTGCGACCGTGCACTTCCAAAATGAGTTCGCGCGCCGCGAGGTCCGGCTTGTCCAAGAAGACCCGTCGATCGAAACGCCCCGGCCGCAGCAACGCCACGTCCAAGACGTCGGGACGGTTCGTCGCCGCCATGACGATGACGTTGGTGCCCTGCTCGAAACCATCCATTTCCGTGAGGATCTGATTGAGCGTCTGCTCCCGTTCATCATGTCCTCCTCCGAAGCCCGCCCCGCCGCGCTGCCGCCCGACGGCATCGATCTCATCGATGAAGATGATGCACGGCGCATTGCGCTTGGCACGCTGGAAGAGATCCCGTACGCGGGACGCGCCCACTCCCACGAACATCTCCACGAATTCCGAACCCGCGATGGAGAAGAACGGCACGCCCGCCTCTCCCGCGACCGCCCGGGCCATGAGGGTCTTGCCCGTTCCCGGGGGACCCACGAGGAGGACGCCCTTGGGAATCTTGGCGCCGATCTCGATGTACTTCTTGGGGTTTTTGAGAAAGTCAACGACCTCCACCAATTCCTCTTTCGCTTCATCCGCGCCGGCGACGTCCTTGAACCGCGTCCTCACCTGCCGGGCGTCGGCCACGCGAGCCCTGGACTTTCCAAAGGAGAGGGCCGTGCTCTGGCTGCGTGCGATGCCCCGAAACACCCACACGATTCCTCCGATGATCAGGAGGAAGAACAGAAGATCCGGCAGCACCGCGAAGAACATGTTCGTCGCCTCGCGATTCTCCACCTCGACGAGGGTGGGATTATCCGCATCGGTGAATCCGAGTTGGCTGACCGTATCGAGCGCCTCCTTGTACGACTGCACCACCGCGCCCGTGGCGGACACCGCGAAAATCTTATTGTCGCGAATGAGGATCCTCGTAAACGCGCGTTCCCGGTACCCGCTGACGATCTCGCTGATCGGCACCTGGGGGGCATTCGCAAACTCCTCCTCCCGCGCCCGCTGAGGCTGCGTGAGGTAGTAGAAAGAGAGCGAAAGCAAGCTGAAAAACAGCAGCAAACTCAACAGCCATTGCGATCGATTGCCCGGCGGACGGCGTTGAGCGGTAGCCATAGTGTGGAAGGCAGAGTAGCAAAGAAAACCACGGACGTCACGGCAAGAGAGTGAGGAATGTGCCTTCCGGCCTCATCTCTGTTTTTCCCCCATCCTCTCACTTCCGATACCCCGCCGCTTCCGCCTCCGCAGACGTTGCGAAGTAGATGCGATTGGCCGGCACGATACTTTGCCCAGCACCGGAATCCACCGGATAGTACTTGGTTCCTTTGGACGAAGCGACGAAACGCATGCCGGGCGGAGCCTGCACGGTGATGCGGTTTGTCAGAACGGCGCGGTCGTCGATAACGAATCGGCCCTCTGCATCGACTTCCACGATGTCCTCCCCCGCACTGAGACGCACGTCCCCCTCCACCGTTCCCCGTAACGCCCCGTTGACAATCCCCTCGATCCGCACCACCGGAACATCCGTTCCTTTGTCAGCCGACAGAAGAACGGGAGCGGGCCGATATACGCGGTATGCCGTCACCGTCGCACCGAGGAACGCCCCGCACACGACGGCCAGCAGGAGCGACAGAAAAAAAGATGCTCGCATGTTCACGCTCAGGAACTCGCGGCGGAAGACGCCGCTTCATCCATGGATGGCGGCGCGTCATTGATCTCCACCGGAACGACGTCGAGAATCCTGTCTTCCGATGCGCGGTAGAGGATGGCGCGCGTGGATGTCACCACCAGAAAGTCTCCGTTCTCGGCTTTGTTGTAGAAAGCGTTCTGCTCGCGCAGCTTCGCAACATCGACGATGGTCGCCACGGTCGGATCCTCTTCGTTCCCGATATCCATGTGTACGCGCACCTTCCGGACGATTTCCGCCGCCTGCTCGCGATGGGCTTCGTCTCCCTGTTGATCCAACTGCAGCGAAAGCTCGCGGAGCTGCACCTGCGCCTGACGCCGCTGCATGTCGCTGAAGAGAACGAGGCCGACGAGGATGATGAACAGGACGGGGAAGAGAATCTGGGGACGCATGGGGGGACGGGGATTGGGGATTGGGGATTAGGGATTAGGGATTAGGGATTAGGACTTCGGAATTCGAATCCTTAGCTTCTTTACGAAATAGTCCTTAGCTTCCTTCCATATTATCCATTATCCATTTTCAATTGTCCATTTCGAGTGTCCACCCCTCCCCCACATCCGCCGTCTTTGCCTCAGCGCGATTGACCTCGAGTGCGTACCGGGTCGCTGCAGCGGATGGCGTCGTCGGACACGGATCACCCGCACACGGCTCCATCGATGCGCGAGAGACGAATCGCCCGGATTGATCGAAGAAGAGAATATCGAGCGGAATGAGCGTGTTCTTCATCCAAAAGGAGAGCGGCATCTGCGCATCGAATAGAAAGAGCATGCCGGTACCGGCGGGCAACGACTCGCGATGCATCAGGCCGATTTGCCGTTCCATGGAATCATCGGCGATTTCCACGCTGAGAGTCACCCGTTCCCCCGCCGGCCCCAACAGTCGTATCTTCCTCGTCATCGTCCCCACCTCGACGGAGGAAATGCGCAGAACGGAGACAGCCAGAAAAACGACGAAGAACACGATGAGTACGAGGATGACGATATTCTGATGGGAGAACGTCATCGGGAGCGGAGGGAAGCGATGGCAGCTTTACGGTCACTTGATTGGAAAATGAAGCTCCCGGCAACGATGTTATCGGCGCCCGCATCGATACTCATGCGGGCCGTATTGGCATTGATGCCGCCGTCGACCTGAATCATGAGACGGGGGAAACGCGCGCGAACGGCCTTGACTTTTTCCAGTGCGTCCTCGATGAATGCCTGACCGCCGAATCCCGGCACCACCGTCATGATCAGCACCAAATCGACTTCTTCGATGACATCTTCGACGGCCTCGATCGGCGTGGCGGGATTGAGCGCGATGCCCGCGGTCGCTCCACCCTTGCGAATGGCTTCCATCAGGGATCGGCGCGCATCGGTCGCCTCCACCGCTTCGGCGTGGAAGGTGAGATGTTTTGCGCCGATTGCCAAAAATTCCGCGATGCGATCGGCGGGGTTTTCGACCATCAGGTGCACGTCGAGGAGCAGATCCGTTTGCAACGTTTTCAGCACCGGCGCGCCGAAGCTCAAGTTGGGGACGAAGTGTCCGTCCATGACATCGGCCTGCAGCCAGTCCGCCGATGCGACGGAATCGACTTCCTCCTGCAGCCGTCTGAAATCCGCCGAGAGGATGGAAGGGGCGATGAGAATGCTCATGATGGAATGGGGGTATCGAGATCCTCGACGCGCGCTTGATGGCGTCCTCCCTCGAAGGGCGTCTCCAGGAAGATATCGACCATGCGGCAAGCGAGCACGGGATCGGTGAACCGCCCGCCCATGGAGCAGACATTGGCATCATTGTGGAATCGCGCCAGCCTCGCAATTTCCTCGCTGTAACACAGCGCCGCGCGAATGCCCCGGACCTTGTTGGCCGCCATGATCTCGCCGTTGCCGCTCCCGCCGAAGATGAACCCGGGCATTCCCTGTTCCAGCACCACGGCGCACACCTTCCGGATAATCGGAGGATAATCCACGGGATCGACGTCGAACGTCCCCGTGTCGACGGTGTCGATGCCCTGTTGCCGCAGGTGTTCCTTCACCGCTTCCTTGAGCGTGAATCCGGCATGGTCACTCCCGAGCGCGACGCGTGTGATCTTCTGCATGACCTCATGGTACGTCAGACGCCCTACCATCGGGAAGAGCAGTTGCGTATGCTGATGACCATGACCGACCGCACGCCCCTCATCGCCGCCAACTGGAAAATGCATTCGCCGCCCGCAGGATGGGACGCCGACGAT
The DNA here is from genome assembly GCA_029558515.1 of bacterium. Classification (GTDB taxonomy): domain Bacteria; phylum Patescibacteriota; class Gracilibacteria; order Peribacterales; family Peribacteraceae; genus JAKQEM01. The sequence goes on from JAKQEM010000047.1 coordinate 26,507, forward strand.
TCGCCCTACCGTTCCACCAACCGTGTCGACGTCATCGTCTTCCCGACAATGCTGGATCTCGTCGCGTGCATGGGCGAGGAACTGATCACGGGTGCGCAGTACGGCCGGGCGGAGGAAGCGGGCGCCTTCACGGGCGACGTCTCCATACGGATGCTCGCATCCATCGGCTGCACGCACGTGCTGTGCGGACATTCCGACCGGAGAAAATTCCACGGCGAATCCGACGACGATGTCGCGCGGCAAGTCATCGCCGCACTGGAAGCGGACATGATCCCGATCCTGTGCGTCGGTGAGACACTGGAAGAACGCAATGCCGGACGATCCGAAGAAGTGATACGGCGGCAATTGGATGCGGTGCTGACTGCAATGCAAAATGCAAAATGCAAAATGCAAAATTCATCGTTCGTCGTCGCTTACGAGCCCGTCTGGGCCATCAGCCGCGGCGACCCCACCATCCCGGCCGCCACGCCGGATGATGCACAGAAGATGCACGCCTTCATCCGTTCCTTGCTGTCCAAATCCCAAATCCCAAATCCCAAATCCCTTCGTCTTTTGTACGGCGGTTCCATGAACGCCTCCAACGCCGCAGCTTTACTGGCACAGCCCGACATCGACGGCGGACTGGTGGGAGGAGCCTCGCTGCAGCCGGAGGAATTCCGCAAGATTGTGGAAGCCGCCCGATAGGATTGTCGAGTATTGGGTATTGGGTATTGGGTATTGGGTATACTCTATACACAATACTCCATACTCCATACTCCATACTTCCATGCCCTTCCTCCTCCCCCTCTTCACCATCGGCATTCCCGCCCTCATCCTCATCCTGCTCCTCATTCGCCAGGTGGATCAGTACGAACGCGGCATCATCCTCACGATGGGGAAATTTTCGAAGATCTGGCAACCGGGATGGCACGTCATCATTCCCGTGTTCCAACGGCTCATCAAAGTCGATGTCCGCGTGAAGGCCGTCGACGTGCCGGATCAGGAAGCCATCACCAAAGACAACATCCCCGTGCGCATCAACGCCGTCATCTACTACAAGGTCAATGATGCGGCAAAAGCCGTCATTGAAGTGGAAGATTTTTACTACGCAGTCTCGCAGCTGGCGCAGACCACCATGCGCAACGCGGTGGGCGAAGTGACATTGGATGAACTTCTGTCCAACAAGAAGGAAATCAGCGTGAAGATCAAAGAAGCAGTCGACACGGCATCAGACCCGTGGGGCATCGACGTGCAATCGGTGGAACTCAAAGACATCGTCCTGCCCGATAGCTTGAAGCGCACCATCGCGAAAGTCGCGGAAGCGGAGCGCGAGAAGCGCGCGGTCATCATCAATTCCGAAGGGGAAGTCGCCGCGGCGAAGAACATGGCCGAAGCCGCCCACACGCTGGCTGCCTCACCCGGCGCGCTGCATCTGCGAACGCTGCAGAGCATCAATGACTTGAGCTCCGACCAATCCAACACCACCGTGTGGATGGTGCCGGTGGAAGTCCTGAAGGCGTTGGAGGGTCTCGCTAAAAAATAAGGCGACCATTCCATCACAATCAGTACGTCACCCTGAGCTTGCTACAAAAAAAACGACACCGAGCGGTGTCGTTTTTTTGAAAATGTACGAACCTTTACTGCTTCACAGGTACCGACTTCGGATTCTCCATGATGGTGAGAGCCAGACGCAGGGAGAACAGAATGGCGAAGGCACTGATACCCTGCTGCACCATCTGCATCACCCACGCGCCCACCGGAGCGGACACGGCGCCGATGATGCCTACGACCATGCCCAGCACCAAGGATACGACGAAGAGCACCACGGCGAGCACGATGCCATTGCCCCAGATCTTGCCCCAGTACCCCGCGGTGGCTCCGTAACTCAGGCGGGCACTCTCCATCACGCCTTTTCCGTCACGCACCAGATACACGATGGATGCGATGAAACGGGGACCCAGGACGATGGCGGGGATGACGAACAACCAGACGAAGGAGCGAAGGAAAATCCAGATCATCAAGCCGATCATCGGAAGAATGAGACCGGGTATCTGACGCGCGATGACCGCAGGGTCCTTCACGTCTTTCAGCGCGAGGATGGAGAAGTACGTCAGCGCGATGGCACTGATGAGAAAACTGATCAGGGCGCCGATGCTGAGAGCCGGCACCATCGTCCCGAACGCACCCAGGAATTTTCCGGTCACGAAGGCAGCCTGCTCCTCCTCCGTCATGCCCTCCAGCTCCTGATTGATTCCGCCCAATCCGTCCATCATCTCTTGCAGCGCCGCTTCATCGCCCGCTTCCGCCAGTCTGCCGAGTTCCTCCAGGCGCGCAGGATCGATCCCCAAACCTTCCATGAGCGCACCGGTACCGCGCTGGACATCTTTCTGCAGTAAGCCCTGCGTGATCGCGATGAGTGTGCCGAAAATAACCGCGCCGATGAGGACCAGCTTGAGAGAGGAACGGAATGAAGACCAGCTCTGCGAGAGCAAAGGACCGAGAGTCAGTGCAGCCATGATGAATGTGGGGGGAAAAATATCCCGCCCATCGTATCAAAAATTTTTGGCAACGTGAATATCAGTACGTTCGCACCCACTGTCCGCCGCCCAGGTTCCGCACGCCGCCGGAGAGTTCCATCATCGTGAGAGCGACGGAGATTTGCGATGCATCCAGTTCCGTCAGTTCCGCCAGATCATCGACGGTCCGTGGCATGGCGGAGAGGATGCCGTAGAGTATTTTTTCATGCGGTTCCTGCGGCAGGTACGCCGTTGACTGCGGGTCCTGCGGCGCCGCACCCAGTTCCCGCAGCAGATCCGAAGGGGAGTGCATGAGACGGGCTTCGTTCTGCGCGATGAGACGATGACAACCCGCGCGGTGCTCGTCGAAGATGGGGCCGGGGACGGCGAAGACCTCCCGTCCGTACTCGAGCGCCAGTTCCGCCGTGATCACGGAACCGCTTCCCTCCGGCGCTTCGCAGACGACCGTGGCGGGAGAGAGCCCCGCGATGATGCGATTGCGGGAGGGAAAGGTGTACTTGTCAGGCGGCGTCTCCAGGGGAAATTCGCTCAGGAGCAGTCCTCCTGCTTCGAGAATCTCCCGGGATAGGTTCCGGTTATCCGGCGGATACACGCTCCCGAGTCCGTTGCCGAGCACCGCGACCGTCCGGCCGCCGTGCAGAGTGGTCTGCCGCGCAACCGCCGCATCGATGCCCAGCGCCAGTCCGCTGACCGTCACGAATCCCGCACGCACGAGGGGCGCAACGAACGTCTCCACCACTCGTCTGCCGTACGACGTCATGTCCCGCGTTCCCACCATGGAAATCAACGGACACCGCAACACCGACCAATCCCCGATACCGGAGAGGAAGACGGGCGGATCGCCGATCTCCCGCAGGAGCGACGGGTAGGATGCGTCTTCCAGTGACAGGAGCGTCACTCCCCGGCGTTCCATCTCCTTGCGATAGCGCACTGCGTCGAACGCATGCTTCCGTTCCAACACTCTTTCGATGGTATCTGATCGCAGCTTCAACCCGCGCAGCACCTCCGGAGAGAGCTCCGTGAGCGCCGTGTCCAGATCGCCGTAGTACTGCTTCAGCACTTCATAGCGCCGAACATCGAGCACTCCCAGCCACCACCAGAGCAATGCGGATTCTGCGTGCATACGTGCAGTCTATGCGCGTCATCTGCCTTTCAAATGGGGGACGAAGAAAAGACTTGCCCCCGTGCCACACTTTGCCCACAATGGAGCCCCTTTCGCCGTTCTTTTCCTTGGCAGAACACCCAAGCCGCCGTAGCTCAGCTGGTAGAGCATAGGTATCGTAAACCTAGGGTCACCGGTTCAAATCCGGTCGGCGGCTCCATGTACCAGAGCACCGCATGCCACAGATCACAATGATCTATGGCTATTTCGCTGACGCTCATGCGGCGCACGGTACATGGCACGCCACCGACGAACCACATACGCCGTGTTCTGTAACGTACGACCTTTCCTTTCCCGCCCCAGGCGGGGCTGCTCGAAGAAATCCAATTTTGTTTCCAATCTATTGGCGAGCCGAAGAGGAGAACGAAATGGGTGAATGTCCGGAGCCCAAAAGAATAGTAGTAACCAGATGGTATGGGGTCTAAACTACGTTCGTTTATTTTTAGTGAGAGCAAATTAATCCAAAATATGTACGATTGTACACCCTCACTTCATTCGTTATACTCTCCACATGACTAAGCCGCAAAAACTCAAAGGCACTTCGCTCAATCCACAGGAAGAACTACTCGCGCTGCTTCGGGCGCAATTCCCCGAGGTATTCAGCGACGGCAAAGTGGATGCTAAAAAGATCAAGGCGACTCTGGGTGAAGCCGTGGACGTAAACGGTGAACGCTACGGGCTTTCATGGGCTGGGAAAAACGATTGTTTTAGGCACATTCAGGAGCCGACGACTGCGACGCTGAAGCCGATGCATGGAGAGTCCGTTGATTTTGAGACGACCAAAAATATCTTCATCGAGGGAGATAACCTTCAGGTGCTGAAGGTGTTGCAGAAGTCGTACTACGGAAAGGTGAAAATGATCTATATAGACCCGCCGTACAACACCGGTAGCGACAGCTTCATTTACCCGGATCGTTTTCAGGAATCCAAAGAGGAATACATGGAGCGCATTGGCCAGAAAGAGGAGGGGCATCTAACGCGCGAAGGCATGTGGCAGAAGAATAGTAAGGACAACGGCCACTATCACAGCAACTGGCTTTCCATGATGTATCCGCGTTTGTTTTTGGCTAGGAATCTCTTGAGGCAGGATGGAGTGATTTTCGTCTCTATTGACGACGGTGAAACCGCCAATCTTAAACTTCTTCTCGACGAAGTCTTTGGAGAACAAAACTTTATCGACACAATTGCTGTGGAGATGTCCACAACATCTGGTCCTAAAACTGTTAATGCACAACAAGGGACAATTGTTAAAAATGTGGAGTTCGTTCACATCTACAGCAAATCAGGCGAGTTCGATCGCACACCTCACACCCCATTGCTCGACGGCATTGACTCCTACGACACTCACTACTCCATCTGGATGAATGATGACGGTAGCCTTGGAAACCTCGCAGAGAAGATGGCAAACGATAAAACGGTGGGGCAAGAAATCATCCGATATGGATTTTTAGAACGCGAGAAATTTAGCGTCAAGAACATGGATAAACTTCTTTCGGTTTCCGAAGCAGCCAAGTTATTCATTAGTGCTAATCTAGACAAGATCGCTCGTATCGATCGAGCACCTGTTGTCGCACAGGGAAGATCTACGCAAGTTGGGCGATGGGAGAGGTTTGAGGCCGATCACAGAACTTACATTCTTACGACGTTAGAGAGTGGCGCCCTTCAAGCACTAATGCCGCTTTCTCTAAATTACCGGATGTCCGATGATTACAAGCCCAGATTTGGGAGGACAGTTATCCGTGGTGACCTTTGGAAGGGATTCCATCAAGACATGGGCAACGTTGCGAAGGAGGGTGATACAGAATTTTCGAACGGGAAAAAACCAGTTCGACTTATCAAGCAATTAATGAGATGGGCAAGCACCACTCACGATGGCATCGTGCTCGACTTCTTCGCAGGATCAGGCACAACCGCCCATGCTGTTATGGCACTGAACGCTGAAGTCGATAGCACTCTTCAGTGCATTTCTGTTCAGCTTGACGAGCCATGCGACGAGGCAAGCGAAGCAAAAAAAACGGGGTTCCATACGATTGCGGATATCGCGCGGGAGCGTATTCGCCGTGCTGGGAAGAAGATCAAGAAAGAGACTGGCAAGAAGATTGATTATGGTTTCAAGGCGTTCCGGTTAGAGGAAAGCAACTTCAAAATCTGGCGCAACGATGTAGGAGATGCCGATGCGCTGGCGAAGCAAATGGAAATGTTCATAGATAACGTGAAGAAGGACAGCACGCAGGAAAATATTCTGTGTGAATTGATGCTGAAAACCGGACTGGATCTCAATACGCCGACCGAGAAAGTGGAACACAAAGCCGGAACGTATTTCAAACTAAGCGGCGGCAAGCTCATTGTATGCATTCAGGAAGGCATCACGGAGGCATTGGCAGATAAAGTGTTGGCCGAGAAGCCGGAGAAGTTTATCTGTCTGGATAAAGCCTTTGGCGGCAATGACCAATTAAAGACCAACGTTTTGCTCCAGATGGAGCAGGCGGGGGTTGATTTTTCCGTTATCTAAATATGAAATTTGAGAAACTTAAAATTTACAATTTTCGTTCAGTAGGGCAGGAGGGTGTAACAATTGATTTTGATGAAAACAATAATTTCTACTCATTGATTGGTTCTAACAATGCTGGGAAATCAAATATTTTGGATGCTCTTGCAGTCGTGCTTGGCCACTGGAAATTCAAAAAATATCAATGGAGTGAAAAAGATTTTTACAATTGTCAAATTCATGATTCAGATGGCAAGCCTATCAAGCTAAGAATAGAGCTTTGGCTTCATGAAAGTTCTAGATTTTTTCTAGAAAACGTTTATGGGCAATCGGATAAACAGCAACTTGCTGGATTTTCTTTTGAAATAAAAGCATATGAAAAGGAGACTGATAACCATTTTATTGGTCAACTAAAAATCCCAGATCACTTTGCGTTTGCACCAAACGGAGAAACGCTGATAATTATGGAAGCAATTAAAAAAAAGGGCAATAACAATGACGAGGCCGAAAATGTTATAAAAAGAAGTCCCCATCCTGCGTACGCTAAAGATTATTTGTATCGGCTTGGAAACCTGTATTGCTTGGATATTCAGGATTTACATAAATTTTTTAATCCTAAAGGCTACTCACCATTTGCTGATATTCTAAAAAACTACAAAAAAGATTTTCCAAATCCAACCAATACTATTGAGTTGCCAGTCACGACTGATGATGGGGTGCAGACTAAGGAGATGACAAATTTAAAGGCTTTTGAAATGTGGAGTGGGAGAATTAAATCCATTCTTAAAACGAAGATGCTTGGTGAAATTGAACAGAAGCTTGGAGAGAACGTTGCCAAATATTTAGGAATACCGAGTAAAGATTTTAGCATCGGTTTTACCGTTCTTGATTTCGAGGAACTATTTGACGAGCTAATGATTTTAAACACCAAAGAAAATGATTGCGTTGAACTACCAATAACCAAGAATGGTGCGGGTTATTTGAGCGTACTTCGTTTAGCTGTAATTGAGACTTTGCTATCTATGAAGGAATTCCCAAATTCTATTTTTATTATTGATGAACCTGAAATATATCTTCATCCGCATCTTGAAAGATTTTTTTACGAAGCAATTAAGAAACTTGCTTCGGCTGGACATCAGTTTTTCTTTTCTACACATTCAATAAATTTTTTAAGTTTTGAGGATTATCAGAATGTCGTTCGTGTATGTAAGGCCAAAGGAAGCACTCACAAGCATCAACCGACCGAGGAATATTCCCTGAAGGAAGTGAACAAATTAGAAAATAAATTTTTAGAAAAGGGCACAAAAGAATTATTCTTTGCCAAAAAAGTAATTTTAACGGAAGGGAAAGCAGACAGAATAGTTATCAGCTATTTGCTCTCAGACCTATTAAAAATTGACTGTAACTTAAACAGTATTTCCATAGTAGATTGTGGAGGGTTAGGAAATTTATCCGATTACAAAAATGTTTGTAGGAGCCTAAGTATTGGCTATTTTCCAGTCATTGATGGGGATAATGAATCGAGTGAAGCGGCTACAACTCGCAGCGAAATATTGAATGGCTTAAATGATGAAAATTACTATCAACATCCAGATTGTCTCGAAGTATCACTAGGTTTAGAAAAAGGAAACAAAAAATACAGTAAGTTATTAGAATTGGTTACCGGAAAGACAAAAGAGCAGATACAAACGACTTTCCCAGATGTACAGGCACTTATTACAAAAATTGAGACCTTCCTAATGGCATGAAGCTCCATTTCGACCCAAATCAGGCATATCAATTAGATGCAATCAATGCGATTGTGGACATCTTCAGTGGGCAACCGCTGCAGAAAGGTGACTTTGCCGTGGAGATGAAACAACCCGACGGGCAGATGAAAATTGAGGGCGATTTAGCCATTGGCAATCAATTACTTGTATCACAAGATACGATTTGCCGTAACGTCCATGAGATTCAAGTGAGAAATGAAGTGGAAAAATCCGAGGTAACAAGCGGCTTCTTTGAGCCTCACACGATGCCGATGCAGCAAGAGACACGGCTGACGAATGGGCTCAATTTTTCCATTGAGATGGAAACAGGGACAGGCAAGACGTATGTGTATCTTCGCACCATTCACGAATTGAGCCGCACCTACGGTTTCAGGAAATTTGTCATTGTGGTGCCAAGCGTTGCCATCAAGGAAGGTGTGATGAAAAATCTGGAAATCACCAAAGAGCACTTTGGAATGCTCTATGGAAATCCCGAAATGGACTTCTATGTATATGATCCCAAGAAGCGCGGTTTGCTTCGCCAGTTTGCGACGACCAATGCCCTGCAAATTCTCGTCATCAACATAGATTCTTTTGCGAAGGAGGACACGAATATCATCTACCAGAAGAGTGATTGGGGCGTCCCCATTCGTTACGTTCAGGGCGTGAAGCCGGTTGTCATCGTGGATGAACCGCAGAATATGGAAACGGACATCCGCAAGAAGGCGATCGAAAACTTGCATCCTCTTTGCACGCTTCGGTACAGCGCAACGCACAAGTACCATTACAACTTGATGTACAAGCTCGATCCTGTGAAAGCCTATGACTTGGGACTGGTGAAGAAAATCGAAGTGGATAGCGTGGTGACAGCCGATAACTTCAATGCCGCGTACGCTCAGTTAAAAGCGGTTACAAGCAGGAAAATGACGGTTACGGCGAAGCTCGTTATTGATATTGCCGATGCAACCAACGTGAAGCGCAAAGCGGTGACTGTGCGCGTGGGCGCAGACCTGTATGCTCTTTCGGGCAATCGTGAAGTATATCGAGATGGCTTCATCATCGAGGAAATAGACGTAACAGGACAGTTCATCCGCTTCAGCAACGGTCAGCAACTTTCCGTCGGGCAAATTCAAGGGGAACTCACGGACGATGTGCAGAAGTTTCAAATGAGAAAAGCGATTGCCAACCACTTGGAGAAGGAACGAAAAATGGCAGGGCAGGGCATAAAAGTGCTCACATTGTTCTTTATAGACCGCGTGGCGAATTATCGGGACTACGAGGGAGATACGCTTAAGCAGGGCAAGTTTGCCGTTTGGTTCGAAGAGATTTGTAAAGAAATGATCAGCCGTCCGCAGTTCAAGGATCTCCTGCCTTCTGAACTCTCACAGGTGCATAACGGATATTTCTCACAGGACAAGAAGGGCAACTGGAAAGATACGCGAGGAGATACACAGGCAGACGATGACACCTACAGCTTAATTATGAAGGAAAAAGAAAAGCTGCTCTCGCTTGATACGCCTCTCAGGTTTATTTTCAGCCACTCTGCTCTGCGCGAGGGGTGGGACAACCCCAATGTGTTTCAGATTTGTACGTTGAATGAAACCAACTCGGAGATGAAGAAGCGACAGGAAATAGGACGAGGACTGCGCCTGCCTGTGAATCAGGAAGGCAATCGCGTGTTCGACGAAAACATCAACGTGCTCACGGTGGTTGCCAACGAAAGCTACGACGACTTCGCCCGGAAGCTCCAAAGTGAAATCGAGGAGGATTGCGGTGTAAACTTTACTGGTAGAATCAAGAAAAAAGAGGATAGGCGCAAGGTGACACTTCGCAAGGGTTATCAGCTCGACCAGAATTTCAAAGACCTTTGGGAGAAGATTAAGCACAAAACGAGATATAGAGTGCAGTATTCAACGGAGGAACTCATTGAAAGCGCAGGGCAGACTCTTTCCGAAACTACCATTACGCCTCCGCGCATCCGTTCCGTACGTGTACAACTGGGCATGTCGCAGGAGGGAGTGGCAGCGTCGCTAAAGTCTGCCGATGAAAAACTGATCCAGGTGGAAATTTCGGCGGTTCCTGACATTCTTGGGGGAATACAGGGCAAAACCAAATTGAGTCGCGATACGATTTTTAAAATCATCCAGCGTTCGGGGAAACTGAAAGACATACTGAAGAATCCGCAGCAGTTTATGGATAACGCGGCTGGCATCATCACGGCAACCATGAAGAAGTTGATGGTGGACGGGATAAAGTATGAGAAAGTCGCAGGGCAGGAATGGGAAATGCACTTGTTTGAAAACGACGAATTGGAAGCGTATTTGTCCGATTTGTACACTGTGAAGAAGCCAGAAAAAACGCTCTGGGATTACCTTCAGATCGATTCCTCCGTGGAGAGCGTCTTTGCCAAGGATTTGGAAGATCGTGAAGATGTGAAGTTTTTCATCAAATTGCCGTGGTGGTTCAGAATTGATACTCCCATAGGCAGCTACAACCCTGACTGGGCTATCGTGTTTGAGAACGACAAGCGTGTGTATTTCGTCGCTGAAACAAAAGGAGAAGGACAGGAATTGCGGGAATCAGAGCAGCAAAAAATTGATTGTGGCACAAAACACTTCGCGGAATTTCCAGAGGTGGAATATCGAAGAGTGGCTCATGTAAGTGAGATTACTTTCTAAAAATCAACATACATACGCATCTCCCCTATCAAAAAACTGAGTCCGCCTTAAGCGGGGCGAATTGGTTACAATGGCAACCATGATTAAAAAATACAATTATGCAAGAATAACGTTGCAATGAAATCTTGCACATTGTACACTGCGCTTATGACTGGCATTTCTCCCAAAGAAATTGGTAGTCGGATTCGGCAACTGCGGATGGAGAGAGAGCTCTCTCAGGATGATTTGGCAAAAGCGCTTGGCGTGCACCGCCAAACCGTTTCGCTCCTCGAGCAGGGGAAGCGCGAGCTCACGGCGATTGAGCTTGATACCCTCACAAAATTTTTGCAGATAAGCTACGACGATGTTCTGGCACCGTTGCAGCAAAAACCGAAGGAGAGAACTGCGCAGTCCGGCATGAGGTTCCAGCCCGAAAAACTGTGCCAACTTCTTCTTACTCTCCTGCAGCAGGTTGGCGGTTTTGCGAACGTAGGGGAGACAGTGCTCTATAAGCTGCTCTATTTCTGCGACTTCAATCAGTATGAGAAAACGGGACATTCCATTACCGGCATGACGTACAAGCGCATGCAATTTGGTCCCGTGCCGCAATTAAGCCACTTTGCTCCGGTGATGGAAATGATGCTTCAGAAGAGGCAAGTGGAGAAAGTACAACATGAGTACTACGGCATGCCGCAGACACGGTATATTCCGCTGTGTGATCCATCGCCGCATATGCTGAGCGAGGAGGAGCAGTGCACCATTCAGAATGTTGTGAAAGATCTGGGGCACTTGAATGCAACACAAATCGAAGAATATGTTCACGGCGATGTCCCTTGGGAGGCGACCGAACCGAACAAGGCTATTGATTATGAATTGGTACACTGGAGGACGGAGCCGTATGCGCTGCGGTCGGAAGAAGAAATACTGACCATGGTGCAGGATGCAGCGGCTGCGGACATTGCGAACGATCTTGAACCAATGACAAAGGAAGAATACGCATACTATATGTCTTTGCCCGATCTCAGTTATGAAGCCTGAATACCGTCTGCAAACCGGAGATATTTGCATGGTGAAGTGTGATCCCAGCGTTGGGAATGAATTTACAGGTATCCGTCCGGCGGTCGTGGTGCAATCCGCAAAAACGATCCGAAAGGAGGGCGGAGTGGTGACTGTCGCAATTATGACATCCTACAAGGGGAAGAAGTGGAACCATGACCTACTCGTTCAAAAGAGCGGACACAACGGCCTATGGCACGATTCATTGGTGAAGGTGGAATATCTCTACAGTTTTGACAGGAGCCGGTTTCTCCGAAAAATCGGAGGCATGGAGGATGAATGGATTGAAAAAATTAAAGAATATCTCAAGGCGCATTTCGATTTATAGGTAATGCCCCTTGATTACAGCTTCCCATCTCATTTTCAAAAAAACTCTCCGAAACGGCATCCGGTACGGAACGCTCCTGCAGCCATCCATCAAAAATTGAGATACGTAATCGTCCCCTGCAGAACCGTCGCGAAGGCCACCCAGACGAGATACGGAATCTGCGCGTAGGTAATCCATTTGGCATGGGGATAGATGGCGATCATCGCCCAGATCAGCGTACAGAGCATCAGGAGGATATCGGCGGCGGCCAGCAGATTGTTTTGCAGGCCAAACTGCAGAGGAGTGAAGGCGGCATTGAACAGGAGATTCAGCGCGAAGGGCACTGCGACCATCGGATCCATCGTCCGCCGCAACGCCCGGAAGAACACGTACCCGAACGTGACGGCGATGATGAGGTACAGTACCGCCCACACCGGAGCGAAAACTTCCGAGGGCGGCGCCCACGACGGTTTGATGAGTTGCGCGTACCACGAGAAAGATTCCATGGTCATGGATGCTACCATGCCCCCTCCCTCTGCAACAAAAGATCTTCCTGCCGATGCTGATCATCCGTCAACCCGACCCCGCCGCGGAAGCGGCGGGGTCGACTCTGCGTCCCTCCGATGACGATCGACGATCACTCCTCCGCGCACTCCGGCACGGAGCCGGCAGTGACGGCACACCGCAGGGCGCTCTCGGCGTTGACGCACTGATCGGAGCCGAAACTGCCGCCGTCCACTGCATCGGTGCCGGTGCCTCCATCCATGCGATCATCACCGAATCCCCCTTCCAGAATGTCATCGCCATCGCCGCCGCAAGCTATGTCCTCTCCCATCTTCCCGTCGATGACGTCGCTCCCCGCGCCACCGAAGAGATGATCCTCCCCCATGCCGCCGTCCAGCGTGTCATCGCCGTCGCCGCCACGAAGCACATCCTCACCCATGCCGCCGTCCATCACATCTTCCCCGCTTCCGCCATCGATCCAATCATCGCTGAAGCCGCCGTCCAGCGTGTCATCGCCGCCCACACCGCAGATCACATCGTCACCCGAGCGACCCTTGATTTCATCTGCGTTCTCCGTCCCCACGATCACATCCATGCCCCACGTCCCGCGCAGTTCCCCTCCGTACACTTCCCCGTCATCACGTCCGCCGACGATCATGCCGTTGGACACGTAGATCGTCGCAGTCATGCCGTTACAGAGCGGACCGGGGGGAATCGTACTGCCCGTGCTCGACGCGCTGCTCACACTCGATCCCACGCTGCCGGCGCTCGAACCGGTGCTGCTCATGCTCGATCCCGTACTGCTTGAAACGCTCGACGCACTCGAACCGGTGCTGCTCGCCACGCTCGCACTCGAAGACGGCATGCTGCTTGACATGGAAGAGGAAGCAATGCTGCTCATCCATGAAGAACTGTTGCTTGCACTAGACGCACCGGCGGAACTGCTTGCGCCGACATCGACCGTCACGAAGATCTGCGTCGCACGCAACCCGCTGAGGATATCGTCATTCGAGAAGAAACCGACCTCAAGCGCATCGAGGGCGGCCTTTGTCCACCCCGAACCGGTGTGCGGATCGGTGGCGTACGTTCTGCAGTACTGGGCGTAGTCCGTATCCTGACCGCCCGGCCAAGTGATCATTGGACCCCAACTCTCCGTCGCGCCGCTCTTCAATCCGAAGAACCCTCCGCGCTGCCCGTTCGACGCGCGCCGCATGATCGCACAGAGCTGCACGCCGTTCACGACGGTACCCGTGGCGAATGCGGGATCAGTCAGCGTATACAAATCACCGTTGTCATCACCCGTCGTTTCCACGTAACTGTCGTCGCCATCGTGTGAGGGATCATCATCCGTGTCCATCCATCGTAGCGACCCGAACGCCGGGAGACCGTCAAAATCATCCGTGGCATCCAAGCCGTCTTCGTTATCGGGAATGCCCTGGCCGAGGGGCTCGCTTCCCAATCCATCGGGACGGAGCGTCACCGTCGCCGCAAGTGCCGACCGAAACGGGAATAGGAGAAAACTTACAAGCAGGGAAACACCGGCGATCGCTATCATCAAAATGACAAAGCGCGATGATGTATGTGCGGAAGATATCATGGCTGCAAGGGGGAAAACGGGAAGGAATACCCTTATGAAGACGCAGCGGGAAAACGGCACTTTCAGAGAAGGTTGAGGAAATCGCCGGGGAAGCCGCAAACGCAATTGGACGTATCGTCTGTGGATAATCCACCGACGTTCATCGATGCAAAACTCGACACAGGAAGCGACTGATCCGCCGCGCGCTTCACTCAATGACATGATCGTCGACCTCGTCCCATGAATACCTGTCTTGGAAGAACACACCGGGGAGATCGAAGACGGGCAGGTGAATGAGTGGTACACTGGCCGACATGCGTGCCACTCTCCCTGCTACTCTCGGTGCCCTCCTGCTCCTGACCGCCTGCGCGACGAATGTGCAGCGGCAGGAAGCATCCGCTCCCGATGACAATGATATCCTCGTGACCGACCGACTGCCTGCGGGAAGTTTTGCCCGCGACGAAGACGGCTTCAGCGGCGATCTGTTCGTGCGCGGCTTTCCGATCATTGCACGAAGGGAGGAAGCGTTCTGCATGGAACAGTGTGAGACAGTGGAGTACGTGTATTTCCGCATCATGGAAACGGGGAACGCCGCGCTTTCCGATTTCCTGCATCAGTACGCCGGCAATGCCTACGTGCAACGGAATGCGGTCGGACTGGGGTGCAAAGAAAACGGTGCCCTCCGCTTCTCTCACATATCGGAGGCGCAGGGCATGCGCGACGACCGCATCGGCGGGGAGCAAGCGACGGACATTCTGGAAGCAAACGACGATGGACCGGTCACGCTCCACCTGACGAAAGAGCCGTTCTCTGGGGGATCTGAGGCACCTCCGTGTTTCTCGCACTTCAATGCCATTCGGGTACGCAAGAGCGTCAACGAGCCTGAGAGGTCCTGAATAACGACGAGCGCTGGTTCTTTGGTTGATATTATGCTATAATTTTCAGCAAATGCACACCCGTACTCATCTCGTCGTCCTCGCATCCGCGAGCGCACTGCTGCTGTTTCTGGGCGGACGATTGACTGCGTACATCACACCGGGGCAATTCCTGGGAGAAGAGTCCATACAAAGCGGTGAATCTTCTTCCCAATCTTCCGTTCCCATTCCGGTGCTTCCTCTTCCGGCCAGCTCCGCACCATCTTCCGTTCTCATTCCCGTACTCCCCCTCCCGGCCAGCTCCGCACAATCTTCCGTTCTCATTCCCGTACTCCCCCTCCCCTCAAGTTCCGGTATTTCATCGGTGCATGCATCTTCCAAAAGCTCTCTGCGCCCCATCAGTAGCTATAAAGGAGGTGGGGGTGGTGGAGGAGGCGGGGGTGGCAAATACAGTAGTAGTGCAAGCAAAAAAACCGGAAGCAGCGCCGGTAACGACAAGTACACTTTGTACGTTCCTCCTGTGAAAAGCACGACGAAAATAGCCGACACCGCCGTCACTCCCGCCTACGAGGAATACTACCGACGTCTGGCCGGATCCGCCTTGCAACCGGCGGCCCCCGTGATCGAGACGAATAGTTCCTCCACACCACGATCCTCAGTCTCCCCGATCTCTTCTCCATCGACCGTCATCTCGTCCCGGGCGATTAAAGTGAAAGGGAACACGACAGCTTCGCTCCCCGCATCAGGTTTTCCCTACGCGGCAGCCTCGCTTCTGGCCGTGACGGCGGGCTTCCTCGTCCTGCGATCCGTCCGACGGATGGAGCTGCCCTCCGACCGCCGCTGATACAACGCCTTGAGTACCGCCTCTCGTGCTCCTACCATACGTGCGTGCGTCGCACTCCCCTTCTCATCGTCCTCCTCCTCGTTGCGGGACTGATCGTCGCACTGGTTTCCGCACGACTGCTGACCGCGACGGTGACGAGCGATCCGCTCGAGACCGCCACGGCGTTCATTCGTGAGCGGCTGTCTCTCACTGCAGATGCGTGTCCGGGCGGCATGCAGCAACTGGCGTTCTTCCACG
>JAKQEM010000001.1 GCA_029558515.1 bacterium
CACGTTCTCCGGAACCATCTTTCGCAGTTTGATGCGCGCCCTGCCCTTTGCCTCCACGGATGACTCGCGCGCCGTCCTGCAGGTTGTTCACCTAATCCTCGACTCCGACACGGTGATGGCGCAGACCGCTGATGGATATTCAGCCGGGCTCGTGCTGGAGAGCATCGAAGGACCCGCAGATCAAACTTCCGTATCTTTGCCACTGAGCAGCGCCCGCCTGCTGTCCACACTGGTCGATGATCGTGACACCGTGCGCATGGGCACGGCGGGGGAGAACCGCTACATCTTCCGGATCACCAACACGGATGATTCAAAAGACCTCACCCTGGCGACTGTCACGGCAGATGGCAACTTCCCATCGGCGCAGATCAAGACTCTGATCGAGGAGGCACGACAGAACGCGGTTGCAATGCTTCAAATCCAGCAAGCCAGCCTGATGCAATCCATCCGCATGGTGAATGCGATGGGCACACAAAGCACCTTTCTCAAAGCCGTGAATGGCGTTGCAAAGATCGCGTCAGCAGAAACCGAAACCGGACAGGGTCGCAACATCCTGGAAGGGACTGCCAGTGGTGAGAATGCCCAAGCCTGGTTATCCGCTGCTTTCCTGAAACGCGCGGCGGAAGCATGCAAGGGCGAACTGGTCATGCGCATCACGAATAACACAAAGCCGATCCTGATCGAGGGAGGGAGTTTCACAGCAGTCATCATGCCGATGATGGTGGAGGGCAGCAAGGATCCCTTCCCGGAGGATGAAGCCATCGCCGTCTCTCTGCCCGAAATGGCAATGGCATAACCAGTAAACCATATTCACAAAGACGGCATGGAGTCATTGGCTCCATGCCGTCTTTCATTTCCCAAGGAGTCCCATGAACGACAACCATTCCCTGTTGCTCCAATCCCCGTCCACCTATGAACAACCCATCCTCAAGACCATGCCCCTGCGCGAACAACCTGCTTATCGCATCACCCAGGATCCCACTGCCTGCAACATCACCGAACTCATGGCCGCAGTGATCGGCGGGGCCAAACAGATCGAACTCTCGCAGGCTCTGCTGGCGCGTTTCGATGGCGATATCCGCCGTCTGTACCAGGCGCATCCCTCCGAACTCGCCAAAGTAAAAGGCATCCATCAGGCAACCGCCATTCGCATCAAGGCGGCGCTCAATCTGGGGCTGCGTTTGAGTATGCCGGGCGATGAACGCACGGCGATCAACTCACCAGCCGATGCCGCTGCATTGGTTCAGGCTGAAATGTCGCTGCTCGAAAAGGAACATTTGAGAACGATCCTGCTGGATCGGCGTAACCGCGTGCTGGAGATCGTGGAGGTTTATCAGGGATCAGTTAATTCCTCCCAAGTGCGGGTGGGCGAGGTCTTTCAAGCTGCAATTAGCCGCCATGCCTCCGCCTTGATTTTGATCCACAACCATCCCTCGGGTGACCCCACGCCTTCGCCGGATGATGTGGCGGTCACACGTGCCATCGTGCAGGCCGGCAAACTGTTGGACATCGACCTGCTGGATCATCTCGTGATCGGGCAGGGCAAATGGGTCAGCCTCAAGGAACGCGGGTTGGGCTTCAACTAGGAGGCGAGATGAAACAACTGACTCTCAATCTCACCTTTGATGTTGCACCCGCTGTAAAAAGCATCTTCAAGAACACCACCTGGTTGAATGCAGGCTGGGCAACCGCCTGCCTCGGTTTCACCAAGAAGGTGGAGATCAGCCAATCGTTGAGCGATGCCTTGATGCCCAACCATGCGGATGATGAGGATGACCACGACCAGCAACTCTATGATGCACTCTGGATGGCGCATCACCATCTGGTGCTGGATCAGTGTCCGTCCTTCTCCTTCACGTTCGACTTCCTGCGCGATGACAAGATCAGCGGTCGCTTCATCGCGACCAGCCTGCGCCTGCATGTCGAGGAAAAGGAACAACTAATCCTGCTGGGACTGATCCAGGATTTTTAGGAGGGAACATGCCATTCTATCTCGGCAAGCGTGAAGAGGATGATCTGATCCTGTTTTACTCTGCCATGCCACCCACAAAACAGACTCACGGACATTTGTACAAGGCTGTGATCGGACCCTTCAAAAGCAAAGTCGGGGCAGGTTACTTCGCACGCTATGGAAGAAACAATCCAGACATCCGCACAGCCGCTGATGCCGAACGCCTGGCACGCACCGACCCGCGCATGGAACAGCTCATCGTCGAGGAAAACATGACGACTGAAGAACTCACCATTGCGTTGGAATGCGATGCGCAGGATCAAGCTGAATATTCACCAAACCCCACCCTGCCGGTTTTCAACCGGCAGGAACTATTTCAAACACAAGGAGCAATCTAATGCCTAATTGGAATGAAAACGAACTGACCATCACCGGTCCCGATGTCAACAAGATTCTCGAAACCATCCGTTCCCAATCCGGGGAGGATGAAGATGTCCGCATCCTGGACTTCAACACGATCATCCCCTATCCGCAGATGTATCGCGATATGGATAAACGTGCGGAAGAGTATCGGGAAAAACTGAACGCCATCGCAAACGATGACCCGGAACGCAAACAAAAACTCGAAGCGCTCGGCGCGGAATATGGTGTGGAACCCGGCACGCCGTGGATCAAGGATGGCTACAACTCTGGCGGTTATGAGTGGTGCTGTGAATTTTGGCAGACAAAATGGAACGCCTGTCATGTTCATCTCACCACACGCGCCGACTCCTCCAAGCCTCTCCGCAAAACATCTAGGTGCGCCTACTGCCAGACGGTTCATAAGACTGAAACGATGGTTGTCCTGACCTGCCAACAATGCGGCAGTCCCCTGCCGGATGCGGAACCCATCCAAGCCTTCCTGGAATTCGATACCGCCTGGAGTCCACCCATCCCCGTGATCGAAAAACTTGCTTCGATGTTCCCCGACCATGCCTTCGAGTTGAAATACTTCGAAGGCGGCATAGGCTTCAGCGGACATGCCCGCTGGTCTGAGGGGATCGAGGAATTTCATCATCAATACGACTACGATGGTCCGCGCGGCGGATAGATCCAAATCACAACCACAAGGAGCAAATCATGTCTCACCATTCCGAACATCAAAAAATGAAACCCGTGCTCGACCTGGCGCGCAAGCTGGACATCGCCACCAATCCCCATTCTGCCGCGATCTTCGAAGCGGGTAGCGGTGGCTTTCAGGTCTGGTGTACACCCAAAGATCATCCCAAAGGCTGGGATCGCATCGCGATGAATCCCGGCGCGTTTTCCAAGCCTTGTGAGTATGTCGGCAGTGTGCATTGGCAATGGGAGGAGGATGCCATTGTCGGACTGGAGATCGAAACATCCGCATACGCCCTGGCAGAGCAGAAGCCGGATGAGTTCTGCAACCTGACTGACATCCCCCGTGATTTCCAACGCCGCACGATCTTCAACCGCGATGCCGACATCGAATGGCTCAAGGAAAAGATCACCTGGCTGTTTGGAGAAGCCGGTGTGCCATTACCGCCTTTTGAATACAAACAAGCTGCGCTCTCCGAGATCGGACCGTACATGTTGGCGCACTACACCTCCGACTCCGATGAATATGTGGTGATCGTTTCACCGGAACTCGACCCACAGGAATTCTGCAAACCCGGCTATGAAGTCGCACGCACGCTGGAGATTTGGAAGGCAGGCGATTTCCCGGCAGATGTCATCCTGCGCCCCGATCACGAATACCAGGAGGCAGAAATTGAGCCCGATGAAGGTCCATTGGTGGAGCAGTATGAGAATGCCTCCCGTCTCGGTGATGACGGTTGGCTGGAAGCCGCGATGGAAGACAGCATCAGCGGCTGGGACGAATAGATCAATAGACATTTGGAGGGCGACATGGTCGCCCTCCAATCTTTTCATGGAGAAATCAAAATGACCACACTCTTTCAAGAAACCATCGAACATCTGTTGAAGTCCCACAACCTCTTGGATGATTTCCAAAACAAGGACTCCTTCCATCTGCGCTTTGAGAAAACCGGCTACCAGCCTTTGGTAATCGAGCGTCACGGCGAGATGATCAGCGTCGCGCACTACTTCGAGCA
The DNA here is from genome assembly GCA_029558515.1 of bacterium. Classification (GTDB taxonomy): domain Bacteria; phylum Patescibacteriota; class Gracilibacteria; order Peribacterales; family Peribacteraceae; genus JAKQEM01. The sequence goes on from JAKQEM010000001.1 coordinate 4,066, forward strand.
GAACGGCGACCTGATCGCCGACCCGGATGTGGAATTGCATTATCCATCCTGGGTGCCGACCGGCATTACGCAAGCCTTCTTCGGGTATCGCTCGAAGTTCATCGAGCGCGATGGCAAGACCTATGTGGATACCCGCTTCCACAAGGAGGTCTCCTCCTTCCTGAGCATGTGGGCGCGCAATATCAAGGCACAAGGCTGGGCGGAGGGAGGC
>JAKQEM010000022.1 GCA_029558515.1 bacterium
GTTTGTGATGCTTATCAGCGACGCGCTTCTCCAGTATCTGCCATCCGATCCGGACGTGGCCCGTGACGCTGCTCACCTGCAGCTCTTTGCCGAGCAGTATTGCAGTTCGGTATGCGACACCATCGACTTGCCGTTCTTTGAGCGCGGTGCTCTGTCGACCATGAGATGCAAATTGAGGGGGCGATACGAGAATGGAGTTTGATGCAATCAACGCCGATCCATTTGTGGCAGTACGGAGGGGGTACTGAACGATGCCTTCCGTCCTTGCATGGATTGACCATGACTCGAAAGCGAGGGAACGCACACTTCGCATCCTTTCCCTTTTCCAGGAAAAGGAAAGTCGTGACGAGCTTGGGCTCGGCTCCGTGCGTGACAGCTTTGCCGATCAGTTGTTCCCAGGAACAAGCACGATCCAGACGCGCCTCCGTTACATGCTTTTCGTGCCATGGATTTACCATTCTCTGGAAGAGAAGCGACTACCTGCGGAGAATTTTGCGATCCAGGCTGACAAGCTGGAAAGAGACCTGGTTCAGCCATTGATGGATTCCGATGATCAGGCTGGCGTATTTGGAAAAACCGCAGGAAAGAGGCTCAAACGGTTGCCCAGCTCCGTCTACTGGGCCGGTCTCGGTGTCTGGGGAATACGCATTACGCCATTCTCGCAGGACGAATATCACAGGCGCATCGACGAAACATACCGTCGCCGGAATACCCTGAAGGCTCTTGAGAAAGACGCAAAGGTACGGGGAGACGACATCGACGTTGAGCAGCGGATGGCCACTCTCAGTTGGCATCCTCGATTGCCAGCACCTCCGGAAGACTTTCCGGGGGCGGTGAACTTCGCTTTATCCAGGGAAGAAGCCGAATTTATTCGGGATCGCATCCAGGTCGCTTGCCCCAACAGTCTCCTCTCGTTCTTGGCACTGCACTGCGAACCCGCCGACACCCAAGCTCCGTGGGAACATCCGGACTACGGCCGCTTTTCCGAACAGCATAAAGAACTCCTGACCCATGCACGGCTGTTCTCGGAGGTGATGCATGGAGCGGCGCTCTCGTACAACGTTCAGCTCGCCAGGCTTCGAAACCATGAAGATCTTGTCGCCGAGCATCAGGCAAGTTTCGATGAATGGACCGCAAATCTTCCCCTGGAGGAAATTCGCTCCTGGTCGGTGAGCCGCCTCTGGGAGTTGACCATGGATCATGGCCACACCATCACCCCTCAAACGAGATCCTTCGTTCAGCAGTGGATCGACCATGCACGGAAGTCCCCCAGCGGCCTCCTTTCTAATGCCGAAGCGCTTACCCTGATCAAAAGAAGAGAAATGAAACTTAAGGGGACGCGTTCCCGATTCAAGAATCAGAGGGCGCTCGAGCAGTGGGGCGGGTACTCCGGCGTTGGAAGACTCGTCTATCG
>JAKQEM010000041.1 GCA_029558515.1 bacterium
ACAGGACAAACCAAATGGTAGAGGAGAAGAGTGACATTGTGACTCTTATGAATGTGCTTACTGTCAGTCATGGGAAGAGTCTACTCTGTTTCACGCGTAGCATCGCTCTCGAAGAGCGGGGTATTTACCCGACAGAATAAACAACACATATATATGACGCATCTCTCCATCGGTCTTCTCTGCGCTTTTCTCGCGGCTCTCTGTTGGGGATTCGGTGATTTCTTCATTCAGAAAGCGACGCGCACCATCGGGACATACCAGGCGCTCTTCTGCATAGGCGCACTCGGCTCCGTCGCTCTGCTGCCATTCGTCTCCTCCACGCTGCATGTGCTTTCCGGACACGATGTTCTGCTTCTGCTGCTGCTGGGAATCATCACCACCATCGCAGCCGTGTTCGATTTCGAAGCACTCAAGCGGGGAAAAATCGCCGTCGTAGAACCCGTGATCAGCCTGGAGCTTCCCCTCACCGTCGCACTGAGCATCTCCCTGGCCGGCGACATACTCACCGTCACACAGGGGGCACTCATCACTCTGGTGTTCATCGGCATCATTCTCACGATCACATCGCATCCGCAGTACACCTTCTCGGCACGGCTCTTCATCGAACGCGGTGCCATCATCGCGGCAGTCGGCGCGGTGGGGCTCGCATTGGTCAATACGCTGGTCGGTATCGCCAGTCGCGAAACGCTCCCTCTCCTGACCATCTGGTTCACCCATACGTTCGTGGCACTTACGAGCGCGATCGTGCTGCTCCTGCAAAGAGAATGGCCGTCGTTTCTCACGAACGTGCGACGGAACGCCGGTGTGACACTCGCACAGTCCGTCTTCGACAATGCGGGCTGGATCGCCTATGCCTTCGCCACCACCGTCCTCTCCATCGCCGTTGCCAACACCATCGCCGAAACGTACGTCATCCTTGCGGTCATACTGGGCATCGCGTTCAATGGCGAACGACTGCGGACATCGCAACACGTAGGAATCGCACTTGCGATCATCGGCGTACTGGCGCTCGCCGGCCTCTGATGCGGAGAGGAAATCCTTTTGCATTTGGCATTCCCCTTCTTCATCATGCCATGTGCTCCCCGCTCCCGCACCCGCGGAGTGGTGCATCTCCTTCCATGTCCGACTTCCCCGTTGATCTCCCGGCCGACATCGCCGCGATTGCCGCGGACTTGCAGATCAATCCGCAAGACGTGGAGGAGCACTTCGTGCGCGGAGGCGGGCCGGGCGGGCAGAAGATCAATAAGACGAACAGTGCGGTGCAGTTGCTCCATGGCCCCACGGGCATCGAGGTGAAGGTGCAGCGACACAGGGAGCAGAGCCTCAACCGCCTCAGCGCGTGGAAGCTCTTGATCTTGAACATCGAGGAACGGGAGAAAGGGGAACGCTCGCGTCTGCAACAGGAACAATTCAAAATTCGCAAACAAAAGCAGCGCCGCAGTACGCGCGCAAAGCAAAAGATGCTCGACGAAAAGCACCGCCGCGCACAGATCAAAGAAGAGCGGAGGAGTTGTGAACCGTGAGTTCCCAGAAACGAATAAACGAAATAACGAGATAACGAGCGTCGCCCCTACTCCCTACCACCTACAACCTACTCCCTACCCCCCAACCCCTACGCCGCTTTCCCCTGCTGCATCCTCTTGCTCAAGGTGCGCAGATAGGAAGCGGAAACTTTCATGGTCTTGAACGCGCCCGTCACGGGGTCATACACGCGCTTCTTTTGAATATTGGCCTTCCAAGCACGTCGGGTGGCACGCAGCGAGTGGCTCCGGGTATTGCCGAAGGCGGTTTTCTTGCCGGTTTTGGCGCAGATGCGAGCCATGGAAGTTGCGAGAAAGTACCAGAGAGCAGAGGTGGAGTCAAACGATCTTCGTGGGAAGCCGGAGCCCTTATTGGGCATCCACCGCCTCCTTACACTTCTCCCAACGGGGATCATCCTCGGTATCCTGCAGAAATTCACCGTTGGTGTAGGGGAAACATGCGTCGGCGAAGGCGGTTTTCAGAACACGATCGAGGACCAAGTTGCACGGACGATGGATGCAGGTCCGGCGGAGAAAGGAAGCGTAGCGGAGGACGAACGCACGAAGACCGTCCTGATCTCGCGCCAGGCGCGCAATGCGGCCGACGGAATCCTGCAGCGGAGCAAGCGCTTCGTGCACCTCGCGCTGCGGATCGACCGTGCGTACGAAGAGCGGCGACTCCCGGGTGCTCTGCAATCTGCTGACGGAGCGGAGAAAATCACGCAAGGACTGGCGAATGGCGGTGAGAAAACCTGTCTTCTCCTCCTCTTCCCGTTGCGACTTCACCGCTTCGTTGCCCGGACCGAATTCCGCGGACGTCTTCAGATCATCCTTGAACGTGCGGGAGACTTCTTGCGCAGCGCGCTCGCCGAGGAACTCATTGAGAATGGCGAACTGATCTTTTTCCAGCGAAAACGGTCCGCGCAACGCATGCGTCGGCGGAAGACCCCGGGTGTTCTCCATGCAGAGCCCCGCTCCTTCGCAATCGGTGTCATCCAGACAACGACGTATGCGATTCTCCGCGCAGACACCCTCGGGGAACGCGCATGATTCGGCGCCGGCGGCCGTGCACTCGTCATCCGTCATACAGCGCACGCTGTGATCCCCTCTGCACACGCCGCCGTTCCATCCGCATCCGAACGCGTTCAGGTGCACGCGCTCCGACGGAGGCGGCGGGAGGGGAGACTCGCGTCCGAAGACGGCATCGATCTCCTGCTGGATGGTCAAAAATTCCCGGGCCGCGTCCCGATACGCGTCCACCTGTTCCTCGATGATGCGCTGCGCCTCCCACTCGGAACGCAGCGACCCCAAAAGCGGCGCGAACGTCGTGAACGGTTCCATCGTCTCGGCGTCGCACCCAAAACCGACGGGGAAGGCCGGCGCATAATCGGCATCATACGGACAGAGCGGCTCCGCCGGAGCGGAGGATGATGCGCTGGCCGCACTGAGGGCGACGGGGGAATCAAAATCATCGTACTGGTGCCAGGTCACATCTTCATAGAGCGGATCGGAGGCGCCGGTCGCCAGATGGAACGTGCGCTCATTGAGAAATGTCAGAAGCCTTTGGAGCACCAGGATCCCCGAGATCGATCCGCGCTCGAACTGTCGCTCCATGGCGGTACGCACTTCGTCCATGGCGCACTCCAGCAGAAGCAGATCTGTATGCAGGCAGGCGGTGTGCTGCGTCAATCCCTGCTGCCGGAGCGTCAGGCGCAGATCGGCCTCCAGGAGACTCTCCCACGCCGACTGGATGCTGAGCGCCCAATCCGGCAGGTACATGCCAAAATCCTGCTGGGTCTGCATGGTATCCGCCAGGGCGATGCCGTTTTGCGCGCGGAGAAGCACTTCCTGGGTGTAGTGCGTCGAAACGGGGACAATCAGTCCCAATTCCCAGTTCTCGTACAGCTGTGCGCACTCCGTCTGCGCGAATGCCGCCGTGGGAAGGAGCAAGACCAGTGCCGATGCGAGCGAGAGACGCATCATCATGGACGGACGGGAGCGGGAAGACCTGGACTGATGGGGCACATCTGCGTGGGGAAACTGATCGTCGTCATGTCCGCAAGCAGGTCCGCGGCGGTGCGCAGAAGCAGCGCGAACGATCGGCTCGATTCCTCCAGGTAACGGGCATAGAGCGCCGTGCCCGCCCGCGCGCCCAATGCGGGCGACAGGGAGAGAAGATCCGTGTCCGTCTCCTGCTGTTCCTTGGTCTGCTGCAAGAGTCCCCAGGCCGCCTCCCATCCGATGCCTTGCTCGAAGCTGAGCCGCCGCTGCGCGGAAAGCGCGCAGAGAATGGGAGGAGTGCGAGGCGGCATGCCCTGTGCCTGGCAGAGAGCGGTTTCCATGGTGCGCAGGAGCAGCTCCGGCCGGTAGGAGGGGAAGCGCGTGAGGGTGAGAGGAGGTTGCATCAGAAGCGCACCGAGCGGCGTACCCGTGAACGGATCGTCCCAGGGCGCGACGGAATCCGCCACGACGGAGGGCGTGCGTCCGGGAAGCACGCGGTGACGTTCCAGCGATTGTTCGACGCACTGACCGATGAAGCAGAGGTGGCTGCCGATGCGGCTGTCGTAGCGACTCACGCTCTCCGGGTCGCAGACAGCGGTACCGGCATCGATCGCTTCGGCAAATCCCGCCGCGCGCGGATCGGTGATCGTTGTCTTCCCATCCACCCGTGTCACCAGACTGCTGCACGTCGCAGGCACTTGTGCGGGATTATCCGCCAGATGAAACATCTTCTGCACAAAAGCCTCCGGATACGCACGCGAGAGATAACACCCCTTCCCTCCCTCTCGCTGCCTGCAGGTGCTGTCCGTCCATACCTCCGCGCACGTTTCGGCGTTGAGAGGAATACCGTCCATGCTGCCGCCCGCCGCTGCAAACACACCGTCGCGCTCCATCAGATCGCACTGCGCGCGGTACGCGGTCCCCTCATGCTCGCAGCAGAGGACATCATTGGACTCTCGGATCGCCGCCGCAACTTCCGATGACGCTCCCGCGGGAATCTCCCGGTACACCGTCGTGCCGGGAGGCAGGCCGCAGTAGTACTGCGCGTGGACCAATTCGTGGTACAGCAAGTACGTGTTGTTGATGTCGGGTGACTGCTCCATCAAACAAATATTCACCGTTCCGTCCGCTCCTTTGCCGTACGTGATGGCACTGTTATTCGCAGGAACGGAACACCCGGGCGCACATTGAATGTTCAACTGACACGTATGCTGCACGGCATCCGAAGAGGAAGCCTCCGGATGGAGGTACGGTATCTCCCGGCACACATCCGCTCCCGCCGCCGTAAAACGACTCTCATCCGCCGGCATCACGCACCCATTCGCCCTGCATCCCGTCGCATCGACGGAAGGACTGCCACCCTGCAGCGAACACTCCGTGGAATTGATCGTGCGCTTGCACTGCGCGCCCTCACCCGGCACGCAGCACCACATGGGATTGACGGGGGGTTCGGGACAACCGTTGGCTACGCATCCCGCGGGAGAGCCCGACGGTGAACCGCCCGCTTGCGTACAGGACACCGCCGAAGCCGCATATCTGCAACGATTCTCGTCCCGCATGCAACACCACTCGCCCTCCGGGGCACCGGACTGCTCGTCTTTGCACCACACCAAACTGATGGTATGGGGCGGGAGATCAGCCGGAGCCGGACAGCGTTCGGTGGCATCGGGCGGATCAATGGGGCGACAGAGGTACCCGCGCATCCCCGCGGGACTCGTGCAGAGACCGTCGCCGTCCACGGGCAGAGAAGGAGCCGTGGAGCCGCTCATGGCGTTCTTCACGGGTGCGGGCGGATAGGTGCCGCCGAGGATGGGCTGCTCTCCGTGCGTCAGAGAGGGCAGCACGGGTTCCAGCGGAACGTGCCACTGCAGACCGACGTCTCCCATTGGATGGATGCTGTCCGCGTCGATCCGCGCCCACAGGAGGATGTTGCCGGGAAGGAGATTCTGCAGCTCCTCCGGAAAAACGAGCAGCGCGGTTTCCCCGGATCGTAACGGAGGCGTGAAGAACCGGGGATCCGCCGCCGCCGCCAGCATCTCCTGCCAAACGGCGAGGAGCTTGCCCTCCAGATCGGGATCGTCGTCCCACCGATGAAAGAGGAACTGACGCTCGGTGCCGGGACCGCTATCGGAAAGCGTGTACGTATGAGGCGCCGGAAAACGCGGTGCGCGCTCATTGCGCACCAGCCGCACGCCGTACTGGTAACGCCACACGGCGGCCACCCGTTCCTCCCCATCCAACGTGGTAAGTGCGGAACCGACGTCACCGAGGAGTTGCCGGTACAGGGCAGGATTTGCCTTGATGCGCGGCGCGAGGGACGTCACCCGCACCATCGTTCCGCTCTGACTGGTGGCGACCGCTCCGCCCCCGGCTCCCCATATGTTCAGGATGCCTCGCAAATCCGCGGCTACCTGCGCGGAGCGACCGGGCAGATCGGAAATCGGCAATTCGTACCCGGAGGCTTCCGCCTGCAACAGACGACCGAGCTTGCGCACCCGCATCTCATCGGAGGCGAGGCGCCGGACCCTCTCGACGATCGTCAGACAATCCAGCCGATTGGCGGGTCCCTCATGCCCTTCCAGCCGTCCGCAGACATCGGTCCATTCATCACGCAGGATAGCGGAGATATCGGCTTCCTTGGGCACGCGTCGCTCGACATCGGCGGGAGCAATGCCCTCCGACAATAACTGCTTCCGGAAGATCGCACGAATGTACGCCGTCACTTCCGGATCGAGACCGGGAACGGAAATCTCCCGCTCCACGATCGTCTTCATCTGATCGTATAAGAGTCCGCCCGATCCCGCGGAGGCAGCCGTGGGCAGGAGGAGCAAGCCGATGAGAACGGGGAGAATGCGACGCATGGAAATCAATCGGCGAGATCGCGAAGGGAGCCGCGTGCGTCCCAGCTTCGCGGCAGACAGGCGGTGGCTTCGGCGGCCAGACCGAGCACGTTGCGCAGATCCAAGGACGTGCGTTTCAGGCATTCGGTGCCGTAGGAGAGCGGCCGCAGACGGTCGAAGCCCGAGACGATGAGCAGCGTGCGTTCCAACGCGGGTTTCGCCACGGTGAGTTCGCGCGTAATCAGCGTATTCTCCGCCTCGAGCCGCACGCTGCGCGCTCCGACATCGGCACCGGACAACGACTTGGACCAGCGTACATCCTTCCATTCATTGAAGGAGCACTCGTAGATCCGCAAAAATTCCAGCAGCACCGTCGTCAGTTCCGATTCGCTGAGAGAATCCGCGCGGGACTTCCACGCCGGCAGCGAACGAGCAAGCTCGCGCAATTCTTCGGTTGCTTCCTCCACCCGGATGGTCTCCGAAGCGGTGCACTGCAGCGGCACCTCCGCGATGCCACCCATCTGACGCAGATGCGCGTCCACCGCCTGCGCGACGGTACGATGGTACATCTCGGGCCACGCGGAAAGCGGCAGAGATGCAAACGGGGAACCGACTGCGGTGCACGCAGCCAGGTGCGCGGACTGATCGGCCTCTCGCCGACCCTCTCCCGCGCACGAGGCGAGCAGCAGGCACAGCAGTGCCAATGTCATCGGCGAGCCGACGGAGCGGGAGCGGTCACTCATCACACTGAGAGAGGAAGCAGGGGAGATGATCGAGCGATCCGAGCATGCGGAGCGCCTGCCACAGAGGCTGCAGGAGCGGCAGACGTACGTCGGCGAGGAACCCCTCGAAGCCGCCGCCAAACTGCAACACGGACCGGTAAGCGCCGTCATACGCGATGAGCAGGTGCAGGAGTCGTCCTTCACGCTCCATGATGGAATCCACCGTACCCGCGCACGTTCCAAACCCGATATCGTTGAGATCCCGCGGCGTGCAACTTACAAGCGGTGCAGCGGTCACGGGCAGACATCCCTCCACTTGCACCGTGATCGTCGCGGGCGATTCGGGAGACTCGGGAGACTCGGGAGACTCGGGTGACTCGCGCACGCGACTCAGTTCACACACGGATCGCAGCCTGCACTGCAGTGCCCGCAACGACTGCAGTATCGGCGGGAGCAGATCGGACGTGGGTGTGCGCCGCTGTTCGAGCAATCCCCGCCGGGGCGGCACGTCCGCACGTTCATCCATCAATGCATCTCCCCACGTCGTCTCTGCAAATCCTTCAGCCAGCGATCGCCAGGAGCCGGTACCTGTTTTCATCCAGAGACGAAAATCGGTATCCGTGCGCGTACTGCCGATGGGGAGATCCGCGGATGCCTTCTGCCCGAAGAGGACGCTGCGGTACAGCCGCTGCTCCCGGTCCATCAGACGGTAGACGTCTCCGGTGCACGACCGGTTGAGCGTGTCTTGCGCGGATGCGGAAGGAGAAAGAACCATCTGCGATAGCACGACAACGATGCAGAGGAAGCCGGTGCGGACGACGGCAATGTTCACGGGGAGGTCGGAGCGGAAGAGGGAACGGAGGACGGCGGAGTCAGATCGATGGGACGGGGCACGTCGTAGACGGGGAGGATCTCCTCCAGGGGGAATGCCGTGCGCGGGAATGCCCCCGGCTGCCGCGTACCGATGGGCTGAGGAAGCGTTGCATCACGTACGGCCTTCCGCATCTGCTCCGCACCGTCCTCCCACTCTGCCGGCCCCAGAATCTCCCAACGGAGTCGCGGGGCGTCCGCCTCGGGATGGAGCGGAGGACAGACATCGTTCTCCGGCGGGCAGGGAACGAACACCTGTTCCGAGCCGATGGAACGGTAGTCCTCCTGCAACTGCACATCGGGGCGGGACGCGATGCGCGTGATGCGCTCGATGAGATCCATCTCGACGTGCTGACAGAGCGCGTCATCCCAATCGGCGCACTGCAGATGATTCTTGCGCCACAGATGACTGCCCTCCACGTCGACCTGCGCATCACGTTCCTCCGGACGCAGCGGCCCAATACTCTCCCAGAACAAGCGCGTTCTCTCATCCATGCCCGTCACGAGGGCCCCCATCCGGTCGATGCTTGCGAGCAGTGGATCGAGCTGCGGACCCAGGGCCGGCGGAAAATCGGGGGCCGGCGGCACCGGCGCGTTTGCGGCGGAGGGAGGATCGGGCAGGGCGGCGGCGGCCAATCGCACCGCATCGAGAATGGGCTGTATGGGAGGCAGCTGCGGAAGGGGATCCGTGAGTCCATGCGGCTTCGTGATCGCGGGAGGTGCGGGCAAATCGGTGATGCGGATCTGGACGGGCTTGAGGACGGGGAGACGGAGAGACCCCGTGGAGAAGGAGAGGACGGAGAGATCGACGATGAGATCTTCCGGTCGCGGCACCGTCAGAGAGGGGAGCACGAGAGAGTAATCTTCCACCGTATTGCGCACGCTGCCGTCCTGCGCACGCGAAGACATCCATGTATCCAGCAGCGAGTAGATGGGCAACGTGAAGCGTTGGTTCATGCACCACGGTCGATTGCTGACGGATTGATAACGCTCCATGGTCTCCTGCACGGGACGCCAGCGCTCCTTCACCGCATCGGCGATGCTGCGCTGTTCGGCCAGAATGGCGCGGTAGGCATCGACGTGTGCACGCACCCACTCCTGCAACGGACGCGTCAACCCGCTCTGGAGCGCAAGGAGCTCGCCGGCATAGCGAGCCAGTTCGCCACGAAGCATCCGCACATCCTCGATGCGATCGGCGTAGGAAAACAGCGTCTCGCGCAGCGCCCGCACTTCGGCCGGCGCATCCTCGCAATTGCGTCTCCCCTCCCCCTGTCGCATCCACCACAGACACCAAGCCTCGGCCACGGCCCGAAACTCCACGGGAGACCCCAGCGGCACCACCACGGGTACCGGCTCCTCCTGCACGCGCAGAATGAGCGATCGCTCCAACGCCCGGAGCGCCGTTCCCAACGTATCCTCATCGGCATCGATCTGCACTTCGATGCGCTCTCCGCGTCGATCAACGATGTCGGCGGCGACCGTGGCCGCCGGCGAGAGGAGCGGATCGAAGGGGTCTGCGCCCAGCGCCCAGCCGGCCGGGAGAAGCAGGCGGATGACCGGACGATGCAGCAATGCGCTCACCTCCGCCTGCTGCTTCTGCCACCACGTCACGATGGTCCGCTCCACGGCGGTATCGTCGAAGGAACGGATCAGTCGGCTCTGTGCCAGCGGACGGGCACTGTCGAGTTGAGGGGGCGTTGTCTGCACCGCCTGATCGGGTGTCTGCAGGTACGCAGCCGAAAGGTCCCCGTCGTAATCGCGATGAAACACTTTTTCACTGAGCAGTGAAAATCCCGCTCCCAAGTTCAGATACCACAGATCCGTCTCCGCGTCGTAGGATGTATCGCGCGGCGGGGGGAGCGAATCGGGCAGATTGGATCCCTCGCCGTAACTGCCCTTGCCCTTCTGCGTCTCGCGCCTGTCGGCGACATCGATGTCGAGCACGCAGCGTCGATCTCTGCCGTGCGTCTGCCGTTTCTTGGGATCGAATTCATCGTAGAAACCATAGCAGGCGACGGGGATGGCCTCTTCCGCGGCTTGATCGTCCGCCGCCTGCGGCACGGGGTCACGAAAAAACGAGGCGACGTACCGACGGAAATAGGAAAAGTAGGGGCGGGGGGCGACGGGTCGCATATCGCGCTCTTGCGGAGCCGGCGTGGAAGTGGCGCATCCGGGATCTCCCGCCTTGCCGCATCGGCATTCGCTTCCGACGCACGCACGCGCGTTGGGTCCGCCCGTCAAATCACCCGGCATGCAGCTGCCCCCCTCGCGCACCGGCACGTCGGTGCACAGATAACGCATTCCCATTCCTCCTTCCGCACAGGTAAAGATCACATTTCCATCTGCATCCACAACAGGATCTCCCGCCGCATCCCGTATGACATCGAAAGCCAGACAATCCTCATACTGCCACTTGTTCAAGTACTCGCACATCGAAGCGCATGTCGGCGGCGAGAGGTCCGGCCGATCCCCGAATGTCATCGTCCCATCGGGAGCGACGTTCACCGTTTGTTCGGTGAAATCCTGAGACGCAAACGGAGCATCGGGAGGCAGGGGAATCGGCGGATCCCCCGCGGCAAGCCGCCACCGGCAGAGAGGGTCCCAGAAGTAGGGGTGTCCGAATTCCTTCACAACGTACTGGTGCGAAGGTTCATCCCATACATATTTGGGAATGCTGGAGAATCCTTGATCGCACGTCGTCACAAACCCCGTCGTCGCATCGGGAAACTGATAGTCCTCACTGCGCACCGCCATACCCGAGAGCAGTGCGCCGTCCCAATCGCCGCTGCGCCCCGGCACCCCCGTCACGGTGGCGATTTTCCCTTCCACGGATTGACTGAGATCCCATCCGCCGCACTGCGATGCTTCCAGATAGGAGGGGATCTCCTGCGTCGTCTGCCGACGCACCACAGCAAAATCCGCAGGCGTTTGATTCTCGATGACGTACGGCGCGCGCGCGGTGGCGATCGAAAGCGGCAGCATCAAGCCGACGGTCGGGAGCAGAAAGCGAACGCAACGCATGCGCGGCAAGTATAGGCGAAGCAGAAAGAACGTGTGTGCCGCGAATGCGCACCGCACACCGACCGCGTAATTTATCAATGCGATTTTCTGCATAACTCATGTGACATGGGTAGTCTCACGCTCCTTCAGTGACGAGTCCTGAGTGAGAAGTTTCCAGTTATGAGTTATGAGTTATGAGTTATGAGTTCCCAATCCCGAAGTCCCAATCCCGAATCCCTATCCTTCGTCCCTAATTTCTACCCTCCTCTCCCATATGTTCTCGCTCAATCGGGTGCAGCTCATCGGCTACCAGACCCAGCCCGTCACTCTCCGTCAGACACCCGGCGGCACCAGCGTCACCGATTTGAACCTCGTCGTGCCCGTCCGCTTTCGGGGCGATAACGGCCAGATGATCCACGGCAAGAGCTTCCACACCGTCACGGCCTGGGGCGGACTCGCGGACATCGTCGGACAATTTGTGAAACCCGGCGCGCAGATCTTCATCGCGGGACGCCTGCAAACCGATAGCTGGGAAGACGCATCCTCCGGTGAGAAGCGGAGCAAGACCAAGATCGTCGCCACCGACATGATTCTGCTGGATCCCAAAACGGGACAACTGCCGGAACCCGCGGGCGCGTCGCTCATCTCCGGCAACTGCAATCGCGCCGATATCCTCGGCAACGTGACGCGCGACCCGGAACTGCGCACCACCACGAACGGACAGAAAATCGTTTCGCTGGGCGTCGCCACCAACGACCGCTGGAAGGACAAGGCCACGGGTGAAATGAAGGAGAAATCGGAATTTCACAACATCGTGGTCTGGGGGGATCTCGCCGATGAAGTCTCGCGCTTCGCGAAGAAGGGAAACCGCGTGTTCGTCTCCGGCCGTGTGCAGACGCGAAGCTGGGAAACGCAGGCGGGAGCCAAGCGCACGACCACCGAGATCAACGCGGAGACGTTCTCCCTGCTGGGAACCAGGAATGCCGTCGCGGAAGAATCCATCCAGATGGACGGCGCGCCGCGTCCTTCCGCCGCAAACTCAATGCCCGCCCCTTTGGCAAACGGCGCGTTCGGCGAAGACCCCTCCCCGCAACTGCCTCCCATCCCCGCCGTGGAGTACGCCTCGGAAATCAAAGTGGAAGATTTGCCGTTTTGACGAGGGAGTAGGGAGTAGGTTTCTTGCAATGAATACTCCTTGGCCATGGGAACTGCCATTTCCTTTGACAGGAAACCCTCAAAGGCCGTTGACATGAAACTGTGTGTCAGGTAAAAAGGGGCAACTGAAATTTGCTTTATTTCTTTTTTATTTTATAAAGTATGGATTTACAGGCACACACCTTCACATTGACCGTAGGATGTGAGAACGGTCTCCACATGCGTCCCGCTCTTGCAATTTCCGAGGCCATACAACAATACGCTGAGACCATTATGATTCTATTGCACAAGCAAGGCGGAGGAAGTGCAAATGCACACAGTATGCTCGCAATACTCGCACTTGGCGCACCCCGGGGCATAGAACTCACATTGGAAGTGAGGAATGCGGATCACGAAACTGCCAATGAAATACACGGGAAAATCGCACGGTGTATGGGACATGTCGCCACCGCACTGTAAATCGAATATTCCTCTTGTGTACCTACTGCCTACCACCTACCACCTACTCACTAATACGCCCCTCCTCCCCGTAGAACCGCATCTCGATGTCCAGCGGTTCTTGGACGGTGCCACGCACGCGATCGATGATCGCCATCGCATCATCGAATGTTCCCTCCCCGGTATTTTCCAGAAAATTGGCATGCTTCTCCGTGATGCGCACGCCGCCGATGTGCAGTCCCCGTAATCCCGCGGCATCGATCAGCTGCCATGCGGGCGTCTTGCCGTGCGCCTTGAAGACCGATCCCGCGGTCTTGCGGTGCGGCTGCGTCCCGATGCGCTTCCGGAGGAGTTGCTCGATCGTCTCTTGTATCTGCGCGGGCTCTCCCCGCGGCACGCACAAGAGCGTTTCCCACACAATCGCACCCGCATACGCCGCTTCCTTGAAGACCGAATGACGGTACCCAAATCCGCACGCCTCCCGTGGCATCTCCTTCCATGCGCCGCTCTGAAACACCGTCACGCTCCGCACGAAAGAATCAATCCAAATGCCCGTGGGCCCCTGGCCTGCGTTACCGACGATCGCTCCGCCGACGGTTCCCGGGATGCCGGTGAGAGGGGAGAGATCGAGACCTTGCGCCGCGCAGTCATTGATGAGCATCGGCAGATTCTTTCCCGCTTGCACCGTCAGACATTTTGCATTTTGCCCGTCCGATCCGACTGTTGGCCGAGCGGGCATTTTGCATTTTGCATTCGTCTCCACCTCATCTGCACCGATTCTCACAACGACCGCATTGATCACCCCATCGGCAAAGATCGTATTCGACCCGCTGCCGAGTGCGATCAGCGGAATGTTTTCCTCCTGTGAAAACGCCCACGCCTGCTCCGCATCTTCCCGCGTTCGCACCTCTGCGAAAAAGCGCGCCGTTCCCCCGATGCGCATCGTCGTCTTGCCGGCGAGAGATACTCGTTCCTGTATCATCACAAGATACACAGTATACAGACGCTCACCACTAACCACTAACCACTCATCTCTCACTTCTTCGTCGACAGATACGACGCCGTACGCTCCATTGCTTCCAGAAATTTCTCACCTTTCGGAGCACTCTTCTGCACCTTAATCAGTACGAAGAGTAGCAGGAGCACGCCGAGGATGCTGCCGGCAACGATTGTGAGCTCACGCCACCCAAACGGCACTCCCGCGACAATCATACCCAGTTGCACCAGTGCCAGACCCAGAATACCGGCGAGCGCCCCGGCAATGAAGCTCACGAGCACCACGCCGCTGCGATTTTCCTGACTGTCCTGCGGCGCGGACGCAAGCGACGTGAGCAGTTCACTGGACACGACGATCGGGTCGCGCCCCCAGTGTTTGCAGAGCGGCAGCACTTTCTTCTGGAGCACCAATGTCACGAAATTCTGGAACGGCACGGCGGTCTTGCCTTCGATGACGGCGCGGCCGGTATCGGGCCGGACGTTGACTTCCAGTTCGGATGCGGTGGAGGTGTCCATGCGAAGGAGTGTACTACCCGCAATGCTTCCTTGCCACTCGTACCCGCCCCAGTGTCTCCTCCTTCCCCAGCGCCGCCGCGACTTCCACCGCGCCGGGGCTGTACTCGCGCCCGGTGAGGAGCGCGCGGAGCGGCCAGAGCAACTGACCGAGCTTCAGTCCTTCTCGTTCGATGGTAGCGCGGACATCCGCAAGAATACGTTCCGCAGTCCAATCGCTCTCGGGTACGGCCGTCAGCAACGCATCCATCAGCGCAAGCAAGCGCGGCAGCTCTTCTTTCGCCACCTTCTGCTTCGCATTGGCGAGCAGATCGACGGAGACAACCGGCCGCTCGTAGAAGAAGCCGAGCATGTCCGGCGCTTCCGGAAAGAACGTGATGCGCTCCTGGATGAGCGCGGCCAGCTGCGGAAAACGGGAATCGGTGTGTGCCGCGGGGTGGCGAGCAGCAACCAGCGGCAGGATGCGATCGGCGAATTCCTCTGCGGGAATGGCACGCATCCACTGCCCCTGCAGCCAATCGAGCTTGGTGAGATCAAACACGGCGCCCGCTTTCTGCACGCGATCCAAGCTGAAGGATGCGATGAGTTCGGAACGTGAAAATACCTCTTGGGTCGTACCGGGATTCCAGCCCAGCAACGCCAAAAAATTGAACAGCGCCTCCGGCAAATAGCCCTTCTGTACGTACTCCTCAACGGAAACGGACCCCTGCCGCTTGCTGAGCTTGGTCCTGTCGGCATTGAGCAGAAGCGGCACATGCGCGTAGCGCGGCGAATCCCAGCCAAACATCCGGAAGAGAAGCAAATGCTTGGGCAGACTGGAGAGCCACTCTTCCCCGCGGATGACGAGATCGATCTTCATGAGGTGATCGTCGACGACGTGCGCCAGGTGATAGGTGGGAAAGCCGTCGGATTTGAGGAGAATTTGATCCTCGACGGTGTGCAGCGGAAATGCCACTGTACCGCGAATGTCATCGTCAAAGCTGATCACGCGAGCACCGTCGATGTCCGATGGCGCCTGCATGCGGATGACGTGCGGTTCGCCCGCTTCAATGCGACGCCGCACTTCTTCCGCGGAAATCGTGTGCGCGTTCTTCATGCGCATCCGGACACCGGCGTTGTAGGACGGCGCTGGATTGCCGGCTTGCTGCTCTTCTTTTCGCATGCGATCGATCTCCTCGGGAGTATCAAAAGCGACGTAGGCGTGACCCGCCGCAAGCAACTGATCCACATACCGGCGATACAAGGCAAGGCGCTTGGATTGCCGATAGGGCCCGTACGCTCCACGCTCGATGGGAACGCCATTCTCCAGCATCACTCCTTCATCGGGGGTGATGCCCGCCCAGTGCAACACGTTCAACATTCCTTCAATCGCTCCCGGCACTTCGCGTTTCTGATCGGTATCCTCAACACGCACAAGAAATTCCCCCTGAGATTGCTTCGCGAGAAGGTACGCGTAAATCGCCGTGCGAAAATTGCCGACGTGCAGCGAGCCGGTGGGGGAGGGGGCAAAGCGGGTACGCATGATGGAGTATGGAGTATGCGGTATTGTGTATTGCGAGGAAAGGCGGAAATAGAAAAAGGGCGCCGAAGCGCCCATACCCAATACCCAATACCCAATACCCAATACCCAATACCCAATACCCAATACCCAATCCCTAATCCCGAACTTCCACCGTATACGTCAACGGCTCCGTCGGTCTGTCATTCGCATCGCGTTCCACTGCAGCAATGGCGTCCACCACGTCCATCCCTTCCGTCACCATGCCAAAGACGGTGTGCCTGCCCTGCAGCCACGGCGTGCTCTCGGCCTGCACAATGAAGAACTGGCTGCCGTTCGTATTCGGACCGCGATTGGCCATGGCAATCGCACCGCGCGCCATCGGAAGATCATTGGCTTCGTCTTCGAAACTCTCACCGAAGATGCTCGATCCGCCCGTGCCGTCGCCGTTGGGATCGCCGCCTTGAATCATGAAATCGGGAATCACGCGATGGAAGGTCAACCCGTCGTAGTAGCCCATGCGCGCGAGCACCACGAAGTTCGTGACGGTCTTGGGCGCTTTGTCGGCGTTGAGTTCCACGGTGATATCGCCTTTCGTCGTTTTCAGGACCACTGTCTGCATGCCGGAAAGGAGTTGGCCATCGAAGCCGGGAGGCGTGGGGTTCTGTGCATCGTTCGGATCAATCATCACGGAATCGGGGGAAGAAGAGGTATCGGTGGAATCGGTGGTGTCAGTGAAGGGTGTGGATGTGCAGCCGATGAGGAGAGCCAACGCAAAAAGCGGAATGAGGAATTTGTACCAAGAGTGCATAGTAGGCACAGGTTAGTGAGCGACGCGCGCCGATGCAATCCTTTGTGACAGAATTTTTGCGATGCGTCGAGCGGCTTCAGGATGGCTCAATGCGCGGATAAAAACCCCCATCTTCTCCCTAGTATTCGCATCATCGACCAAAGCGACGATCGTTGGAACAATCTCCGCATCCGCTCGCGACTGCGGAAGGTGAATGCACCCGCCGGAGAGAGCAGCCGTCTCGGCATTCTTCACCTGATGATCGCCGGCCAGCCCCGCGATGGGAACGAGGATGGCGGGAATGCCATGAGCCGCCAGTTCCCCGATGTTGCTTGCACCCGCACGGCTCACCGCCAGATCGGCGATGGCATAGAAGTGCGCCAGTTCGCCATACGCAAACTCCATGGAAACATATCCGGCTCGGACCCCGGCACCCTGCTTTCCTTTCCCCGTCAGATGAATGATGTCACAGTGCGGAAGCAACTGATCGATGTGCGTGATGACCGCGTCATTCAATGCCTGCGCCCCCTGACTCCCGCCGTACACGAGGAGGATCGGCTTCTTCCCGCTCAGTCCCGTGATGCGCAGTCCCTCCGCGCGTGACCCCCGTGTGATCTCCGGGCGAATGGGATTCCCCGTGAAGACAAGTTTTGAGTTTTGAGTTTTGAGTGTTGAGTCCCCGTCACTCATCACTTCCGTCGTCATCCCCACACACACCACATCCGCAATCCTCGCCACGATCCTGTTCGCCCTCCCCATCACCGCATCGGACTCATGCAGAACAATCGGAATCTTTCGCAGCCTCGCCGCCAGACAACAGGGCACGCTCACGGCGCCGCCTTTGCTGAAAACGATGTCGGGGCGGAATGTGCGCAGCATCCTCCGACTCTTCAGGAAGTTGCGGATGAATGTGATCGGCAGTGACACGGATCTTCGCGGCAACGGCAACACATCAAACATCACATGCTCCCGTTGCAGAAACAATCGATCCGCCTCCTGATCGACACACAAATAAAGCATCTCCGCTTCGGGGTGCAATTCCCCAAACGCACGCCCGACCGCCACCATCGGCGCAAGGTGCCCGCCGGATCCGCCGCTGACGAGGAGGAGACGCATGGAAGTGGAGTATAGCGGGATTTGGGATTCGAAAAGAGAACTTCGCTCCGTGACACACCGTGCAAAGCGTCATATCATCCTCATATGAATCCCTTAGGAAAGCCGCCGACGGTAGAAGAGCGGATGCTGCAATGGGAAAATGCAAGAGTGGAAGATCTGGTTATGTATCTTTCAATGGCATCAATAGATGAATTGAATGAAATGCTAAGATTCGCTGATGGCTTTCCCCCTTCACATATCGATGAAATTGAACAGCGGCAACGCGAATTAGAAGAGCAAGAAGCATCTGAAACACTTGCAGTCTGATGAATGCAGACATCTTGAATTTGGGAATTAGGAATTGGAAAATTGGATATTCGTTCTGCGTCATTATCCATTATTCATTCGCCCTTCATCCTTCCTGCCCTTCCTCACTTCCCCTATCCCCACAACCACCCGCTCTTCTGTCGGCGGGACTGAATACCCTGCGCGGCACGTCCTCGGCGTTCACTGATGGCGTTCTCGGTGGAATACGTGGAGATGTTGATGAGAATCCCCATGCCGATGAGTATGGACAGCAGTGACGAACCGCCCGAACTGATGAAGGGGAGCGTGAGGCCCGTGAGCGGGAAGAGTGAGAGATTGACGGCGATATTGAGGATGCTCTGGAACGCGATCCACGTCGTGATGCCCGCGGCCAGCAGGAAGCCGAAGCGATCGGGCGCCTCACGTGCGATTTTGAATCCGCGGATGATGAGAATGGCGTACATCGTGAGGATGATGAGCAGCCGAAAGAAGCCGAGTTCCTCCGCCATCGCGGAAAAGATCATGTCGGCCTGCACCTCCGGCAGGTAGCCGAACTTCTGAATGGACTTTCCATACCCCACGCCGAACGGCCCGCCGCTTCCCACCGCGATGAGCGCCTGGATGATCTGGTACCCGCCCTCCTCGCGAATGTTCTGATTATTGGGATCCATCATGAGCGTAAAGAACGCCCGAAAGCGATCGCGCACGTACTCCTGACTGAGGATCATCGGCAGACCCATCACGCCGGCAAGGGAAAAACCGATACACAGATGCAAAATATTGCCCCCCGCGATGAAGAACATGGTGGACGCGATGGTGGCAAGCACGAGAAAAGATCCCAAATCCGGCTGCACGGCGACGAGGAATGTGGAGAGAACGATGAGCGCGGCGAAGGGAAGGAATCCTTCCTGGAACGTACTGATGAGCGACTCGCGCTTCTGCAGCCACAGTGCGAGATAGAAGATGAGCGTGAGCTTCAGAAATTCCGACGGTTGCAGGGAAAAACCGAACACCTGCAGCCAGCTCTGCGCGGTCCCGTACTCGTTGCCGAGTCCCGGGATAAAGAGGAGGAGGAGCAAACCGATGGTCAGGGCAAAGAGGGGAAGCGCGAGCTTCTCCCACAGGCGGTAGGGCGTGAACATGGCGAGCGCCATTGCGCCAAAACCGATGAGCACGTGCAGGAAGCTGCGCCATAGGAAGAATGAGTTGCTCGGCGCATCCAGAACGCCACGCTCCGCCAATCGCTGGGTCAACTGATAGCTCTCAAACACGCTCACACTGGCGATCATGGCGAGCCCGAAGAGGGTCAGCCCGATCACGATGCCGAGGAGCAGTACGTCCATCCGACGGAACACAGCGAGGAGTATAGAGGAAATGAGAAATGCAAAATGAGAAATCAGAAATGATTTGGGAGGAATGATTCTCTGCTCCGTACATTCTCCTCCAGCACAACATTTTACATTTTACATTTTGCATTTAGCATTGGTGCGATGTATCTCTTCTCCCTCACCGCCCTCCTCGCCTTTCTCATAAGTTTTGCCTCCGCGGTGCTCGCAAACTCATTCCTCGTTGAACGCATCCCGATCCTCGGCGACTTCCTCGGACTGACACTCTCACAGAATCCCGGCATCGCCTTCGGCTGGAGATTCCCGCCTGTTATCCAGACTCTCCTCATTTTCGCAGCACTCGTCGTCGTGTGTGTCCTCGCGGTGCGCACGGTGCGGGAACGCACGCACGATCCTATCCGCACACAGGGAAGGTTGCGGCTGGCTGCGATCGGCTACGGGCTGATCATCGGCGGGGCACTGGGAAATATCGTGGATCGTCTGCCGCGCGGGCTTGTCACAGACTTCATCCAGGTGGGATCGTTCCCCGTCTTCAATGTCGCAGACAGCTGCATCACCGTCGGCGTGGCGTTTGTCCTTGCTGCAAGCATAAAATTGAATCATAATAGCAAAGATTGATGAGGCCCGGAGTTGGCCCCGTGCCCGATTGGCGTTAGGCTTGCTTGTCCTCCATGATTTACGCATCCGTTTTCATCGTCTCGCTGTCGGGGATCGCTCTCATCCTCAGCATCCGCCTGCTCCTGCGACAACGAACGGTCCGCCGATTCGTCCGGTCCATCCGCCAGCGCTTCGAATCCGCGGAAGACCGCGGCGTGCAACTCATCGAAGAAACACCCGTGCGCAAGCCGCGTAAAAACCCGCGCGCATCCGCCATCGAGATGCAGCAGGTGCGCACACTCGTGCACAGTGCGGAGAAAGCGGAAAAGCAGGGGAAGATCGATGAAGTGGAACGACTGCTCATTCAGGCACTCACCATCCACCCGCACGACACGGATGTCCGGGCGCAGCTCGCCAAGCTCTACCTGACGACGGAACGCGAGGGGAAGGCCGAGGCGATGTACCGCGAGCTCCTGCAGCAACGCGACGATGCGTCCTTTCACGCAAACCTCGGACTCGCGCTGTACCGTCAGACCAAGTACGAGGACGCGTGCTTTGCCTACCAAGAAGCGCTCAACCGGGACCCGAAGAACCCCGAGCGCTCCGCGGCACTGGGGCGCGCATGCATCGCCGCACGGAGATTCGAGGAAGCAATATCCCTTCTGGAAAAAGCGAGTCTCTTCCTCTCACGCGACACCGACATTCTGCACCTTTTGGCCGAGTGCTACCTGCAAATCGATCAGCGCGAAAAAGCCGAGGACGCCTACCGTCGCATCAACAGACTGGAACCGTACAATGAGGACGTGAAAGCGAAAATGCGGGAGATTCGGGAGGGGATGGAGGACGGAGGATCGGGGACGAAGGACTAGGGACGAAGGATTGGGATCTGGGAATAGCAGTGAGGGGATTTTCGTTATTTCGTTGATTCGTTATTTCGTGTAGTGTAACTATCCTTGTAGCAGAAACGAGATAATGAAGTAACGAAGCGCCTTCAATATTCGACGACCTCCACCGTGGTGTCGCCCTGCACCTGCGCCTGGCACCCGAGGCGCTCCGCATCTTCCGTCACACCCATGTTCTCCTCGCGGTCATTGCGGGGACTGAGATGATCCGCTCCTTCCTTCACCTTGCAAAGACACGTGGTGCAAAACCCGTTCCCCCCGCACGCATGTTCCATGACGATGTCGTGATCCAGCGCGATTTGGAGCAGCGTTTCGCCCTCCTTCCCTTCCACGGTGACGGGCTCGCCGTTGATGATGTACGTAACCTTAGGCATGAGGGAATGCTAAATGCAAAAAAGGGAAATGGGAAATAGAATAACAGATTAACAGAGTAACGGAATAACAGGAACGTACGTACTGTTACTCTGATCCCTGTTATTCTGTTATTCTCGTCCTGTTCTTCTCATTCCTGATACTCTCTCTCCATGCGCTGCTCCCGCTGCAAATCGCAGGATACGTCCGTCATCGACTCCCGCCTGACCGAGGAAGGCAGGTCCGTGCGTCGCCGACGAGAGTGCACGAACTGTCACTATCGCTTCACCACCTTCGAGCGACAGGAAATGACCTCGCTCATCGTGGTCAAACGGGACGGCACGCGCGAGCCCTACGCCCGGCCCAAGCTGGAACGGGGAATCTGGCTTTCCTGCACGAAGCGCCCGGTCACTCGCGAACAGCTGGACTCCCTGCTCTCGCGATTGGAGGAAGAGTGGGCGGCGGAAGGGCAGGAAGTCACCTCCGCGAAGATCGGCGAATCGGTGATGCTGGAACTCAAGAAACTCGATTCCGTGGCCTACATCCGCTTCGCCTCCGTTCATAGGGAATTCAAAGATGTGGAGGAGTTCAAGGAGGAGCTGGGGAAGATATTCCACAAATGAAGGCAGAAACGGCGAGAGGGGGGCAGAAAGGGCAGAAAGGTTGTATGATTCGTCCATGCAACGAAAACTGGATACAGGCTTTCGCAGGCTAATTGTGTGGCAAGAGGCCAAAAAGCTAACAATCAAAATATACGTTCTCACGAAAAAATTCCCATCGGAAGAACAATTTCATTTGGTAAGCCAACTGCGACGCGCATCCAGTTCTATCATGGCAAACATTGCTGAAGGTTCGGCCATGCCAACAAAATCCCATAGAAATGCGTATTATGTACGAGCTCGTGGATCAGTGGTAGAAGTGGATAATTTTACGGAACTCTGCAAAGATTTAGACCTGTTTTCGGAGAAGGAAGCTCTCGATATCACCGATCACTGCGCCCGCCTGAGCTATCTCCTTACACAATTGATCAAAAGTAGCTAACCTTTCTTTCCTTCCTCCCTTTTCTTACCTTTCTGCCCTTTCTCCCTTTTCTTACTTTCCTTCCCTCATGCTACGCTCCCATACCTGCGGTGAACTCCGTCCCGAGCACGTTGGTCAATCCGTCACCCTGTGCGGATGGGTCCACCGGCGGCGCGACCACGGCGGTCTCATCTTCATCGATCTCCGCGATCACTACGGCATCACGCAGGTGGTGATTCGGCCGGAACAAACGGACATTTTCAACGCAGCGGAACGCGTCCGCTCCGAATGGGTGCTGCAAGTGGAGGGAGTCGTGCAAAAGAGACAGGCGGGTGCGGAGCGAGAAGACAATCCCACGGGAGCCATCGAGCTCGATGTGAACACACTGACCGCCCTCAGCGAATCCGCCACGCCGCCGTTTGAAATCGATCAGGAGAAAGAGATCAACGAAGAGCTGCGTTTGAAGTACCGCTTCCTCGACCTGCGCCGTCCCCGCATGCAGGAGATCATGAGCAAGCGCGACAAGCTGATCACGCACATTCGGGAGTACATGCATCGAAATGAATTCACGGAGGTGCAGACGCCGATCCTCGCCAACTCCTCGCCGGAGGGCGCCCGCGATTACCTCGTTCCCAGCCGCCTCCACCCGGGACAGTTCTATGCGCTCCCGCAGGCTCCGCAGCAATTCAAGCAACTCCTCATGGTGGCGGGGCTGGATCGCTATTTTCAGATCGCCCCGTGCTTCCGCGACGAAGATCCGCGCGCCGATCGTCATCCGGGAGAATTCTATCAGCTCGATCTCGAAATGAGCTTCGTGGAGCAGGAGGATGTCTTCAAGGTTACCGAACCGCTGATGGTGGAACTGACGCACGCGTTCAGCGATAAGAAAGTGATGTGGGACCCGTTCCCGCGCATCAAGTGGCGCGATGCGCTGAACACCTACGGCTCCGATAAACCGGATCTCCGCTTCGAACTGAAGATACAAGACGTCTCAGACAGAGTGAAACAGTCGGGATTCTCCGTCTTCGCAAGCGCAGTGGAAGGGGGAGGAGTGGTGAAGGCGCTCGTCGTACCGGGGGGCGCATCCTTCACGCGCAAAGACATCGATGAACTCACGGAAACCGCCAAGGTCTACGGCGGGAAAGGCCTCGCGTACATAGTGATGAAAGACGGCCGGCCGCAATCGCCCATCGTCAAATTCCTCGGGGAGGATCTGTCGAAACAACTGATGGAGACGCTCGGGGCGAAGGAGGGTGACGCCGTGTTCTTCGCAGCGGACAAGTGGCTCACCGCCTGCGTCAGCCTCGGCCAAGTGCGCGCGCATGCCGCCCGCAAGCAGCGTCTCGACGATCCGAAAAAAGCGGCCTGGGCGTGGATCGTTGATTTTCCGATGTACGAGTGGAACGAAGAGGAGCAGAAGATCGACTTCTCGCATAACCCCTTCTCCATGCCGCAGGGGGGAATGGAAGCGCTGATGACGAAAGACCCGCTGGATATCATCGCTTTCCAGTACGACTTCGTCTGCAACGGCTTTGAGCTGACGAGCGGCGCCATCCGCAACCACCGACCCGACATCATGTACAAGGCATTCGAGATCGCGGGGTATCCGAAATCGGAGGTCGATCGTCGCTTCGGCGGCATGATCCGCGCCTTTGAGTACGGCGCTCCCCCGCACGGCGGCTGCGCACCCGGCATCGACCGTCTCATGATGGTGCTGTGGGAATGCCCCTCTATCCGCGACATCTACGCCTTCCCGAAGAACGGCAAAGCGCAGGATGTCTTAATGGGCGCCCCGTCGATGGTCTTCGACCGGCAACTCAAGGAACTGCACATCAAGGTGACGGATTGACCGACATCCATCGGTATACGCACATGCCGGCATGACGAAATGAAAAACGACGTTGCTGCTCTGCACGAAATACCTGGAACGAAAAAAGATTGTCGATTCTATTGACTGTAGATCATTATGCATATATATTCATTACGTACTATTTCTTTCCCATCCATTTTTATGCCAGCATTTGACGGAACAGGACCAAACGGCAACGGTCCGATGACCGGTTGGAGCAGGGGCATGTGTGCCAACAGAGGTTTCGGACCTCGATGGGGCGCCGGCCGCAGGGGTTTCTGCAACGTATTCGGCCGCCGCACTCCCCGCACGGACGACCGCGAGTGGATCGCGGAGGAAATTCAAGCGGTAACAGAGTACCTCGAAGACCTTCGCGCACAAGAAAAGGAACTCCATAAGACTTGAAGGTACGCATTACGGCCAAAGCAAACCATCGACGCAATACACATACTCTGTGTATTCCGATACTGTAGACGCATGGTACGCCCTCTCAAGCCTCGCACCATCGGTCGTTCACCCGGCGCAACGTACTTCAAACCGCGCGGCATACCGCTGCGCGCTCTGTCACATGTCATCCTGACACTGGATGAAGTGGAAGCGATGCGTCTGAGCGATATGAATGGAATGAACCAAACGGATGCAGCGAAGAGCATGGGCGTATCGCAGAGCACATTCCATCGCATTCTCGCAACCGCACACCACAAAACCGCCGACGCTCTCCTGAACGGCAAGGCAATGAAAATTGAAGGAGGATCAATCCTGCATGCATAAAAAAGGTAACTACCCCCTGATGCGGGGGGCGTCATGGCGATCCTGCCAAATCCATGACGTACGAGCTGAATGGTATGGTCGCCCCGTCGATGGTCTTCGACCGGCAACTCAAGGAACTGCACATCAAGGTGGTGGATTGACCGACCACCCCTTGGCAAAGCGGTGTACACGGATTACCATATGCCACTATGCAAAAAGTCCTCTTGCACGTTGATGACGATCCCGGGTGGCGAACAATACTTGCTGAATTAATTAATGATTTTGTTGGAGCTGACATTCAAGTTATGCCTGCAGCAACTGTGCAAGAAGGCATTGCGCAGTTTCATAAGTTATACGCTGAATCGGATGCGGGCCGGATACTCTTTACTGGCATCGTCCTCGACCTCTATCTTGATCAAGAATGTCGCACAACAACTGTACGAATATATGAAACAATTATTCGTACAGATCCTCAAATGGCGAATAAAGTTGTTGTTTGTTCAACTAACAATGCTCAAGACGTTGCAAGAGCATTCACTGGAGAAAATGTTGCGTGCCCGTTGACGATAATCAGTAAGTGGGAAGTGCAATCGCTCATCGCATTCATGAATAATCTGATTGCTGCACTCGAAACCTAGGTTGGACATTGGCATGATGATAAGAAGAACGACGTGACCGCTCTGCGCTCTGCATGCGAACAGCGGGGAATCATGCCTGCATGAGGAAATGCCCTCACGCTCATGAATCTACGCATCACTGTGGCAGACACGTAAAGACGTTCCGACGGAACGTATCGGTCAGACCGCCGCCCCCGTCAGCCCCTTGAGCAGCACGCCGATCGCGTACGCCACGCCGGTACTGAGGAAGCCGACGAGGAGAATTTCGACGATGCCGCGGATGCGACGTGCATTCGTGACGATGCTCCGTGTGATACCCAGCAGGAACAGTGCCGCAAAAACCGACAGGACGGCGACGAGAAACTGATGCACCCCGCCGAATCCCAGCACGTAGGGCAGCAGCGGAATGCTTCCGAAAAGTACGAAGGAGAGGAATGTCACGACGGCATGCAGCAACGGACGATCCGTCGTCTGCCGCAGGAGACCGTGCTCCTCCCGCATCATCGTCTCCACCCAGAGCGTGCGATTGCTCGTGAGGATGGCCGTGAGCGCATCAAGTGATTCCCCGACGATGCCCTGCTTCTGAAACGCCTCGCGCACCTCCTCTCGCTCCGCCTCGGGATGACTGTCAATTTCCTCCTCTTCCTCTCTGCGAATGCGCCGGTACTGATCTCGCTCGGCCTTGAGGGAGAGGTACGCTCCCGATGCCATCGACATCCCATCACCCACAAGATTGGCGAGACCCAGAATGACGATGACGTACGTCGGCATGGCGGCGCCCACCGTGCCCGCGACGATGGCGAACGTCGTGACGATGCCGTCATTGCCGCCGTACACGATGTCTTGGACGAAGGAACCCAATCGCAGACCGTGCGATTCGTCATGGTGTCCCCGGCCGGTGGGATGTTGCGTAACAACCATCATGACGACGGCGATGAAACGGATGATGAAGAGGATACGCCCCATTGGAACGACGCGATAATGGCATCGGCGATCGCATCCTGTCCGGCAAAATTGAGGAGCGTCACCCGGTCGTCTCGCACGAAGAACGCGTAGTATGCCGACGGCATATCCGGTGCCGTCTTTGGAAACACGGTATGGAGTTCTCCGCCGTCATGCACGACGGTTTGAAAGTCGCTTTCTTCAACGGAAGGCAGCAATGTTTCCCGCAAGAATGAGAGGAATGACACGTCCGCCGGCTTGCCGACGTCCTCCGCGTCAAACGTATCGATCATCATGCCGAATCCGTCCAGGGACGTCGGTCCCGCGTACGGCTGTCCTTTCGTCAGCGTCACGATCGGCGTACGTGATCCGTCCGCTGCAAACGCTTGCCAATTGACGGGCAGAGCGAGAGAAAACAATCCTTCCGCATGCGCAAAACGGCTGTACGCCACCTCCGCAGGTACGCTCGACGCGGAGGAAGATGTCACAGGGGACGAGGAGGCAATCGCCGGAGAGGACGCTGCCGCCGGAGAGGACGCTGCGCTCGACGATGATGCGGACGAAGCGATGAGCGCATCGTACGTCTGCGTGTCCCGCTGGAGATCGGGAACATGCAAACGATGGATCATATCCGCCATGTCACCGCGCGTCAGACGATGATCAAACGATGTGATGCTTAGGGGGAGAGCGTGTTGCAGTGCCAGAGCCTCCGTCGCCGCGCGGTACCACGGTTCCTGCACGGCGGATGAGGAAGATGATGCGGAGAGCAGACCGAATGCGCGCGCAAGCACGGCGGCGGCTTCCGCAAAATTAATGTCCGTTTCAGGCCGGAACGTACCGTCGGGATGCCCGTGTGTGACGCCTTCCTCCGCTGCGACGCAGAGGAACGGTGCGTACCAAGCCGTGTCATCGACATCCGAAAAACGCTCTCCTTCGCATCGACGGATGCGCTCGCGATCGAAGAGGGCGGCGATGATGATCTTCGTGAATTCCGCGCGATTGATGGACGCATTCGGTCGGTACTCCCGAACTGTCGTTGCGCCGCGCATCACGGAATATCCCTCCACGATGCCAAGCGATACGGCATGTCGAACGGCGGCGTACAGTGGATGACGCTCGGGCACGTCGACGAATGCGGGAAGCGACGCAGCGCATCGATCGGTCGTAATCAGACTCTTATCGCACCAGTTATACCATCCCTCCTGCGACGTGCCGATCTCCATACAGGAGGACAGACAGCCCGCACACGTGGCATAATCCACCAGAATGCCCGATTGATACCACCCCTCGCTCCTCGTCCCGACCGCCTCGCATACGGGACGCATGTCGATGCTCTGCGCGGTGCTAAGACGCGGCAGGCAGAGGATCAAGACGAAGAAGAACATGCGTCGCAGCATGCACACAGCGTACCAGTGAGAAGAGTCGCACGCATCCTTGCCCGCATCGTGTGCATCCACTACCGTTCTCTCGCATGCTTCCCTCACTGTTTCGCACAAGCGAATGTGCACTTTGGCTGCGCCTGAGCACCGCGGGGGTCCTGTCCGCCGCAATGGTCCGGCTGATGAAATCCGGAGCGGCTGACGCGCTGTTCCTCCATCCGCTCGTCGAGCAAACGGCACCCGTCGCGTGGGCGTTCGTTCTGCCTCTCACGCTGTACTGCTTCCTCGGCATCACCGTGCGCAGGGACGTGCGATCGCACCCCTCTCTTGCCCGACCTTCTTTCGAACACGGCGGCATGGCGCTGATCAGCACGGGCTTGCTTCTGCTGCTTTCCCTGTGGCTGCTCCATCCCACACCCGCGCACTTTGCCGCACTGCAATCGTTCGGCATGCGATTCCCCGTCATCGGCGATCCGCTGCTCAACGCACTCGTCGGCGTCATTCTCCTTGTGCCGACACTGCCGCTGCCCCTGCTCACCCTCCCTCCTTCCCTCCTCCTGCGCCATCGCACGAGCATGCTTCTCGGCCTGCTCTCCATCATCGGATTCCTTCTCTTCCCCGTACTGGAAGCTCTGTACTTCGGGGTCACGGGCCCGCCGCTGGTGGCCGCGGTCCAGTGGCTCCTCGGATGGCTGCCGGGTTCCCCGCCCGCGGATTTGAGCCGCTGGCAGGTGGGGTACGGTGATTTCAGCGCAACCGTGGGGTATGCGTGCACGGAGCTTTCCTCCGTCACGCTCTTCCTGGGCCTCCTCTGCATCGCACTGCTCTCGCTGCGCCGCACGCAATCCATCTCCCCGTTCCGCGTCGTCGTCACCATGCTGCTGGGCATCGTTCTCCTTTGGCTGCTCAACGTGCTGCGCATCGCCGCCATCGTCATCATCGGCTCCTACCACCGCACATTCGCTCTCACGCTCTTCCACAGCGGCATCGGCCTCATCCTCTTCCTCCTCTTCTTCGCCGTCTTCATCAGGCTGTCGTTGCCGTTCGTGCGGAAAAAGGAATGAATCTCACTCATCCCCCCATCACCTGCCCCAGGAGCCCGCCGCCCTTGGAGCGTTCGCGATCGCGGAGGAAAGGGTTGAGTGTCTCGGCGAAGGTGCGCAGATTGCGCGTCTGCAGGTAGAGCGTTCCCGGGCCGGTGAAACTCGTCACGAGTCCTTCGCCCGTCGTCACCATGCTGAGCATGCCCGACCCCGCCTGTCGGATGTCGTAGCGCATGGAGGAGGAAAACGCGACGATGTGGCCGTTATCGACAAGGAACTGTTCGCCTGCGCGCAATTCCTTCCGCAGGATGCCCCCGAACCCCGAGAGGAACAGCTGCCCCGTCCCGCGGGCCTTGATCATGAAAATACCCTCGCCGCTCAGAAAGCCCCGCCAACCGGTGAACTTGCTGTCCGTCTCGATGCCGACGGCGGACGCAAGGAATGATCCGCCCTGCACGAGATACTCTTCACCCGAAAGTTCCAGCACCTCCATGTCTCCGGTTGCGCGGGGAGCGAGGTACACTTCGGTATCGTTCCGCGTCGCCTTGATCGTCGTCACGAAGAAGCTCTCGCTGGTAAGGAGCGCGCGTTTCAGGCCGCTCATGAGGCCGCCCTTCACGGTGCCTTCGATGGTCGCCGTCGCATCCATCCCTAGCATCGCGCCGGATTCGGCATGAATCTCTTCGCCTTGATCAAGCGTCAGGCGCAGCGCGGCGTACGATGGCTTGCTGAGGATTTCGTGCTGCATAAGGGCTGAGGGAAGTGCAAGGATGAGTATGCGCTTTGCATTCGGCAGGATCAACAAACACACTCCGAATCATCCGGGAGAGCAGCCTGTCTTTCCCTCTTCATTCGTGATTCAATAGGAAGCATGCCGGGGTGGCGAAATGGCAGACGCACCAGCCTTAGGAGCTGGTGGGAGCAATCCCATGGAGGTTCAAGTCCTCTCCCCGGCACCATTCGACTTGCTTCTCACATGTGCGCAATGCTCGCTCATGTCAAAATGAGAGGCGCCCTATCCTCACCCCCTCCGCAGGAACCCTTCCGTTCCCTCGCGGCGCTTTTCGGCTTCCTTCTTGCGACGCTCCGCATCGGCGGCGGCTGACGTTTCCTTGCGATCCATGTCGCGCCGCACTTCTGCCTCCAGTCGCTCGCAGCGCGTACGAATATCCTGCATCTGCCGGGCAAGCCACGCATCCGTCTCGGAAATCTCCCGATTGGCGCGCCGTTTGGCATCCAGGAGCGCCTGGTCTAAAGCGGGATCGCGTGACCGCAGCGCGGCTTTCTTGGCATCGGCGACCGCGGCGAGAGCCGCCTCCCTGCGGCGAGCCGCTTCCATCTCCGCTTTGCGTTCCTCCTGCCTGCGCTCCGATGCGATGTGTTCCATCGCATGCGCGAGTTCCAGTTGCATGCTGCGGCCCTGCGCCGCATGACGCTCCGTGATGCGCTGCTTCGCGCGCGTCTCCTCATGGCGGGCGGCGGCGATGCGCTGCTCCACTTTGATGCGCACCGCGCGCTCGTGCAGTTCCTGCATCTTCTTCTGCCGCTCCGTGCGGGCGGCCTCTTCCTTGCGTTTGCGCTCCTCCTCCGCGCGTCCGGCTTCCTCCGCTTTGCGCTTCTCCGCTTCCGCCTCCCGCTGCTTCTCATGCTGCGCCCGGCGCCATTCCTCCCGCTCCGCGGACCGCTCCTCCTCCCTCTTCACTTCTGCCAGAGCGGCCGTCCGCTCCTGCTGCGCCTGCGCCTCCTGTGCGCGTTCCCTCTCCTCCCGCACGAGTCGATCGCGCTCGATCTGCTCCCGCCGCATCGCCCCGATCTTCTCCCACTGCGCACGGCGGTCACTGTCACTCTGTGATGACGGGTCTGTGGGCATCCGTACATTGTACCACGAATCCTGAGCTGTAAGCCACATCTCGAGTACCTGCGGACAAGAGATTCAATAGCGCAACTATCCATCATCCCACACGAAAAAACCCTTATTTGTCACTCAAAACGCATCACCCGCAGCTCCCGTCTCCCGGTCCTTAGTCCTTCGTCTATACCCCTCCGTCCTTCTTTCCCCGTCCTCGCTCCTTCTTCTCCTTGATCGGCCGAATCAATGCCTGCACCTCGCGCGTGAGCTCAAGGAGGATGTCGGTATCGGATCCCGCTTTCTGCAAATCGGCTTCCGCGATGCGCAGCGAACTGCCGCTGATTTTCCAGTGAGCGTTGACTTGGAGGAGTCGCATGATATCCGTCGCTTCCACGCGGGGGCTCAAGTGGAGCACGATCTCCCGCCCGCTGCGACCCGCCTCCTCCGCCTTCACGCGTTGGACGCCCGCCTTGCGGCACGCGAGCTTCAGACGCAGGACGGCAAAGAGACTGAGTACCTGGCGCGGCAACTCCCCGAATTCCTCATGCAGATCCCGGGCGAATTCCTCCAGCGTCGCTTCATCTTCGCTGCCGGCGAGCTTCTGGTACACGGAAATTTTCTCATCGGAGTCGGGAATGTAGAACGTCGGAATGAGCGCTTCCACGGGGAGGAGAATCTCGACGTTGATTTCCTCGGTGACCTCCGCCTTCCCGCCCGCCTTCAATTCCTCCACGGCGTTTTTGAGCATCCGCAAATAGTGACTGACGCCGACGGTGTTCATGGTACCCGCCTGACTCACTCCGAGGATTTCGCCCGCGCCGCGAATCTCCAGATCACGCATGGCCACCTGGAACCCGGATCCCAGTTCACAGGCTTCCACAATGGCGCGCAGACGCTTCTTGGCGTCGTCCCGGAGCCGTTGCGAGTGGTACAGGAGGTATGCGAACGCCTGCACGTTGGAGCGCCCAACGCGCCCGCGGAGCTGGTAGAGCTGCGAGAGACCGAAGCGCTCGGCTTCGTTGACGATGAGCGTGTTGGCACGGGGAAGGTCGATGCCGTTTTCGATGATCGTGGAACTCACGAGAACCAGATGTTTTCCCTCTTTGAACGAGAGAATGCGCTCCTCCAGATCATCGGGCTTCAGTTGCCCGTGCGCCACCACGAAGCTCGCCTCCGGCACCAGGTGCCTGAGCTTCTGCGCGTACGCATCGATGGTCTCCACGCGGTTATGCAGCACGAACACCTGCCCGCCGCGTTGTATCTCGTGGAGGATGGCCTGCCGTACGAGCGAATCGGAATACTTTCGCACCTCGGTGATGATGGGCAGACGCCCCGGGGGCGGCGTGGTGATGGTGGAAATGTCGCGGAGTTTATGCAATCCCAAGTTCAATGTGCGGGGAATGGGCGTCGCAGTGAGGGTGAGAATATCCACCGAGGCGCGCATCTCCTTGAATTTCTCTTTCTGCTTCACGCCAAACCTCTGCTCCTCATCGACGACAACGAGCCCGAGATTGAAAAACGACACGTCCTCTTGCAGCAGCCGGTGCGTACCGATGATGATATCGAGATCGCCTTTGCGAAGCTTGTGCAGGATCTTCTCCTGCTCGGCGTGCGTTCGAAAGCGCGAGAGCATGTCGATGCGCACAGGAAATCCTTTCATGCGCTCCAGAAAGCTGCGGTAGTGCTGATCGGCCAAGATGGTGATGGGCGCGACGACCGCAACCTGCTTGCCGTCCTGCACCGCTTTGAACGCCGCGCGCATGGCCACTTCCGTCTTGCCGAACCCCACGTCGCCGCAGACGAGGCGGTCCATCGGATGATCATCCTCCATGTCGCCCTTTATGTCCTCGATCGCTTTGCGCTGCCCGGGAGTTTCTTGATAGGGGAACGCTTCCTCGAACGCCCGCATGCCGGCGCCGTCGTCCCCGTACGCGAATCCCTTGGCGGAAGCGCGCTTGGCATAGAGCGTCAGGAGGTCTTTGGCGATCTCAGCCGTTTCCTTCTTGATCTTCTCACTGATGCGCTTCCACTCCGCTTCCCCCAGGCGCATGAGCACCGGCTCCGCACCCTCCTCATGCACGTACTTGCTCAGCTTGTCGGCTTGGTCGACCGGGATGAAGAGCTTGTCGCCCTGCGCGTAGGTCAGTTCCAGATATTCACGCAGCGTATCGTCGATGCTCTTCTGCGTCATCCCTTCAAACCGCCCGATGCCGTGCTCCATGTGCACCACGTAATCGCCGGGTGAGAGGGAGACGAGAAAATCGAGCGCAAGCTTCTGGATGCTCTTCTGACGGCCTCCTTTGCGCAGGCTGAAGATCTCGCGATCGGTGAGGAGCGCCAGACGAAGGTCGGGGTTCTGGATGGAGTGCGGCAGCACATCCTCCTCGCCCGCACGCACCAGCGTCACCGCACCATCCTCCCGCTCGTTGACGGAGCAGCGCACGTGCTCCTCTTTGAAAATATTCTGCAATTCCTCGCTCCGCCGCGTCACGATGAGCAGATGCCATCCCTGCTGCAATTTGTCTTTGACGTCATTGAGGAAATCGGAGAGCGTGTAAAACTTCAGAACGGAGAGATACCGCAGGTGCACATGATGCTCCATCGACTCGGGGAAGACGGTAAACCGCAGGCACGACCCGGTCTTGGGTGCGGGGAGATCATCCTGATCGTCGAGGACGAGGAGTGCTTCCGCGGGGAATTGGCGCAGAAGCGGCGCGGTCTCGGTGTAACTGATGGGGAGCAGCGTGACGGAGGTGTGCGCGGTCCCCGTCGCCCCGTCGATCAGCGGCGCAATGGATTCGACCGTATCGAACGCAAAGACGATGCGCCATGCGGTGGGGGATTGAATGGGGAAAATATCCAGCATATCTCCCTGGCGTCGATACTGCCCCGGCGCGACGATGGAATCGGGCGTGTGCTCGTAGCCGTTGTCGATCAACTGCTCCACGAAGGTGATGAAGGGAACGTGCTGTCCGACGTGCAGCTGAAGCGCACGCGACAGCAGCTCCCGTTCCAGCGGAAACCCCATGTCCCGGAGTGCGCGCGGCGCGAGGAACACCTGCTTCGCTCCGCCCATGAAGAGGAGAATCTGACGCAGTGCGTCGAGTGTCAGCGGTTCGTCTTTCTCCATGGGAATACGCACGGTCGGCATCTCGAAAAATTCCAGCCAGTGCGAGAGCGTCTCCATGTGCGCGGCGTCTTCCGTGAGGAGCAGGGTGGGAGAGGGACGATGATGGAGGAGGTGACTGAGGAGGAGGGCTTTGGCCGTCTCATTCCCGGCGCCGGAGATCGTCAAAGACCTCTCGGTGGAGAGGAGATCACTGAGTTCCCGGTGCGTGTCCCGTCCGATGAGGAGGGAGGGTTTCATGGAAGAAGACCGGTGGTGTGAAGAGAAAATGCCCGGATGCCACGGAAAAAATCCTTGGAACCCCTTGGCGTTCCATCACTGATGTACGGACCTATTGTACAATGAAGAAGAATGTGAAACAAGAGCGCTCTTTGCCATTATTCTCACTCGTTGCTCGTTTTTCGTTCTTCGTTTATCGTTATTCTTGTAAGTGACAAACGAACAACGATCAAACAAGAAACCAATAACAAAATTATTCCTGCATCCTTAGCGGCATCACCAAGTGCAACAAATGATCGTTGCCCGGCAGATGGAAGACGGCCGGGTGCATGCTGTCCACCATATGAAGCGTCACCGCTTCGCCTTCCGCATGTGTGAGAAAATCGAGGAGGTACCCGGAGCTGAGTGCGATCTTCCCTTCGCTATGCAGCCCCTCCACGGCAATCGTCGCCTCGTCTTTTCCTATGGGCGTCTGCGGCGTGGTGATCTGCACCTGCCCCGGCGTAAAGGAAAAAGTAAGCGTGTTGTTCACTTCTTTGGCGAAGTAGTGCATGCGGCGAACGGCCGTCGTCAGATCTTTGAGGGGGAGGAGTGCGGTGAGCGCATGCTCTTTCGGAATGATCTGCCGGTAATCGGGGAACGTTCCCTCGATGAGTCGGGAGAGGAGATGCGTCTCACCCACCCGCAATTCAATCTGCTGCGCACCCAGAACAACGGTCACCGGCAGCGCTTCGCTGCGCGCTCCTTCCGGCTCCGCCTCTTCGGTCGGCGTACGTTTGGGAAGCTTCTTCCCCGCGAGGAGCACTTTGAGTTCGTCGAGCACTTTCACCGGGATGATGCAGGCGAGATCTTTCGGAGCATCCGCTTTGATGGAGTATTCCGAGAGGCGATAGCTGTCCGTAGCGACGAAGACGATATGCCCGTCCTCCGCCCGCAGAGAAACGCCGGAGAGCACCGGACGCAGGCTGCTCTTGGCGGAAGCAAAGGTGACGTAATGCAGCGCATCCAACAACGTCGCGCCATCCACGGAGAAAGATCGTTCACTCTCCACCATGCTGATCGACGGATAATTGGATGCGGCTTCGCCGGAGAGAACCGTCTTTCCATGCGCCGCCCTGCAGTGCACTTGCGTTCCGTCTTTGACGGTGATCGTCACCTCCGCATCGGATGTGAATTGCGCAAAGTTGAGAATGGCTTTGGCCGGCACCGTGACCGATCCTGCGGTTTCCACGTTCGCGGGGATGGCGGTCACGATGGACAATTCCAAATCCGTCGCGCTCAGTGTGCAGCGATCATCCTTCGCCTGCAGAAGAATGTTTCCTAAAATCGGCAGCGCCTGTTGTCCACTGATCGCACGACTCGTGAGTTGCAATGCTTGTAAGAGTGAAGATGTGGAACAAGTGAACTGCATGATGATAAGAAGAAATGGAAAATAACTATACTGAATTCGTCATCATCATACCACTGGCGGAAGGAGGGGCGAATGAAGGGTGATCTGTGGAAAATGGGGTGGAAAGAAAGAGGAACGTGCGTAAATCGCGCAATACCCCTTCTTGAATACATGTGGTGTGTGGGAGAGATGTGGAAAACTCGTGGAGAAAGGGGGCGGCGGCGCGCAGTGAAGCCATTTACTCTATTACCGCTGTGTGAAGCCAAAAACTATTAGACCTGTGCACAACCATCCTCTTTATGTGGAGAAGGGAAAGCCAGGGTTATCCACATTCATTGTGGATAACTTTTGTGATCGATGAGTTGGGGGGAGTTGTCCCCATATGGTGCACAGGGGCGGGAGGATGTAGGGAAAGTGATTCTTTACCGAAAATCACCGAATGCGAATGTTATATTTTTTGTTTCCTCTATTGTTTCAAATGCGACGCGCAAGGCGTGCGATAGGTGTTGATCCAAAAGAATACTGCCGGGAAAACTGACTTCCAGTTGCCCAAAGAGCTCATCGCAATACGATGGGCTCAGGACAACGACTCCCTGAAAATCAAAAAAGAATTGGTGACCTTCTTTTTCAACTTGGCAACCTGCGGCGATATAGCCATAAAAGCATCGTGGCCTTCCTCTTGTGTGACGAGGAATTTCCCGAGGGTGCTGACAGCGAAGCGATCCATATCAATATCGTTGACGGGAAGAGACGTTCGCTCCAGAAGAGAACGGCAAATCGGATTGTTCGGGTATCGTTCGCTCGCGCGCAGCCTGGATGATTATCGAGAGAATGTGATTCATAAGAGAAATTATCTTGTTTGCTT
This sequence comes from bacterium, assembly GCA_029558515.1. GTDB lineage: Bacteria > Patescibacteriota > Gracilibacteria > Peribacterales > Peribacteraceae > JAKQEM01. The sequence continues at coordinate 35,991 of JAKQEM010000041.1, forward strand.
AATAACTTCTGCAGCAATTCCACCTGCACATTTAGAAATGGATTCAGCAACTTTTTCAATTGCCGAAAGACCAGGTGGCGAATCTTTGTGGCTTTTGCTGTCAAGTGTAATCGAAGGGTTATAACCGACCATTTTTACAAGTTCTTCCATAAGCTGTTCTTTTATTTGTCGAGACTTGTCTGACTCATCAAGTTTTTCAACCTGAGCACGATACCCTTCAAATGATTTTGCCATAGTTCCTTTATGTATGTATTCCTGCTGCAATCTCTTATTTTGACTATCTTTTCTGCTGGCAAAAAGTGCAATCCAAACAAGTGGAATGAAAAAAGTCATTTTGGTAAGCAACGCAATTAATTCCTTGCCTAAATCTTCTTCAGCTTCAAAAGCAATAAAGGACCAAAATGCAACTACAAGCATTGCTAAGATCGAAATACCAAACAAAGTAATCCACCAACCACTTTTATATTTTCCAGACTGATCTACATATGCTTTTGCAAGGCCAACAGTAGTTGCCCCCGGAAGCAACTCTGTATTTATCTTATCTGATAACTGATTGAATTTTTCTTTTTGCCCTTGCAAGTATGATTCTATCTCTTCAAGTAAGCCCGGCTCTTTTATCGTCTCTCCTGTTTTCTCATCTACTTTTTTTACACCAAAATATTTATCTTCAAATTTACCAGCTAATTTACTTATCTCTTTGAATGACTCAACTAATTCTTCTAACTCGGTTTTAATTGAATCAGCCTGATCAGTATCTACACAAATTTCATCATATGCCTTCTGAATTTCTTCTTGCTGTATTTTTGCATCAGCAACCAGCTCTACAATTTGGTCTTTTAAGCCTCCTTTATCTTCTATCAAATCTCGTGAACTTTGTGCTTCACCAAGTAACTTTAATATTGACTCTTGGACAGAGTGTATTTTGTTGATTCCCTGTATCGTCTTTTCAATCAGCTCTACTAGTTGCCCCCTCTTCATTCTTTTAATTGTTATTTCACTCATAGTAGTAATTAGGGAATTATGAAAAGAGTTTTGTAACAGTCTCATCCACCTCCTTCTCCAACTTCTTTATCTCCTCTTCGTTGCCCTCGCTCGCCGCCAACTTGTGCAGTTCCTTCGATAACGTACTCAATTTCTCATGCAGCGTGTTCTTCGGATCAAACTTCGGAATGCCGACGTGCTGCATGACGGACGGAGTTCCGAATCCTCGTCCAGCGGACGAGAAAGACTTAATAAAATCACGAACCGATGTTGAATTCAGAATCGCACAAATGAAATGAGCCTCATCCTCATTGTCTGACGGAATTAATGAAGTTGTGTGTGTTGATAAAACATTCCTATAACCAAATGTTGTTTTCTCTTGTGAAACCACGGCTGCTACAACATCACTTGCCATTCCTTTCCAAAGAACCTTGTATTTTGCCATTGTATACGGACCTACCCCTAATACTGCGTAGAATGCACTTCTATTAGCCAATGCTTTTACAGCCTTTGAGGCTTGAACATCAAAAGCAGGTTTTAGTTTCGCCAGATACTCATACGTTCGGGGATACTCTTCTTTTAGAAATACTTCCGGTAGCGGCTCCCTTTTTTCATGATCTTGCACAAACAAAAGATAAATACCCGATTTTGCATTCCACCTTTCAATATCTTTTCCTCTAATCGCCGGGAATAGTCGATCATTCTCCACAACCATCTCAACTTTTTGCACCTTTGTTTTTCCTGCTTCGTTCAAGTTTTCAATGAGCGCATCGTTATTCGAGAGAACCTGCTTAACCTTAACCCAAAAAACACCGTACGGCACCGCACGTATGCCCAGAAAGGCTTTATATTTGTTGTTGCCCTTGATTCTCGTAACCGACTCATTCCCTTTCTCTGTTGTTTGCCAAGATGCAACTGATGTACCCATCGGATTCGCTTCCAGTTTCTTCTTGTTCATCATCTTCAGCGCATCTTCGTACGGCGTATCCGTCGGAATTCTTCCCACCCCTTTCTTCCTCGTCCAGACTGTATACGGCACCGGATACGTCGTCTCCTCACTGCGCTTGAGAAAAATGGCCGCCGTCTTATTCGCCGCGCCTTCGAAGGGCTGCACCGTGACGAGATCATGTGCCTGCCAGACGCGGAACTTCTCGGTCTGCCCAAGGCAAAACCTCCGGAAACCCTCGCCCGCGCCTTTGGATTTGAAGAGTTCCTGCGTAATGAGGAACCCGAGTTTGCCGCCCTTGCGGACAAAACGGTCAAATGCCGCATACGTGAAGAGCATGGAGAAATCCTTCTCGCCGCCGCCCAGACGCGCCGCATGTCCTTTGAGTGAGAAAAGACCGTAGTTCTTCCAGAGTTCCAGCGTCGCCTGACGGTACTCGTCGGCAAGATATCCCCATCGAATCCACGGCGGATTGCCGATGACGTAATCGAATTTACCCGCATTGGCGGGAGCGAAGACGTTTTTGAGGAACCGCGCCCAGATGCCGTTTTTACCTTCTTTCTCCAGTATCAAAAGTTGCTCGTAAAAATCCCGAACCGTCTGTTGTGACCCCGGGAGTACCAACCCTTTACTTTCCAGAATTTTCAACGCAATTTCCGTTTCTTCCTCACGCGCTACCAGCGTTTCCACTTCCTCCGCCGCCTGCTGCATCTGCAAACCCTTGTTAGCCAGCCAATGAGCGGGAATGAAAAATTCCGTGACAGATGTCTTCATGGGATAGTAGTCTCCGAAGAGTCCGGCGCTCACCTTCTTCTCCGTCGGCGAGAGGACGGAATCCGCCAAGTACACCGGAATCTCAAAATTCCTCTGTTCATGGATCAGATCGCCAAGGGCGAAAATGTAGTTGGTGCGCGAGGCGATGACGGCAAGCGGATTCAAATCAAAGCCCCAGATGTTCTGTCCGATCGTCTTCGCGATCTCCTGCTTCGGTGCCTTGTGCTCCTTTGCCCATTCTTTCGCCCGCTGGATGGCGAGCACGAGGAACGTGCCGGAGCCGCACGAAGGATCGAGCATGCGGTCATCCAGCTTGCCCTTGTATCCCGTCTCATTCATGACGAGTTCTGCAAGCCAGTCCGGCGTGTAGTACTCGCCGAGCTTGTGTCGAATAAGTTGAGGTACGAGATACTGATAGAGTTTCTTAAGAAGATCGCGCGCGGTCTTCGGATGGATGGTCGTCGTCGCCGGTTCGAAATCGCTCAGTTCCCGCGCCACTTCGCGCAGCGCCTCCTTGAGCGACGGCGACCAAGAGTCGAGATACCAACGGAAGAAATCCCCCTCAAGAAAGTTGGTAATGCCCCTATTCGCGAAGACGCCGCCGTTTTCTATGTCCTCAAGTTGCCGCTTCAGTTCGTCATCATCCGCATGTGCCAGCTTGGACGAAAACGACTCGCTGAGCGATGACTCCTCGTCGCGCATGGCGAGAATTTCGATCGCGATCAGCTTCATCAGATACGCGAAGTACGTATGAACGCAGAAGAGCAATTTTTGGAACTCCGTTTTCTTCTTCACGCCGTATTTCTCCATGAGCACCTGTGCTTCTTCATCCTGCGCCGCCGCAAATTGCTCGCCATAGACAATCCCAAAAAGCCTCTTCCACTCATTGAAGAACACTTCCGACCGCTTGCTTCCCCAATTGTCCAGCGCATCCACGAGCGCGGACACGATTTTCGAAGCCAGAGGACTGTCGGGGCCGAAGGATTCTGTGAGAGTTTCCGGAATGAGTGGCTTGCGCGAGAGGCCGCGCAGATGCATAAGGAATGTCCGCGCGCTCTCGACGTCGAACGGATACGGACCATGCCGCACGAATTCCTGTGTTTGCGCACCGTCGCTGAATTCCACGAAGAATATCTCCTCGCCGTCGAAACCCACGCCAACGGGTCTCTCGAAGAGCGTCTTTGCATCGGCTCCCTGCACGTATCCTTCAGCCTTCAGGTACCCGTGCAACTGTTCTTCCGCGTGTTCGACGACTCCTTTTTTGCGGAAGGAGGCGGGCGGCTCGTATTCGATGATCACCTTTCCGTGAATGGCGTCAGGCCGACCGCGATACTCGGATGCGGTCTTTCCCGTATGTCTCTCATAGCGCGATCCCCTGATGCCGATTGCTTCTAAAACGGGAGACAGATGAATCTCAAATTTGAGACGGAGATCTTCTTCCGTTTTCGCTTCCCTCATGATTTCCCCGGCACTGCGAACGAGTGCGTGTACAAAGCCGCTGGATTGGTCGGCATTCTTCATTTTTCGACATTGTACAGCTTTTGCATGCGCGTACCATATCCTTTGCATGCCCTTTATCACAGCCTCCAAACTCTACGATTACATCCAGTGTCCGCACCGCGTCTGGCGGGATCTCAACGGTCCGCAGGAGGAAAAGAATCCGGAATCCAATTCTTTCGTCGAACTGCTGTGGGAAAAAGGAGTGAAACACGAAGAGAAGATTGTGGCGCATCTTGGAGAATATCTCGATCTCAGCGAAGGAACGCACGAAGAGCGTTTCTCACGGACGGTCCAGGCGATGAAAACCAAAACGCCACTGATCTATCAGGGCGTACTCATCCATGAAAATATGCTCGGGATTCCCGATCTTCTGAAAAAGTTGCCCGATGATACGTACATGCCGATCGACATCAAATCCGGCATGGGATTCGAAGGTGCCGACGAGGAGGAAGGAGAGGAAGGCAAACCGAAGAAACACTACGCGGTGCAGCTCTGCCTGTATAACGACCTGCTCAAGCGACTCGGATTCTGTTCGCACAGTAGCGGGCAAGTCATCGATATTCACGGTAAGACAGTGGAATATGATCTGACAGCTCTCATGGGTCCGCGGTCGAAGAAGACGTGGTGGGAGTATTACGAAGAAGTGAAGAAACATGTTGATTTTCTCCTCAAAGATCAACACAGAAACAAGCCGGCTTCGGCGGGTATTTGTAAGCTCTGCCCATGGTACAACTCCTGCAAAAAGTGGTGTGAAGAAACGAAAGACCTTACAAGCGTCTTTTACCTCGGCAGAAGCAATCGCGACAGAATCAATGAAGACCTCTTGATCGAAAACCTTGATGAATTCATCGGGTTGGATGTTGCAGGAGTCATGAAACAGAAAGAGGAGGAAAAGAGAGCGGGCAATACGGAATTCCTGTACCGAATCGGGGAAGACAGCCTTGCCAAAGCGCTCCGTCGCGCAATCATCCTCCACCAAACAAAAAAGCCCGTCGCATACGGAACCATGGATTTCCCGCAGGTAAGCCATGAGCTCTTCTTCGATATCGAGGACGATCCAACGCAGGATTTCGTGTATCTGCACGGCGTGTATGAGCGCGCCGGAAAAAACGAACGTTTCGTACACTTCACGGCTACGGAACTTTCTGAAGAAGAAGAAAAGCGTGTGTGGCAGGAATTCTGGAGTTACATTTCATCGCTCCCACAGGATGATTTCGCCGTTTACTACTACTCTCATCACGAAGAGACAACATACAAGAGGCTGCAGAAACGGTATTCCGATGTCATCAGTGCCGAAGCAGTAGAACAGTTCTTCGATCATCCGCATGTGGTCGATCTCTACGATACGGTGCAGAAGAAAACCGACTGGCCGATTGGGAGCTACTCCCTAAAAGCTCTCGCGACGTATTTAGGCTTCTCGTGGAGAGATGAAACTCCATCGGGTGCGCTGTCCATTCAGTGGTTCAATACGTATCTCGAATCAAAAGATGATGCGATTTTAAAGAGGCTCCTTGAATACAACGAAGATGACTGCAAAGCGACGATGGTGCTCAAAGACGCATTGGAAAGATTATAATGGTCGCTCCTTCAATCTACTCAAAAAGTTGCTTTTCGCCCGAAACCACAAAATGGCGAAAAGTTATGAGAGAATGGAGGAATGGATGCTACCGTCGCTGTCGGTCCCTTCTGCGGTCACGGAAATTTCCGTAGTTCGGTCTTGTCGGCATACATTCGCATTCATCAGTGTGGAGTAATCCGGCACATTGTGAATGAACATCTTGGGTTCCATCACCCAATGTGTCATCTTTTTGATGAGCTTCGCGCAGTACATCTTCTATTTCTCTCTCACAAAGAAGCAATTGACCCATGGCAGCAGGGGAAACAGAGCAGATGACAAAACTCTACTACCCCCTCCCCCTTGTCCACCCTTTTTGCTTTGCACCCCGCCGGTGCTTTTTCCTATCCCCTACACCCCCCTCCTGTACCCCTCCCTCCCCTCCGGCCGGGGAGCGCGCGCCGTATTGGGAGACGTTACCAGGCGACCGTCTTTCATGCGGGCGAAAACGGAGTCGGGGAGATCATGCTCAATGAGGCAGCCGCTGCTCACGAAGGTTCCTCTGCCGATCTTCACGCCGGGATTGAGTGCCGCGGAAATACCGATGCGTACATCGGAGCCGATGATTGCGCCGAGCTTCGTCGTGCCCGTCGTCATCTTCTCCTCTCCGACGGTCGACGTGATCTCCGCTTCATCCAATCGTAAGTTGCCCGTCACCGTTCCCGCGCCAAACGATACGTTCTCCCCGATGACGGAATCACCCAGGTACGTCGAATGCGTCCAGACGTGATCCGCCAGAATCGAACTCTTCACTTCCGTGGCAAAACCGATCACACAGTCATTGCCGATGGAGCTGCCCCGCACCAGCGCGTTATTGCCGATGATCGTCCGATCACCGATGACGCAGGGTCCCTTGATGCAGGCAAACGGCAGGACGCGCACCCCCTCTCCGATCACCACATTTCCCTCAATGACGGCCGTCGGGTGGATGGTCGCGGTGGGATGGATGGTCCGGCCCTTCACAGAATCGAGCACATGAGGGAGGAGGGACAGGAGGTGCCACGGGTACTTCACCGCCTGCCAGAAGCCCTCGTAAGGAACGGCACTGTAGTGTTTGTCGGGAAACAGCTTCGCCAGTGCCTGCTCGTACCCGTCGTCCGTCGCAGTATCGATGTCCTGCAATGCCCGGAAGAGCGCGGTGGAATCTTTGTGGTAGTGGCAGACGATGTTCACCAAATCGCTCGGCTCGTTTCCTTCCCCCGGTTTCTCCACAATGCCTGTGATGCGGTTTGCACTTGTCGAGAGGTAGCCACCGGGGAAATAGCGCGTGACGCGTTGCGCCAACATCGCTCCGTCCGCTTTCTTCCCCGCTTCCACCGTCGCCCGGTATGCGGATGCGTCAATGACGTCATTGCTGCTGACCAGCAGAATGTCCTCGCCGGGGATTTGCGGCAGCGCGGACAGGAGCGCACCGCGCATGCCCAGCTCCAACTGTTCCTGCTCGATGGTCTGCAGCTTTGGGAAGGAGGACCGAACTGCGTGCACGTTATGCTTCCCTCCCACGACGATGATGTCGTCGCACCCCGCCTCCTTCAGCCGGCCGATGATGTGCGCAAGCAGCGACTTCCCGCAGACGGGAAACAGCGCTTTTTCATGGAGCGGCCAGAATCGCCGGCTTCTGCCCGCGACGAGGAGGAGGGTCTTCATGGGGGGAGTATAATGGATAATGAGCAATGGATAATGGATAATATGGGAAGAAGGTTGCAGAGCCCCCGTGCGGAAGTGGATGGACACGACTGCTGCCACAACGGTGTCGGAAGTAACGAATTGGCTTATTTACCTTTGGGAAGCCAGGCTACAGGGCTCAATTCCGATGGTGATCCGGAAGAGCCAAAGCGTCAGCGGCGCAAGCTTCGAAGTCGTCTCCTCATCTCAGCCGAATGGCGAAAATCTCAGAAACGCACAAATTGCGCTCGAGGTATTCGACATGTCCAATGACTCATTGGAGGGGGATTTCTTGCTTCTGTTCCTCAATGATCTTCCGAAACGCTTCACTCGTCACTGCCCAGTCGACGACATCGACCTTGAAGGGGAGATTGGATTCGCTGAATGCGTCTTTCACGTCGCCCATCGTGCGCAGGTCGAGGGGTTCTGTTCCGAGAATGGCCAGATCAAGATCGGAGGTCTTCTTCGCCATTCCCTTGGCGCGTGAGCCGAATGCCCATACGGTGCGATCCGGCACATGCGCGCGCAGAATGTCTTGGACCATCTGCAGGTGATCGGGCCGGAGATCAAGGGTTGGTGCGTTCAAGGCGAGAGAGGAGGAGTTCGGCTTCCGGCAGAAATCGTTTCGATGCTTCAAACACGATGGCGGCGACGTTTTCATCATAAGTATGTGCCGTCTTGTTGCGATCATCGCGAAAGCCAAACCAGAGCGTAGGATCGGAAATGAGACCATGTTCAAATGCGCAGCGCAGCATGTCTCGAAAGGGCATGGTATCCACCTGCTCCGCAAATTGGATTTCCAACACGCGTTTGATCATTTTAATGCACAGTTCGAAACTGTACTCATATCGCTGTATGGCACCGTCGCGAATAATATCCTGATACGGTTGTCGTTCCGCTTCCGCGATCCCTTCGCGCAGTTGTACCAGGGCATTGCTCAAGGGCGTGAAGTCAAGGGTTGCCATACGCTCATAGCCTACTCCCTGCTCCCTATCACCTCAATCGCCCCCTCCTCCGCCGTATTTCGTATCGCCATGCCCAGAATCTGCAATCGTTGTACGACGGACGGATGCGGATGGCCGAAGGAGTTGTCGCGTCCCGCGGAGATGACGGCGAGATCCGCGCCGACTGCGAGGAGGAATCCCGTCGAGGAACTCGTGCTGCTGCCATGGTGTCCCACTTTCAGGATGTCTGCGCGCACATCGGCGCCGGAAGCGAGGAGTGCGCTTTCGGCCGCTTCTCCCAAATCACCCGTGAAGAGAATGCTCGTTTCTCCATGCGTGACTCTCAGGGTGACGGAGAGGTCGTTGCGATCGTCAAACCGGGCGAGTGCATCGTCGGTCGGCCATAAGATGTCGAGCAGCACACCGTCGCCCAGATCGATATGCTGCGCGGGATTAGCGAGCAGAACGGGGATACGCTGCTGCGTGAGCATTGCGGTGAACTCTCGAAAGCGCGGTACGTCCGCGTCGACTGCGGGGAACAGGACGCTTGTCACGGTGTAACGCCGCAGCACGTCTATGCAGCCGCCGATGTGGTCGAGGTCGGCGTGCGAGAGGATCAGGAGATCGATGGAGCGATCGAAGAAGGACATGCGCTTCCCCAGCCCCTGCAGCAGCGCCGTATCCGGACCGCAGTCGATGAGAATCTGCCGGCCGGATGGCGTCTGCAGGAAAGCCGCATCGCCCTGCCCCACGTCCAGAAAGACGGTGTGCAGCCGTCCGTCGGGCGCCACTGCGTACTCGCGCCAGAGCAGCAGACACGCGCAGAGGAGCAGCGCGGGGAGGAGGAAGCGGCGCAGGGAACCGGCTGTATCCATGCTTCCAGCATACTCCGCATGAGGTCATCCGACGGTCAGATCCGTGCTGCCGCAAGATGCATCCGCTTGCGCATCGTCACGAGTCCGATGATGGATCCGACGAGCGTCATCAGCAGCCACACGCCGGGGCCGCTGCCGGGCAGCGAGCCGCTTCCCTCCGTGGATGCGGACACAATGGGCGACGGTTGCACCTGTCCCGTGACGGGGCCGGACGTCAGCGCGGCGCCGGGCAGATCGATCACATGCGTGAGGCCGTCGGTGCGCGTGCCGTCCGCCTGCATCGCTCGGATGAACATGCCGAAGCTGCCGGGAGTCACGCCCGGAATGCGCACCGCCGTGGTGGTCGGGGGTACGGTGGTCACGGCGCCGAAGGTGCGGCCGCCGTCCGTGGTTTGCAGCAGTTCGTAGCCCACGACGGGTTGGAGAGGAGCGCGCCAAGTGGCTTCCACCGTGAAGAGGCCGTTGCTCGGTTGCGCGCGGAGAATGAGGTCCGTGACGTCCGGTCCGGCTGCGGGGGAGGGCTGGGGGGAGGGCTGGGGAGAGGGGGAAGGGAGGGGGGGAGGAATGCGCCCCGTGAAGAGCATCGGCATTTGATCGGGGGAGATCGCAATGGTTTTGCCGTCAATGTCCGTCCCGGTGACGTCCATCTCCGGTCGCACGCGGTAGATGACGCCGGCCTTCTGCTCGGCGGTCGTGATGCGGAGCGTCATTCCCGAGGCGGTTACCCGGGAGAGGGGCAGGCGGACGCCGCCGGATGTTTCGATGATGAGTGCCTCAAGCGCCCGGTCCTGCGGCACGGAGACGGCGTGCGAGAAGGTGAGGAGCAGGTCGGTGGGCGAGAGGCTCTCCGCTTGTAGCAGGTGGAGCGTGGCGTCCGTATCGATTCCCGGGGGGGCGAGCGAGGGGGTGGTCTCCAGTGACGGGAGCGAAGACGACGAGAGGGTGATCGTCGCCTCTTCCACGAAGAACGGGCTCTCCTCGCCCTGTGCGTCCACCGCGAGCACCGCGACGGTCAGTGACTGAGCCGGAGGGACATTGCGCAGCAGATGCGTCGTGACCGATCCGTCCACCACTTCAAAATCGTCGAAGAGGCCGCCATGGTCCAGAATGGATTGCGTGCTGTAAAAGATGCGGTACGAGGCGACGTCCTCCGTTACCGGCTGCCACGATACGCGCACGCCGTCTGCTTCCACTATCGTCGTGATGCCCGTGACGTTGCCCGGTGCGGCCAGAGCCACCGTCGGGATCACAAGCATCGTGAGGAGAACCAGGCCGAAACGCAGGCGCGATTGCATGGGGGTGGGTGTGAGTATTTCTGGATATTGTAGCAGAACAATCGATTCTTGCCAATATGCGAACACGGCGTATGATGCGGATATTTCCCCCCTATTGTCTTAAAAATGTCAAAATTTGCACGATTGCCGGGTCCGGATGATTTTTTTCCCACGCCTGCTGAAAAACAGGTCATGAGAAACTTGGGCGAATTTCACGAGCGATCCGGAGAAGGTGCATTTGTATATGGACTACCCATGGAGCAACAGCGTGAATTTTTTGAGAATAAATTAAGACAGGATGTCGCCACGGAGCAACAGAATTCTGCTCGGAAAGTAGCCGAAACGAGAGCTCTTGCCGTGTGAGGCCTGATGAGCGAGGGAGTCGAATACTTTCCCTTACGCCTCCAGAGAGGGAAGGAGCTCTTCCGCGATGTCCGCATTCGTGTGCACCTCGGAGACGTCGTCGTCTTCCTCCAAGAGTTCGATGATGTGCAGCAGTTTGCGGGCGGTTTCCAGGTCTTTGACGGTTGCTTTCTGCACGGGGACGAACTTCAGTCCCGCGGAGAGGATTTCCCACCCGTTGCTCTTCAGAAAATCCCGCACTTGCGACCAATCCGCCATGCCCGTCGTCACCGTCAGCACATCCCCTTCTTCCTCCAGATCTTCCGCACCGAAATCGATGAGCTCCAGTTCCAGCGTATTCCTCTCCCGCGTTCCGTGCTTCGTATCCTTCCCCGTCACCACGCCTTTCCGCTGAAACATCCAGAGCACCGATGCGGATTCCGCGAAGACGGCGCCGTGCTTCGTCAGGATCATCTTCACGCCGGAAAGCGTACGGTTCCTATTATCCGTCAGACATTCCACAAGGACCGCGACATTCCCGGGTGCGATGCCCGCGTACAGGACCTCCTCCATTTGATCGCCCTTCAATGCGCCCGTTCCTTTTTTGATGGCGCGCTCGATATTCGCATTGGGAACGTTGTCCGCCTTGGCGTTGTCGATGGCCGTGCGCAAACTCGGGTTCATGTCGGCATCGCCGCCGCGCTGGGCCGCGATTTGGATCAGCTTGGCATGACGTGTATAGATCTTCCCGCGAGCGGAATCCGCTGCGGTTTTCTTGACCCGAATATTATGCCATTTGCTATGACCGGACATGGATCATGAGGAAAAGAAATATGTTGCTTGCCCTGAGCGAGCGGAGCGAGTCGAAGGGTGCCACTTGCTGTGCCCGGACATTGGGAGGAGGAAAGAGTGATCGGAGTATATCGCAAATTCGTATCCTCGTTGATTCGTTATCTGGTTATTTCGAATGATCCCTCATGCCACTACGAAGGAACGAAATAACGAAGAAACGAAGTAACGCTTACTTCCGGTACGCCAACATACCCAGAAATCGCGCGCGTTCCACGGCTTCGCGGAGCTTCTTCTGATGACGCAGACACACGCCGGAGTAGTAGCGGCTGCGGATGTTGCCGAAGTAATCGATGAACGGCTTGAGGACACCGTAATCTTTGTAGTCAATGTGCGCGGTGCCGCTCTCGCAGAAAGCGCACTTTTTGAGGCGGGGATCGCCACGCTGCTGTTGCTTCTGGGAAGAGCGGGAAGGGGAAGCCATGGGGGAGGGGGGACGGGGACGGGGGACTAGGGACTAGGGATTGGAGATTGGGGACTAGGGATTGGGGGCAGAGAACTCGTCAGATGTCCAGATCTTTGTCGGAGATCAGTTTGTCGAGCTGCGCGTTCAGGGCTTCGCCCGTGACGGCGGGTTTCTCTTTCTTGGCAGCGGCGGGTGCCGCCTTGCGCTTTGCCTTGTCGAGCATCTGCTTCTTGAGACGTTCCTCTTTCTCCGAGATGCGGGTGGCATCTTCCAGGCGCGCTTTCTCTTTCCACTGCTTCTCGGCATTGGCGAAGGAGCGAATCTCCAGACCTTCCGGCGGCTTGACGATCATGTGGCGGAGGACGCCTTTCAGGATCCGCAGCTGCTGGTCGATGTCCTTCAGCTTGCGGGGGTCGAGCTCCTGGTAGTAGATGATGAAGTTTGCCTCCGCACATCCGCCGATCTTGTAGGCGAGTCCCCGGCGGCCCCAAACATCCCGGAAGATTTCCTTTGCTTTGGCATCGGCGAAAATGCCGTCGATTGCTTTCAACAGTTCGGCCTCTTCCTTCTGATGCATCGGGAACGGGTAGAGGACTGCGATCTCGTAGAGACGGACGTCCTCGGAGGTGGGGGTGTAGCTAACCATATGGGGCGGTTCGTGGGTAAAACCATGTACCCAAGCGGCACATGGGAAACGCTGGACGGCGACTATAGAAAAGGAGAGAGGCAGCGTCAAGCCTTTTTGGCCTCACTCGCCTCTCCGGCATACGCTTCGCCATGGCTCCCGTCAGCCGGCAGGTACGTGCGGATGCTCGCACTGCAACAGATACGCCGCAGCGCCCTGCTCCCGCAGGACGGACACGACGGTGACGCGGGGGCGGAGCACACGCTCCAGTATGTCGCCGCCCAGCGTGCCGCGTCCCGCCACCACGACCCACACGCGCGTCAGGGGAGCACGCTCTTGGCACACATGCAGCAGATCTTCCTTCAGCGCTTCGAACGTGACAGTCGGCTTCATATCTTCCCACTGACCGATGAGTGCGAGATCCCGCAATGCGGTGTGCGTGTAATAGCGATAGGAAAATCGTGCGGTCGGATGCACGCGGAGCAGATCGGAAGGCTGACGCTCCTGCTCCAAACGCGCCAGTAACGGCTGCATCTCCGCGATCATCCAGGATAATTTGTCATTGGCCGTGTGCGCATTGAGCGGAGGAATCAGCAGAGCCAGCACCGTGAACGCCACGACGGGACCGGCGCTCCCCATGCTGCGTGCGACGCGCTCCAGACCGATGGATGCGATGCTGATGACCAGCGGGATCAAGAAGAATGACGGTCGCATCCCTCCGAAGGGATAGAGGCGCACCATGGATGCACCCACCGTCGTTGCCAACAGAACCACCGGCGCGCTGCTCGCCGCAGGAGAGCGACGAAACATGTGGAGCCATCCTATGCCCGTCAGCACTACGCCCGCCACTGCGACGCCCTGCTGTACGGCGTGCCAAGCAGCAGCCTGTCCGAACCCGTACAGGGCAAATTGCCACAACTGCCGTACGGCGACGATCATGGCGGAGGGGCTGAAGGGGAGAGGCAGGAACTGATCGATCTGATCCCAGTAATCAAACAGCCACGGCGTTTGTTCCGGCCGGACAATGAAGAAGAATTGAAGAACGAACAGCATCCCCGCCCCCAAGGTATAGAACGCCGTTTCCCCCCATCTGCGCCATTGCGGCAGAACATCCGCACGCAAAAGGAGACGGAGAGAGATCATCGGCACTGCGAAGATCGCCGGATGTGACAACCCGATTCCCAGACACGTTGCGAGCAAGAGGAGCACCCATGATCGCCATCCTCCTCCGCGCGCATGCCGCTCCGTGATGCACAAAAGCGCCAACAGGACGCATGCATCCGTGGAATACTGCTTGAGTTCGTGCGCGTACAGAAGAGCCAGAGGATGGAACGCCCACAGCAGAGCGGCGATCCATGAGGCGGGGAGACTGTGAGACCAAAGGTAGGTCAGCCGACCGATCAGCGCGACGGACGCGACCCCCGCGATGGCCGGCAGGAGTCGCAGTGTCGCCTCTGAGTACCCCAGCACTCCCGTGATCCAACGGACGATCAACAGAAAGAGCGGCGGCGTCGACTGGGCGTACCAGTCCGGGAACAGCATGTCGCGCAGTGTCGGCGCATCGATGCTGAGCGCCACCCATGCTTCATCCGTCCAGAGGTCATACAATCCCAAATCAGCGAAACGCAGCCATGCTCCTGCCAAAAGGATCACGCATCCCACCGGGAACCATGCGCCATGCACTTGAGTGAACGCGGCAAACAATCTTCGCATGCGTGCATCGTACCGAATGCGTTGTCAGAGCGCACTCGCCGTGATCGTGACCGTCGTTTGATAGGTGCCGCTCGGCTGGATCTTCAGCGCACCGATTTCGACGCGCAGGGAGAGCTGCTCCGTTGATCCGCTCGGGTCGGTGGCGCTGTCACGACTCACGACTACGGTCGATCCCGTGCCGACATTGAGCCACTTTTCGTCCGTCGAATCGGTTCCCCACTTGGCGTCCGTATCGGTACTCGCCGAGCGCAGACGACCGCCCCACGCCGATGCGGTCTCAGCGACGGACCACGTCTCGGGCACGTCGGCAGTTGTCGGCCGGTACGGCGGAATCGTGTGTTCCAACGGATCGATGAGTGAGCCGGTCGCGGTACCGCCGCTGCCAGAGAGCACTTGCCAATTCAAGCTGTATCCCGTTGGATTCGTGGTGCTGACCGTACAGAGGAAGGTCGTGTCCGCCGTGCCGCTGAAGAGGATGCTCCCGATGGCGGCTTGCAGCGCGCAGCTCAGAGAGACTTCGGAGGATACAGACTCTTCTTGCCGGTAGCCCGCGTCCAATACGTAGGTATCGGATGTGCTCGGGCCGATGATCGGTTCGCCGAGCGTGTCGGCCAGGAGGTAGTTGCTCGAGAGTGCCGCCTCCCCGCCGCCGGCAGCGATCACATCCGGTGACAATTGATGTGTGGTGCTCAACAGCGGTTGCCATTCTCCCTGGCCGGCCGTGCCGGACAAACCCGTTATCACCCAATCTTCTCCCTCAACGGACACAGTAATACCCTCCGTGCTGACCCCCTCGGCCGTTTCAATGATTTCCCCTTCTTCGTTCGCCAGGAAACTCCAATCGTCTTCGTCCGTACATCCGATGGTCGCCTTGCCGTTGCATATGCGCAGCGCATTGTGCTCAGCACTCTTGGGGACTGCAAGGCTATAGGGGACGGTGATGCCGGCATGCACGGTTGCGCCGTGGAATACGGAGGAGAACAGAGAGGTGTCACGCAGGATCGTGAGTGTGCTGAAATCCAGTTCCCCTGTGTCAAAATCAAAGGATACGTCCGCCACTCTTCCCGATAGATACAGCAGGCGAACCGTTTGCACTCCCACCTGTCGCACCTGCGTCACGTCGACGGAGATATTGTTTGCCAGCACCGCATCGTGATCGTTCGAAGGGAGTGCACTGATGTCATGTCCCGCGTAGATCACAATCGCGCTTCCGTCGGCGATGTTCGTGGCGGGGAGCGTCGTCGTCGTCTGTTCGTTGCCCACCGTATCCAGGGCGCTCTGATTGGTAATGGAGCTCACCGTGAGATCCGCGGACTCATTTCCGGCTTGCACAACGTACGTGCCGCTCAATGTCGTGCCCTGTCTGGTGGAAAGAACGACGCTTTCTCCCGTATCCAGCATGACGGTGAGCACGGAGCTCTCCGACAGTGTTTCATCGTAGGTTGCGATGATTTCGATGGTCGCCCCGGAGCTGTACGTGCCATCCGCTGTTCCCGAGGAAAATGACAGAAGATCCGGATCATCCGTATCCACGGTCAGCGTCACGGTGTTGCTCGCAGCGCTCTCGATATCCACTGCACTCGTTTCCTTGGCGTGCAAAACGTACGTTTGATCCGTCAGTGTGGAGGTGGTGCAACTCCAGGCGAAGTCGGGGCCGGCGCCCACCGTGGTGAGGCAGAGCACGGTCGCGCCGCTGTACGCTTTCAGCACATTGGCTGCTTCCGATCCGGTTCCCGTGAGGATCGGGGTCGCGGAACCCGTGGAAGAACCTGTGACGGGAGAGAGGATGGTGGGGGGAGTGGGGGGAGTGGCGGCGAACAACCAATTCGTCGTATTCCCGTTGTCGACGCAATCTTCGGAGTCGGTGAGGCACACGAGCTCTTGCCCCCCGCTTGCGTCACTGTCTTGCACATCCAAGTACTTGAGGAACTCTTGCGTCCCACTGTCTCCGTCCACTAACAGATTCGACGCACTTCCCGTTTTTGTGCTTCTCACGCTCAGCAATCCCCCCTCGACTCCCATCAGATTCAACGCTCCTGAGAACGACTGTCGCGCAGAGTGATCGAAGAACAGGGTCGTGGCCGCCGTCACCATTTTTGTGAAACTACCGAAGATCGTGCTGCCCGACACGGTCTGTGCCACGCCGTCCGCGGCATCCAGCGTCACGGTTCCGCCTCTCGCAGTAAATTCTCCTTGATTCACCCAGTTTCCCGCGACGGTAATGCCGTAATTACCGCTCGAGACATCGAGCGTGGCATCATAGAGCCGGAGGCTGCCGTTGATGTCCAGCGCGCTCCCGAGGACATACATGCCGCTCCCTGTCACCGGTGCTCCGCTGGCGAGTGATGCCACTTCCGAAGCGGAAAGTGCCCTGTTATAGATGCGGACGTCGTCGAGGAGACCGTCCAGATAATTGTATGACGTCTGATCATTTTGATTATTTTGGTATCGGCCAATATTCAGATTCTTTGTCGTTTCCGGGAAATTGGACGACGAGTATGTCTGCGGGGTCTCCCCGATGCCGTTTTTGAAGAATGAAATGGCGGTTTTGTCATAGGTGACAGCAACATGCGTCCATTCTCCCAGCGCGACGGTTGCCGAAGAGTATAAGCAGTGCCATCCGCTCAAATATGTGCAGAATCCTATTTGGTTTGAAGCATTGGTCCCAACCTCATAACGCAAATCATTGGTGTACGGTTCTCCTTTGCCCAAAAAATCACCATTTATTTCTTGCAGATTGATCCAGAGGCTCCACGTTGCGGGAACAGTTTTCCCGACATTGACAGTGGCTGCATGCGGAACGTCCACATAATCATCCACTCCATCGAACTCCAGCCCTCCTGCGTTGAAACTTCGGAGGGCAGGCGCACCGGCAACCCAGCCCGTAGAGGTCTGCACACCCGTGTAGTTGGTGAGCGTTCCGTTGTTCCCATTCCCCGAATCATCCCGCGCGACCGTGCTCCCCGATCCGTCATCAAACTTCCAGTAGCCGACGAGGCCGTTGTGAATCGTCAGATTCCGAAACGCATTGCTCCCCATGGTCAATTGCTCGGGCGCTCCTGCGTCGCCGTCTAATGCAATCAAGGAGGTCCCCGTAGAAGTGGTGAACGTTCCGGCACTCGTCACAATCGATCCGCTGACCGTGAGTCCGTTCGTCCCCATGGCCATGCTCCCGAGGACGGTGAGGTCATGCGTCTTCACTCTGCCCCCCGGCACGAATTCCGTGGCGCCGTAGATGGAAGAATCCCACACAAAAAGCTCCTTCCCTGAGGCAAGCTGCAAGGTGGCATCGGAATCTGTCATCCGGTAGATTGCGCCGATATCCGTATCGCCGACGTTATCCGCCGCGGCGAGGTGCGCGTTCGTCACCGTCCCCCCCGTCTCGCTGCGCACGATCAGCCTGTTCTGGTAGATGTTCACTCCGGTCATCGTCGATCCTGAAGATATGGTGACCGTCACGCCCTGCGGGCTGGCATTGTTATTCAGGTACACGGTTGCAACCGCTCCCGCCTGCAGGCCGGCGCCAGAAAGTGTGAACCAACCTTGTGCGTCCGTCGTGACGGATTCGGCGTCGGAGAGGCCGCCGATGCTGAGGGAGACGGTGGTGGAGGCGAGAGGCGTCACGCCTTCGTCGCTGAACGCGCGGCCGGTGATGGGGTGGCGCGGCGACATCGGGTTTGCGACCGTTTCGCCGAAGATGTCGTCCGGAGCAGGATCAGTCCACGTCGCGCAGATGCGCTCATCGGACATCAGGTTCACGGTAACGTTGCGCAGATCCGCTGCGGAACTGTTCAGTGCGGCGCTCTCGGCCCCCCAGGTCGTCATGCCATCCGTTGATTTTTTGTAGACGACATTATGCGCGGACGTCGTTCCGGTTTGGTAGACGGCGTAGATGTCTCCATTGTTTTCATCGCGCGAGAGCACCACGTCGAGCACGCTGCCGTTTGTGATCACATCGGTCTTCGTCGTCCAACTCATGAGGGATGTCGCAGTGTTGTACGCACCCGTCGCCGTACGGATGTCGTCATCCGTCCCGATGGTGGCGATATCCGCGAGGTAGGCAAGGTAGATCGTGTTATCGGATCTGCGGAGAGTGGCGGCGATGGTCTTCGCATAGGTCGTGTTGTCCGCCGCTTCCGCATCAATGGTCTGCCATGCTGCCGTCCACGCGTCCCCGGTGCTGTCGTAGGCCTTGTAGCGCACATCTTCTGCGGAAATATCATGGTTCAGCAGCAGGACATCTCCGCCGGGGAGCGGCAGGAGAATCACGGCATCATCCGCCTGATCCGTAATACCCGTCCCTTCCTTCGCCCAATTGCTTGCAGTGCCGCAGGAATCTCCGCTGATGGTGCAGGCGAGCGGTGCATCGTAGTCGGTATCCGCTTCGGAGGTGACGACGAAGAGTCTCCCGTCGGTGGATTTTGTGATGGAAACGGAATTGGTTACTCCCAGCGCAGCAGTCACGTTCGTCACGTTCGTTTCGCCGAGTTGCGCATCGCCGCTCGAGGTATCGATGCGTTCGTAGTGAATGTCGTCCGTCCCGGAATCGATCATGGCGATGTGGATGAAGTTGCCGGTCGTGTCGCCGGGCGTCCAGCGATCGTACCAGACGGCCATGCCGACCACGGTGCCCGCCATGAGGACGACGGGTGTTCCCCAGTTGGCGCCGCCGTCCGTTGTTTTGGCATAGACGGCATCATTGGCGTTGGTGGCGTCGACATAGAATGCATAGCAGACGAGATCCGTCACGCAGACAACCAAGGGATTTTCATTCATGTGCGCCGCCGTGGTGGTCGTGACGCTGTCATCGATGGTGACCGCGGCGTCATTTGCGATTTGCCACGTGCGCTGTTCGTGCAGCGATGGGTCGCTCGTTTTGTTCATGGCATCCAATCGCAAGGGGCCGATCAGATAAAACTGCGGGGAAATATCCGGCGCGTCGTAGAGGTAGCTGAAGGTGGCGGTTTCTCCTTTCTTCCAAGACCCCTGCCAGCTGATGGTTTGCCCTTGAGAGTTGTGAGTTTCGTTGTTCTCATCACGCAAGACTCTCAACTCATGACTGATAGGAGAAATGTCGGAGAGGACAAATCCATCGGGAACAGTATCCGTGATCGTTCCTTCAAAGTCCTCGAAGAACTCCACGGTGACGGTCATGGAAGACGGGCCGAACGGGTAGAGGCGGGTGGCGGCGGTGCGAGTAATGATCACGGGAGGCGCGGGAGCAACGGTCACCTCTGTTTCCATCATGGAGAGGGAGTGCACGTCCGTGTGACGATCGGCCCGGAGGCGCAGCGCGTACGTCCCCGTTTCCGTAAACAGGACATCCGTCTCGTAATCGGGCGAGAGGAGGCCGACCGTTTTTTCCCCACAGGTATTCGTTCTTCGAATGGTGCCCGCCGCAGTGGAGAGAGTGGTCGTCGTGCCGGAGGGGGCGACGACGGTGAGCAGCAGTGCCGCGTCACACACGATCTCACCGTACGCGTCCAGCACGCCGATCGCGATGTGTCCGGTATCGCCGGGGCGGTACCGATCGGCATCGGTGTTCAAGGCGAGCACTCCCCATGGGAACATCTGTTCCGTCGTCTCGACTGTTCCTGTCTGTTGATTGGTGCGTGTGAGAAGGAGCGTGTAGAAACCCGGCGTGAAGCGGCGGTCATCCATGCTGATCGTTGCCCCGCCGTCCTCAAAGTGATAGTGCGGTTCAATCGTATTCCCCCGCGGGCCCCGTAGCAGCACCGAGGGCGCCCGTCCGTTCTCCGTCGGTCCGTTTCCGCCTCCGTCACCATTGTCGCGGGCGGGATCGGAAGGGGGAGGAGTCGCGGGAGGGGTGGCACCCGCGGACGGGTATGTTTCCGCTGCGGGGTTACGCACGTTGTTCGTGGGCGCTCTGACCGAAGGTACTCCTCCTCCGCCATGGATCGCGAGCCGTGTGCCGTACGGAACGGAGCCGGAGGGGGTGGGAGTCTCATTGCCTGTGTCCTTTGCCGCCGGTCCGCCGATGACCGGTTTCTCTCCTACCATACGTCTTGCATCGCCATTCAGGGGAAAGGTGATGGAGAGCAGGCCTGCGGCAGATCCCTCCAACAGACTGCATCCTGCCACGAGGAGCAGGAGCAGGAGCAGTGCGATGAGAATGCGGCGGCGCGTCCTGCGCCCGCGTGATACGGCCATGGCACCATGGTACCACGTCCGTCTCCCGCTCCGTGCAATGAAGAAAAACTTGTTGACGATCGCAATGCGAAGGGTAAGCTAGGCCAGCCCTCCGGGAATGGAGGGTGAAAGTTTTGCGGCTCTTTCACACCATCGCGTCAAGAGAGATAGAGTCATCTGTGCGTTGCACAGCATGACAGTGCCGGTTTCCGCTCTTTGGAGCGCGAATGCCGGACCCCAATTCCTTTGGAATTATTTACCCGGCAAAGCTCGCAAGAGCGGCGTCGGGCAGTGCGAAGGCACTTAAAAAACTTAACCAAGTGATCACTCGATCACCGCATGTTCGAAGTATCGAACGTGCCACGAGCACAATCACTCTCGAAGCCCGCACATCCCGCAAGGGGTGTAACGGATTCATTCGAAGAGTTTGATCCTGGCTCAGAGTGAACGCTGGCGGTGCGCCTAAAACATGCAAGTCGAGTGGGTTTAGACCCACGGCGAACGGCTGCGTAACACATGGGTACCTGCCCCGAACTCAGGGATATCCCGCCGAAAGGCGGAGTAATACCGGATGGTCCCCGCACCTTTTTGTCTTTTGCTAGAATGAAAACATGCATTATGTCTATCTGCTCTACAGCGAGACAACGGACAAATTCTATGTAGGCTCAACAAGCAATCTCGACCAAAGACTTCATGCTCATAATGCCGGTAACAATACTTCTACCCGGTACGGAGCTCCATGGAGACTAACGTACTATGAAGCCTACGAAGAAAAATCCGATGCTCTCATCCGTGAACAGAAATTGAAACATCACGGAAAAGGCATTGCAGAATTGAAGAAACGACTTTCATGCAGAAGGCAAAAAGGTGCGGGGTAAAGCTTTAGCGGTTCGGGAGGGGCCTGTGGCCTATCAGCTAGTTGGTACGGTAACGGCGTACCAAGGCTATGACGGGTAGCTGATCTGAGAGGATGATCAGCCAGAATGGGACTGAGACACGGCCCATACTCCTACGGGAGGCAGCAGTTAGGAATCTTCCGCAATGGGCGAAAGCCTGACGGAGCGACACCGCGTGAAGGATGAAGCCCTTACGGGCGTAAACTTCTGTTCTGAGGGACGAAATTTTTGACGGTACCTCAGGAGAAAGCACCGGCTAATTCTGTGCCAGCAGCCGCGGTAAGACAGAAGGTGCAAGCGTTACTCGGAATTACTGGGCGTAAAGCGTCTGTAGGTGTCTTGTCGCGTCTGATCTCAAATTGCGGGGCTCAACCCCGTACTCGGATCGGAAACGGGCGAGATCGAGTCATTCAGAGGCATCTGGAATGTCGTGTGTAGGGGTAAAATCCGTAGATACACGATGGAACGCCAAAAGCGAAGGCAGGATGCTGGGAATGTACTGACACTCAGAGACGAAAGCGTGGGGAGCAAAGGGGATTAGATACCCCCGTAGTCCACGCCCTAAACGATGCGTGCTCGGTGTGGGAGCTTCAATCTGCTCCCGTGCCTCAGCTTACGCGGTAAGCACGCCGCCTGGGAACTACGGCCGCAAGGCTAAAACTCAAAGGAATAGACGGGGACCCACACAAGCGGTGGAGCATGGGGTTTAATTCGATGACAAGCGAAGCACCTCACCCAGACTTGACATGTAGGGAATCCGGCCGAAAGGTTGGAGTGCCGCAAGGAACCCTAACACAGGCGCTGCACGGTCGTCGTCAGCTCGTGCCTTGAGGTGTACTGTTCAGTCAGCCAACGAGCGCAACCCTGATCCTATGTTGTTTTTTCATAGGAGACTGCCGCCTCCAAGGCGGAGGAAGGTCAGGATGACGTCAGATCAGCGTGGCCCTTATGTCTGGGGCAACACCCGTGCTACAATGGTCGGTACAAACGGCGGCAAACCCGCGAGGGGGAGCAAATCCGACAAAACCGATCTCAGTCCGGATTGAAGTCTGCAACTCGACTTCATGAAGTTGGAATCGCTAGTAACCGTGAATCAGCTATGTCACGGTGAATACGTTCCTGGGTCTTGTACTCACCGCCCGTCAACTCATGGAAGGCAGGGGCACCCGAAGCTCCGTTACCCAGCACCCTTGCGATGGACTTGAAACAGTCCTCGCATCGATGTGAAGATATGATCTCACATCGCAAGGGTGCTGGGGCGGAACCACGGTGAAACTGCTGACTGGGAGTAAGTCGTGAACTGTTGCGACTCTTGGGGAGAAATCCCCTTGGGAAAACTTGGCTATTTGCTGGAATATCTGTGTATCTGGAGATACTTGCGGAGCGGTGTACAATCGTACACGACCGTGAGTGATAATTCTTCCAGTGCAGGCAATCAGCAGGGAAGTCCTCCGCGCCATACTCAGCAGGTGCGTGACCCCTCAGAGACTACACGCCGAGCTCCTCATTTCGCAGAAATCCAAGCCTACTTGCTTGGTGCCATCCACGACGGGACATTCAATCAATTGCATGGAACATTCCGATTCTCCCAAAAAGGAAAATCCTGGCTTCTTCATCTTCGCGCTCTTCTTCGGAAGATCGGAGAGTGTGCCTGGATCTACCGTGAAGGGAAAAATCGGGACGTCTTCGCACTCGAAACGACAGCATCATTTCTTGATCTGCATTTCGATCCTCTTTTGCTTCATAGACCTGAGGAACGTATCGCATACGTCCGCGGTTACTTTGATGCCGAAGGAGGAATTCCCCACTCGAAGCATGCTCGCTTCTACATTCAGCTCTGTCAGAAAAACAGGGAGGAACTCAGGAGCGTTCGTACAATTCTCGAAGAGCAGGGAATACGATGCGGAGTGGTGCATAATCCAAGTAATACGATTGACCCCGATTACTGGAGATTCTTCGTTCGAACGCAATCGCATACTGCATTCATTTCGATGATCTCTACATGGCACCCGAGGAAGCGAACATTTTTGCGGAAGAGGATGATGATATAGTCCATGCCTCATGGCGACATGAGGAGAATCATGAACAAGGTATCCGTAGGAGAACCTGCGGATGGAACATCTCCTTACCAGGGAGAAACTCGCTGAAGCGAATTGAGTATTTTCTATTCATTCGCGAAGCAACAGATATGCTCTGAGCGATCGTTCAATCTCATCATATCTTTGATTGCCCGGGGAATGATCCCCGGCGCTTGCAAGCGTCTTGGTACTTCACTTTCGGGTGACAGTGCCATCTCGCTCGCGGGCGCCGCGGCCCGGAGAACTCTCTCTTACGCGATGGTGTGAAAGAGTCGTTTTTCAAAACGACTCTTTCATCCTGAGATTGTCGAATGGATGAAAGCGCCGCTTTTTTGTGTGCGTGATTTTGTCGTTTTTTCCGAGCGCGTCGAAAAACGGCTGATTTGTATTGTGTGATCCCTTTGCCACCTTTGTCAGTCGCAACAAAGGTGGCGCCAAAATGCGACCGCCGCCAAATCACCTCCGGACGTGCCTTTGTGGTATGGACGTTCGCGGAATACCCCTTTTATCGCAACTCTTTACAGCTTGGCAAGGTTGTACATCTCCCCTTCACCCCCCTGTGGCGGCGGTGCCCCCCAACAATTCCATTACTCCTTTGAATCTCCTTTTTTTATGCCAAACCAGCCAACAGAAAAAAGTGAATGGGCTCGTTTTTGAATTGAGAATCATTAATCAAGCATATTGGATTTTGCATGCCCCCACTATACTATGTCCTTCATTTTTTCCATAATTCCTGTAAACAATCCTGTTGGGATGGAGGGGTCCGCGCGCATGGGGGGTGAAGGGGGAGCCCCGCCGCCATAGCGCGTGCGAGCCGTTTTCGACTGAAGCCCTGGAAGGAGAAAACGGCGAAGCGCGGGGCGGATGGAGGGGTGATTGCGCGCGGCGCCTTTCTTTGCACCCTTTCTTTGGCGCTCAAAGAAAGGGTGGAAGCACTCGTACCATTCCGATCACATTCAATAAGATGAACGTTCCTTGCAGCAGAACACCGTACCCCACACGATCACGGAAGAGTGCTCACGCGGGGGGCAATGACGCGATGGTGCCAAGTGAGAAAAACCACAACTCTGCGATCCATCCCGCCGCAAACACTCCGTAATCGACGAGTGCGATGGTGGTCCCGCTCCAACCCAGCACCCGGTGCGTGCGAAGAGATCCTTTCATACGACTTCGCGTATTTTCCCCGTATCCTTCCTCCCCGTGCGCAACCTCTCCCGCGCCTGCTCTGCCAGACGTTCGTATCGCTGCTTGATGACATTCAATTCGTGCTCCGTCAGTTCTTCGAGATCCAGCAGCGCATCGTGCGCATCTTTGTCCGAGCGGATGAGTTCATCGAGCTTGATTTGCATGGCGGCACTGTCACGATTCTGGGTGTTCTGGATGAGGAAGACCATCAAGAAGGTGGCGATGGTCGTGAAGGTATTGATGAAGAGTTGCCAGTGTTGGTTGAAGCCGAACGCGGGCCCTGCGACCGCCCAGACGACCACGATCAGGCAAGCGAAGAGAAACGTCGCCGGATGTCCCATGGCGCCGGAAACCCATCGTGCAAAATGCGTGAAGGGACGACGCGAAGAAGAATGCTGCGCGAGTTCGGAAGCAGGGGTGCGTGACATGTGCCTACTCTATCCCTCTTGATGCATCCGCCGCCATCCCCAAAAATCCGCGAATGAACATGTTCCGTGCAGTTTCTTGTGCGATGCCGCGTGCGCCGAAGTAAAAGAGATCTTCGGGTGTGATGCGACGGACGGAGGCGGAGTGACTCGCTTTCACGTCATTGGTTTTGATTTCCAGTGCCGGAACAGCATCAACTTTCGCCGTCGGATCGAGCATCAGCACATCCTGTGTCAGGAACGTGTTCGTCCTGCTCCCGTGCTCCCCGACGATGACTTTTCCCAGCACGCGCAGGGTGGCGCGCTCCTCCGCAATGCCCCGAAGCGTCATCTCTCCGCTGCCTTGTGCCGCTTGGAACACATTCTCCGCCCGCAGAGAGCGCCGCTGCGTTCCCGATGCCCTGCATGTCCACACGATGTCGCTGCGCGCCTGCTCACCCGCCACCGTGGATCGCAGTGCGTGATCGATGTCTCCGGCGCCGATCGCGCGCGTCTGCCACGTCAGCGTCGCATGCTTGCCGATCCGTGCCTCTTCGCGCATCGTCAAACGTGCACCGTCGTCACATTCCTGCACAACCGTAACAGCGCAGACCGCTCCGTCCCGCACGAGCATTTCCGTTGTATGTCGTCGCTCCCCGCCACTGCGCATGCGCACCCTCACCGTGAGCCGTGCTCCCGTCTCCGCCAGAATGAGCAAGTGCGTGTTCGCTTCATCCAAGACAATGGCTTCGACATCCTGGCTTTTTCCTGCAGGTACAAAAAGCACCGTTCCCTTCGCTTCCGGTTCCACGGGCAGCAGTGTGCCCCACACTCGTTGCGCTGTTTGTGGTGCCATTTTGATGGAGCCGAGGAAAGTGGAAGATTGACGCATATCGAATTGCCACATGATACAGGATGATGGCATTCCCCCTTTTCCTGTCTGAAAAGCGCACTTGACATATATATACTATTCATGAATAATCAATACACTTTTTCCTTCAGTCCTTATGATTACTATGGAATACCAGATAACATTCCCGCCCGATTGTGCGGAAAATCAGATTGTAGCTACTACATTGATAGGCGAATTGAAAACGAGTGGAACTGAGAAGAAGGGTGAACGTAATTTTGCTTCAAAAAAAGCTCCTGCGACATTTGATTCGCGTAGAATGGTGAGACTCAATTCTCGTGATTGTGAGGACACAGAAGCATTGAGATTAATTATGCAGGAAATTAACGATTTGCGTCAGCAACTGAAACAAATGTATCAAATTTGCATAATTTTGGGTGATTCGAACGTATCAGCTCTTATTTACGAAGTTCTTGAAAAAAGCATGCAATGTGAAGCAGAATCACCAGTTGATGTGAGAGATCAGTTGAAATTATTTAGGGAAAGAGCAAGGAATGAATTGAATTCTTTGGAATAAAAGACACGTTGGACTTCGATCCCTACCCCACACTTCCCTCCATCTCCAACTCAATCAGCCGGTTCATCTCCACTGCGTACTCCAGCGGAAGCCGGCGGACGATCGGTTCGATGAAGCCGTTCACGATCATCGCGCGGGCGTGTTCTTCCGTGATGCCGCGGCTGGTGAGGTAGAAGATGTCTTCGGCTGAGAGCTTGCCCACCGTCGCCTCGTGCGCGACGGTCACGTCGTTGTTGCGAATCTGCATGTCCGGGATGGTATCGGTGCGACTCACGTCATCCAGAAGCAAGGCGTCACACCGTACGGAAGCGGTGCAATCGTGCGCCCGGGGACCCACCTTCACTTGCCCGCGGTACACCGCCGTTCCCCCGCCCTTGCTGATCGATTTACTCGTCACGGAACTGCTCGTGTGCGGGGCGAGGTGATGCACTTTCGCACCCGTATCCTGCCATTGGCCGGCATTTGCAAACGCGATGCCCAAATGATCGCACCGTGCCCCTTCCCCCACCAGCATGCTGCACGGGTAGAGCATGGTGACGCCGCTGCCCATGTTGCCGCCGACCCACTCCATCACGGCATCTTTCCGTACAATGGCGCGTTTGGTATTGAGGTTATACGTATCGCGGCTCCAGTTTTCGACCGAGCTGTAGCGGCACTTCGCGCCGTCCTGGACGAAAATTTCCACGAGGCCCGCATGCAACGCTTGCGAACCGTACTTCGGAGCGCTGCACCCCTCGATGTAGTGCACGCTCGCGCCTTCCTCCACCACGAGGAGCGTGTGTTCAAATTGCCCCATGTTCTTGGCATTCATGCGGAAGTACGCCTGCAGCGGTTCGCGGACATGCACGCCCTTGGGAACGTACAGGAACGTCCCTCCGCTCCACACCGCCCCATGCAGCGCGGCGAATTTGTGGTCGGTGGCGGGCACGCACTGCATGAAGTACCGTCGCACGAGATCGGGATACGCGCGCAGTGCATCGTCCATATCCAGAAAAATCACGCCTTGCGCTTCCCATTCTTTCTTCAGATTGTGATAGATCACATCGGACTCGTACTGCGCCCCGACGCCCGCGAGCATTTTTCTCTCCGCTTCCGGAATCCCCAAGCGATCGTAGACCTTGCGGATCTCCTCCGGCACTTTTCCCCAATCGCTCGTATTTTCCGCTCCCGACCGCGCGTAGTAGATGATGTTCTCCGGATCGAGCGTGGACAGATCCGCACCCCAGGCAGGCAACGGCTTTTCCCGGAAGATCCGCAAACTCTCCAGTCGATGCGCGAGCATCCACGCCGGTTCCCGTTTGTCCGCGCTGATTCGCCGCACCACTTCTTCATCCACCCCGCGTTTCGCTCCATCCGCGTAGGGCGACGGATTGGCTTCATCGAACGTCGAGCGCCGGAGGTCGGAGAAGATGGCCATGGACCATGGATTCTAACAGAGAATCACATGATTCGATCCCCATTATTCTCGTCTTTCCAGATACCGAAAGACAGCTATTGCCGCCTCCTCCCGCGTCAGCGGTTGATGGGGCAAAAACTCGCTCGTTCTCCCGGGGAAGAGCCCGTACTCCCGCGCGATTCCTGCGTATGCGGCGAACCAACTGCCCTCCGGGACATCGGTGTAGGAATGAGGTCCGTCGGTGGGCAGGGCGAACGTGCGTGACATCATCGCGAGGAACTCCGCGGTGCTGACGACGTTGCCGGGGCGAAACGTGCCGTCTCCGTAGCCGACGATGATTCCCCGATCTGCGGCCGCGATCACGTACGGCGCGAACCATTGATCCGAGGAGACATCGGAGAATGGTATCCGTCCGTTTGCGTTCGTCGCTTCTATATTGCGGATACTGAGGAGGATCTTGGCGGCTTCGGCACGGTTGACCGGGAGCGTCCCGCGGAAGGCGCCATCCGGCGGGAACCCGTTGAGCGCATTGCGACGGAACAGTTCGGCGGCCGCGCGGCCGGCGAGGGACCACGGAACGGTATCCGGGAAGGGATTGCGGAAAGATGCGATCGTTGTGAGGACGGGATCGGGAAAGAGCGCCGGCGGAGGCAGGGGAAGAGTTCTGTCCGGGGCGGATTCGGTTTGAATCACGAGGATGCGGGACTTTCGGTCTCCCACCGTGAAATACACCTCGTTCCTCTGCGAGCTTTCTTGCAGCGCCCGGCACTCCCACCGCGCGGAACCGAGCTCCGTTGCTACGACCGGCGAACAGCGAATGGCATCCGTGTCCCCGCCGTGGAGGATCGGGTGCAGCGTCTCTTGCGCGCCCGCCGTCAATACGACAGTCTCCCCGACGGGCAGTCGGAAGAGGGAGGAGCGGGTCGGCCCCGTAAACTGCATCGGCTCATAGAAGGTCGGTTCCAGTGCGAGGGCGGTCGTCGTCATGACCAGGGCGACCGGAAGGAGCAAACGCACGATGCTCTGCGGCGGGAAGCGAATCTGCATGGCGGGCGGGGCGGAAGAGGAAGCGGTAAGCCGAGTCGAAGTATCCTGCACTTTTTCCACGGGACAACGTCATCATCGTACACCCTCTGTGGAAAACTCCTGCTAACTTTGAGAATTTTCCACCATGATCAGCCGTTTGGCACGCTCGCCTCGGAGGTCATTGTGGAAAACTCGGGTAGAGAGTGTGGAAAACACAGCGCGCTCCACTCGCGCATCGGCGGGACATGCGGTGGGTTCCATCCACAGATGGAAGACGGTATCGACGTTTCTCGTCGCTTAGTCTACACTGTTTTGCCGTCATGTATGCCGCTTTTCGTTTCTTTCGGGAATTTCTCCGGCATCCTTTGGACGTTTCCGCAGTGGCACCCACATCGAAAGCGGCCTTGGAGCGCATTGTGGCCGCGGTGCCTCGGCGGCCGGGACAGGTGATCGTGGAGTACGGGCCGGGTACGGGCGATTTGGCCGGGATGCTGTTACAAAGCGGAGGGATGGGGACAGGGAGTCAGCTCATTCTCATCGAGAAGAACCCCGTCTTCGCGCGGGAGCTAGGCCGCACTCTGCATGATCCGCGCGTCTCCGTGCACTGTGCGGGTGCGGCGGAGGTGCGTCGCATTCTGTATGAGCATCAAGCGACGCGCGCCGATGTGATTCTCTGCAGCATTCCTCTTTCCGTCATGCCTGAGGAGGAGCGCACGCACATCCTCCGCGAGACCTCTGAGGCGCTGGCGGAGGACGGAGTGTTCATCGTTTTTTTGGTGCGCGGAGTGGTGGTTTCGTTCCTGCGCTCCTTCTTTCCATCGGTGCGCATGGAGCGCATTCGAGGGAGTCTGCCGCCGCTCACGCTCTACACCGTGCGCAAGCACATCACTTGATTTGGTACGTCAGCGTGACGTTCGCCGTGATCTCCCGCTCGCCGGCAGGCAGCTGCACTTCCTGCAGCACCGCACTGTCAACGGCGCCGCCGCGTCCGTAGGCTTCCATCATCGGAACGGGATAGCCGTTACCGCCGCCTTCGCCAAAGCCGATCAATTTGCCCAGCCGGACACCCAACTGATCCGCCAGGATCTCCGCCTTGGCCTGTGCTTCCGCAATGGCTTCCTCCCGCGCGATGTCACGGGGGGCATCGGGATCATCCAACGTGAACTGCACGTTGCCCGCTTGGTTGGCGCCCGCATTCGTGGCCGCTCCCAGCACGGCACTCGCTTTATCCAAGTCACGCACCTTCACGCGGAGACTCTGGGTGGCTTCAAATCCCCGGGGAATCTGCCGTCCTTCGGTGTAATCGTAGACGGGATTCAACCAGAAATTTTCGGTGCGGATGTCCTTGTCTTCGACCCCCTGCGCCTTCACTTCCGCGATCACGCGGTCCATGCGTTCTTTCAGGACTTCCATCGCGCGGTTGGCGGTCGTCTGCCGTCCCGTCTGCACGCCGACACTGATTTCCGCGATGTCCGGCACCGCGAACGCGCGCCCGTCACCGGTGACGGAAATGGTGGCGTGCTGCGGTTCATTTTCGGTTTGGATCCACTGTCCGCCCAGGTAGAACAGTCCGCCGATGATGACGGCAATCAGGAGCGGGGATACAAAAGACGTCGTGCGATCGGGTTCCATGGGAAGAGGGGGGAAGTGCTGATACGGAAGAGTATACGACTCAATGGCGCACAGGTCACATCATTCGTAATGCACGTGTATGTGGAATCCATCTCTTCCTATCTTTCCCCGCTCTCATCCCAGCGCAATCCTCCCTTCATCCGTCACGCCGTAGCGCGCGTAGCCTTCCTGCTCCAGCCGCTGCGCGAGATCGGCGCCGCCGCTCTCCACGATCTTTCCCCGCACCATCACGTGCACGAAATCCGGCACGACGTATTCCAGGATGCGCGCGTAGTGGGTGACGATGAGAGCGGAAAAGGGATTGGGGATTGGGGATTGGGGAATCTGGTCATTGGTGCTTGGTGCTTGGTCATTTCGCGCAGGCGGTTGATGCCTTGTCCGACAATTTTTAACGCATCGACATCCAGGCCGCTGTCGGTTTCATCCAGAAGCGCAAGGCGCGGACGGAGCATCGTCATCTGCAGGATTTCCGTTTTCTTTTTCTCTCCGCCGGAGAAGCTTTTGTGCACGGGACGATCGGCGAAGGACGGGTCCATGGAAAGCGCTTCCATTTCCTTCTTCAGCGCACGATCAAACTGCAGGGGAGACAGTCGCTCCGTGCGACCGGCTTCGCTCCATGCGCGGTGGGCGGCCAGGAGGAAACTGCGCAGGGAAACACCCGCGATCTCGCGCGGGTACTGGAAGGCCAGGAAGAGTCCCTTTATGGCTCGCTCATCGGGCGGCATCGTGAGCAGATCTTCACCGTTGAATCGTGCCGCCCCCGTCACGGTGTACGCCGGATGCCCCGCCAGAGCGGAGACGAGGGTGGATTTGCCCGAACCGTTGGGTCCCATGAGCGCGTGCACTTCCCCCTCGTGGATCGTCAGATCGATCCCGTGCACGATGGGACGGTCCCCCGCGCAGACGCGAAGGTCGGAGAGGGAGAGGAGAGGGGGGGAGGACATGGAAGACGCAGTGTACAGGACCAAGCGCCCGTGTCCCATGGCAGGATCCTTATTTCCCCTCCACCCCCTACAACCTACTCCCTCGTCACACCTCCACGAACAGCGGCACCACCATCGGCTCTCTGTCTAATTTCCGATCGAAGTACCGGTACAGCGCTCCCGTCACCGCGCGCTTGAAGGCCTTGCGGTCGGTTTCGCCGCGGTCGAGTTCTTCCGTGTAGGCTTTCTTCGCCGCCTGGATGACCTCGGCCGAGATGTCCGTCTGTTCCGATCCGTAGATGAGGCCGCGGGAGATGATGTCCGGATCGCCCACCAGACGTTTGCTGTCTGCGTAGGTTTTGAAGAGAACGACGATCATGCCGCCGCCGCTCATGATCTTGCGATCGGTGAGCACGCGCGCACCTTCGCCCGCCGCCCCGCGTCCGTCGATGATGACGTCGCGGAACGTGATTTTCTGCTTGCTCCTGCGAGCCGCACCCGTGGCGTCAAATTCCAGCATCTCGCCGTTGCCGAGCAGGTGAATCTGATTGTCTTCATAGCCGATGGATTTGGCGAGGTCCGCGTGGGCGGAGCGCATGTGCGGTTCGCCGTGTTCCGGGATGACGTGGCGTGCCCGCACGAGACGGTGCATCAGCAGAATGTCGCCCGCGTGCCCGTGGCCCGTGGTGTGCAGGGCAAATTCCTGATTGGTCTTCACGATCGCTCCTTTCATGTGCAGGTTGTTGACCACCTTGGCCACGGCGCGCTCGTTGCCGATGATCGGATTGCTGCTCAGGATGATGGTGTCGCCCTTCTTCACGGACACATGCCGGTGCGTGCCCAGCCCCATGCGCGCGAGTCCCGCCATTTCTTCCCCCTGGCTGCCGGTCGTGATGATGATGACTTCGTTATCCGGCAATTTCTCCATGCCGGGTCCGGCTTTCCGCACGAGGCCGCGCGGCGCCTTCAGGTAGCCCAAGTTCATGGCGATCTCGACGTTGGTCTCCATGCTGCGTCCCGCCAGATACACCTTGCGGCTGCTGTCCTTCGCGATGTCGAAAATTTGCTGCATGCGATTGAGGAGACTCGAAAAGGTCGAGATGATGACGCGCCCTTCCGCCTGCGTGAGGAGACTCTTGATGGTGTGCGCAATGTCCCGCTCACTCTTGGAGTAGCCGGGTTTTGCGGCATTGGTGGAGTCCGCGACGATGGCGAGTATGCCCTTCTGCCCCAGCTCCGAGAGGCGCTGAAAGTCAGCGGGAGGTTCGTTCATCGGCGTGAGATCAAACTTGAAATCGCCCGTATGGAGAATGGTGCCGTACGGCGTATGGACCGCGATGGCGGCGGAATCCGGGATAGAGTGCGTGACGCGCAGGAATTCAAAGCTGACTTTTCCCACGACGATCTTCTGTCCGTAGGGCACGGTATTGAGCCGGACGTTGCCGGTGAGATGCTCTTCATCCAGACGCTTCTTCACGAAAGCCATGGTGAGCTTGGTGCCGTAGCACGGGGGGAAGTGGAGAGCGGGCAGGAGGTGCTGTACCGCGCCGATGTGATCGAGGTGTCCGTGGGTGAACAGAATACCTTTGATGCGATTCTCCCTCCCTTTGAGCGCCGCGATATCCGGGATGAGATAATCGATGCCGAGCATGTCTTCATCGGGGAATTGCAGACCCAGGTCAATGAGGAAGAGGTCACCGTCGACGTCGATCACAAAGCAGTTGCGACCGACCTGTTCAAATCCCCCGAGCGGGAAGACGCGCAGATTGCCACGGCGAACGGCGTTGTCTTGCTGCGGTTGCGTCTGGGACGGGACCTGCGTGCCGGGGGCTCGTGCGGGTGGCCGTTGCGGCGGGCGGTTATGGTGGCGGTTGCGGTGATGATGCTTCCGAGAGGGTTGTCCCTGTGGTCGGCCTTGCGGGGGTTTTTGGGGTTGTCCGCGCGTGGGAGCAGTGGGAGCGGCTCCCGACAAAGGTGTGACGGGAGGTATGGAGGAAGAAGCAGACCTTGCGGGCTGCTGCGGGGATGATCCGCCCGTCCGGGCAGCCATCCAGTTCTGTACCGATTGCATGTGTACTGATTGGGAATGAAACGTGGATCAAATCGATCCGTCACGATCACTGTACGCTTCTTGGAGTAGGAAAGCAAGTGTTCTGTGTAACGTATTTGAGTTTTTGGCTTGGGATAAACAAATTTTTAGTTGGAATTTTTGCAGAAGTACGGGCGAATGCCGTGTGATCGGACCGCCTTTCCCCCGGGCGTTCCCTTCGCTACTCTGTCTTCCTGTATGGATGTACGCATCAAGACAGGTTCGACCAAGGCGCCCAGAGACATCGCTCTGCTTTCGCTGCAGCTCAAATCCATCCGCGGCGAACAGGTTTTTTTGCTGCTGGAGGCAACCGGACGTGAGCGGGAGACGACCACGGTGGAGCGCGAGTGCGAGGCGGTGGTGAAGCATGCGCTCCTGGAAACGGAGGGGGATGCGTCGGAGCGGCTTGACGGTGCGCTGAAGGAACTCAACGGACTTATCAAGGGCATGCTCGTGTCCGGCGCGGTGCACGATCTGCACATGCTGCTCGCCATCGTGGATGCGTCGGGCGTGCTGCACGTCTCCCATGCCGGACGCGGTGAGGCGTATGTAGTACGTCGTGGGACGGCCAGTCAGATCACGGAGTACGGCGGCGGTCGCACGACGCCGGGGTTTGTGCACATCGCCAGCGGCCAACTGGCGCCGCACGATCTGATCATCCTCTCCACGCAGCGGCTGCTGCGTACCCTCACACCCGCTCAGATGGCGCGGCTCGCGGGCAGCAAAGACGCGGTGCTCGATACGCTCATCCGTGCGCTGGAGGCGGAAACCGAACATGCGGCGCTCGCGACGCTCGACGTGGTCTCCGGTTCGCCGGAGGAGGAAGCGCCGTCGGCATCGGGTCGGCGCGGCGCACCGGCTGTTCGCCGCACGGTGCGGCAGGGGAACGGTGTGATGCGTGCGATCACGGGCGTGGTGCGCATGCTGGCGGGAGGGCGCATCGCAGATACGCCCACGGAAGCGAAGGCCGCGGGAGAAGGAACGCCGCGGTGGTTCGCAGGCGTGACATCCGTACGGCGGGGCGTGCGCGGGTGGATCCGTTCGATACGCAAGGATTTGCAGGATCCCGTGCGTAAGAAGCGCGCACATCTCTTACTCCTGGCGGTCGCCGGCATCCTCGTTATCCTCGTGTGGGCGTCCGTGCAACTGTTCACCGGCGCCCGGCGGAGCAAGACGCGCGCCGAACTGGAAGCGTTGGTCGAGCTGGTCACCGCAGACATTCAGACCGCCGAGACGCGTCGTGCGCTCGGGAGCACGGAGGAAGCCAATGCCATTCTGCAGCGGGCCGAGGAGCGTGCGCGTCAGGTGATGGACAGCGAGTCGGGACTCTTCCGCATCGAGGCCAACGAATTGCTCAGCAGCATTCGCGCCACGCACGAGAAGATCAACAACATCGTGCGTATCCAGCCACGGCAGCCCGTCGCCGATCTCACCACCGTCAACCCCGATATTCTCGCGCAGGGACTCATCGCGGAGAGCGGCGGGGAGTACATGGTGTTCGATCGACAGGATCTGTACCGCATGGTGCTCAATTCCGTCGAGAAGCCCAAACGCATCAGCGAGGATGTGCTCGTGATGGACGGAGCGTCCTTCCCGCGCTTCCGGTCGCTCGTGTTCCTCATGAACGGCAACAGCGTCATTGAGTGGAGGGACGGGCAGGCACAGACGATGAA
Source organism: bacterium (assembly GCA_029558515.1). Taxonomy (GTDB): domain Bacteria; phylum Patescibacteriota; class Gracilibacteria; order Peribacterales; family Peribacteraceae; genus JAKQEM01. The sequence continues at coordinate 71,379 of JAKQEM010000041.1, forward strand.
GACGGAAGACACCAAAGGATGGGTGAGTGGCGTCGCGCTGGAGGCGTATCAGAAAAATATCTACATTCTGTCGCCGGAGCAGAAGAAGATCTACAAGTACGAACGGCTCCAAGATCGCTTTGCCGCTCCCGTGGAGTACAACGTGAGCGGCGATCTCACGGGTGCGACGGATCTCGCCATCGATGTCTCCGTGTACGTGCTGAAGAGTGACGGGACGCTCCTGAAACTCTTCCGGGGCGAAGAGCAGCCGTTCCGCTTGCGCAATGCTCCCGACGGCGTCCTGCAGGGCGCGACCAAACTCTTCAAAGTTGCCGATCGCAATCTCTACGTTCTCGTTCCCCACGAGAGCGGCCGAGGCGGTCGTGTCGTCGTCCTCTCCGACGGGGGCGATACGGGCGAAGCATCCTATCTCCGGCAGTACGTCTTTGAGGGCGATCTCATCGGCAGGGTGCGTGATCTGTACGTCGATGCGGACGAGTCCAATCTCTACGTGCTCGATGAGAAGCGTCTGCACGTGACGACGTTGGCGGGACAGTGAGGACGGAGAGATGAGTTACGAGTTATGAGAATCTAAAAAAATATTTTTTCTGGAAACTGGTACCTATTTGCATCACTCTCTCTTCAGTCGCATACTTCTCCCCTATGCGCGTCATGATCTTCGGTACCTTCGATGATCTGCATCCGGGGCACAGGTATTTCCTGCAGCATGCGGCAAAACGGGCGGGGCCGTCCGTGTCGGATCACGGCGGATTCTACGTCGTGGTGGCGCGGGACGGCAACGTCCGGCGCATCAAAGGAAAGTTGCCGCAGTTTTCCGAGATCGAACGCGCGGCGGCGATTCGCGGCGCCGTGCCGGAGGCGACGGTGCTGCTCGGGCACCCGACGGATTTTCTCCACCACGTCCGTGATCTGAAGCCCGATCTTCTCGTCCTTGGGTACGATCAGCGTCTTCCGCCCGGCATTCGCGAGGAGGACCTGCCGGCGAAGATCGAGCGTCTGCCCGCCTTTCAGCCGGAGAAATGGAAGAGCAGTGTGTTGCGAGAAGGACGGAGAGCGAAGGACTAAGGACGAGGGACGAAGGGCGAGGGGCGAGAGGTCGGTCCCGCAGCGGCTCAGCGGTCGTTCAAAATAGGTGAGATGGCAATAAAGCATCTATCCTGCTATACTGATACGAACACCATGCTCAAAACCATTCTCTCCAACCGGATCGTACGGCAACTCATGGGAGCCGCCGGGGGAGCGCTTGTCGCGCTCACGCTCTTCACCGCCTACCGCACCGCCGCGCCGATGGTGACGGCGTTTGTGCTGCCTGAAGACGTGGACGTCGAAGGAATGCATCCGGCTCCGCCTGAGGACTCCTTCGAGGCGGAAGCAACGGATGCGACCGAGGAATTCGCGGCAACCGCAGACTCCTTTGTCGTGTCGGAGACTCTTTCCACCGTTGCGCAGAACGTGGTTGCATCGGCGCCTGCCACGACCGCCACCGCGCCCGCGCTGCCCGATTCGGGCATCGGCCCGGGTCTCATGCTCCTGCTTGCGCTCTTCCTCAGCGTGGCCATCCGCAAAGCGCGACAGTCGCGCAGTGCGCGGTGAAGGGATAGACTGTGCGCGTGTTTGATGCTCAGCTTCCTACGCTGTTTGGCGCGCTCCTCGCCGCGGTCATCGGTCTCTGCATGGGGAGTTTTTCCTCAATGGTGCTCGCCCGGACCGAGCCGGGGGATTCCCTCGGCGGGCGTTCGCGGTGTCCGCACTGCACAAAAACACTTGGCATCGTCGAACTCATCCCCCTCGTCAGCTACCTGGTGCAGCGCGGGAAGTGCCGGGGATGCGGCGCGCGCATCGCACTGTGGTATCCGCTCCTGGAACTCTTCGGCGCGGGGACGTTCCTCACGGGCTGGGCGTGGACCGATGCATGGATGCCGGCGCTCTCCCTCGGGCTCGTCTTCTGGGCGATGGGCGTCATCGTCATTGCCGATCTCCGTGCGCAGATGATCCCCGATGTGCTCACGGGATTGCTGGCCTTGGGCGCTCTTCTCTTGCACGCGCCCGATGCACTCGTTTCCGCACTGATCGCCGGCGCGGTCGGAGGAGGATTCCTCGGGATGCAGTGGCTGGTGAGCAAGGGGCGATGGGTGGGCAGCGGCGACGTGCTGCTCGTGACGGCGCTCGGGATCTTCGTCGGACGATGGGAGTACGTTGTCGTTGCGCTGGGGTTGGCGTACATGATCGGGGCGGTGTTCGCGGGCGGACTGCTCCTCAGCAGAGGCTCCGCCGCGCGCCACATGCACATTCCCTTCGGACCCTTCCTGGTCGCGGGGGCGCTCCTCACGTTCATCGCGGGGGAACAAGTGGTGATTGTGTATGCGGGGATGATGTGATTGCGTAGGAAGTTCAGGCACAAAAAGACCGCTCACGCACAAGCGCAGCGGTCTTTGATTTGGTGCCAGCCCGGATACTCCATACGGAGTTTCCGCTGCCGGCGATCTTCCATTCTCCTGCCGGAAGAACAGGAGATCGCCGACAAGGAATACGGTGCTGACCAGACCATAGTATATCTTTTGTGCAACTTGTCAAGGGGGCTGTATTATTGGCATTCAGATGCGATTTCTTCATGGAATAGACTTGCTCATACAATAATCACATCTCCCGGCTCCCCTTTCACCACTCATCACGCACAACTCGTCTATACTCCCCCCATGAAGACCGTCGCCCAAAGCCGCCGTGCACGCTTCGATTACGCCATCGAGGAAACGTTGCTCGCGGGCATCGCGCTTCATGGGGCAGAGGTGAAATCCTGCCGCGCGGGGCATGTCGATCTCTCCGGCGCGTACGTTTCTTTTTTGGGATCCGCCCCCGTCCTCAAGCATTGCACCATCGCGCCCTATCGCTTTGCACGCGCCGATGCCTTTGAAACCGGGCGGGATCGCACGTTGCTTCTTTCCAAAAAAGAAATGGATCGGCTGCGAAGCGCGAGCAACGAGAAGGGCATCGCGATCATTCCGCTGGAAGTGCAGACGGGCAAACACGTGAAGGTGCTTCTGGGCATCGGGCGCGGACGCAAGACGCTTGATAAGCGGCAGCGGATCAAGGAGAGGGAAATCGAGAAGAGATTACGACAGGGTGGCGGGTAATAATTAGAGTCTCCTCAGTTCTCTCATCGTGACTATTGTGGCGTGCAAGGGAGGAGAACGACATTACTCACATTATTTTGTGGGTAGATATCGAAGGCGGCTGTACGGTTCACACCTTCGGGGTTCGTTGCAATGGCAGCTGAGAACGGGCGTACGCCGGCGAAATTATTGTCACAAGGAAAGAAGTTGTGCGGAGTCTGCAGCGTGATGGAGACCGGATACGTACTATTGGGACTCAAGCCATCTATTTTACAACGTATAAAGGGGAAGCCGATACTTACAGGGAAGCACTTGATGGAAGAGGGGGAAACACTGTTGAAAACAAGATCGCCGGTATGGAAAAAGAGCCAAGCATCTGCATGGCTCGGTCCTCTGTTATACACTTCCATTTCAAACGTGGTCGCTATCACATTCAGCGCGGACGTGAAAGAATTGCGCGGGTTATGGAGAATAATGGAAAGATCCGCATAGCTTGCAGAAGACGGGACGCTGGAGGCTGCGCTGCTTCCGGAGGAGGCGGGACGGAGAACACAGCGCATGCAGGGAAGTTCGTTCGTTTGTTCGCATACGTATCCTCCTGTTCCACAGTATCGAACGCCGCTCAAAGCGCACTCGTCGCCGCGGCAGACGGAAGATCCGGTGGAACTCATCTGCCTACTGGAAGCGAGAGCGCTGCTGGGATATCCCCCCCAACTGCTGAAGGGAGGGGCACTGCTTGGGTATCCTCTCCAACTGCTGGAAGTCGGAATGCTGCTAAGGTATCTCCCCCAACTGCTGGAGGGTGGGGCACTGCTAGGGTATCCTCTCCAACTGCTGGAAGTCGGAGCACTGCTACGCGGTTGGCTGCTCCCGACGGCGCAGTTTGCTCGGCATTGGTTGATAGATGCGAAGATGCAAGTGTCTCTATTGTTGTTCGTCACGAGACAGTATGTACACCGACTTGCAGTGCACTGCGCTCCAATGGAGCCGACGGGCAAGCGTAGCTGTTGCACCAGCGTTCCTTCCAGCAGGCTTGGTTGCATTCCAAACGGCTGGAAGTATGCAAATCCGATCGCCACGAATATAAGGCAAAGAACGGCGATGTGTACGAATGATTTGAATTGCATAGAAGGAATAGGTGGATGATTCCGTCACAGAATAGCTCACCGGTCATCATGCCTTATGAAATGAACATGACAGAGTGATTCCTTGTGATGCTATATTAATCAGCTGCATTCTTGCGGCAAACTTCCCTGTTATTCTGTTACTCTCATCCCTGTTACTCTCATCCCCGTTACTCATGTCTCTTCTTCCCCCCCAAATCCTCAAGACCATCGAGGAGTTCCAGAAGCTCCCCGGCATCGGGCCCAAGAGCGCCGAACGGCTGGTGTTCCATCTGCTGCGCAGTTCCCGCGCCGATCCCGCGGCGCTCGGCCAGTCGCTACTGACGCTCAAGAATCAGCTGCGTTTCTGCAGCACCTGCCAGATGGTGACGACGGAAGAACGATGCGTCCTCTGCGCAGATGCTTCACGCGATGCGTCCACGGTGCTCGTCGTCGAGGAGCCGCTGGAAGTCGTTGCGTTTGAGAAGACGTCGTACAAGGGACTCTATCACGTGCTCCACGGCGTGCTCTCCCCCATTGACGGGTTGGGGCCGGAGCAGTTGAAGATTCGCGAACTCGTTGATCGCTGTTCCTCGGGCGCCGTCCGCGAACTCATCATTGCCACAGATCCGGACGTCGAAGGAGAGACGACGGCCGTCTACTTGCGCGACCGCCTCTCGCCGCTTGTGCCGACGATCACGCGCCTGGCGCACGGTTTGCCGATGGGTGCGGATATCGAATTTGCCGATCAAATCACGCTTCGACAAGCTTTGGAAGGGCGCAGAAATCTGTGAGAGGGCTCTGACTTGTGGGAAGGGGGGATTTTTGCTATAATACAACGATTGGTTTGATGCAAACCCATGCCAAAAACAGACACATCCTCCGCCGCCCGAAAGAAGAAGATCCTCATCATCGAGGATGAGAAGCCGCTCGCGCACGCGCTCGAGCTCAAAATGAATCACGAAGGGTATGAGACGGCGGTCGCATTCACCGGAACCCAAGGCCTCAAGGAGGCGGCGACCGGCAAGTATGATCTTGTGCTGCTGGATCTCATTTTGCCCGAAATTGACGGCTTCACCATCCTGCAGGAATTGAAGGCGCGGAAAGCCAACACCGTCATCATCATTCTCTCCAATCTCGGCCAGGACGAGGACCGCAAGAAGGCGGAGGAGTATGGGGTGCGACAGTATCTCGTAAAGTCCAACGTGCCGCTCGCCGATATCGTCAAAGTGGTGAAAGCCACTATCTGATTCCCCCCGTTCCCATGGCCATGACTGACGCCGAACTCAAGAAGCTCCTCCTGGAATTGAACTACGTTTCCGAGGAGAACATCGCCGCCGCCGAGGCGCAGGCCAAGGCGCACGGAGTGCCGCTGAAGGAAGCGCTGCGCGAGATGGAGTTGCTCAACCAGGATCTGTACGAGAGTGCGATCGCCGAATTCCACCATCTTGCCTATTTCGACCCGAATCAGACACCGGTCACGTCGGAGACGGTGCTGCTGCTCCCCGAAGACATCGCTCGTTCCTATGGCATCGCCGTGGTGAGCAAGACCGATGAAGCGGTGACGGTGGCGACGTCCGATCCTTCTCACAAATTGCTGGAGGAAGCGGTTCGTATGAACCTGGGACAGGAGATCGCGATTTTTCCCGATGAGGAAACTGCGGACGTGAAGCAGACGTCGCGCAAGGCCGCGGCGCATTTCTCACTGAAGCGCAAAGGGCCCCAGCGCACGCGTTTTACAGGGACGGTCACGCTGGTGTACGCATCGCGCAAAGCGATTGAGGCGCTCTTCGTCCATTACCGCAAGCCGCTCGCCACACGTTTCCAGCAGATCATCGACGCGCAGAAGAAGGTCGCGCCGGAAATTCTGGAGGAAATTTTCTCCGATGCCATCGGCCTGAGGGCGAGTGACATCCACTTCGAACCGCAGGAGGCCGCCGTCATCGTTCGCTTTCGTGTGGACGGCGTGCTGCACGAGGCCGGACGCATTCCGCGCGAGTACTACGAGGGCGTGGTCAACCGCATCAAGATCGCGGCGAATCTGCACATTGACGAACACTTCTCGGCGCAGGACGGTGCCATTCGGTACGATACCGGGACCGGAACCATGGACGTGCGCGTCTCCATCGTGCCCATTGTCGACGGTGAGAAGATCGTCATGCGCTTGCTCTCCGAGTACGTGCGCTCGCTGACGCTCGCCGATCTCGGATTTTCCGATGAGAACCGTCAGGCGCTCGAACACATCTGTCGGAAACCCTTCGGCATGATCCTCACGACCGGTCCGACCGGATCGGGCAAGTCGACGACGCTCTACGCGCTCCTGAAACTGCGCAACCACCCCGACGTGAACATCTCCACCATCGAAGATCCCGTGGAGTACAAAGTGCCGGGCATCAATCACATTCAGGTGAATCCCGGGACGAATCTGACCTTCGCGAACGGTTTGCGCGCACTCATGCGCCAAGATCCGAACATCATCCTCGTCGGTGAGATCCGCGACGGAGAGACGGCGTCCATCGCGGTCAACGCCGCGCTGACGGGACACCTTCTCTTCTCCACGTTGCACGCCAACGATGCCGTGACGTCGGTGCCGCGCATGCTGGAGATGGGCGTCGAGCCGTTCCTCCTCGCATCCACGCTGGAGGTGGTCATCGCGCAGCGTCTCGTCCGGCGCATCTGCCCGCACTGTCGCTACAGTTTTTCGGTAGGGACGGACGAAGTCGCCAGGCTCTTTCCTCACGCCGAGAAGTTCTTTCCCAAGAAGGGCGCCACGCTCTTCTACCGCGGCAAGGGATGCGAGTCGTGCGGCGGCATCGGCTACTCGGGACGCATCGCCATTCACGAGCTGCTTGCCGTTTCCGGCGCCATCGAAGATCTCATCATCGCACGGTCGTCCAGCGCGGAGATTCAGACGGAGGCCCGCAAGCAGGGGATGAAGTCGCTCTTCGAGGACGGTTTGGAGAAGGTGAAGACCGGCGTGACCACCATGGAAGAACTCCTGCGCGTCGCATCCCCACCGGATGCCCCCGCCGTCCATCCCGCCGCCGATGAGTAATGCCGCACCGCCATCGAAGGAAGATGCACGCCGCTTCGCGGCCCAGATGCTCGCGAAGCGCAAAGGCACCCCTGTGGTCGCGCTTCCCCGGCCATCCGCTCCCGCGCCGGCATCCGCCGCCGAGCCTGCTTTGGAGAAGGCTGCGGGAATGGAGGAGTTCGTATCGGGCGTCGGCGCCGCGCCGCGGTCGGATGCATCCGACCCGCAAAAAAGCGCCGCTTCTCAGACGCCTCCCCGCCCCCCCGTTTCCTCCCCGCCTCGCGCCCGTTTCTCTCTCTTCCGAAGACGAGCGTCCCGCATCTCCGGGAAGAAAGGGGAAGAGAAGAGGAAGGAAGAGAAGACGGCCGCCGATCGTACGGATTCTTTCGGCGCGGTACGCACGCAGGAGCATGCGCACATGAGCGGTCTCCAGCGGTTTGCGTCCGCGCTCAGCCACCTGGGAATGGGCAAGGAACGCATGCTCTTCATCGAGAATACGGCCATGATGCTCAAGGCGGGTCTGCCGCTCATCGACACGCTCCGCACGCTGCAGGCGGAAACGCGGTCCAAGTCGATGCGCAGACTGCTCCAGAAGATTCTGGACGCCGTGGAGAACGGCAGTTCTCTGTGGCGTGCCATGGACACGCAGGGATTTTTCTCCATGCACACCATCGCACTCGTGCGCATCGGCGAGGAAGCCGGCAACCTCGCGCAGAATATGGAGTACCTGGCGCAGCAGGAAGAGAAGGATCACGAACTCAAGAGCAAGGTGAAGATGGCCATGATGTATCCGACGATCGTTCTTGTGATCATGTTCGTCATCATCATCGTGCTCGGCATGTTCGTCCTTCCCAACCTTATCGGGGTGCTCTTTGCGCTCAATGTGCCGCTGCCGTTCGTCACCCGCATCGTCATCGCTTTCTCCACCTTCTTCACCGATCACGGCATCGTGGCGGTACCCGGTTTTCTCATCGGATTCGCGCTGCTCATCATCCTTGGCAAATTCACGGTGCTCCGCATCCCCATTCAGTGGATGATGTTCCAGATTCCGGGCATCGGATCGTTGGCGAGACAGGCGACCATCGCGCGCTTCGGGGTGATTCTCGGAGGGTTGCTGCAGGCGGGCGTGCCCGTCATCGAAGCGATGCAATCGCTGGTGGATGTGACGCCGATTCTGGGATACAAACGTTTCTACCAGAAGATGCTCGATCATCTCACCGTCGGCGATTCGTTCGCCAAGAGCTTTGTCACCATCAAGCGCAGTCGCAAGCTGCTCCCGCCTTCCGTGCAGCAGCTCATCCTCACGGGCGAACGATCGGGATCACTGTCGGGGATCATGCTGAAGATCGCCGATATCTATGACAAGAAAGCGTCGGAGACCGCGCAGAAACTGCCGGTGATTCTCGAACCGATGCTGCTCATTTTCATAGGAGCCCTGGTGGCGACCATCGCCTTCGCCGTCATCGTTCCCATCTATTCCATCGTTGGCAATATCAATGGGTGACGGGGGAGGAGTATCATGCTCGCATGATGCGACGCTCGTTCACGCTGCTGGAAATGCTCCTCGTGCTGGGCGTCCTTTCGGTGATCGGGGGCATCGCCACGCCCACCTACCGCGACTATCGCATTCGGAGCGATCTCCACATTGCCGCGGAGCAGGTGAGCCAGGCGCTGTCGCGCGCGCGGATTTTGGCACAGACGGGCACGGCCGGGCAGCCGTGGGGTTTTTCGGTGCCGCAGGCGACGATCTTTGCGGGAAAACGCTATGCGGAGCGCATGGTGGAGTACGACGAATTGTTCGCTCTGCCCGGGGAAATCGCCCTGTCGGGATTGGGGGAGGTTACGTTCTCGCCGCTCGAAGGCGTGCCCAGCGTCACCGGCTCCATCATTCTCACGTCGTTGCGCAATGAGCAGGCAGAGGTGTCGGTGCTCATCGAAAGACAGGGAATCGTCGTGAGCATCGATGACAAACTGACCATTTGTCACTGCGAACCCGATCCGCCTCTTACGCTCCATGTTCCCGAAGCCGCGTGGCCGGCGCACAGCAATCACGGTGATTACTTGGGAGAGTGTCATGCGCCCGATCCGCGCGTGGGTTGCAGCAACGAGTAGAAGGGAGCCATCGTCAAGTGATTTTTCCGTTCCGCCGCGCTCGCGCACGCAAGACGCGATACACTGTGCCGCGTCGTCTTCCCTTCCATCCCTCCTTATGCGTCGCTCCGGTTTTACTCTCATTGAAATGATCATCGTGCTCGGTGTGCTGGGTGTCACGGCGGGGCTTTCGGTTCCCATCTATCGCGATTATCAAATTGAGAGCGATCTCAACCTTGCCACCGAACAAGTGGCGCAAGGCATCGAGCGGGCGCGGTTGCTGTCGCAGGGGGGTGCGGAAGATGATGCGTGGGGGTTCTACGTTCCGGCGGGCGTTCTCTACAAAGGAGACAGTTACGAAAACCGCGATCCTGCATTCGACGAAGTGTACCCGATGCCGTCCACCATCAAAGTGCGGCCAGGTCTGAATGAAGTGGCCTATTCCAAGGTGGATGGCAGACCGTCGGAGACGGGGGAAGTGACCCTCACCACCATCAATGATGCGGAGCGCACGATCAACATTGAGGTCTACCAACAATCCATCGCCGTCACGACGCCGGATACGATCACGATTTGCATCGATGGAATGCCGGTGGCCGTCCAGGAACATGAAGTGCCGACGGACCCCGTATTTCCCGTGGATGGCTCCTGCGAGGCGGTGATCGGTTCTGCATCGTCCGAAGCCGCATCCGAGGGAACGGCTTCATCGGAAGATGTCGCATCATCCGTTGCGTCTGAAGGAACGACGAATTCCCCCGCCGCATCCGAGGCGGCATCTTCCGTCCCGGCATCCGCAGGAGCGGCTTCCTCCGTGCTGGTCGTCGGGGGTGGCAGCAGCGTTCCGGGGGACGAAGAAATCACCTGTGATCGGGGCGAGAAACTGATCTGCCACGTGCCGCCGGGCAATCCCGGCAATCGTCACACGCTCTGCGTCGGTACGTCGGCCTGGCCGGTGCATCGTGCGCATGGAGACACGGAGGGCGCGTGTGCGGAGGAGATTGACGAGCCGGTATCGGCACCCCTCTGCACGGATCGATTCAGTATTGCCGAGGACGGGTTGATCACGGTGAGGGGTGATCTTGCCGTGACTGTCACCGTGCTCGGTTCGGAGATCACGTTCGGTGCGGGCGGACCGGAGATCAATGTGGATCTGTCGTACAAGGTGAATGGGAACAAATGGAAGAGTCTCTTCCAGGGTAAAGACGTGGATGGCGGAGAGAGCGAGGTGACGCCCGAGATTCCGGCCGGTGCGAGCTTCGCAGTGAACATGCACGGAAAGTACAAGCAGCGCAACTGGCTGCGGTTCCAGGAATCTTACACCACAAACGACGAGACCGGACACTTCAGCGTCTTCCGCAACGGCGCACCGCTGCCCAATTACCCTGCGTTCGGAGGACAGCAGGAGCTGGCATCGTTCCTGGATGGGTACCTGACGGAAGACGGGAAGGTGTCGATCGGCCAGTACGATGTGCTGCTCTTGGGAGAGCTGGGTGCGTCACTCACGGGTGAATCGGCGGACTTCCAGGACATCGTCGTCCTCCTGCAGTTCGGCCAGCCGACCTGCGAATGAGCGTCCCCGCGCTTCCGGCCCCTTCCTTCGGCAGTACCAGTTGACGTCCGTTCATGCGTTGTCCATTCTTCCATCGCCGGCGGCGCGGATTCATGCTTTTGGAGGTGATGCTCGGAATTGGCTTGCTGGGGACATTTCTCAGCGGCATCGGTCTGAGTATGCTCCTGGGGCAGGAGAATACCATCATGGCGGGCGACCGCATTCACGCCGTTCGACTCTCACAACGTGCGTTGGAAGCCGCCCGGGCCCTGCGCGATACGGACTTCGGCGTACTGGAGAACGAAGCGGGAAATGTGCGCGGAGTGGCGATTGATGAAGGAACAGGCGTGTGGACGCTGACGCCGGAACCCGTGACCGATGCGCAGGGCTTCCGCACGGCTCTTTCGATCACGCAGGCGGGTGACGATTCGCTGCGTCTCCGGGCGGAGACGAAGTGGAAGCGCGGATACAATCGCTCGGGCAGCGTTCTCCTCATCAGTGAACTCACCGACTGGCGCGCGCCGCCCGCCGTGGGGGATTGGGGTACCGTGATCGTGCAGGGGAGCGGTTCCATCGCAGGCGTCACGCCGCTGTTTTCCGCCGCGGCGCTCCAAGGAGACTATCTCTTCGCCACGAGCGAGGAGGAGGACGGGCTCTACGTCATTGATCTCTCGTCGCTTTCCAATCCACAGTTGGCGACGTCCGTCGATCTGGGCGCCGCAGGGTTGGATCTTGCGGTGCGCGGCGAACGGCTCTACGTGTTGACGGATGATGTTGCCGGAGAGTTGAAAGTGTATGACATCACCCATCCCGCGTTGCTTTCCGGTACGACGGCACCCGTGACAACATACAATCTGCAGAGGGAGGCGCGCGGCCGCTCGCTTGCGCTCCGCGGGGATCGGATGCTCGTCGGTGCGGCGTACGATGCGGAGGAAGGAATCAAGGAACTGTATCTCCTCGACATTGCTGATCCGGATCAATTGGCGCTGGTGAATGCCGCTTCCACTCTTGATGTCACCGCCGATGTTCTTTCGATCGCCGTCTCCGGCACGTCGGCGCTCTTGGCTACTTCCGATGTCAACGTTCCGATCCGCGCGGCGGACGCGCGAGAAACCTCTTTCTCTCTTCCCGACGGCGAATCGTACAATCCATTGGATGATTTGCCCGGTACGCACATTGCGGCAGCAGCCGGTGTTGCGATGCTCGGGCGATCGGGAATCAAGGATCTGATGCGTGTGACGATGTCTCCCGCCGGGTTCGTGCCGCCCGTTGTTCCGCCGGATCCCGCACCGCCCACCCACGATATCGGGGGTGATGTGAGAGACTTGGCCATGGACTCCACGGCGTGCGTGGCATTCGTCGCCGTCGGCAATAACGAGGGAGGGAAGGAATTTCAGGCGGTGCGCATCGGGGGGAGCATGTCGGATTTGGGATGGCTCGACAGGGATGCGGGCGACGGACGTGTCGTCGTCTACGACACCGATCGTGATCGTGCGTACATGCTGACGGACGGCGCATGGTACGTGTTGCGTCCCGGCTCCGCTTCCCTCACATGCCCGTGATGCACGCTTCCTCCCGCCCCGGCTACGTCTTCCTGCTTGCGGTCCTCGGCGTGGGCATCATCGTGTCGACCACGTCGTTCTCTCTGATGCTCCTGGGATGGGCGGCGGAACAGAACGGCAAAGCGTTGGAACAGGCGGCGCAAGCGTTGGCCAACGCACAGGCCTGCGCGGAGCAGGCGCTCTTTGCACTGCGGGAGGATTCCGGCTACGGCGGGAGTGAGCTGCAGACATTCGAACGGGGGTCCTGCACCATCGAGGCGATTTGCGGAAGCGGCAATACGGATCGTCTGCTTCGTATCACGGGCATGCACGGAGAGAGTACGCGTCGCCTCGAGATCGCAATCGATCAGCTGCTCCCCGCAACGAGCGTCCGTACGTGGACCGAGGTGGCATCCTTTCCCGTCCCGCTCTGTCCGTGACGATCTTCCCGCGCAGTCATCGGGGCGCCACGCTGATCGAATTGATTCTCTATATGGGCATTCTTGGTCTCGTGGCGATCCTCACGATTCCGCTCCTGTTCTCCAGTGCGGAGAATCGCATGCTCCAGCAGACAATCGCGCTCGTGGAATTGAACGGTACGCAGGCGGTGCAGACCGTCACCTTACGGATTCGTGCAGCCGAGCGCATCGTGCATCCGGCCAAGGGGCAGACCGGTTCGTATCTGGCGCTGCAAATGGGCAGTGAGGAGGAGAGTCCCGTGCTCATCGGCGTGGATGACGGACGGGTGACTGTCATTGAGCATACATTGCGTGAGTCGATCACTTCGGCGCAGGTGGCGGTGCAAAATTTTGAAGTGCGCAATACGTCGGTGTCCGATGATCGTCCCAGTGTTGCGATCACCTTCCGCGTGTCGCGCACCATCCGGCTGCAACAACCCCGTTCGTACCATCGGGATTTTGCAACCGCCATCTCCCTCTCGCCCGTGGATGTGCTCGCCGAACGCATGTGTGCATCCTGCGCACCGCCCGCCTGCACCGATCCGCTCAATGTAAGATGGCAGGTGTGTCAGGAAGGATTCTGCCGACAGGCGACTACCACGTTGATGTGTGAGTGATGGTATGAAACTCATAACTTGTCACCGTTCACATGAGCGTCAAGCGGAAAAAACGCACGCAATCGTGAACTTGGTATACTACGAGCCACGGAAGAACGGCGGGGCCGTTCCATCTTTCTTTCTTTTCTCCCCCCTTTTTTATGCACAAGGCCTTCCACGCACGACGAGGGTTCACGTTGATTGAGCTGCTCCTCGTGATCGGCATCATTGCCATTCTTGCCTCCATCGTGATCGTCGCGATCAACCCGACGAAGCAGCTGGGAGACGCACGAAATTCGCAGCGCCGCAGTGATGTGAACACCATCCTCAGCGCCGTGTATCAGTACGCGATCGATAACAGCGGTAACTATCCGCCGGATCTCCGGGATAGCGTTGCCGGAACCCGGTATGAAATTTGTGTGTGTGAGGCAGGGGATTGTGCAAGTACGGGTGCGACTCTTCCGGGCGAATGTGGGACGGATGTGGCGGGAGCGTCCCTCGTCAATCTCCGTGAACTCACCGGTTCCTACCTGCTCGCGCTTCCCAAAGATCCTCGCTTTGCATCAGGCGCCAGCACGGAGTACACCATCAGCAGAACGGCCAGCAATCGCATCGAAGTGTGTTCCCTCATGGTCGAACCTCTGGGGAGTGCAGATGAAATCTGCGTTACGCGGTAAGCGGTTTCTTGTGAGTATTTGGCACCGCTCCGATGACCATCGGGGCGGTGCTTCTGTCTGGCGAAAAATCGTCTTTTTTGGTATAATGGAAAGGAAAAACACACATTCTGCATGCCTGCGACTCCTCCGCTCCGCTTAGTCCCCGCTCCGGCACTGTCCCTGCAGACGCGCATCGTCTCGCAGACCGTCATTCTGACGGCGTTCGTCGTGGTCGTGCTCACCACGCTCTCCTTCTGGATCGCGCGGACCTTATTGGAGCAATCCGTTCGGTCGCAGCTTCTCACGCTCTCCGTCGTCTCGGAGGATGCTCTGAGCAGCACAGTGCGAAGCTACCGCGAACGGGCATCTTTTACGGCGATGCGGGAAGATGTGCGGACGTGGGTGAGCCGCGGGGAGACCACCGGTGCGATCACACCGCTGTTTCATGCTCTGAGAGAGGAGGAGCCGGCGCTACTGGGGATGGCGTTTTTCAACGGTCGCGGGGAGCGGACGGGTACCGGAGGAGAGACGGACGGACTGAGGTGGGACGGCATCCCCCGTTCCTCTCTCATCCCCCGTCTCACGGATCGGGGGTGGGAGAGCGTGGACATTCTCGTGCCGGTGCGGCAGGGAGAACGCGTTGCGGGTGCGGTTGCGATGCGCTTTGACGCGCGCGATGCGCTCCGGCCGATTGTGACCGTTGTTCCGTCGCTCGGCCCCACGGCACGGCTGGCCTTTCTCCCCCCCGAGGAAAGCGGTGTGAGTGTGATCCTCTCGTCGTTGCAGCCGGAAGAATCCTTCACGCTCACGTTGGGAGAAGCGGAGGATCTTCGACAACGGCGGACCCTGATGATGGACGGCGGTGTGGGGCGCAGGGAGAACGAGCGCGGACGCGATACGCTGGCGGCCTACCGGCCTCTGCCGGTTCTGGGGTGGGGCATGCTCGTTGAGGTGGAACGTCGCGATGCGCTCTCCGCCGTGCGGCGACTCGCTCTCGCCCATGCGGCGGCGGGCACGATGCTGCTGGTCTTTGCCGGAACGCTCGCATTGCTGCTCGCCAGGCAGGTGACGCAGCCACTGCGCAGTCTCACCGCTTCGGTCCGGCGACTGGGACCAGGACAGTGGACGGTGCAAAGGACGGTGACAACGGAGGACGAAGTCGGCGTACTGGAGCGAGTATTCGTAGATCTCTCGGTGCGATTGCGACGCCTGTACGATCATCTGGAAGAGGAAATTGCGCTGCGTACCGATGCGTTGAAGAAGCAGTATGTGCTCGACCGCGCCATTCTCACGACGATCGCCTACGGAATCATCACCGTGGATCGCACCGGCAAGGTGACCGGCTGCAATCCGGCTGCCGTTTCGATGCTCGGTATCACCGAGGAAGAGATGCGGGGCAGGGCGGCTTCCGATGTGCTGTTCCTCTGTTGGAACGACGGGGAGGCACACGGGGAGCATCCTCTCGGGGTGACTTTGAAGAGGCGTGCTCTCGTCCGGTCTCCGGCGGGGGCGTTCGAGAACGTGCGTCGTGCGGATGGGTCACTGCTGCCCGTGACGTACATAGCAAGCCCGCTCCTGGCAGGAAAGCATCTGTTCGGCGGCATCATCGTCTTTCAGGACGTTACGGAGGAGCGCAGATTGGAGGAACGAAAATCGGAATTCGTCACGCTTGCGAGCCACCAGCTGCGCACGCCGCTCGCTTCTCTGCAGTGGTACGTGGAACTGCTCGCTGACGAAAAGAAATCGCTCACCTCGGCGCAGCGCGGGTACCTGGTCGAGATGCGACGCGCGAGTGATCGCATGTTGTCGCTGCTCACGACGCTCCTCCATGCCGCACAGTACGAGGGAAAGGGCGTGCAGCCAGCCATCCGGGATGTCGATCTCTCCGCGCTTGCTTCGGATGCGCACGGGGAGTGCAAAGCGTTCGCGCAAGAATCCGGTGTGTCCTGCACGTTCACCGGGCCGAAGCAGCCGCTCATGGTACGGAGTGATCCGGTTCTCCTGAAGATCATCCTGCAAAATCTCCTCAGCAATGCCGTGAAATATTCGTCGTACCGTCGGAAGGGGCGGGTGGCGCTCACGGTGGGGGCGCGGCGTGGCGGTGTGGTGATCCGCGTGGAGGACACCGGTATCGGCATTCCCAAGGCGGAGCAGAAACGCATCTTCGAACGCTTCTTCCGTGCCGATAACGTCCGCAAGTTCGACACCGACGGCAACGGGCTGGGCCTTTCCATCTGCAAGTCCATCGTTGAGCGTCTGGGCGGAACCATCACATTCACCTCCAAAGAAAACGCGGGTACCACCTTCACGGTTGTGTTGCCGGGAGCGGTGAAATCCTCTGCCGACAAGAAATCCACGAGGCAGAGGAAGAGGGACGGGGGACTAAGGACTAAGGACTAAGGACTAAGGATGGACGAAGGACGAAGGACTAAGGACGAGGGAATGGAGCCACCGGGGAGAATCGAACTCCCGACCTACTCATTACAAGTGAGTTGCTCTACCGCTGAGCTACGGTGGCGCGATGATGGAAGCGATGTGATAAGGATCAGATACTCAACCACTGCCTGTCCGCCGTAGTCCGCCGCGGCGGACGAAGGTGGAAGCTAAAGCGGCGATCCGGGTCAACTCTACAATCCAAATCAAAAAAACCCAAGTAGTACATTGCACAATGATCAGAGAAATGCGACAATGGACGGACCGCTCTTTCGATGATCGCCCAGCACCCTTGGGGCATCGTATCGTCACTTTGCGCGCTGGCGCGCAATGCCTCAAGGGTGCTGGGAGGAACGTCCGGGCTCCACCGGAACGCCATGCGGGTAACACCCGTCGCCGCGTCATATATTCGGCAAAGGCGCGGCAGGACCAGTGCCACAGAGACGAACTTCGTTTTCGGTTTCGGCCGAGGATGGAGGTGAAACGCCCCGGGAACCGGGGATCGTGCAATACACGTGTATGCATGATCGGTAAACTCATGGTGGAGCAAGGAGGAAATGGGTGCAGGAATCAAGCGATGGTTCCGTCGCTCCCCGCACCCCTCCGCACCGTTTGCTTGCATGCAAGCGACGAGAAGCGATCGGCAACGGTCGCTCCAGAGAGATGATCATCTCGCGCGGGCTTCGCACCCCGCGTCAGACAGAACCCGGCGTACGGAGGGCGGCAGCGCAATCAAGGAATCCGCAAGGGTTCCTTTTTTGAAGGAGGGGGTATTGGGTATTGGAGGCTTTCCTTGTCCGGCGATTGAAATCGCCGGTTAACGTGAGGCCTATTTTGCCAAGACCGTACGTTAACCGCCGACTTTAGTCGGCGGTGACAGGAAGAGAAAACCGGGCGAATTCATTCGCCCTTCAATACACTTCCTGTAGATAGCACTCCTCACCCTTCGACTCCCCCTCGACAAGCTCGGGGTCGCTCAGGGTGAATCCTGCACAAACCCATCAATAGACAGCGGCAAGATAGCAGGATTCACAGTACACGATCTCCGGCCTCTCGGGTGCGTAGCTCGTCTCGATTGCCTTCCCGCACTTCATGCACTCGCGCTTCCAGAGTTTCCTGGGGTTTCTCAGTGCCATCCTCCTCCTGTGCCGCTCATCGGGGTGGAAGTGGGGAACGGGTAGGCGCATCTGTCTGTAAAATTCGAGTTCTTGCTTGATGATCTTGAAGGGTCTCTTCGTCGCTTCGCACTCGATGGCCCAGTTGAGAATATCGTCCGGGATATCGTTAATGGAATCAGGTAATTGTGCGGCGGGAATGATCTTCTCCACCTTTGGCATTTCATCCGTCTGCTCGCGCCACTTCCAACCGCGCGCCAGTACCTCTTCCTTCGTGAGCGGGAAATACTCCTGCGCGACGGTTTCGTTGTAGGCAAAAGGAGACATCGTCACAGGGAAGAACTCTCCCCACTCTCCATCCGCTCTCATCTTTGCAATGATCTTGGGAACGAGTGCCTCATATTCTTCCTTGGTGTACTGCTTGTTGAGGATGCAGTAACTTTTTTTGCGAAGACCAACACATGCGAAGCAATGATGGCAGTCATCACAATCCCACAGGTACAAGGAATTCGACGAGGGCAGCCAATTGCGGTTACAAAAGGCAATAGCGTGTCCTTTTACTTCGTAGCACTCGTAACACAATTCGGCTTCGCCTGAGAAGGAGCAATGTGCGCAGTCTTTCCCTCGATCAAATATGTCGTGTGAATATCGAATATCCTGGCTGTTACGAATATCAAATGAATTAATGATGCGACTCGAATGCACGATGTACTCCCCTTGTGCATCTTCAGTATTGATATGATGTACGGCCCGATGCGGTCTTGTCTGCCGCAATGCAAGAAAGGCTTGCTCCATCCGATTCGTCATACCCTGTCGTATCAGGCTTTTCCATTCCTCCTCAGTTACAGGTTTGTTGAATGCATGTAAATCCTTCTGTCGTAAGCCGACGCAAGCAAAACAGCGTGAACATCCCTTGAGGTCATATCCGTACCAACAATCCCGAACATCTTCACAATCTTGGCAGTGCACACTTTGATAGCATCGCACACTATCCACGCACTGATAGAGGAGAGAAGAATTGTAACAGAATGCGCAATCCACAACGTTTTGGCACTCGTAAATCCAAAGCGAGTACAGGGAATCTTGATTTTTGTCACTCCCGAATATGAGATAGCAGTTCTTATTGTGCCAGCAATAATTGGCATACTCAGCATTTTCTGCTTCCAGATTGTGAAGGCAATTTTTGGGAACACCACTGAGGAGTGATGCCAGCTGTGAAAAGAAGCTGCTGCTTGCATCCCAAGATTGTCCATATTGCAGGGGATCCCAATGATCACTCCACCATTCCGATTGGCTGTACACCTGGAAAGGCTTGTCTTCAGAATACATCGAGACAATCGGTGCTCCGCTCAATGATGATGTTCGCTTTTGTAAACTCCGTTCATTGCGAAATGCAAGATGCCGCTGCATCCGGCACTCCGGACACAAGGTTGGCGGCGGGATCGGCTCCTTCTTGCCGTTAAACACCGGACTGACTTTGTCGTAGAAGGCGAGATCATCATCCGTAATGGTGAAGGCTTGAGCGCACCAGGGGTTGCGGCAGGTCTGCTGCATACGATGAGTATATAATGCGAAATGCGAAATGGCATGCTGCTTTGGGTATTGCGTATTGAGTATCGGGTATGGGGTATGGAAGGGTTTTTTAAGCAAGCGTACACAATACCCCATACTCCATACTCAATACACCTCCTTCAAATAGCACTCCTCACCCTTCAACTCCCCCTCGACAAGCTCGGGGTCGCTCCCACCTTCGTCCGCCGCGGCGGACTACGGCGGGCAGGCAGGGTGAATCCTGCCCGTGCTCATCAATAGACAGCGGCCAAATAGCAGGATTCACAATAGACTATTTCCGGCCG
>JAKQEM010000042.1 GCA_029558515.1 bacterium
GGGGGGGGGGGGGGGGGGGGGGGGGGGGGGGGGGGGGGGGGGGGGGGGGGGGGGGGCGTCATCGTCCCCGCGTCACCCCGATGGCCAGCGGGACCGTGCGCAGGACGGTTGTGCTGTTTGTCCGTGCGGGGATGAGGAGCGTGCCATCGTGGATCAACTGTGCGGAACCGCCGCCATCGAGCATCATGATGCGCTCGCGGTCCGCGCCGAAGGCGATGAGGATTCGCTCGGCGTAGCGCTGGCTCGCGGCGGGGGAGGAGAAGAGCAGGAGGTTGCCGTTGGGCATCGTTCCCGCGAAGGTTCTGCCGCGGCGCACACCGCCCGATTTGCTCACATCCGGCCGCAATCCCACGATGACGTTTGCTTCGGGCAGCGCGTACAGACTGCCGGCGTCGTCATCGTAGGGTTCCACCGTCGCACGCCTCTCTGCGATGCGCAGCAGCATCTTGCGTCCGTTATACTCAACCTCGTCCCCGTATCCCGCATAGACGATGCCGTCGATCTTGGCGGAGAAAGCCAGTGGCGATTTGGCAGAGTCAGCCATGTTGAAGAATTGCCCGTTGAGCAGCGTCAGTGCCATCGGCTCTCCTCGTTTCCACTCCGTCCACCAGTCCCGCAGGTCGCGTCGCTCAAAATTCGTTCCCTGCCCTTCGGAAGGAATCACCTTGCCGTGCAACATGTGCAAGGTCGCGCCACGATGCGGTGAGATGACTTGCACGTACTCCTTTCCCTTCCGCCACATCGTCACGCCGGGTTCGTGCCTAAGTTCCCGAAAGCCGGGCGGGGCGATGCGCGGTGATGCGTCTTGCGCAAGCGTGATCGGTACGGTCGTGCCGATCCAGAGAATGGACGTCCACAGCACGGCGGGAATCAAACGCGGCAGTGTCATGAAAAAAGTGTGGCAGGCTCCTCCTCATGTCGCAACAGAAAACTTCGGAGAACGAGAGGCAATCCTCCAAAGCATCATACGACGGATGGATTGTTCAACGGATCATGAAAAATAGTCGTATTGGACAATCTGACGATATTGACATATAAAAAATATATTATATTATATTAATCATGAACATTGTCTTCACCTTCGTCATCCTCTTCTTCCTCTTCTGGGTATTTTCCTGGTCCATGGAGGAGAATAACGGCAAGAAGCAATCGGGATCCGGCGGCCGGGGCGGACTGGGCGTATTGATCGCTCTGCTGCTGGCGCCCCTCCTCTTCGTGGGCGGATTGATACTTTTGCTCAGCAAAATGCTGTTGAAACTTCTTCCCGCTCTGATGCGTCTCACGGAAGAACTGCTCTCCGTGCTTCGCACGTTTTTGCGCAGTCTGCTGCGTTGGTTCCATGCATTGGTGAAGAAGGCTTGGCATGCATGCAGGAACGCATCGCGTTTCCTCGAAGCTCTGTTGATCGCGGGGAGAAAGATGATGCATCGTGTGAGACGATTCCTGTCTTACCTCACTCGTGTGCTGCGCCGAACGCTGCATGCGGTGCTGTCGCCTTTTCGGACGCTCCGTCGAGTTGTGCGAGTAGCGCGTGAGCGCATCAAGGAACGTTCCGCCGATTCTCAGCGCACGAAAGAACGTGCGAACGGTGCCGCCAAAGGTGCGCGCGACGCGTCGCCGTCATCGGTTGGTACGGACGCACATCGTTCCCATCAAGAAGAACGGCGAGAGGAATCACGATTCCAACGTGCGTTCATGGCGATGGCACCTGTGTTCCTGCGCAGGAATCATTCGGACACGCACTCTTCTGCTACAAGGGCAAGGCAGGAACATTCTTCTCATGGAACAGAGGATGCACGCACATCGTCATCCATCCGGCGGATGCATCGGGCCGATGGGGTCAGGGAAGGAAAGCCGTCGGTGTTCGGTCGTCTCCTGTCTGCATATTTGTCCGCCACCGTTCCCTATTCCACGAAAGAGCAGACGCAACGGTATGGCAGGGAGATGCTACAGGAGGAAGAACATACCGACATTCTGCGCACCTTGCGCACCATCGGGTGGTCGACGCGGAGGAAGATGCAGCATCACGCGTGAATCATCGTTCGTTCGCCGCGTTGATTTCCCGCAAACGCCGTTGCGGGTTTGTAAATGAGAATTCTTCCCACTGCGGATCGTGCAGTTCCTCCATGGTGGCGCGGAAGTCTTCCGCACTGTCGAATCCTCTCCATTCCAATTCTTCCCTCTGTTCCTTCGTCCATTTCTTCTTTGCTCGCAGCGCATCGTACATATCCAGGAGATCCGCAAATCCCCAATTGCCTCTGCAGTCTTCCAATAGGTTCGGACCTTTCGCCTTCAGTAAGTGTGGCAGTCTCTTGGGATCAATGACATCGGTCGGCAGTATCTTTTGCAGTTCAATGGAAAATTTCCAATCATCGCCGAAATCGTACCAGTAGCCGCATCGCTTTCTCAGTGGGTTGAGTACCTCCTTCAACTTCGTGTCCGTTGCTTGTCTCCCCGTATCATCCCACGGGTCAGGATCTCCGTACGGCGCTTCGATGAAGGACGGTCGTGCGGAACCTGGAATCGGCACTTCGAAACTGAACAAGTGATAATCGCTCAACGCAAATACATCCTGAATGTACACGTGCAGATCGTAGAACGTCGCGGTGTCCGGCACCACGATCGTGCGGTAGATGCTCGGGCGGATGTCCTTTGCCTGGATTTTCAATTGGTAGAGGGCGGCGGGTTTTTCCATAATAGTTTGAGCGGGGGAGGGGAACGTATCCGTGAGATCCATATTGAAAGAATAGGGCAATGATACATGATATTTTTCCGCCAGTTGCTCAATGAGCAATCCCATGCCGAATAGTTCGATGGCTCTGCGAATCGTCTTGAGGATCGGATCTTTGGTATCGGTGGACATGGGCAGATGTTTCCTTCTGCTCTCGGCACGCGCGATGGCGGGATGGCGCGAGAGGAACGACGTTTCCAGATCGATCATCCGCAGATACTGATCCAAAAACAATCTTTCATATGGATTGTCTTCGGTAGAAATTCTCTCAGGGAATAGCAGCGTTATGCCGAATTTGTACCGATCCAGAAGATGCACGATCGCATTGCGCACGTTGCCGTCCGGATGATCCAGAAAGCGCATGCACAGATCAAACACATCGGACATGTGATGTTGCATGCATGCTTTCGTATTGAGAATGACGCGCATCATGCGCAGCGCACTCTCTATATGTTCAGGAGTGGACTGTGGATTTTCCACAATCATGTGGCAGCTTTGGAAAATGACGGCCGCCGCCTGCGGATCCATCGCCCCGTACTTCACATCGTACTTTTCTTCAAAATCATTCAACATGCGAGTGAATGTTTTGCGATCTTTCGTGGTGACCGCCTTCAGGATGGCGTCCAACTCTTCGCCGTGCATGGGCGGAACGGGGTGCATGGAAGGGATAGTCTACCGGTGCGGGGGAATGCGCAACAGTGTGGGAGACGGATGTGGGGTTGGATGGGAGAGGGGCGGGATGGTGCAGCATGTTTAGAAGATTTGAGACGTACAGGCGAGGGAAGACGGCTGATTCCTATTCCTTTATGTGAATAATTCCGATAGATTTCAGCGTATGGCACAGCTGTTCAAGAATAAAACACTTCGAGCAGAACTTCGGGAGTATCCTGTGCCTGAATTTGCAAAAAAGATGGAAATTGTGAAGAGTTGGTATGAATCGTACAATAATGGAAGTTTGAAAAAGAAAACGGAAACTCAGTGCGAACAAGCTTTCAATCAGAGCTTTTTCGTGGAAGTCCTCGGGTACAAAGCATTCCCAAACGAGGTCTATACGATTGACCCCAAGGCGGCTACCGAAACCGGAGGTCAAAAACCTGATGCGATCCTCGGCTACTTTTCTCATGACACCAAGCGTGTGGCGGCAGTCGTGGAAATCAAGGACGTGAACACACCCCTTGATAAGTCACAGCAACGAGAAGGGAACCTTAGCCCTATTCAACAGGCGTTCAAGTATAAGCCTCAGTTCAAAGATTGTTCTTTTGTCATTGCCACAAACTTCTTTGAGCTGCGCCTTCTGAAGGACAATCAATTGGACTATGAGCGGTTCACTCTGGCAGAGCTTGTGAGCGAAGAGGACGATTACTTTGTCTTCAAGAAGTTCTACTTCCTCTTGAATGCCGAGAACTTTGTCACGAAGCAGGGCATAACGAACACCGAAAGAATTCTCTCCACAATCCGCATTGAAGAAGAAGAAATCAGTAAGGCATTTTACAAGGAATATCGCAAACTGCGCCAAGAGCTGATTCGTAACATCGTTGAGCATAATGCGATCAAGCGTGAAACGTTCCCTCTTGCCGTTGAGAAGGCGCAAAAGGTCATTGATAGGATTGTCTTCACTTGTTTCTGTGAAGACTTGGGACTGCTCCCTGAGAACAAGCTGCAAGAAGTGATCTTTCATACGGAAAAATTGGGGCTGACCATTCCAGTATGGGACATTCTCAAGGGCTTCTTTACGGCTATAGACAAAGGAAGCGACAAGCTCGGTATACCGAACGGCTACAACGGCGAACTCTTCAAGGAAGATGTTATCCTTAACGCCTTTAAAATTGAGGACGCAATTTGTAAGAAGTTTACAGACTTCGGGAAGTACGATTTCGCGGAAGATTTGAGCGTCAATATCCTTGGCCATATCTTTGAGCAGTCCATCAGCGACATTGAGGAATTGAAGAATGTTGCGACTACCGAAGAAATGGATCAGGCTATTTCCAAGCGGAAGAAGGACGGCATTTTCTACACGCCTGATTACATCGTGGATTACATCGTGAAGAACACTCTCGGTGCATATTTGCAGGAGCATGAACGGAAAATCCTTGAGAAGAATGGACTCAAGGAAGACATTGAAGAAAAGAACTATAATAAACGGGCAATAAAGGCATACACCGAGTATCAAGATTTTTTGCATAACGTGAAGGTGCTTGATCCCGCATGTGGAAGCGGTGCGTTTTTGGTGAAAGTGCTTGATTACCTTCTTGCAGAGAATAAGCGCGTAGCAAGCCTTCTTGTTGATTTGCAGGGCATACAGTCGGATCTTTTTGGATTAGAAGAAATGATAAAAGGGTTATTGCAAAATAATATCTATGGCGTGGACTTGAATCAGGAAAGCGTGGAAATTACGAAGCTATCTTTGTGGCTCAAGACAGCGCACAAGGGCGAGAAGTTGGTAACGCTGAAGGACAATATCAAGTGTGGGAATAGCCTGATTGAAGATGAGGCCGTAGCAGGGACGAAGGCGTTTTCTTGGAAGAAGGAATTTGAGGACATTTTCAACAAAGGCGGTTTTGATGTGATTGTTGGAAATCCGCCCTATGTGTATGCGCGAGAGAAAATAAGCGAAGCCGAAAAAGAGTATTACTACAAAAACTTTCAAACATCTGAATATCAGGTCAATACGTTCGTCCTTTTCATGGAACAATCCATGAAGTTGTTACATAACGAGGGAAGGCTAGGATTTATCGTACCCAATTCATTGCTGAAAATTTCTTCAATTTCAAAACTGAGAAAATATTTATTGGAGCATTCGGCTCCTCAATACATTGTCCAGCTCTTCGGCACTTCTTTTGAAGGGGTAAATGTAGAAACTATCATCGCAATTTTTAAAAAAGGAATAATTGGCAAAAAATGTAAGGTCTTGGATGTGCATAAGCCTGAGGAATTAGCTACGGAAAATTACAAATTCATTAATTGCTCAACATGGAAGGATGACGATCAATGTCGGTTCCAAGTTGCTTCAACAGAAGACAGTTCTGACATTTTGATGAAGATGAAGAAAGGAGCATTGCCTCTTGAGCAGGATTTTTTCGTTAGTACAGGCCTTAAAGCATACCAAGCGGGAAAGGGAAATCCTAAGCAGACAAAAGAGGATGTTGAGAATCGTCCATTTGATTGTGACCACAAAATTGACGAAAATACCTATCCTTACCTAGACGGGAAAGACATAGGCAGGAACACCGTTTATGGTGAAAGTTATTTTCTCAGATATGGTGAACATCTCGCCGAGCCACGAAAATTTGAGGTATTCGTTAGGCCAAGAATTTTGATTCGTGAAATTACAGGAAAGCATCCTCGTTCTTTGGTTTGCACCTATACCGACGACACATATTTGAATAATCTCAGCATTATTAATGTCCTTAGTAGGACAGATTCCAAGGAAAACCTACATGTCTTATTGTTGATCCTTAATAGTGCATTGATGTCTTACTATTTTATTTATTCAACTCCAAAATCCAACAGAAAAATGTTTCCGAAACTAATTTTGCGGGATTTAAAGGAATTCCCGATTCGTTTGCCCGATGAAACAAAGTCGTGGCTTGATTGTGCCAAGAAGATTGAAACTTACACAGCGCAATTATCGGAACAGACACAAAGATTCATTGGATTGATTAAACAAGAATTTGGAATTGAGAGGATGAGCAGAAAAGCGGATGAATTTTACAATCTTGAGTTTGATGAGTTCTTTGGTTTATTGAAAATTAAGAATCTAGGTCTTGAAAAGAAAGCTGAATTGATGGAATTTTTTGAGAAGCAGAAAAAAGAAATCGGCAGTATTAGGATTGAGATTGATAGGCTTGATTCATCCATTGATGAAATGGTCTTTGACCTCTACAAGCTCACGCCTGAGGAGCGGGAAATGGTACTTAAAGCATCAACTACCTAATTCAATGAATCTCATTCATTATATGTTCCATCCTAACAAGCCTTTCAACGCCCTCCCGCACCACACGCCTAACAGTGATTCCGGTGCACATAACGCGCGTCCAGCAGGAGATCGATGCAATGATTAAGAAAAATGGGGGATTTCCTCTTTCCTAGTAAACGCAATCATGCCAATAAGCGCAGTTTCCATGACGATGGGAATACTTCTGTCTCTTTTCAGGATATTCGCCACTTGATCGGATGATCTGGATAGAATACAATTGGAGTACATTTGTATCTTTCTTATCCGACCATGCCCTCCGCCCGTCTACAGCAACGCATTGATCCGATGCTCCGTAAGGATGCGGAAATGATCCTGCAGACGCAGGGCATCAAGCCGTCTCAAGCCATCCTTCTTTTCTATACTGAAGTGAAGCGCCGCGGCGGTTTGCCGTTTACGCCGACCCCCGTGCAGCCGTCGGAGATTCCCAATGCCAAGTTGCGCAGAGATTTGCAGGATGCCAAAAGGGGCAGGGGAATCGAGAGGTTCACGGATAAAGCGGCGCTCATGGATTCACTCCATTCACTCTGACGCATGCGCATCACATGCACTACCAAGCGCTTTCGGAAGGATTACACCAAATGGAAGCATTCAGGAAAGGATATGCGCAAATTGCATGTGATCATGGAATTGCTTGCAGACGGATCGTCTCTGCCGAGGAAATATCGCGATCATGCATTACAGGGTGCCTGGTTACATTTGCGGGACTGTCATATAGAAGGGGATTGGGTGTTGCTGTATGAAATCAGTCAGGATACATCCGACAGAGAGGTGGTTACCTTCCATGCGACAGGCACACATGAGCAGTTGTTTGGATGATGGCAGATGTCGATCGGATATGCCATCTTCGGTTTGATAGTACCGTGGAGTATGGGGAAAACCGGATGATCGAAAGGCACGGAACAGTACCGAAGTTCACTCCGTCGTCACTCCGTCGAATTCTGCGTCATGCGCTTCCGCTTCTTCTTTGGTCGCGCGCACGATAGCGTCTTTGTGATGCGGCGGCGCATAGATCGTGTAGAGTTTCAGTTGTTCCGTTACGGATGTATTGATGATGTTGTGCTGCGCTCCGGCCGGAATGACGATCGCCGAGCCGTCACGGACCGCGTACGTCTGCCCGTCGATCACGCACGTTCCTTCCCCGCTTTCAAAGCGAAAGAACTGATCATTCTCCGGATGCGTCTCCATGCCGATTTCCTCCCCCGGCTGCAGGCACATGAGGACCAGCTGGCTGTGCTTTCCCGTATAGAGCACCCTGCGAAAATGCGTGTTCTCCACTGTCGCCCGTTCGATGTCTGCGTGGAATCCTTTCATGGGTTTGGAGTGTACCATGCATTCGTCACAGCATCCAGCATGTGGCTCCATACTGCGACTGTTTGCAGCACTACGGACGATCTTCCCCCATAATAAAGATGCAGACATGCTGCTGACCCAAACATTTGGATACCATCAGCCCTCTGTAACGGAGAGGGCTGCATGATGAGCAAGAATACTTACACACGAAGAATGAATGGATTGAAATTTGTAGTGCGATCAAAGTGATCTTCCTGTTCCGCATGTTTGAGAAATCCGACGATGCGGTATGTGATGGGCGTACACAAAACTTCAATTCCGACTTTGAACATGAAATTTGCAACCATGAGACTCCATGCAATCGACCAGGGGAACACGCCGAAGACGGATGCGATTGTGACAAAAAGAACGGTGTCCAGCATTTCCCCGACAAGTGTGGAACCGATCGTACGCATCCAGAGGTACCTCCCCTCCATCCACACCTTCATCTTCGCGAGGACGAAAGAATTACTGAATTCTCCGACGAAGTATGCGGCGAGGCTCGCAATGACAATACCCCCGCTACTCACCCCGCTCAGAATCGCGCCGTATGCTTTGTCTCCCGCATACTCCTGCCAGGTGGCTTCACCCGGCAACCACTGAATCACGCGGAAGCAAACCGCCAGAAGAATGCATGCCGCAAATCCGGTCCAGATCACGCGCCGGCTCTTTTCGTATCCATACACTTCCGTAAGCACATCGCCAAAAATGTAACTCAATGGGAAGAGAAGCGTACCCGCATCAAAGCTGAGACGCAGGCCGACGATACCGATGCCCCAGTCAACGATTTTCGCCGATGATGCGACATTGCTGATGAGGAGCACCGCCACGAAAGCCGCCATCACAACATCCAGGTACCGGTAAGAGCGCATGCTCGGAATGTATACCCATTCTATCGAATATTCATCTGCATTATATAAATGCCTGCCATTTCTTTGCGGATGAACCCTCCTCGGAGGAGCAGATCTGCATTCATGTATTCCTCATTCTATTTTCCTTTTTGCCTTTCCTACCGGTTCGCAATAGTACATAGAAAGTTCTTTAAACATCCGTATCTATCTGTCAAATTCCTCATGACAGCCAAGGAACATTCCTTCTCCCTTTAAAAATCATATATACTTTCATCTGTGTTCGCACAGAAGTTGAAAAGCGGTGATGGTGTACGCATCATTGCTCCTGCAAGGAGCTTAGCGCTGTCATGGCTCAATGATGATCTCAAGAGTCTTGCATGTAACAGATTGAAGCAACTCGGACTGCATGTTTCATTTGGTTCTCATGTGAATGAGCGAGACGCTTTCGATTCATCAAGCGTTCAACATAGGATTGAAGATCTCCACGAAGCGTTCGCCGACCCGTCGGTTCAACTGGTCCTGTCCGTCATCGGTGGGTACAACAGCAACCAGCTGCTGGATTCCATTGACTACAGCCTCATTGCGAACCACCCGAAAATTCTCTGCGGCTACTCGGACATCACAGTGCTCGCAACGGCGATCTATGCACAAACAGGACTCGTCACCTATTCCGGTCCTCACTTTTTCAACTTCGGGCAGAAGAGAGAGTTCGACTACACGCTCGAGCATTTTGTGAAGTGCCTCTTCCATCAGAAAGAAATCTCTCTCCGTCCATCAGCGACATACATCGACGAACGTTGGGCGGTGAACCAGGATTCTCCCGAGATTGTCCAGAACGCAGGATGGCGTGCTCTCCAACATGGCAAAGCTTCCGGCACAATTATTGGAGGAAACTTGGGCTCCTTTCATCTGCTGCATGGTACGAAATACATGCCGAACATCCGCGGCGATGTCATTCTTTTCATTGAGGATGATGCCGAGGACCATCCAGCCGTGATTGATCGCAATCTCCAGTCACTCCTCCAGCAACCAATTGCCAAGCAAGTGCGTGCAGTCGTGTTTGGAAGATGCGAAAGGAAAAGCGGCGTCACGGCCGATCTTCTTGATAGCATTTTGAAAACGAAGCCCGCGTTGCAGAATATCCCAATCATTACTGATGTTGATTTCGGCCATACCACCCCGATGATTACGTTTCCCATCGGGGGAACGGCGGAAATCGATGCATCTCCAGCATCGGTGTCGATCCGCATCACACAACATTAAGCTCATATGCGACGACCCAGATATGTGCGCTGAGTCGTCGGATGTCCGCATGCGTGTCGGGACTTTCGTGACAAAATGACGCGGGCGGAGGTGCGGGTTTGGATACTGTTTGCGGGAAGGGATGAAACGGAGTCCAAAGAGAAAACCGTAGTTGCACACTCTTTGCTGCAGCACGGTGGACTTGTTGATGCTATGGCTCCGCGGACTGGGTGTTTTCTGAACTGAGGGCAATATTTCTCCTACTCAGGACTTGCCCCAACCGCTCACTCACTATTTCTTAAGCCTATATTATAAGGCTATTTAATAATGCTGAAAATTGGATGCTCGGTTCCGAATACTCCAATCAAAATACTTCGTTTGTGGAAACTTTTCTTGCTTCAATTTTTCATATGCGAATTTGATTACAGCGCCAAGACTTCCCTGTGACTTAAACGAAAGTGGAATGAGCTTCAATCCATTCTTCCGATATTCTCTTTTCTTCCACCATGTAGATATCCGATAACGAGGTGTGTTCATTCCAAAGAACTCGATATAGATATCTTTATCTTTTAGATAAAAGTCTGGATGTATCACTTTGGAACCCATCTTGAGTTTCGGTTCGTAATCAAAATGGATTTTCTGTTCAAAAAGAAAATTAGCGATCTCCTGCTCACCTTTGCTTCTGACAAAGATGCCAGATTTGCATCTGTACGGAGTATCCCATCTATGGAATTCCTTCTTAGAACGAGATAGATATTTGTTTTGAAACACATATATATTATACAATAATTTACTTATTTGTAAAACATGGCTCCCAGCTTCAAACGAAATTATAACGCTTTTGGCCGACATAAACTATTGGCAGGGCATTAATCGAAAATTAAGCATCATCCAGCGGCTTCGCTCTCCTGAAAGACTGACAGATACCCTAGCTCTCGCAAGTATCGTATAAGGTCTTTAAAAAAGATAGAATGAGAATATATGAAGATGGAAGATGCAAACGGCAAACGGCTTTTCTTTAATTGGGACAATATTTTTTCAGAAGGTACTCAACTCCCCAAACCCGACAGGGCAATCGTTGAAGAGATAATTATTCGGCCCCTAATCCAAAAAGGCATCTTCGAATTTAGAGAGAAATGGAATATTCCTGCTACAACTGGATTCAGTAGCAAATCAGACCTTGAGAACAAGCATGAATTTCAAAAGGGTTTTGATGAACAAATTAGGAAAAAGTTTGGTTTTCCCGAATACCTCTCAAAGCTCATTATGCACTTTGTATTATACGGTGAGATTCAAATGCCTGAGAAACTGAAGGAAAACTTATCCTTAAGGAAAAGAATTGAGCATGCCGTTTCCGTTGCCAAATATTTTGGCAATGAAGGTCACTTTATGTATAGATTGGAAGGCGTAGAAGAAATAAATACGGATATATTCGATTTTTCTCATGAAGGCATAACAGTGGGAATTGATGCCGATAGTTTTTCAGTAGTTGTTCGACAGAGTGTGACGGCGCGATTTGAAGTAATTGATGAGTTAAAGGATTTAATTGAAGGGTATAGAGAGGCTCTAAGAACACATCAGGTTCAGCTCCGAGACAATAAAAATAGCCACGGCCATTCATTTCTTATTCATTGCTTAATCTATAGAGCAATAGTGGAAGAAAGGCTGACATCGAATAGGGAAATTCTTGGCTGGGTTCAGACAAAAATCGAAGAGGAATTGAAATTGAGAGAGGGGGAAGTAGAAAAAATGGCTGAGTTCAAAATCAGTGAGAAAACGCATGATGAGAATACGTTTTTTACGAGAGTGAAACGTTTGAAGAAAGAAATTCTAGGTAGAGACATAGAGTCTGATTAGGGACAATTGGAAGATATAAACGATTGTCCCTTGCGTGAATGAGGTTGCCTTATCGTTACGCTGAAATATGACGATGAAGCGTGACCAGCAAGGGCAGGAAGAATTATTTATAAACCAAGCGGCACAAGTGCTGCTGGCTTTGGCAGGCCTCAAGCCGTTGCCTAAAAAAACTAAAGAGGAAGATTTGAAATTGGATTCTTTGGAATTTCCCCAACCCTAGCAATGTATCAATTTGAAACCTCCGATTTGCAGTTGGCAGCCTACGCGCTCCTAAGAGGAGGAAGTGTTGTATCAATAGACCGTCACGACAGGAAGCGTGCAATCTTTCAGATTGGAGTGGATGTGCCTCCTGAGCAGCTAAAAGAGGAATTTCGTAATTGTCCCTCGGTTGCACTTCAGGATTTTGTGACTTCACAGGCCATAGTAAAGAAAGCTCTCTTTTCCGATGTCTATTAATTCTTTCCCTTCCTTTTTATGCCGATGCCAAACATCACATCTCAGGATAAATATCTAATCCTCAGTCAGCGGTTGCCTTCGGGCGAAGTGATTGATAACCGCATTGTCATCCAATTCGACCCCAGAGCTTGGTCAATGGTCGAAGATAAAGTGCGATTGAATGCGAGGTTCACAACCGATGAGCCGTTGCATCCATTGATGTATTCACACTCAGTTTACTGGGGAGCTGCACCAGAGCCGGTGATGTTTACAAAAGCAAAGCTGAAACCGATTGATGCAGAAATAGACTGCGAAATCCGTTCCATGGATACGCACTTTGAACTTTGTCTTTGCAATGGAGATTTTGGGGAAATAGAAGCGTATGCAAAGTTGCTTGTGAAGGCCGTTGGTAAATATGTTCTTACTGCGGGAACGTGGCGAATGCTTTGTGAGCTGCCATCTCCAGAAGAAAGCAAAAATCATCCACAAGTACGATGAAGAAGAAGTTCAAAATGAAAATGCAGTGGAAGACTCTGTTTTCAGCAGCAGAGGACAAACGTCTGTCCGATGGTGCGTACAGACTGTTAATCCGCGTACTGTCACTGTCTCAGCTTGAAGGGTACTGCTGGGCGAACAATGCTTTCTTCGCAGACAAGCTTGGCATTTCCAAAGCATCTGCCAGCCGACGCGTGAATGAATTACAACAGTGTGGTTATATACGAGTGGAAATAGACAAGATGAGTGGGAACAAAAGACATTTGATTCCCCTTGAACAAGAGGGTGACTCTGCACAAAATTGCTATGACCCTATAGACAAAATTGAAGATACCTCTGCTCAATTAAGTAGCGACTCTCTCGGCCAAGGAGCAGCAACCTCCTTGCAGGAACTTCACGAGGGTATAGGCATTGATGCTGAACATAACAATACAGAGAGAACAAAAGAGGATAAACGAGATGGAGTTGAGCAATCTTCCGTCGTCCTCCTTACGGACAAGAAAAACGAAGACGCTCCTGAAAGAGCCAATTCTGAAAGCACTCAGTTCGCACTTTATAGCGAGGCTACGATGGACGGGCTGCTAAGGTCAGGGCGCAGGCTCTCAGGCATGGGTTTAGATGAGCAAGTGCAAGTTGTCATTGCATTTTGTCGCATGCTTCAGGAGCCAATGACCAATCTCTCGTCATACGCAAAGCGAGTTGCAAGTCATATTCGGCTCGGAAGGAGTGCTGAGCAATTGATGCACGCAATCTGGCACATGCACCATACGGAATTCGGCCGAAGGCATGAAAGTAAGCTCAACTTCCTCCTTGGTCGCAATCACCAAGTGCGTATGGATAATGCCCTCGATAACGATGTTAATACTTATGAGTTCGAAGTTTCAGAACGTTTGCGTATTGCAGCTCTGCCGTTCAGCGCACTATTAGAAAAGGAATTAAGTTCCATTCAAAATTAATGTCGCATTTATACGGTGGGGGTAGCCTAATAGTTCAGTAAAGTAAGCCAATATCCTCCCAAAACGCCTCTCACAAATGTCGTCATCCACGCACAAGACAGGCAGGAGACTGGGCATCCCCTTATCGCTAGTCGCGCAGCGCAGAGCATGCATCGTTGGACTGTATCTTGCGGGTTTTTCTACAGGCCAAATCCTAAACACCATCTGCAATTTGAGCAGTGTTTTTGGATGGGGAAATATCAGCATTCGGCAAGTGCAGCGTTGTTTGAGGCAGCATTTTGATGGAAGACCCCTGACACCAGAAGAAGTGAAATCCGCTAGTCATGTCCTCCGCGAAGCTGCACTTGCACAAATGGAACGCTGCCAAGAGGAGGTTGCATTGTATGGCTATGACCAGCGCAGCAAGAACACGAAGCAATTTTTGGAGGCGATGCAGACGCAGGCATACATTATCCAGTCCATCATTAACTTCCACGGCTGTAACATGAGCGCGGAAGATTACGGGAAGTGGAATGCCGGCACTCCAATACCGATGCACAAGTTCAAGCGCAGTTTGGAATTTGCAGGAGGGAGAAGCCAAGTGCTAAAGCGCATGATAAAGGAGTACGAGCAGAATATTAAAAATATGGCTCCATGAAGCCAAAAAAGACTTGTAGTCCATAGTGGCAGTCGTTAAAATAGTCAATAACCACACGCTCTGTAGCCGCGTTCAGTAAGGAACAGAAGTCCGCGGCATTTGGTACCCAACATGCAATGTCGAAGCCAGTATTCCCACAGTCCTCAGAAATGAGGAGGCTTCTTGAGCGATTAAAGTTAATCCGCGCTAAAGCTGAGGATTTGTATTACCAGTCGGACATCCTCAGTCGGCAGGGACAACGCGAAGCGAGTTTTAAGAAGAAACGAGCGGGCGATTTTGCTATGGACGAATGGAAAACGCTGAATGCGGAGTATCGAACGCTCTGGAAGAAGGAGCGCAGTAAACGTGCCTTTTAATTCTTTCCTTATATGTATATGCCAATGCCAGCAGTCTCATACTGTAGATGCTCTATGGACAGGGAAGGCTCCTACGGCCTCGATGTTCAACGGAGCCACGTTGCAAAGTATGCAGAGCAGAACGACTACGCAATCCTCCGTTGCTTCGCGGAGGAGGGTGTTTCAGGCGCTGAGAGTAACCGCGCAATGTGGAGCAGTTTAATCGTTTTCCTCGCGGAGAACCCCGACATACAAACTGTTATCATTCTCCGCCTCGACCGCTTGGCGCGCGACTTGATGCTGCAAGAATCCATGATTGCGGAGTTATTAAAGAAGAATATCCGTCTTATCAGCGTGGACGAACCCGATTTGTGCAGCAAAGATCCGACACGCACGATGTATCGTCAAATACGAGGGGCAATCTCGCAGTTCGAGCGCAGTCTTATTTCAACGCGCTTACGGCAGGGGCGTTTGAAAAAGGCGGAGACAGGAGCATATGCTGGGGGAGGTGCGCCCTATGGCTATCGCATTGTAAACGGAGTTCTTCGCATCCATGAAGCAGAAGCAGAGGTCGTCCGCGCGATTTTCCGCGCACGACGAAAGCCCAAACTGGGGAGAAAGTTATCTTTCAGGAATATTGCTGACAAGTTTAGTGCCGATGGCATCCAAGCTCCCAAGGGTACGCGGTGGTCTGCTTGCACCGTACACTTTATGTATAACAACCCCGTCTATCGTGGGCTGTACTCCTACGGAGGAGTTGAGAAGGTTGTAGAATCACTGAAAATCCTCTGATTTAGTATTACCGTAGCGTCTAAGGAAATAAATTTGCTTAGACGTTTTTTCACATGCGCCGCAAGCAATAGCGGTAAATTCGCATTATAAGATTGTTCGTATTGCAGCTCTAGTTATCAAAATCCAGTAGTTCCGAGAGTGATATGCCAAAACCGTTACTTAGCTTCTCCAGCGTTATGATAGTCGCGCTTCGCCTGCGCTTTGGCTCGATGCCCTCAAGCATCTGTATATAAGGAAGACTGAGGCCAGCTCTCTTAGCCAGTTCGCCCTGAGAATAACCCTTTTTCGCTCTAAGCGCACGCATTCGTTTGCCGAGTTTTATGCGGATATCTGCTTTAACCATTCATTCCATTATCGCCTTGAGCTGGAAATCTTGTTACTAACCATGGTTAGTACTACAATTTACGATATTAGTTCCCCCTTCCTCGATATGAGCAATGTCCCACAGCCTGCGAATAAAGCAGCAGCATTCGTAATAATGATTGTAATTGGTGTCGGCGGTGCATGGGTCGTCGGAAACGTGATGAAAGCAGCGAACGAAGTAAGTCAAGTACCTACAAAGCCCGTAGAACAGGGGTATGTTCCTACCCCACGCAATCCCAGCCAAGCGGTTGATGTCAGCGCGTCAGCCCTTTATGCAGCTTACGACGACAACGAAGTACGCTTTAATCAGCAGTACGTTGGCAAAACCGTAAATGTAACTGGGGTAGTACATAGGATTTTTGACGACTCCATTATGTTCGATTCCAGCACGAACTGTTACCTTGCCCCTAACCAAGTGGGAAAGCTGGCGCAACTATCCAAAGGACAAACGATAACGGTGCAGGGGGTTATTGAAGATGCAACCATTAGCTTTCGAATCGCAGACTGTATAGTGCTGTAATTAGAAATAGCCTATTTTCTGCCTTATTGCTTGCTATAATGACTTTCAATCGTGCCAAAAGCTCGCCCCTCCTCTTACTATATGTTAGATGCAATAAACCTACATTCGAACAAAACTAAAGGATTAGTGTTTATTCTAGCCCCTTTCGGCCTTTTAGTGATGACACTATTCCTGAGAGTGATTGTGGGATTGTTCAGTGTTGAAAGTGGAGTATCTGACAACACTGCACTGACTATTATAACTGCCATCCTCAATTTCATTGCTCTCATCTGTGTCATTGGCATAGTCGTACTCACACCATTAGGCTTAGTTTTGTTACTGAGAAAGGGCGAAACTGCGACAAAAATAGGCAATGAAGTGTTGGCGGAAAGGGGTACGCGTTGGCTTGCAAAATTTATTGATGGATTACTGATTATTCCTGCTTTTGTAATCGCACTGGTAATTATTTCAATCATGGGAGCTGATCCAAATGATCAAAGTAGCGATTGGGTGTTCTGGGTTATCTTGTTCATCCTGTTTGCAATTCAGGCTTATTATCTGACTGTTGAAGGTCAATCACTCGGAAAGAGATGGTTAAAAATTCGCATTGTTGATGCTGAGACACAGCGAGTAGGGGGGTTTTCGAAAAATGTGCTTGTTCGTTCAGTGCTCAATTTCATACTTAGTTTCGTTCCAGTCTATGGCTTGGTAGATGTTTTGTTCATTTTCAGGGAAGACCGTCGTTGTGTTCATGATTTAATGGCGGGGACAATTGTAGTAAATGCGAAAGGAGCAGTTGCGAATAAGGAGAAGTTGCATACCGGAAAATCAGCTTCTGCATTTTGCACAAACTGTGGCACAAAATCGAAGCCATCTGCCAAATTCTGTGTGAGTTGTGGCAAGTCCTTGCACTAATTCGCCCTTACTTTCGTTCTTATGATTATCTTCGGTTGGGGACATCAAATGCGAAAAAAACTTGGTCCAGTGTTTAAGCACCACTGCGACCATTGCAATAATGAGGATTATTGGATTCTGCATAAAATTTCAGTATGGTTTACGCTATTTTTTATCCCTGTATTTCCCTATGAAAGAAATTTCCTTCTTTTGTGCCCTATCTGTACGTATGGAATTAAATTAGATAGCAACCAGTTCAAGCAGTTTGCGCCAATCGCTCTCAACAATAATGCGCTGATCGAAGGGAGAATCACCGAGGAGCAATACAATGAAGAAATGAAATTATTATCTTCTGGGGCAGAGGAGGCTGAAGTAATAGAGGCGAAGGCCGAGGATATCGAACCCCGGGAGAAGACGAAATCCAAAAAGAAGCCAGTTCCCAATGCTGACGCATTTTGTACAGAGTGTGGCAGTAAAGTAGCAGGCAAAGGAAAATTCTGTGCTCAATGCGGTTCCTCCCTTACATGATATGGCAAACTCAGACATAGAAACTACGGCCAAAAAGGGCAAACTCAATTACTGCGGCTCCTGTGGTAATGCTTGGAATCCACAATGGAAGTTTTGTAAGTTCTGTGGCTCCTCCCTGCAAGAGAAATCTCAACCACAGAAATCAGTGAAGCCCAATCTAAAATCAGTCGCAGTTCCAAGGGAAAACAAAATACTGAATAAATGGTTTCTAAAAATCGATTCAGTTGAAACTGCAAAAAAAGCAGTGGCACAGGCATATGTGGTGGCCTACATCATCGCGGGTATTACCATGCTTTTTGCGCTGATCTCCCTTGTCACAGAAGAAGCAATTGGAGGCATTGATGCTTGGGCGATTGTTGATGCGCTTCTTTTTGCTTTGGTCGGGCTTGGGCTTCAGTTCTACTTACGCTCCGCAGCGGTCATCGGACTTGCCCTCTTTGTTCTTGAAAAAATTTATATGATTGCAGAGGGTAATATGAGCGTGGTGGGATTTTTTATCACACTTGCTTTCATAGTAGGACTAATTAATGGCGCTCGCGGAACATATGCCTATCACCATTTTCGAAACTTGAAACATGCTACTACACACTGATACCTCAAAATTTGGCTTATTGGTCGGTGGAACACTTGTAGTAATTTCTCTAAGTGTTCTGGCTTTTCTCTCCCTTCGCACTCTCTCAGAGCACACTACCGATTTGCCTTTCCCAAAAGCGGAAGCCAGTACAGATTTAACGGCTCTCAAGAAATCTGCGAATGATGGAAATGCAGAATCTCAACTCGCTATTGCTGGAATGTATTATGTTGGCCGAGGTGGGCTAGAAAGGGATGCTGCTACATCCATTCAATGGCTCACGCGTGCAGCGGAGCAGGGAAATGTGAATGCCCAACTAATTCTGGGTTTACTATATTTCAGAGGCGAAAATGTGTCGGAGGATCTTCCAACTGCTAAAGAATGGTTTGCAAAGGCGGGACATCAGGGAAATGCTGAAGCTCAATATTATTTGGGCATCATGTTTGCAAAAGGCATGGGAGTCCCAGAAGATCACCAAAAAGCATATGTGTGGCTCAACCTCGCTAAGGCGCAAGGGTATGAGAATTCAGTGACCGAATTCGAGTCTCTGAAAGAGAGGATGACTGCTGCTGAAATTGCAGAAGCCCAAAAACTGACGCAGCTGAAACAAGATGAAATCAAGCTAGCGGTGGCTACACCAGAAAATAGCGTCAGTCAGTTACTAAGAGAGACACAACAAATTCAGGATGAGCTGCGGCAGAAGGCAGAAGTGGCAGAAGCTGAATTAGAGCGTATCAGGAGACAGGATGGGGATGCTTCACACGTTCTTGAGACTGCTCTTCCATCGGTGGCTACCGTTCTTGTATTTGCGGGCGACGATAGTGTCTCACAAGGTACGGCATTTTTCGTGGATGATTATACTCTCGTTACCAACTTCCATGTCGTTGAGCCTGTGGCTTATGAGAGCAGGATATATCCGCTAGGTGACGGACCACCTGTACTCGTTATTGATAATGAAGAAAATGCTCGCGTTGCTCAGGTTATAGCAACTGGGGAGGGAATGAATGATTTAGCTGTCTTGGCACTCTCAAATCTCATTTTTGTGGATGGCAGGTTTATGGTAGATGTTCCAAGTGCATATCCTTCTTTGTCGCTGCAAACATCTGTTAGGCAGGGGCAAACAGTTTTTGCTGTAGGGACACCGCAGGGCCTGTCTAAGAGTATTGCAAAAGGGATTGTAGGTGCGATACGCACTGCGGAATCGGGTGTGGATTTTATCCAGACGGATGTAGAACTTACACATGGCAATTCTGGTGGTCCGTTGCTCAATACCGCTAGTGAAGTAGTTGGTGTGAATACCCTGAATGTGGATGAGGGTCTAAAATTTGCAATTGCCGCAAGCACAGTGCGTTCATTCATATCCGATATACCCAGCCATAATAAAGGTATTGCATATCTCGATTCATCAGATTTTAACGATTCATCAACACAGCAGCCTACCTACAACGATCCCCCGACAACACCGCCACCGTCACAGCCATCTTACTTGCCTCCGACGCCGTCCTTTGATGACTGTTCTGAATTTGGACCCAACGCTATTTATAGCTATTCACAGGAAACTTGCGTGTGCAAGACAGGCTACTACGCGAGTGAGAATGGAGAAGCTTGTCTCAAAGTGCCCAACTGCGTTCCTAATAGCACATTCAATTTTACGTCAAAACAATGCGAGTGTGATTATGGCTACTACGTGAAGGGCGGTAAGTGTTATGAAGTCCAAGATTGCCCTTATAACAGTACCTTCGATGAAGACGCGGAGGAATGTTACTGCGATGCGGGCTATGTAGCTCAAAATGGAAGCTGCGTGAGCGAGTATTCAGCATGTGGCTATGGCGGGACTTACAACAGGCAGACGGGTAAATGTGATTGTAGATATGGCTACTATATGAAAAATGGCAGCTGTGTTTTGGAGCCATCTTGTTACGGTGGAACCTTTAATCCGCAAACTGGCGGCTGTGTTTGCGATTCTGACTACTATCCCAAGGATGGAAGCTGTAAGAGAAAAGAATACTGCGGAGAAGGTGGATATTTCAGTGTTGATGATGAACGCTGCATCTGCAATGCAGGTTATTCCTTCAATGGCTTTTACTGTTCGAAGGATTATTGATGACGCATCATTGCACAAATTGCGGGGAACCAGCTGATACCAATGCGAAATTCTGCAAGCATTGTGGTGCAAGATTAGGAGTAGGTCGGCATGGAACTCATCTACCTTGGGTGCGATATGTAACCATGGCGATGCTGCTTCTTGCCATACTGCCATGGCCATATGGGTATTATCTTCTTCTGCGAATCGTAATATTCTTCGTTTTCGGTTACTACTTTTTTCGCTTCAGGAAGCAGTGCAAGCTATCCAAGAGAGAAATGCCGCCTTGGGTTTGGGCAGTTGGAGGTTTTGCATTGCTATTTAATCCTTTTTTTCCAGCACATCTATTCAGGTTGTTATGGGCAATCTTTAACCTTACCGGTGCTTACTTGATCTACAAAACTCAGGAATGGGAGAAGCAGCTCTAGAGGCTCATATTCCATTTTTTATCTGCTTTTATCGGGTAAGATACAGATAACATGCAGACAATCAGAACCAGCCGCAAGGGCATTGAATATCTAGTCACAGAGCTGAAATCCAAAAAAACTGTCTCCACACAGGTCATGGTAAAAGCTGTGTTGCAGAAAATTCCTCACCACACGGAAGATACCCACATCTGTTTAAAAATCGGCAGGTACACCACAAGCGCATTCGGACAGGAGGTGGTCGAGAGTGAGAAGCCCAAGAGCGAACTCACGTTGGATGACGAGGAATTTCAGAATCTCGTACAATTCATCTCCGACAACATCGAGCCGATGAAGGACGGTGTGAAGCGGTATATTTGTATTGATGATGACTTCGATGTGGAGCTTGCAGATAAGTTGCGTGGGATATTCGCCCACGAGGACAAGGGCAAGGTGCTGGAATTTCTCGTTGAACATGACCTCATGCCCGAAGAAATCCTGCATGGTCTTGAATCGCAAAAACGCATGCGAGCTGTAGAAGAATTTCAGGAGAAGCTTGAGCAAAACCTTGTTGAATACGATTGGCAGAAGTGGTTCAAAGAAAATGACTGGGTATTAGGCAGCGAGTACGTCCGCGTGCTGGAGGAGAGAGCCGTTGATACCGATAATATCGTGGACTACTTCATGGAAGCCTATGACGGTTTCTTGGATGTTATCGAAATCAAACGTCCAGAGGGAGGATTGCAGTTCTGGCGTGAGCGCACCGATCATGGGAACATCATTCCTCATACGCACCTTGTGGAAGCTGTGACACAGGCAACGAATTACATCTATGAAGTGGAGCGAGAGATGAACAGCGATAAGTTCTTGGAGCGCATCGGGCGAGTGCCAGTGGTAAAACCTCGCGCCGTTCTTATCTTCGGACGCTCTAACGATTGGACGGATGACCAGAAAAAAGCTTATCGGCTTCTTAACGCGAGCTACCACAACCTGACAGTTATGACGTATGACCATGTGCTAGAACGCGCAAAGCGGATGCTGGGTCGTGCTGAACAAGCCCAAGAACTGGAAGAAGTTCCCCAGCAAATGGAGGTACTAGAGGAGGTTGCGCTTATCGCATCTTCCGCAGAGGCGAAAATTGAAGATTTGCCATTTTGAGCCAAGAAAACTATTTAAACGCCCTACCTCCGCTTTTCATCTGCTGAAGCTACATAGACACTAAAAGTGGTCTGAATCAGGCGGTAGGGGCATTTAAATAGCCTGTAGGGGCATGGCAATCATCAGACTGACGGCAACTTCTTAGAAATGGCTCAGGAATCACGTTTTTTCATGGTTTTTCATATATATCAACATTCATTTTTACAAAGAGCAAAGCGCCACTGCGATTTCTGACTGCTTCCGTTTCCTGCCAACTGGGGACAATAAGATTGCTTGTTGCAATGTCCATTGACGACATCAAAAGCACTTACGCTGCGCTTATTAATTCCTAACCCATATGTCTATGACTAACTGCATTATTTATGCTCGGACTGGTATGCATAATCCTGTAGCACTCAATGAGCAGCTTTATGCGTGCACAAAGATTGCAAAAAAGAAACAAATGGAAATTGTGGGTGTTTTCACTGATGAAGGCGACAGTGGCGAAGGTTTAGCTAAAGCAATCGGGATGATTGCGACTCAGACGATTGACTATTTTATTATTGAGCGAACAGACCGAATTTCGCGGAAGTTACATCTATGTTTTTGCATAACAGACATGATGCGGGCAGCGGACTGTGAAATTATCAAAGCATCCGAATAACTCTGTCTCAGCAAGAGGACTAGGATTTAATGAATTTTTACTATACTTTTTCTATTTGTAAATGACCCATGCAATATCTTACGGGCGCGTTTCAGATGCAGGTCAGGCAACAGGGAAGTCTGTTGATAACCAGCTATTGGCATGCCGCGAGTATGCAGAGAAAAAGGGCATAACGATTGTTGGCGAGTTTCGAGACGATGGAAAAAGCGGCACAAAACTACATACGCGCAACGGGGCGATGGACGCCCTGACCGCGATTGCCGAGGGTGATGTCGATTACCTGCTCGTCACCGAGACAGACAGAATCGCGCGAAATTCCGAGGAAAACTACATCATCAGGAAGCACTTGAAGAAACATAAATGCAAACTGGTCGCGGTGAATCAGTCCTACACCGAGGGTGAATCCGAAGAGACAGATTTGATTATCGGCATCATGTCCAACATTGATGAGTTTTTCAGCAAGATTAACGGCAAAAAGACGAAGAGAGGCATGGTAAAAAAGATTGAACGAGGGGAGTGGCCGGGTGCTGCTCCCCTTGGATTTAAAAATGTGGACGTGGGTACGGAAGAGAAGCACCACTATGTCGTGCAGAAAGACGATGAAACCGCGCCGCGTGTTAAAGAGGCATTGGAGCTGTTTTCAACAGGCAGCTACACGGCTGTCACGCTGCGCGACATCATGCACCAGCGCGGACTGCGGTCGCGCAGTGGGAAGAAAATTCCCAAATCCAGCTTTATCCACATGCTAAAAAACTCGTTTTACTGTGGGATGATGCGGTACGATGGAATTATGTATCTGAATAGGGACGCACAGGGGAATGAAACGTATGAGCCTCTTATCAGCAGGGCTACATACGAGCGCAACGTGGCGTTACTTGGTGAGCATGGAAAGCATGCCGACCGCTCACGAAAACACGATGAAAAATTTTATATGAGGACTATTTTGCGGTGTGGGATTTGCGGAGGGCGCGTGACAGCCGAGGTGCATGAGGAGAAAGGTAAAGAGTATTACCACTGTTCATTGACCAAGCAGAAGCACAGCAACAAGGGACAAAACATTGATGCTAAAGAACTGGAAAAGCTCTTTGCTCAACTCTTTGGGCAAATTCAGCTTACGGAGCCTCTGATGCAGCGGATTATTGCTAAGGCTAAAGAAATTCTGATGGAGACACACGGTTCAGTAGACGTGAAAAAGCGCGGAGTCCGCAACCGCATCATCAAGCTGGAACAGCGCAGGGACAATTTGGAGGAAGACCGCGCAGACAAAGTGATTGATGCGGAAACCTACAAACGCCAGCACAGCAAAGCAGTGGAAGAAATCCATCAGCTCAATCAACAGCTCATAGAGCTGGAAGGCGATAGGGATGTAAATATCGACATTTTTAACAGGCTCATGCTCCTCACCGACGACCTGCAAGATACGTATACCAACGCGGAGCCGCAGCTAAAGCGACACCTCATCACTTTGTTCTTCGATAGGATTGCAGTGAAGGACAGGGGTATTTCAGAAGTGCAGCACACTAAAGCGATACAAGTCCTCAGGGACAATCGCGCGGTTATAATAAGAGATAAATGGCTCCCCCGGCTGGATTCGAACCAGCGACCTTGGCGTTAACAGCGCCCTGCTCTACCGCTGAGCTACAGGGGAATACTAAGGAGTAAGCGGATTATACGGATTCTCACTGGCAAGGCCAGAGGTTCATTATTGGCTTCGTGGTTTTGATTTGGCTTGCTTTCGCTTCCGGGTACGATCAATGGATCGTGTGAACTCCTGCGCCGCGGCCAGCCAGTCCAAGCGTTGCTCGGGGGTGCTCGCTTTGCAGCGTCGGAGGTAGTCGATGTCGATGCCGCCGGGGGTTTGTCGTTTCATGAGGAGGCAGGAGGGGAATCATCGGTCTGGTCTTCTTCCGTCAAACCCAACCTGCGTTCCTGCTCTGCAGCAAGCCAATCGAGCCGTTGGCTCGGGGTCATTGCCAATCCACGACGCAGCCAGGCGATTTGCTCCTCTGTCAGGGGCATAAAAGGAAGAGAAAAGAGTCTCTCACTTCTTGGCACTGTCCTTCTTCACCGGCTTCAGGATCGCGATCTCCCGACCGACGAATTGGTCCGCTCTGCGGTAGACGATGGAGGGGCGGGCGGGATCCGGAATGGGGGAGCCGGGGGGCAGGACGGCTTCATACCCGATGTCCTTCATTTTTTTCCACACTTGCTCCAGCCGGACGGGGCCGCTCTTGACGTACCAGACGGGGAACATGACGACGAGCGGGACGCCGGGGAGGGTGTCGGAGGCGTTCTGCAAGAAGGCGATCTCCAGCGCATCGCAGGCGGAGCGGTACTTCGCCACTTCCTTGGCGAGCGGCCGGTCGGAGACCGGGGGTCCGAGCATCGTCTCCGTCACGACCACGTTCGGCAATTCTTTCAGCTGAAACTG
The DNA here is from genome assembly GCA_029558515.1 of bacterium. Lineage (GTDB taxonomy): Bacteria > Patescibacteriota > Gracilibacteria > Peribacterales > Peribacteraceae > JAKQEM01. The sequence goes on from JAKQEM010000042.1 coordinate 25,211, forward strand.
CTTCGTCGCGTCCTGCTTCCACACGAGCGACGGCACGTCGCGCTTGAGGATTTTCCATTCTTTCCGGAGCCAATCGAGATTCTTCTCGCAGCCGTTCACGGCCCTAAGCGAAAGGTCGGACGCGAGGACGGGCCAGCCTTTGAGGAGCGCTTCCATGGGGATGACGCCTGTGCCGCAGAAGGGATCGAGGATGGTCAGTTTTTGGTTTCTCGTGGTTCGTTTTTCGTTGGACGGCGTTCCCTGGACGGCCCATGTGCCCAAGCTCAAAAGGATCTGCGCGAGTTTGGGTGGCAGCAATCCCGCGCGGGTGTCGCGGACGGGTTTTTCCATATCACGCTTCGTGTACTCGTCGGGATTCTGCACGGCGACGGTGCGCCCGACCCAAATCAGTTCGCTGTCATCGTTGCCCAAAAGCACCAGCTCGCACCCGTGCTTGCCGGAGATCAGTCCCGCGTCATGCAGCTGCGCGGAGACGGGCGGCTTGCGTTCATTGCCTATGTAGCGGACGGGGATGCCTTTGTCTTTAAACTGATGCTTGATGGTGCGGTACAAGTTGTGCACCGTGGGACGCGGAATATTGAACCCTCGCAGGCTGAAGGTCACTTTGCCCTTCGTCCCCTCCGTTTCTTTCTGCAGGAGCGCGGGGAGATCGTCATACGTGCATTTGCCTTCCATGCTTTTCGCCAGCAGGAAGATGCCGCCCCAGCGGTCGAGGTCTCGCTGCGAGAGTTCTGCAGGAGTGTCCACGAGGGCGATTTGGCTGCCCAGCATGCGTTTGACCTTCAATTCCGGCACGGTGGCGCGAAGTTCCGTTAGGCTCAAATCCGGATGATTTCCCAGGAAAGCTGCGTAGGTTGGCATGGGAGCAGTCTACCGATCATTGCTGTCATGCAAAGTTCATCCATCAGCTTTTTGCGGTTTTTGGCAATGGGATGAGGACAAATAATTTCCGGTGATGCGTTCATCGTGTCCTATGGGAATAAACCTTCCGGAATGAAGACTAACCTCAAGGATATGGCGCGGGCGCTCAGAAGCCTCTTCAAATTGTCGTGGCAATCTGCGGAGATGCCGGATCACACGGAATGGGACATTGCGTGGGTGTCCAAAAAGGCTAGGATGTTCCCATGTCAACATTGGAAGTCAGAGTCTTTCCCAAGGAAGGTCATATCGGTGAAGAAGTGCAAGCGGAGGCTGATACACTTCTGCGTGGAGACTTTGAAGTTACACTGGAAAAGAATATTGTGCGTATTCAAGTTTCTTGTACTGCACATCGAGATCGTGTGAGAGTGGCACTGGCAAATATGGAAAGGGGAGAATTGGATTTGGAGCCTAGGCATCTCCCGCCGTTTCAATCTCCGCCGGCCCGCCCTGCACGATTGCCTTGATGCGCCGTACGCCCGCCGAGGAACTTTCCTCTTTCCGGATCTTGAACTCGCCGAGCATGCCGGTGCGGCTGACGTGCGGTCCGCCGCAAATCTCCTTGCTGAAGATTCCCCTCGCCTCGTCACCCACCACGTACACTTTCACTTCCCCCGCATACCGATCATCGAAGACGCCGATGGCACCTTCCGCTTTCGCGCCCTCCACCGTCGTGATGTGATAGGCGATCGGCAGATCCGCGCGGATCGCATCGTTCACGATCTTCTCGACTTCGACAATTTGTTCCGGCGTCATTTTGTCCGGGTGATTGAAATCGAAGCGCAACCGCTCCGCCGTGATGTTGCTCCCTTTCTGGCTGACGTGATCACCCAGAACCGTGCGCAGTGCGGCGTTCAGCAAGTGCGTGGCGGTGTGGAGCTTGGTCGTCTCCGCAGAGTGATCCTGCAGTCCGCCCTTGAATTTCTGCTCGGCACCCGCGCGGCTCTTGGCTTGGTGCTCTTCGAAAGCTTTGCGAAATCCGGTTTCATCAACGGTCAGTCCCTTTTCCTGCGCGAGTTCTTTGGTGAGTTCAATGGGGAAGCCGTACGTGTCGTAGAGGTGAAAGGCGGTCTGTCCATCGATAACCGTTTGCTGCAATTTTTCCGTCACTCTATTGAAATGAAGCATGCCTTCAGCAATGGTTTTTCCGAACTGTCTCTCCTCTCTTTCCAGCAAGGTGCGAATATCGGATGCTCTCGATTGAAGCAATGGGTAGGCACGTGCATATTGTTTGATGACTTCGGATGCCATGGTGGAAGCAAATGTGCCGTCATGTGCAATGTGCAATTTGCGTGCCGCACGGATAGCTCGACGAATGAGTCGGCGTAGCACGTATCCTTGATCCACATTCGAAGGTTCTACGCCATCCGCAATCATGAATGTCGTTGCTTTCATATGGTCGACGATAATGCGCATATCTTTCAGAGGGTGTATCGTCGTTTGTTCTTCTTCTCCGGCAACGAATTGCCCCTTGAAGTCGGCAAGTTGTTTGACGAGATCGAGCAGTGGTTTCATTCGATCCGTCTCATACACGTTATCCACGCCCTGCAGCACCGCCGCGACGCGCTCGAGTCCCATGCCCGTATCGACGTTCTGTTGTGTCAGAGGCGTGAACGTTCCGTCTGCGTTTTTATCGTACTGCATGAAGACATCGTTCCAGATCTCCATCCAATCCTCCTCGTTCTGCGCCGGGTTGCCGTGCGGCGCACCCTCGCCCACCCAGAAGAACATCTCCGTGTCGGGTCCGCACGGGCCCGTGAGTCCCGCGGGTCCCCACCAGTTCTTCTCCTTTGGAAGAAAGCCGATGCGTTCCTCGGGAATGCCCAGTGATTTCCAGATAGCGAATGATTCTTCGTCACGCGGGGCGTCGGAGTCTTCCGCAAAGCAGGTGACCGCCAGCATGTCGACGGGAATCTGCAATTCCTCCGTGAGGAAACGGAAGCTCAGCGTGATCGCTCCTTCTTTGAAGTAATCGCCCAGGCTCCAGTTCCCGAGCATTTCAAACATCGTGAGGTGCGATGCGTCTCCCACTTCATCGATGTCTTGGGTGCGGATGCAGCGCTGCACGTTCGTCAGGCGTTTGCCGGCGGGATGCGGTTCGCCCAACAAATACGGAACCAACGGATGCATGCCCGCCGTGGTGAAGAGCACCGTCGGATCATTCTCCGGTATCAGTGATGCGCCCGGTACCACCGCATGTCCGTTCTTCCGGAAGAAATCGAGATAGCGTTGCCGGAGATCATCGGTGGAGAGCGGACGCATGGAGAAGGAGACGGGAAACGGCACGGGAGACGCGATGGTAGCAAGGATCGGTTGCGGTGGCCAATGAACGGGCGGCGGACGGCAATGGCTCAATACTTGTCTATTGAATTGATTTGATGTATAATAATATGTGATACTCACACGCAGACTCCAGAAACGGGTCTCCACGCTGCATGGACCGGTGCTGACGCATTGGTCCATCATCCTGGTCTCTTCTCTCATTGCGTTCTCCATCGTGATCATCGGTGCGCTCTTCTATACGCGCGCGCGCGATACCATGCAGGGAGCAATCCGTGCACGTTTGCAGGACATCGCCACGGCGGCCGCGCTGTCCATCGACGGTGATCTGCTGGATGCCATTCAAGGACCGCTCGATATGGCGACGCCCGAATTCAAGCATCTCGTGGATCTGCTGCAGCAGATCCAGAATCTTCCCGACATCCGTTTTGCGTACATTCTGCGGAAGACCGACAATCCGTCGCTTCTGGCATTCGTCGCGGATGCCGATGCCCTGCGCCCTCCACGGGAACTGGATGTGAACGGGAACGGCGCGCTGGAGCGCGACGAAATGCCCGGGTACCCCGGTGAGTTCTACGACGTGACCGATATTCCGCTCTTGCAGGGGAAGGCTTTCAGGGAGAGTACCGCCGATATGACGCCGACCGTCGATCAGTGGGGCCCGTTGATTTCCGGGTACGCCCCCATTCGGCGCGGGAACAACGGTCAGGCGACGGCCGTGCTGGGTGTGGACATGAAGGCGGATGAATTTTACACCGTTTCGCAGAGCATTTTCTCTCCGTTGGCGCTGCTCTTCGTCTTCGCCATCGCGCTCATGGTAGCGGGCTTCGTGGCGGTGTATGCGGAGGAACGGCAGATGAGAATGCTGCGCAAGATCGACAATGAACGCTCGGGGCTGCTGCGTCTCACGTTCCATCAGATCGGCGAGCCGCTGACCATCATGAAGTGGTCGCTGGAGACGCTGCGTTCGGAGTTTTACAGTCCGGAGCTGCGCAAACTCGTCGAGGATCACGTCTACTGCATGGATGAAGGGCTGGGCCGTCTCAACAGCATCATCGATACGTTGCAGCTGGCCGAGAAAGTCGATCTCAATACGATTGAGTACGTGCGGGCTTCCACTTCCCTGCGCGCGGTCATCGATAACGCCATCAATGAGTGGGAATCGAGTCTCGCCAGGCGCGGACAACGCATCGTGGTGGAAATGGCGGAGCCCGATGTCGTCATGCAGTTGGATGCCACGTTCATTGGCATCGTGCTGCGTCAGTTATTGATGAACGCCATTGATTATTCCGATGATAACGCGGTGATTCTTCTGCGCGTACGTTCCGATCGTCGCATCGTTCGTCTCTCGGTGGAGGATCATGGCTGCGGCATTCCTGCCAAGGACCTGGAACGCCTCTTCGTGAAGTACCATCGCGCCTCTAACGCGCACTTGAAGAAACCAGACGGCAACGGCCTCGGCCTCTACATCACCAAGGGCATCGTGGAGAAAGCGGGCGGGCGCATTTGGGTGGAGAGCGAAGAGGGAGAGGGGACGACGGTGACCTTCACGCTGCCGATGGGGTGAGCACAGGCCTTATTTCCTGTTGATGTGGGGGAGGCATATGCAATCACATCGATCAAGTGGGTGCCACAGAGGTAACCCTTGTTCAATGCGAGAGCGCAGGACATCAATTTTTTCCGGAGACCCCGGGGGTGCATCTGTTGGCGGGAAATCAACAGAAGGCATAAGTTCGAAGTCCTTGTCATGGCCATATCGTGTCAACTCATTAAATATGTTTCTCATCTGCCGATGACCCCTTCTCTGCATTGATCTGATCGTTTGCGGAGTTGCAGCAGAGGGGCAGGGTGGTTGCTTTTCTTGCCGTTGTTCGCATGGAGTGCTTGTTTGATGGGATGACGGAATTGGTAGCAGCCAAGAGGTCCCGTCTTTTCTATCCATGAAGATGTTGATCATGCAAACGAGGGTAGCAGTGGCAGGCGTGCAGGCGGAAGAGATCATTGCGATGGAGCATTCATTTGGCCAAGGTTAATCGTCGTAGTCGTGCCGTCGGTTTCGCGGATGATGATTGTACCGTCAGTGCCTTCCGGAATATGCACTTCACCGGTGGGGGAGACGGTGACGCGACGGGTGTGGCCATTGCCGGACCGATGCTCGGCTTGTCGATACAACCAGTGCATCATTGCACCATCTGTTTCATGCAAATACCTGCCCGCTTCCTGCAGCAAATCCAAAAATTGCTGTCGTTGATCCAATAGTCTTGCGATGATAGGATCGTCGGTTATTCGGGGTGTTTCTGTCACATGAGACTGTAGCGGGGAAGTGATTGCTTGCGGAGCCTCCTCCACGCAAGGAGTGTCATCAGAAGGGAGAGTCTGCATTTCTGCATTTAGTGCCTCTTCTCCCTTTCCTTCTTCTGCGTCAGAAGTATCCATAGGCACATCTGCCACTTCCTTCCGCCTGTCATCACGCTGATCGGTGGCGGCAATTGGGGGCATGCTGACTGCAACATCGGGAGAATCGTTCTGTTCCGCAGCCGGAGCCGGGAACAGTTCCGGCGCGAGTTCATGTAGGCTGCTTCCGATAAATGGTGTTTCAATGCCAATTAAGCGATGTCGGGGAACTTCTACATCATTGATCGCATCATCGGAAACCGTTTTTCTGTGGTTTTTCTTCTTCCAAAGTCTCATCCACACTACGATCTTTCGTCGCAGGGGATGATCTGCCGGCATGACATTAGGGAGGTTGCCCTTAATATCCGCTGCAAGGTTCTGTAGAATCCTTTCTTCCTCTGTAGTCCAGAGATCGATGGAGGCGTCTGGATTTCTCTTATTCCATCCCAGTACGGCAACACACAACGCCTGTTGGTTCGCATTGAATGCCGTTTCCAGCGGTGTAGTAGAGATCCCATAATCCATACAGATGCCGAAAACTTCAGCAATCGCACGAATGTGATGGGCCTCAAAGGCACGCTTTCTTCCCTTTTGTCGAGGTTCGATCTGCGCATTCCGGATCAGCACGCGCAGTTTTTGCCGGAGCACGGGGTCGAGTCCGCTCCATTCATCTGTCTCTTGTGCGCCTTCTGCAACTTCGGGTGCGGCGAGAGACATGTCGGTTGCTTCTGTTGTATGTGTGATTGCGCCCTCTTCTTGCACCTTCGTATCCGAAGATGCGGGTGTGTTAGTCGGAATGATGTCCTGTGAGTCTGAGACCGATCTTCCCATCTGCGATGCTTTTTTCTTGTCTCTGAATTGCTGCAATTCACGGTAGAGCCTGTGTATTTTTTTCGCACTTACATTCGGCAAGAAATCATCACCCCATATTCTTTGGAGATATGCAAACGCGATGTACAGGGCATTATGCGTGTGCATCCCAACGGTAATACCCTGTGTATTTCCTCTCTCAAATTTCTCGAGGTATTCCGCTGCCAGCGCATAGTCGGTGCGGCATCCCTGTAGCTGCTTGAAGCAGTGTATATTCCAACCTTCCGCTGTCAGTTTTGATATCAATGTCGATTCACTCGCCTCCGTCTTTTCCACCATGAGATCAATAAAAGCGACAATGTCTTCCGGTGAATGTTGTGCAAGATAGTCCAAGTAAACAGTCCTAGCCTCTTCGTCTGTTGGCGGAGTGGGGCAGTTCGCGACTTTTGGATTCGCCGGAGGCACTTTTATTCCGTCTTCTCTCGCTGCGGCGGCATTGATACGGTTGCGGAAAGTGTCCATTTCTTCATCAATGAATGCTTCAAGCAGTTCGATGTATTGCTGACCCAAATATTCTAAGCTGCCCTTTGTGTTCGTTTCTTGTGAAAGAACATGGCGGATTTTTATCGCGACCGTGGTCAGTTCTTTATAGGTTTGAAAATCCCTATCCAAGGTCCATTCTTTGGTATTTTGTTTCGTTGCCTGCAGCTTTTTAAGGAGGACGATTCGGAAATTACCTAATCTTCCTCGGCGCCCTTGCAGCGCGCTTTGGTCATTAACTTGCTCAAATGCCTTCTGGAATGCTTCCTGCATTTTTGTGTGTACACGCTGGATGGTATCAATAATTTCATGTCCATAAATTGTTTCTGGCATATTCATGTTATTATCTCTTCCAAGGAAGCATTGCTGAGGATTTTCATAGGATGCGGGATTTAATACTTAAATATTGTTTCATGCAAGATAAAATTTCATTTTTCCTCTTCCGTCAAGCGAGTAGCCACGTTGTGCACAAGACGTTTTCGACGAGGAAAAGTGGATGGATTGTTGCGCAGAGTGGGAGAAGCATAGAATGGCAGGCGCTCTTCCCCCTGTTTCCATGTCTTCTATTTTCGCAGCGCGCGCTGCTTCCGGCCATGCCCGTATCGCGATCAGTGCCCTCGCCGCTCTGGTAGTCGTCGTTGCGACGGTCGCATTCTTTTCGTGGGAGACTGTTCCGGTTGCCGGCAAGGAGTATCCCGTCAGGCAGAAGGTCATGTCGCAGAGCAGTTTGCACTTCAGTTTTCCCGAGCGCATGGATCACGCGAGCGTGGAGGAATCACTGACTTTCCCGGACGATCTGCACGGGACGATGCGATGGGAAGACGAGGTTCTCGTGTTCGACCCGGCCGAGCCGCTCACGACACAAGCGATCTACGCGTTCACCTTGCCGCCCTCCGTCCACGCGGCGTCGGGTGTTCCTTTGGGACGATCCCTGCGGTACGTGTTCACCGTGGCCGGACCCCCGGTGGTCGCCGCGCGCATTCCGCTGCCGGATGCCGAGGAAATCAAGGCCGCTTCGAAAATCACACTCGTGTTCGATCGTCCGATGATCGCGCTGGCGCAGGTGCAGGGAACCTTCGCCAAGGATGCGGACAGTGCAGGCGAGTGGCCGGTGACGATCCGGCCCGAGACGAAGGGGCGCTGGCGTTGGATCTCCACGGTGGCGCGGGAATTCGTTCCCGAAGAAAGACTGCTGGAAGGGACGCGTTATACCGTCACGGTGCCCGCAGGCATCACGTCCGTCTCGGGTGATGAGACGGAGGAAGATTTTTCCTGGTCTTTCGAGACCGTGCGTCCGAAGGTGCAGGAGACGGAACCTGCGTCGGGAACAGCCATCGCCGGTCCCTCGACCGTCATTCGTCTTATGTTCAATCGTTCCATCGATCTTGCGAGTGCCGACGCGAACATCGTTCTCTACAGGGAAGACACTGCGCCATCCTCTGCCGCGTCCGACGCGGTTGCTCCCGTCGGCACGCGTCTCGCCCTGCGGGAAATGAGCTATGGGACCCAGAACATGGATGGCGCGGACACTGTCGATCCGATGACGGTTTTGGTGCGTCCCGCAGAGCCGCTGACGTTCGAAACGTCCTATGTCTTGGAGATCGGGACGGAGCTGAAAGGAACGGAAGGAACGCTTGGCATGGCGGAACCGTATCGACTGCGCTTCTCGACCGTCGGGGATCTCACGGTGGAGTCCGCTCGCTTTGAACCGATGGGCGAGGAAATCCTGATGATCTTCAGTAATCCCATCGACCCCGAGACGCTCTCCGGCGGCATACGCATCGTGCCTGCTCTTTCGGCAGAGGGTGCGGAATCCTGGACCGTCAACGAGTGGGCGGATGCGCGCGAGGTGCGCGGGTATCCGGCGTTGAAACCCAGTACACAGTACACGGTGACGATCGGCACAGACGTGAAAGATCAGAGCGGACAAGCGTTGAAGGAGCCGCACACGTTTTCCTTCAAAACGCCGCAGACGCCCCCGCGCGCTTTCATTCACTCCAAGGGAGCGTTCGGTATGTTCGAACGCGGCAAGCCGCCCGTCTTCCACTTGAACGCCGTCAACGTCAGCCGCCTCGACGTCGCGTTCGCACAACTCTCTCTGCAGGATCTCCTGCACCTGCGTTCCACGGATCGGTACGGGGAGAGGGCCGTTGCTTTGGAAGACAAAGCCCTCTTCCACAGTTGGCAGCTTCCCACGCAGCAGTCACTCGATGAATGGGAGGTCATCGCATTCGATCCGGAAGAACGTCTGGGTGCGACGCTCGCTCCCGGCATCTACGCGCTGCAGATGACGGCGCCGGAGTACAGGGTGCCCTGGGATCCCTCCAAACCGGGCATCGAGAAGCAGATCTTTGCGATCACCAATCTCGCCGTCACGCTCAAGTATTCGGGCGATGACGTGCTGGTGTGGGTGACGGACATGCAGACGGGCGCGGCTGTTCCCGATGCGCGCATTGCGCTCCATACGCTCGACGGACGCACGCCGGTTTCGGGTCGGACGGACCGGGAGGGATTCTTCACCTCCGCGTACTCCATCAAAGAATTTGTGACGAGTAACAATGAGTGGGAACCCGAGTTCTGGGTGACGGCGGAAACGGAGGACGATTGGGCGATGGTGGCAAGCAATTGGTATGATGGCATTCGGCCGTGGCAGTTCGGAATGAACGGAGATTTCCGTTCGGCGCAGGCGGGTCCGTACCGATTGGACGGCTACCTCTTCACCGAGCGGCCGATCTACAAGGCGGGGGACACCGTGCACTTCAAGGGGATCGCGCGGCTGCGCGACTGGGACGGTGCGTTCTCAGCGCCCTCCGGCCGCAGTGCTTCCGTGCGCATCACGGACGCGCAGGGCAATGAGATCGTTCTCAAGACGTTCCCCGTCAATGCCTTCGGCAGTTTCAGCGGCTCCGTAGTCATCGATGCGGGTGCGGCGCTCGGCATGTACACGCTGCAGGCGGGCATGTCGCCGGATGATGACATCTGGAACAACCAGATCGGCGGTTCCTTCTCGGTCCTCGCGTACCGCAAACCCGAGTACCAAGTGTCCGTCACGCCGGATCGGGAAGATTACTTCCACGGTCAAACGGCATCCGCGCAGATCGAAGGGTCGTACTACTTCGGTGCGCCGATGAGCGCTGCGACCGTGCGTTGGCGCGCGCGGACGACGGACTACTTCTTCAACAGAGTCACCGACGGCTGGTACTCCTTCTCCACGCAGGACGCCTGGTGCTGGTACGACTGCGACCGCGCCACGGAGTTGATTGCCGAAGGAGAGGGAACGTTGGATGAGGCCGGTCGCATGCGCATCGATGTGCCGATGAGCCTGGAAGGCAAAGAGCTCAGCCAAGTGCTGACCATCGAGGCCGATGTCACCGATGCCAACAATCAAGTGGTGAGCAACCGCGCCTCCGTGTACGTCCACAAGGCCGACGGCTACATAGGCATCAAAACGCAGGAGTACGTGGTGCAACCGGAAGAGGAGACGACGGTGGAGCTGATCACGGTGCATCCGGACGGGACGCCACTCAGTCATCAATCCGTCACGATGCGTCTCTTCGAACGCACGTGGAATTCCATTCGCAAGAAGAGCGTGGACGGTGCGTACTACTACGACAACGAGCCCAAAGACACGTTCATGCGCGCGTTGACCGTGACGACGGACGCGCAGGGCAAGGCGACGGCACCCGTGCGCATTCCTGCGGGCGGCGAGTACCGCATCACTGCGACGGTGCGTGACGGCGAGGGGCGGGAAGCGGCCGCGGCGGTGAGCGTGTACGCATGGTCCCCGAGGTACGTGCATTGGCCGCGCACCAACTCCGACCGCATGGAAGTGCAGGCCGACAGGCCCGAGTACAAGCCGGGGGACACCGCATCCATCCTCATCAAATCGCCGTATCAGGGGGCGGGGGTGAAAGCGCTCGTTACCGTGGAGCGCGAAGGCATTCTCTCGCGAAGCGTCATTCCCATCACGTCCAACGCGCAGTCCATCGAGATTCCCGTCACGGAGGAGTTCATCCCCAATGCGTACGTCTCGGTGGTGGTGGTGAAGCCGCGGCAGGGGGAGACGTTCGATGAAAGCGGGACGGATACGGGAGCGCCGGCGTTCAAAATCGGTTATGCGAAACTGGTCGTGGATGCTGCGAGTAAGAAGCTTTCTGTCGGCATCACGCCGGACAAAGCGCAGTACGCGCCCGGTGAAACGGTGACGGTGACCATCCGCACGACCGACGCCGCGGGTACGGGCGTCCCGGCGGAACTGTCACTCGGCGTGGTGGATATGAGCTTGCTCGCGCTCAGCAGTTTCGAGACACCCGACCTCACGCGCCTCTTTTATGCGCAGCGCGGTCTGGGCGTTGCGACGGCGCACCTCTTCACTTTCCTGCTGGAACGATTCAAGCCGGGGTCCAAAGGGGGCGGCGGCGCCGATCTCGAATCGCGCGCACGCGGGAATTTCACGGATACCGCGTACTGGAATCCGTCCATCGTCACCGATGCGAACGGGAAGGCGACGGTGCGGTTCCGCTTGCCGGATAATCTCACGACGTGGCAATTCCTCGCCATCGGGTCCACGCAGGATCATCGCTTCGGATCGCAGGCCGTGACCGTCATCGAAACCAAGAAGGCCATCGTCCGTCCGGTGCGACCTCGTTTCGCCGTGCGGGGTGATCGCATCGAACTCGGGGCCATCGTGCACAACTTCCTGCCCGGGACGCAGACGTTCACCGTGAGCTTGTCAGGATCGGGATTCACAACGATCGACGCGGACACGATGCAGGTGACGGTACGGAGCGGCGAACAGGAGAAAGTTCTGTTTCCGATCATCGCGGGAACGGATGGAACGCTCACGATGCGCCTGCGTGCGCAGACGCAGGGGGCAGCCGATACCATCGTCGAATCGATTCCCGTGTACGCATTTTCCACGCCGCAGTCGACGGCGACCACCGGCTTCACTGAGAACGTCGCGGTGGAAAAAGTCATCGCGCCCACCCGGTCCGATGCCCGGGACGGAACGCTGGCGATCACCGTGGCGCCGACGCTCGCCGCATATCTGCCCGATGCGCTCGAGTATCTCTCTGCGTATCCGTATGGCTGCACGGAACAAACGCTCTCGGCTTTCCTGCCCGCCGTGGCGTTGCTGCGGCTCGAGGAGATCGGGGGGAGAACGGGAGAAAAGCATCGGGAATTGGAGGAGCGTGTGACACAGGGGTTGGGACGGATCTACGCTTTCCAACGAAGCGACGGGGGATTCGGGTACTGGGAGACGAGCAGCCGGAGTTACGCGCCGCTCTCCGCGTACGTACTCTACGGGTTGACCGTCACGAAACAGGCGGGTTTCAGTGTGGATGAGAAGGTCATCGATCGTCTCGCGGGGTACCTGGAAGCAGCGTTGCGCAAAAAGGATGACCGGGTGGAGACGGATCTCGCCACGCGCGCCGCCATGTTGCATGCGCTGGCCGGAGCGGGGAGGGGGGACGTCAGTTTGCTCAATAATCTCCATGCGCAGAGGGACGCACTGCCGCTCTTCGCCCGCGCCCAACTCGCGCTCGCTTTCGAGCGCACGACTCCGGGTTCGACGCAAGCCCGCACGATCGTCGACGAACTCCTCAATGCCGCGAGGGTCGACGGTCGCGGCACGCATTTTGAGGAAGAAGACGACGCTCTGTGGGGACAGTTCATGAACACGACGGATCGCACGACGGCGCTGGTGTTCGAGGCATTGCTCACGGTCGATCCGGAGAACGTCCTCATTCCGAACGTGATGCGCTTCCTGCTCACCGCGCGACGCGACGGTCACTGGGATACCACGCAGTCCACCGTGCAGGCACTCCTTGCGTTTGCGACGTTTCTGGAACGGACGGGTGAGACCGACGCGACGTTTCGTGCGGGCGTCACCGTCAACGGTGACAGTGCGATCGATTGGTCGGTGGAAGAACGGACGCATCTCAATGTGCGGAGCAAAGAAATCGATCTGGATGCATTGCTGCGCGGACGGGAGAACGATGTGCGGATTGAAGTGGAGGGAAAGGGCAGACTCTATTACGATCTCCTCCTCTCCTACCTCTTCACCGGCGAGCGCATCGCACCGTCCGAGGAGGGAATTGGCATCACGCGTGACGTGCGTTCCCTCACGTCGAAGAGTACTCAGTACGCCGTCGGGGAAACCTACGTCGTCACGCTCACGATCACGGTGCCGGAGGAGCGCAGATTCGTCGCAGTGGAGAGCCCCGTTGCCGCCGGGATGGAGCTGATCGACCTCACGCTGGAAACGTCGCAGCAGTCGCTCCTTTCCGATGCGGATGATTCTATGCGGACGTGGGACGAATCGTACTGGGAGAGCGGCCTGTGGCGTTTCGCGCATCGCGAAGTGCGTGATGATCGATTGTTCCTCTTTGCCGAAACGTTGCCCGCCGGGGTCTATCAGTACCGCTATCTGATGCGTGCGACGACGCCGGGTGTCTATCGGGAACGTCCCGCCCGCGCCTTCGAAATGTACTTCCCGGAAGTCTTCGGACAGACGGAGGGCTCTGTCGTCACCATTAAGGATCAATGACCCGGCGCACACGCATCCGGCTGGCGGTCCTCGTTCCGCTTCTCCTCCTTCTCCTGATCATCCTCTGGCCGCTGCCCGCAGTCGTGCGGCAGCCGGGGAGGTCGGGGGCCGTGCAGATCACCGATCGCGACGGCAAACCGCTCTACGAACGGCGAGAGGAAGATGCGGGCTCGCAGGACTTCAGCGCGCTCAAGGATATTGCTCCTTCCTTCTTACAAGCGCTGATCGCCGTCGAAGATCGTCAGTTCTACCGGCATGGCGGCGTGAGTCTGCGCGGCATCGGACGAGCGCTTCTGCAGAACGTCCGCGCGGGACGGGTGGTCTCCGGCGGGAGTACGCTCACGCAGCAGTTCGTCCGCATGCGTCTTGCTCCGCCGCGGCGCACGATTCTCTACAAGATCAAGGAAGCGCTCTTTGCGTGGAAACTGGAACGTGTCCGCTCCAAGGAAGAGATATTGGAATCGTACGTCAATGAAGCGTACTTCGGACATCAAGCGTACGGCATCGGCGCGGCGTCGCGCACCTACTTTGGCAAGACGTCCGCGGAACTCTCGCTCGCCGAGAGCGCGATGCTCGCGGGGTTGGTGCAGTCGCCGGGCGTCCTGGATCCCTTCCGGAACATGGATGGCGCAAAACGGCGGCAGCAGCTGGTGCTGGCTGCCATGCGGACCGTCGGTGCCATCAATCAGGAACAGGAGAGCGACGCCCTGTCCGAACCTCTGCGACTGTCATCGGCACGCGTGTCCATTCGGGCGCCGCACTTTGTTCTGTGGTTGCCGCAGATCCGACCGGAAGCTTTCGTGCCGGGATCATCAGTGCGCACCACCATTGATCTTTCCCTGCAGAGCGAAGTCGAGCGGATCGTCGAACGGAAGATGGAGGAGTTGCAGGATCGCAATGTCACCTCAGCGGCCGTCGTCGTGCTCGATGCGCGCACTGGCGATTTGCTCGCGATGGTCGGATCGGCCGATTACTTTGATGACGCCCACGATGGCGCGGTCAACGTCGCTCTCTCTCCGCGTCAGCCGGGGTCCGCTCTCAAACCTTTCACCTATGCGCTCGCGTTCGCGCAGGGACGGACCGCCGCCACGACCGTCGCGGACGTCGAGACGCAGTTTTTCACGCAGGAAGGCAATCCGTATATCCCGCGCAATTACGATTTCGGCTATCACGGGCTCGTGCGGTATCGCGAAGCGCTCGCCAATTCCTACAACATCGCGGCCGTGAAGGTACTGGAGCACGTCGGCGTCCCCGTCCTCCTTTCCTTCCTCAAGAGCGCGGGCATCTCCACGCTCTCGCAGTCGCCCGAGCACTACGGTCTGGCGCTCACGCTGGGGGATGCCGAAGTGACGCTTTTGGACCTTGTCACCGCATACGCCGTCTTTCCGCGCGGCGGCAAGACGATGGGTGTGCGCGTGTGGGAGGAGGATCCCGTTGTCGCAGGCGCGCAGATTCTCGATCCGCGCATCGCCTGGCTCATCAGCGATATTCTCAGTGACTCTTCCGCGCGCCTTCCGCAGTTCGGAGATGATTCTCCCCTCACGTTCTCGCGCCCCGTCGCAGCCAAGACGGGCACCACGCGCAATGCCCGTGACAACTGGGTGATCGGGTTCACGCCGGACGTGCTGGTGGGCGTGTGGGTGGGCAATGCCGACAATACTCCCATGCGCGGGACGTCGGGTGTCACGGGCGCTGGTCCCATCTTCCATGATGTCATGGAGGAGGCCATGCGCCTTCTCCCGCCGCGGGATTTTGCCCGGCCTGCGGGACTGGTGAAGAGGACCATCTGTCGTCTTTCGGGCGCACTGCCCACCGATGCCTGCCCGCATACCATGGAGGAATGGTTCATCGCGGGAACGGAGCCGCAGCAAGCCGATACGCTTTTTCGTACCCTGCGCATCGATGCTCGCAACGGGCTGCTTGCCACCGAAGAGTGTGAGGACACGGAGGTGATCGAACGAACATTCGCGTTCTTTCCGCCCGAGCTCACGACGTGGGCGCGGGAGAACGGATGGGAAGCTCCGCCCGTGGATTATTCCCCGCTCTGCAATTCTTCGCGCACGGGTTCTCCTTCGTCTGCCTCTCCCGTTCGCTCCGCATGGCTCACCATCGAGCGGCCGCAGCAGGGTGACAGTTTTCTCCTCGATCCGCTCATTCCCGACGATGCCCAGCGCGTGATCTTCCGTGCGAGTGCAAGCGACGATGTGCGCACAGTGACGTGGTTTGTGGACGGGAAGGAAGTCGGTACGGGCATCGCTCCGGATTTTCGCTTCGACTGGTTGCCGACCGTCGGAACTTTCACCGTGGAAGTCCGAACAGGAGACGTGAGTGATCGGCGAACATTCGAAGTGATCCGATGAACGCAGAGATGACGCTTGGATCAGAGATCACAGTCGTCCGTCATCGACGTGCAGTTCGTCGCATCGCGTATGCATGAGATTTTTTCACCTTCCCACGCGGCGCATTCCTGCAGGCAGGAGACCAGACCATCGTTGAAAATCTGCTGGGTGGCGCCCGGGACCAATGTCAAACATTGATCCACGTAATTGTTGCACGCAGCGTCACAGGGGCTTGCATCAGCGCGAGAGTCCGATTCGGCATTATTCAGTATGGCGCCGGTGATGGAGGCAGGTTCATCGGTCGGTGCTTCGACCGCGCATCCCGAGAGAATCGGCAGCACGAGGAGGGACGCGAGTATGAAAGAGGACGGTTTCATGGAGAATGGGGAAGAGGGAGAAATGAGCAGGTTCTATGGTACCACTGTTCTTACTGCGAGGCTGCGACGGAAAACTCGCATATTCCCATCCAGTTCTTGTGCCAATGCGGGATGCTCTGCGAAGAATCCGTCCCATGCACAGATGCCCCGCATGCGTCGCATCACTTCGGCAAGCATGGGTTGTATCGCCGCGATGTGCATCGCATCATCCTGATTCGCTATATAGTGCGGGAGCCGTGCAAACGGAATCGCTTCGGCATGCGGGTGTCTTTTGTTGTCGTACGGGACATAGGGTCCGCAGTGATCGGTGGTAAACAGCCAAAAAGTCAGAATTTTTTGTACTCCTGCTTGAGTGGAGCGAGCGTACGAGAGGATGGGATCATTGAGCAGGGGATAGAGCTGATGTGCAGGGAGTCCGCATTCTTCAAAAATTTCCCGCATTGCGGCTTTTTCTTTGCTTTCTCCTTGCTCTCTTTTTCCTTTGGGTAACTCATAGCAAAGGCCGTTTCTTGATTGTTTTGTTGTCAGTATCACTTCGCAAGTTTGTTTCTTCCTCCATGGAATGACGATGCCGCCGTAGGATGTGGGCAGATTAGTACGTCTTTTCATCGCGCGAGATGCTAGATCCATGCAAGAACGTGCGCAATAGTATGACGGCGCGGAGATTGGTGCATGCAACAATCAGCGTTTCTTCTTCGTCTTGTTCTCGTTGATGCGGAATTTCGTGATGCGCCGGATGAGATCCAGCGGCAGCGGTTCATCCAGCGGGAATTTCACGGTGCCTCGTGTTTGCTTGTACGGTTTCAATTCCTTGGAGAATGCGATGATGCCGGAAGGCGTCGGATAGAACCCGATGTGATGGCGGAATCCTCCGAAGTGCACCACGTTGCCGTTCAGTTGGTATGTCGGGATGCCGTAGTCGATGATTTCCTTGGCTTGTGGCGCCGCCTCTCGAATCGTTTGCCGCATTTCTTCCAAAGTCATCCGTACATCTTCGGGATGAGAAGCGATGTAGGCATCCACGGCGGGAGAATTTTGATGCGACATGGCTGTATTCTACTCTATGCAGGCATTTTATCCGAATAAGAAAATTGTTCAAAAGAAGGGAAATAGTTGATATTGGCTTTGGTGCATCTCCCCCTAGAATACCGTCATGGAATCTGTGGGAAAAGCATCGGACATGGTGCGGGAGTGTTTTCCTGACTTTGCGATTGAAAACATGGTATTGGCGGGAGAGGGGCTGGACAATCGTGCGTACTTCGTGAATGACGCGTACGTGTTCCGGTTCCCCAAGAGTCCGCAGGCGGCGGAGAGCATGGAGATAGAGATCAGCTTGCTTCCGCAGCTGCAAGAAAAGGTTTCCGTTCTCATCCCGCAGTTTGCATTTGTCGGACGGCGGGGAAAGAGCGTGCTCTTCACGGGGTACAAAAAAATCGAAGGCGTTGCGCTCAGTGCGATATGGGAGGACGCGTCGTCGAGTGCACAGGAAATCATCTTGCGTTCTCTGGGTCGCTTCCTGGAAGAAGTGCATGCGTTCCCCATCGACAGAGCGCATCGGTGCGGCGTCTTCCTGCATCGGTTCCGCAGAGTCCATCACGGCGATTTCGGCAAAGTGCTCACGGCTCTCGCTCCGTCGCTTGAGGAAGCAACCCGAACGTTTCTGCACCATCTGCATCAGGAGTACATGGCGGATGATCGCAATCTCTTCTTCGATTCCGTGCTGCTGCACGCTGATTTTAGTCCCGATCACATTTTCTGCGATCCGCAAAGCGCGCAACTTACGGGCATCATCGATTTCGGCGATACGGGTCTGGGCGACGCCGACTACGATCTGCTGTACCTCTTTGGCGCATTCGGGTGGGATTTCATTCTGCGCTTCCTGCCGCACTATCATCGTACCGATGTTGACCCCGTTCTTTTGCATCAGAAGCTGCGTTTTCTTCTCCTTCATAACACGCTGGACGATCTCTGGATGGGACGGGACCGAAAGGACGCGGCGCTGGAAGAGCGGGCGATGAGAACATTGAACGAGCAGGTGGAGAAGATCTGCACGAATGCGTTTTGGTGAAATGACTTCGATCCACTACGCTGCTCTCCATGATGTATCTCATCGGAGGCGCCCCGCGTCTCGGGAAAAGCATCATTGCGAAGAAGGTGGCCTTGGAAGCCGGCATCTCTTGGCTCTCCACGGATAGCATCTGTGCAATGTTGCGACCGGGGAAAGAGATGCGGTTTGCCGATGTTATGCATCTGGGTACCGCACGCATTGTCGAACGTGAACTCACCGAAGCCGCATCCATTGCCAAGACACTCACACTCTTCATCGAACGGCACATCGAATCCGGGACGGATTTCGTATTGGAGGGCGTTCACTTGCTTCCCGCTTTATTTGGCCATATTCAAAAGGCTCGGCCCGCTGCGGTCAAAAGTCTGTTTGTTCTTTCGACTGATGAAAACATAGTGCTTTCCGGCTTATGTGCGGATACGCGTGAAGAAAACTGGATGAGCGGAGCATCGGAGGAGATGCAACGTGCCATGGCAGACTTTGTGGTGGGATACAGTATGGCAATCAGGAACCTGGCAGAGAAGGAATGCTTGTCGATGTTCGAGAGAACGGCGGATTTTCAAAAAGATATCGAAACTATGATGTATTTGCTTCAATGAGTATCATTTTCATTGTGTTTCGTACTTCAGTTTGCGCAGGACGTACGTTGATGCGCGAAGGTTGGTGGAGATGCCGGGAATTGAACCCGGGTCCAACGTGTAGCTGCAAGGCTCGTACTGTCATGTCCGCTCCGTATCGCTCTGCAATGAGGAACGGACGAAGAATTGCAGAGAGTGGTGATGCTGTAGGTCAGCGTGCATCGCATCAGGTGCACGCTCACTCCGCTGATGGCGCCGCATCCCCGTAGCGGAGGTCAGGGGAGCGACGTGTTCACGCAAGGGTGAACTTAGGCGTAGGCCAACGCTACGCGGGCAGGACTCAAACGAGCCATGACTCCGGCAGCGATTGCCTCAGCCTTACTGACAAGATTGCCAGGTATGGTTTGCAACAAGTGGGTGACGGGAACCGTTGCCATCCCGAACAGAAGCGCAGTACATCTAGAATCACGCTGTCAAAGCCTGTCATCCCCAACGGTGAATTCGAGGCGAAGCTGAGCGTAGCGAAAACTGAGCCCGAAGATCCGTTGTCCGCCGTAGTCCGCCGCGGCGGACGAAGGTGGACAGGGCTCTAGCTAAAGATTAGCTTCAAGAAAACTCAATCTCTGAACAATATGTACTCGCGAGAGGGCCGGTCGTGTGAGGGAGCGAGGAGGCAAGTATACCAGAATTACTGTCTCATATCACCCTTGCCACGCATCCTCCGTTCACGCAGGAGCATGATTGCAGATCGGCGGCACCGTAGCCCGAGCAGTCACACTGATCGTCCGTTTCACACTGCATGTTCCCCCACGAACCGTCCGTAGAGAAAGGGTCCGGGATGGGGCAGACCACGGCGCATCGATCGTCGATGCAGCGCGGGGCGAAGGGGCAGTTGGATCGAATGGCGTAGTCGGCGGGCAGGGAACAGTCGTCATCCGTTGCGCAGACTCCTCCGGTTGCGCCCGCGGCGGGATGGGCGATGATCGGTTCACAACGATGCTGCACGCACTCCACGCCGAAGGTCTGGATGCAACCGTACACGCAACTCGATGCAAAATTGTCCACCAACGGCTTCAACTCGTCCGCGCGATCCCGGTGCACATAGATCTCGCACCCGAAGGGGCACTTGCTGCCGATCAGCGCGCAATCTTCCTGTCGCTCACAGACATTGGCTTCCTCCAATGCCGTTTTGATCCGCTGTTCTTCCGTCACCGCGCACTGCGTGAGGAGGGGGAGGAGCGCGAGGAGGAGGGCGGAGCGGGAGAGGGTCATCGGTGCACAGTACACAGGAAAGATGGCTCATTGACCAGTTGACTGTTGACCAGAGAAGTATATTTATCTTTACTTTACCACCTGCGTCTTCTCCCGCTGCTTGCCGGCGGGATTTATTGTGCATGCGACGATTTCCGTTTTGCATCGGCTTTCAGCTCCTCATAGTGCTCATAGTATGCCTTCCCCATCCCCCCGAAGAATCGAAGCACGCTACGTCCCGCCTTCGCGGCTTTGCGCAGGGTGGGATTCTCAAACGTCTTGTCCTCTTTGGGCACTTCCTGCATCTTGGCAAACCCCCACTCGATCACCCTGTCCATGCCGTGCTGGATGAGCGCAAAACTTCTGCCGAGGAGTGACGCCATGCCGTCGGAGGCAGGCTCGTTCGATGGTGTGTGCTCCCGTGTCATGAGGATGCATGTTACAGGAAAATCCGCCGCACGGCTCCCATTTTCTTCAGAACACATCCCAGGAACTCCGCCTGTCAGGGAGATGAGCCCCCGACAGGCGGCATTCCGTTCAATGGACAGTGTGTCTCGTTCCTCGAGTATTGCTCTAGTGGATGTACATGGACATCGATGCATTCTGGCACTCCACCGGCGGGTTGGCTGTGAGGATGTTCCAGTCATCTGAGATCGACTGGTTGCTCACGGCAGCAGTGAGTGGTCCCATCTCCACGATAGGGAATCTCGTAACGCCGTAGACAGGGCAGAATGTCGTCGCCTCCAGATACCTGCGGACGAAGTAGAGGGACTCTCGCTGGAAGGCGGAGGGAGCATTTTCACACGGCATGACGGTCTGTACGCCGGAAGCAAGGACTGCGTTGCATGCAGTGGCCATGGAGTAGACGCCAATCATGGAAGGGACGGCAAGCTCCTTCGCATCGATCCACTTGTCGGCTTCGATGGCGGACGCAGGTCCGAAGACGATGGATTTGATCGTGTCATCGGTATTTCTGCTGACGACATACATCGCTTCTTGCTTGTTGTAGCTTGCTGTGCATGTATCGTCACACACGGATGACGATATGGACGCAGTGCTGCTCGGCGTGCCTGGCTGCATGGCCGAGGGCGCCGCAGGGGAGCTGCCCACGGACGACGCTGCACCGAGTGGGCTGCTGATGAACTGACCGAATGTCTGAGGCACGAATCCGATTGTCATGGCTGTCACCAGCGAAATGGACAGCACGCTTGTTGCAGGAAATGATTTCATGGTACTGAGGGAAAGAAGTAAGTGAAGCAGCTTGTTCTCCGGGGTGATCTCTGTCAAGACCTACTCATGGTTGTTCATCGGCAGGAGTCGTGCGTGCAGACATTGCGGACTTCGATGCGCTCTGCAGTCGGCGCAACCAATGAACGATAGGAGCGCGCCGGTTTGTCGGTGATGTTCTCTGTGATGCGAACGGTCATTTCCTGCATGGCGGAGACGGACAGCGGTTGCGAGAGCGATTCGATCTGCAGCGGGATCGCATTGCGTTGGGAGAGCTCCCAGACGTAGGGCTCGTACCACCGATCGTAGTGCGTGGCGTCGGCGTACGGTGTGAGGTTGGCGGCGCGGGCCAGAATGCGGGAAGCTTCCGCGGCCGTGATCGGCTGATCCGGCCGGAACGTGCCGTCCCCGTACCCGTGAATGAGTCCGTCACGCAGTGCGATGCAGAGATGCCGTGCGTAGGGATGGTCCGTGGCGACGTCTGAAAAGACCTGCGTGAACTGCGGCGGCACGGAGGAGGCGATGTCCCAGTAGCACTGTTTGATAGTTGCGGGAGCGTAGCGTTCCTCCACCAGCTTGGCGGTGAAGAGCGCACGAGAGAGAACTGCATCGGGTGCGGGCAACACGACCGGGGTCACGGCGATCGATTCCTCAGGCAGTGCTTCTGCAGGAGTGGCCGGAGAGGGAAAGAGGAAGTCTTCGGCAAAATATGCCGATGCACCGGGCGTCATTCCGAGGAGTGCGAACAGAGCGATGGGGAGAGTGAGAGAACGGATCATCATGGTAGGAATGGAAAATGGGGGTCATCGTATCACGAACGATGTTCCTGTCCATTCCCGTCAGCATCAAAGCCTTAGACTTCGTGAAAGGGTTTGACCTTCTCCGGCACAAAGAAAATGATGAAGACGAGCCACGCCGATAGGATGGCGACGCTCGCGGCGATGATGGGGAGATTCGGATGCAGAAACGCAACCGCCCCGGCGAAGATCGGTGGCAGCATTTGTGAAAATGCCTGAATTGACTGATTCAATCCGAGCCCTTCTCCTTGCGATTCTTTGCCAGTCATGTTGGAGACGAGAGCCGTTGCATTGGGGAAGGTGAGTCCCTGGAAGAGTGCTGTGAACGGCAGGATGACAACGAGCCAGGCAGGGTTGGTGGACAACAGGAGCAGCGGAAGGACAAGGCCGACGCCCGCGATGGAAACACGAAGCACTTGCGTGGGGGTGAAGTGTCGGGAAACCGGCCGGACAATGACGCCCTGTGCCACGGCGATGCAGAATCCGATGTATCCGAAGACCAATCCGATGTCTCCCTGATCGAATGAAAATCGTTGGACGAGATAAATTTGGAAGAATTGATGAAAAATGTTTGTTCCCAGAAAGAAGAGGAAGAGGACGCCGAAGATCAGTCGCAGTCCGGGTGTCGTGAACGCTTTGCGCACATTCCGGATGCCGGTCAGCGCCGTGACCTTCGTGCGAACACGCGTGTGCAGCGTCTCATGAAAGAACGTCTGCAGAAGCAACATGTTGATGAGTGTGAGGAGGGTGGCAAACCAGAAAGGCACGGCGGGGGAGAACCAGGATACGATGGAAGGATCCGCCAGTACGCCTCCCAGCATGGGTCCCAGAATGAACCCGAGTCCGAAGGTCATTCCCATCAAACCGAACGCGCGTGTTTTGGAATCCCGATCGTTGGTATCGGCCATGGCCGACTGTGCGATGGAGATATTGCCGCCGGTGAAGCCGTCTATCAATCGGCTGCAGAGCAGGAGCGGGATCGATCGCATCAGAATGCCGACGGCAAACAGAGCGTAGCCTACGGCCGTCCCCGCGAGAGATAGGAGGAGGAGCTTCTTGCGTCCGCGATGATCCGACAGGGCGCCGAGGATGGGGGCCCCGAAGAATTGTGCGAAGGGATACGCCGCGATGAGGACGCCGTAGAGGAGGGGGCGTAGTCGCGGATCGATGGTGGACGGTAGGATGCTCTGCGTCTCACCGATGAAGAGTATTGCGAGTATGGGAATGGCGATGCCCAGTCCCACGACATCCAGAAAAATGGTGAGAAGAAGCGGAAAGAGTGAACGAGAGTGTCTCTGCATGAATGAGAGGGAGATTGTTTCTGCCAAAGAGGAGACTATTGTATCATGTGCGCATGCCGACCCCCACACCTACTCCGGAGAACGCAGACATTCAGCGCAAGTGCGAGGAGTTCCTGCGCGCATTGCAGATTCCCGGGTTCATCGTCTTCGGCTGGCAGAAGTCCGATCAGCAATTTGGCGTCGTTTCATCTTTTCACGAAATGCCCGTCAACGCTGCGGTCAAAGGCATGACATGGGCGCTGAATGATTTCGTCGCCAAATCGTTGTGAGGATTCGGCAGCGGTTTCTCGTACCTGCGGGGTCAGCACATCCGCACCTTCTTTTGACATCCACTTGTGGCGACTATCGAATGGTCTCTTTGATCAGCCAGTTGGCCAGCCCGAGACACAGCGCGATGAAGAGCCACGATGCCCAGCCGTCGGTGATGGCGAGGACGACGATTTCCGGATCGAATCGTTCTGCGATCTTCTCGGTGAGCCACAGGAAGAGCGCGTTACTGACAATCAGTGTGATGAGGTGGAAGAACAGACGAAATGGGAGGAGGATGAGCGAGAGAACTGGTCGAGCGATGAGATTCATCAGCGTGAGTAATGATCCAACAACCAAATAACCAACAATGCCTCCTGAAAGATAAAAATACTGATCTAAAAAGGTGTTCAGTAACCATACGACGAGCAACGTGAGCAGGAGGTGCAGGAGGATGCGGACAGGCAGAGATATGCGGGAGTGATCGGACATATCAGCGGGGGGTAAAACGGATAGTGACAGTGACGCCGTTGAGATCGAGCGAATGCGCATCGCCGGTATTCTTTTCGAGAATGGCCTTGGTCTCCTGCGCGATCATTCCTCCCTGCTCTCGCATCAGCGCATCGGCACCCTCCACTGCAAGAGCGATGGTATCTGCCGGAGAGAGACCCGCTTCCTTGCGCAGTCGCTGGATGAAGCGGATGAGATCGCGTGCAAAGCCTTCGGTTTTGAGGTCGTCCGTCAGGGCTGTCTCCAGGCTGACGACAATGCCGCCATGTGCCGCAATGTTCTGTCCTTCTGTGCCGCGATAGATGATGGACGCTTCATCGGGTCCGAGGATTTCTTCCAGGATGAGGATCGATCCGTCCTCCCGGAGCGTGAAGTTGCCTTCCTTCCCCGCGCGGATGACCTCCTGCACGCGCTTGCCGAGCCGCGGCCCGACCTTGCGGGCATCAACCATCACGATCGCCGTACCGAGAGACCCGGCATCTTCTGCCAGCACGATTTCCTTCACGTTCAGTTCCTGCCGCAGGAGAGCGAGATCTTCCGACGTTAGCATGCCGTCTTTGTGCAGATCGGGGGGGAGAGCCACGGTGGCGCGCGCGAGTGGCTGGCGGATTTTTATGGTGTGCTGTGCGCGGATCTGCAAGCCGAGCGATACGATCGATCGCAGCATTCTGTTCTTACGGAGCAGTTGCCGTTCTTCGTCGGAGAGCGCGCGCTGCGCGGGCCAGTCGGTCAGGTGGATGGAGCCATGCTCTTCGGGGACCAGATTCAAGTAGATCGCATCGGTGACGAAGGGGCAGAACGGAGCCAGTACCTGGGAGAGCGTGATCAGTACGTCATGCAGTGTCGTGAGCGCGTCGGAGCGGTCGTCATCAAAGAACGATTCCTCGGCTTCGGGATTGCGATCGTTGCTGATTCCTTTGCCGGCGAAGCGTCGCCGTGAGAGGCGGATGTACCAATTGGTCAGCGCATCGATGGTTTCATACAGTTCGGCGCATGTCGCGGAAAGATCGTATCGGTCCAATTGCTCCGTCATGCGGTTGACCAAGTCCTGCACCTCCGCACGGATCCAGCGGTCCAGAGGATGATTGGAAAGCTTGGGTGTGGTGACAGGTGTGAAGGTGCAGAGGTTGGCGTACGTCACGAAAAAACTGTAGCTGTTCCAGAGCGGCAGCAGCACGGAGCGCACCGTCTCTTCCACGATCTTCTCCGAGAAGCGCAGATCCTCGCCACGCACGGCGGGAGAGCTCATGAGGGCGAAGCGGAGTGCGTCGGCGCCGTGTCTCTCCACCACTTCCGTCGGCTCCGGGTAGTTCTTCAGCCGCTTGCTCATCTTGCGCCCGTCCTCCGCCAGCACGATGCCGTTGACGATGCAGTGACGGAAGGCAGGTTCGCGGAAAAGTGCGGAGGAGAGGACGGTTAAGGTATAGAACCATCCGCGCGTCTGGTCGATGCCTTCGGCGATGAAGTCGGCGGGGAAGCCCGGCGGCGTCGTTTCCATCACGTGGGGCAGGTGGGCGTCGGAGGAGCTGGCCCCCGCCACGCCGCGTCCGCTGTCGCCGTCCGGGGCAATGGATGCGAGGGTGGTGTGTCCCTGCTCGAAGGGGAAGTGTTTCTCGGCATACGGCATGGAACCCGATTCGAACCAGCAGTCGAGCACGTCGGGGATGCGGCGGTAGAGATTGCCATTGCGGTCCGGCCACGTGATCGCGTCCATTTTGTCTTTGTGCAGGTCCATCTGCGCGTTCGTATCGTGATCATAGAAGTAGCTTTCCGGCGTGGCGTAGGTGGGGAAGGGGCGATGACTCAGTTTGAACGTGTCTTCCTTCGTGAAGAAGTGGCGTATCGTCATGATGGGATCCGCGTGGGAGACGATCACGACGTGGTCGGAGCGGTGGCGGGGCAGTATTTCGGCGAGGAAGGATTCCGTGCGCTTGCGGACATCTTCCCAGCTCTCCATGCCGGGCAGGTGATGGACGCTCTCCGGCGCATTGTCTTCCAGTTTCTTTTGGCGGCGCAGTTTGATGATTGCCAGATCTTTGTCATCAAATGCTTTTTCTTCGTAGGGTCCCGATCCGACCTCGCGCAGGCGTTCATCCACAACGACCGTTGCGCCCGTGGCACGTGCGATTCTCTCAGCGGTCTGCTTGGTGCGATTCAATGG
Organism: bacterium; assembly: GCA_029558515.1. Lineage (GTDB taxonomy): Bacteria > Patescibacteriota > Gracilibacteria > Peribacterales > Peribacteraceae > JAKQEM01. The sequence goes on from JAKQEM010000042.1 coordinate 51,555, forward strand.
TGAACAGTAGATGACGTTGACATTCTTTGATGCGAGGAACGCTCCCGCCCTGTCCGCCTGCTCGATACCCGTCTTCGTGAGCGACACGCCCGGTGCTTCCGATTGGTAGAAGTGCCCGACGTTGTGTTCGCCTTCGCCGTGGCGGACCGTCGTGATCTTCGTGAAGCGCATGCGACACTTGGCCATCAGATCATCGCGGCTGCCGATGACATCAATGTGCCCCGTTTCCGCGCAGCGCCAGACGGGCAGCGGCGTTCCCCAGTAGCGGCTCCGGGAAATCGCCCAGTCGCGCGCTCCTTCCAGCCAGTTGCCGAAACGACCGTCACGGATATGACTCGGCACCCACTCGGTTTTGGCATTGGCATTCAGCATGTCTTCTTTGATCTTCTCAACGCTGACGAACCAGGAACTCGTTGCGTAATTGAGTAGCGGCGAGTCGCATCGCCAGCAGTGGGGGTAGCTGTGGCGGATGGTTTCCTTTCTCCAGACAAGCCCTTTTGCTTTGGCATCTTCGATGATGGGTTGCACAGCATCTCGCACATTCATTCCCGCATAGGGGCCGGCAAGCGCATTGAATTGTCCGTTCATATCCACGTCCATGACGATGGGCAGATCGTTGCGTTTCGCAGCTTCCATATCGACCTCTCCATACGCACCGTTGATCGTCACGATGCCGGTGCCTTCCTGCGGATCGACGTAGTCTCCTGCGTAGATATGATACGTGCGGGGGTTCTCCCGTACTTCCGGAATGGTCGCATACCAATCTGCAATGTGTTCGTACTCTTTGCCGACAAGCGAGCTGCCGGGGAACTCATCGATGATCTCATAGTCTTCGATGCCCTTCATGATGTCTTGCACTCGTTCCTTTCCGATGATGACTTCCTCGTCTCCCGTGCGGATTTTTACATATCGCGCATCAGGGTGAATGGAAAGCCCCATGGTGGAGAGCGTGCTCCATGGCGTGGTCGTCCAAGCCAAAACGAAGGTATGGGCGGTTCCTTTCAGTTTGAACTTCCACGTGGCGGCCGTGTCATCAATATCCTTGTAGCCCTGTGTGACCTCAAAGTTGCTGAGCGGCGTGACGCATCGTGGGCAGACATGCATCGCTTTTCTGCCTTCATAGATCAGATTCTTCTCATAGAGTTTCGCAAACACCCACCAGATACTCTCCATGTAGTCGGGATCCATGGTCCGGTAGTCCCAGTCCATGTCCACCCAGCGCCCCGTGCGCTCCACGGTCTTGCGCCACTCTTCCGCATAGCGCATCACCGAGGTCCGGCAGAGATCATTGAACGCACCCACGCCCATCTCTTCGATGTTCTGCTTGCTCTTGAGCCCGTTCTCCTGCTCAATGAGGTTCTCCACCGGCAGCCCGTGGCAGTCCCACCCGAACCGCCGCTGCACGAATTTTCCCCGCATGGTCTGGTACCGCGGGATGACGTCTTTGATGGTGCCGGCCAGCAGATGACCGTAGTGGGGCAGGCCCGTGGCGAAGGGCGGCCCGTCGTAGAAACTGAATGCTTCGCGTCCCTGCCGAAGCTGAAGACTGCGTTGGAAGACGGCCTCCTCCCGCCAGTACTGCAGAATGGCGCGTTCCAGGTCGGGGAAGGATTGTTTTGGATCAACAGGGTCGAACATGGCTGCAGTGTAGAGGATAGAGCGCATGATGCGAAAGAACCTCGCTCCCACCTGCATGTCCGTGCAGAGTATTGGGAAATATCTCAGTGCAACAGAATATTGACATTTGGCAAAACAAAACCATAATGGGCGCATGTCGACTCGTGAGTTACCTCTCAATCGCGCAAGTATGAGGGATCCAGCATCTGCGGTGGATCGTATTTTTAGTGATGATAGAGAGGGAAACTGGTGCCCTGCATCCTCGGATGGGTTGCCAATCGGTGCCTCTCCCGAAGCGGCGGGCATTGCTGCCAGCATTGTCGTTGAACTGGAGGGTCGTCAATTGCAGGTAAGAAAAGGAGCAGAAATGCTTCTTGCGTTTGGATTAGCACTAATGCTCGAAAAGTGGCACAAAGATGGTGTTGTTTCTTTCATGAATTGAGTCCGTATCATCGCATCGCGCGTCACCCGCGCAGAGGAGATTCCATTGATTCCGCTTCTCAAATAAGAGAGAATATTGTACTTTGAACGAGCGCATCGTTCTCTTCTACTCTGTCCGTTCATGTCTGTATCAAACGCTTTCATCATCAGGCCGGAACAAATGGGTCCTTTCTTAAAGGCAGCCGAAAGAGACAAAGGCATTCCCGAGGCTGAGCCATCGGACGACATCACACGACGAATTATCGATGATACGCACGTGCGCTTGGCGGGTTTCGATAGACTGGGTAACGGCATTGACCCGGCGCCGGACCTGGAGATGCTCAGATCGATTGAAGCTTCCGAGGCACGCTACATGGATGGACTACGCGCTGCCAGTGTTGATACGGACTCTGAACGCGATGCGGAGGGTTTGAATGAGCAGATGCGGACATTGCTTGAGCGTTTTCGGACCCGTGGCATGCACATCTCACACTTTTCCGATGCGCAGAGAGAGTACATTCGGCGGAATGGCATCATCGTGTTCATTGAATGGGAAGTGCGGGAGGGAGTACGCGTTGTGCTGGGGGCGCTGACTGCGCTCTCCCGTGCGCGATGGGATCAAAGCGATGCCCAAGGACCCGATGGGTTGTGGGGCATGTTCCCCGGATACGATATGCGGAATATTGCCGCCTCCGATGAGGACAAGAGGCGTATGCAGGAGAGGGCGCCGGAAACATTCAGTATCTGCAGGTCCACCGTTCTTCCGTGCACGGGTCACCCGCTCGTATTGATGCAGGCGGAGAAACAGGGCGCGGAGATACCGGAGGAACTGAAGGATCACAGCACGCGTCGCATCGGATTGGGTGGTCGTGCCAAAGCAGTGGGATTGCTTATTGCACAAAAATTCGGAATGCGTTACGTCACTTCCAACAGGGCAGTCATACGGTATGGTGAAGGAGAGAAGGAGAAAAAGATTGAGAACGAACCCACTACCGGATTCAATAAGTGGGGGAGTGTGGTTGGTTGGCGCAATCGTGAGATACCCTTTGGTCAGCCTCTTGTGCTGATGATTCAAGAGTTGGCCTCACATACGCCGCTGTGGCAAGGACTGAACGGGCTCATCGGGGAACGTGGCATTGCGATGCGCAAGGGACACTCAGAGGAGAAGATTCGGCAGGAGGCTGCATTTTGGAAAGATGCACTGGAAAATAGCATTGCTTCCGGCGACCATGAGCCTTGGTGATACCCATGCTTACGCAGGCTTTCGGTGCGATTGCATATGAAACAGGAGGTACGTGCCGACGAGTACGGCAGTCATCACAAAATACTGCCACGGGGCGAGGAGGATTCCCAGCAGGGCGATCTCGCCGACGACCGCAATGGGGTTTTCCAAGATGGATCGTGAGGAGAGTGCTTCCACCTGCCTGCGATTGGAGAGCATGTACATGAATGCGTGCGGCAGGAAAACGCAGACAACGACATACAGTGATGCGAGGGCGATGTGCATGGGTAACAATGCGCCCCACTTTATGAAGGGCGTGAGACCGAGTCCTGCGATGCTCATGAGGATGCCGGATGCGAAAAAGAGTGAATGGTGTCGCAGGCCAATGCGATGTTCCTGCAGAGTGCATTCCACGCAGGTGGAATACAGCACATACGTACACAATGCGAGAACGGAGAAGAGCGTCCCCCAACCGATCGTGATGGGACGAATGTCGAAGAGAAAGATGATGCCTGTAGCCGCCAGCGCTGCCGCCGTGACGGCGAATACCCGCATACCGGTTGATCGTGAGAAAGCATGTAAAAGAGGAAGGAGGACGATGTTGATGCGTAGAATGGTGAGGTGCAGGGAGGGAGGGAGACTCGCCAGTGCTTCATAGGTGAATGCGGCCAGAGCAATGGTGAGCAGTGTGGGAGTGAAGGAAAGGCGCAAGAGTTGCAGGAAGGGAATCTTGACATATCGCTCTCCCGAGGCATGTCTCCACACAACGTAGACGATCGTGGCACAGATGCCGAACGTCATCGTACGAATGCTCACGAGCGTGAGGGGAGTCATGCCGGAACGCAAGAGCATCGCAGCGAAGACCGGGTTGAGCCCCCACAACAGAATGATGAGCGTTGTCAGCAGCCGTGTGGAAAATGAAACGGATCGCAGGTCCATGGATTGAACATCGATGCGATGGAGTTTCTGTTCCAAGTGTATCGCTTGCTCAGACGTCAGTTTACCGAGTGCACGCACCGTAATGGTTTGCGTGGGAAGGTGTCGTTTGAAGCGCAGTCTCAGCACATCGTGTTCCAGCAGGAGCGCATGTACACCGGGCCATTGTTGGAACAGAAATTTGCAGTGGAGCAGCCACAGTGACGTACGCTTCTCTCGTTCCGAACTCGGGGGATAGAGCACGCGTTCGACTGTTTCCGGAAGAATGCGTCCCTCGGCAATATGCGTGTAGAGCGTATCCATATCTCCCGCGATGCCTTGTTCTTCCAATGCCGAGGAAATGGATTGATCGCTCAATTCAGAAATGTAGCCTCTTTGGTGTGCCAGGAGGTATTCCTGCAGCAGCTGCTTGCCGGTTGTGATCTTCACGGATTGCTTCTCCTTCGCCAGCGCGGAACGGATCAAGGCGGAGCCAATGCCGGAATGGGTCCAGTGCAACCATTCGCGCTGCACACGGAGCGTGCGATCCACGTCGATCTCCAGAACGTCCGCCCGCGTCAGTGCATGCGTCGGTGATACTTTCTTGCCGTTAACGTACAAGGCCGTGAGACGTAGTGCGGATTCGGGGTAGAGATACAGAGCGCCGTCGAGAGCGGTAGCATTGGTCGGCACCAGTACGGACCGGTTCTCGTTTCCATAGATGACGAATGATTCGCTGAGGATATCGCTCTGCAGCGTTTCCCAGAAAGCGGTACTTCGGTCGCGCGTATCACTGGCAAGCGGCCCGATGTGCCGGGTCCACGGAAGGTACTCCAGCACTCCGCGCGCATGCGTTTCGAAACAGACGGTGGCGATGCCGCGGCGAGAGTAGGCGTCCATGCCGTACGTGCGGATTTTGCATCGCAGGTGCGTGCCGTCCGGCAGGATGACAGTCGTCTGCAGTCCGCGGTAGCCGTTGATGGCCGGTACGTTGATGAAGTCGTCGAATGTCAAAACGATGCGCGGCCAGGTCAGGTGAATGGCACCCAGCATCCGGTAACATTCCTCCGCGCTCTCACAGAGGAAAGAAGCGTTCAGGAGGAGGGAGGGATGATGCGATGTTTCTTTTTCCAACTCATATTGTATGTGCAGGTTTTCCCAGGATTTTGGTTCGAAGGCGATATCCAGCTTCAATCCGGGCGTACGTACTTCCAGCTGCGCACGGAGTGACGGTGCGATGGATGAAAATCTCTTGCGGTTGCGTTCGCGTACCATCAGCAGCGTATCGTGCAGTTCGGGTTCCAGTACGCCGTGGCAGAGCATGGACAATTCGTCACGCAAGTCCCGCATGCAGAGTCGATCGGCGATCTTCACGTACAGGTCCAGCGTTTCCTTGGCCACGGCGCGTTGCTTGTCCGGCGGACGGAAGCCGATGGTTTGCATGTTGTGCAGACGGTCGGCCAGTTTGATGGTGATGACGCGCACGTCTTTTTCCATCACGCCGAACATGCGTCGCAGTGTCTCGATCTTCTCATCCATGGTCGGCTGATGCGAGAGCTCCGTTTCAGCCAGCTTGGTCAGGCCTTGAATCATGGTGGAGACTCTTTCGCCGAATCGTGCATGCACTTCCTCCAGGGTCAATGCAGTGTCTTCGACAGTATCGTGCAGGAGCGCCGCAATCAGTGTTTCCGCATCGGCGTTCAGGAGCGCCAGGTACTGTGCGACGGCGACGGGATGGGAGAAGAACGGCAGGCCCGACTCCCGCAGTTGTCCCCGGTGATACTGCTCACCCAGCAGAAACGCTTCCTCCACTGTTTTCCGGTCCGTCGGGGAGAGATGCCGGATATGCTTGGAGAAGTCCCGCCATGACATACGGGGTACTATAACCATTTTTCGGCAGTACGTAAAGCAAATTATTCTCTCTCGTCCGGTACGGGAGAAACGGACGAAATGGCGGCAGGTCGGATGACGCAAGAAACAGAAAAGCGTATCATCCATGGTCGCACTTCCCCTCCCGTCCATGACGCTCATCGAAGACAACTCCGACACGCTCTCCATCAACGGTCCCATGCCCGCGTTCACACTGCCCGCAACCGACGGACTCATCATTGATTCGCAACTCATCAAAGATCCGATCATCGTCGTGATCTTTACGTGCAATCACTGCCCGTATGCGCAGGCGTACGAAGATCGTCTGATCGCGCTGCAGCGGCATTTCGATCAGGAGGGCGTACAGTTCGTTCTCATCAATAGCAATGATGACACCGAGTATCCGGAAGATTCGTTCGAACGCATGAAGGAGCGGCACGACGAGAAAAACTACCCCTTCCCGTACTGCCGGGACGAATCGCAGGACGTCGCCAGGGCATACGGCGCGCTCTGCACTCCGCACTGTTTCGTGTTCGATCGCGAGCGAACGCTCAAGTACCGGGGGCGCGTCGATGACAGTTGGCGTGATGCGACTCGCGTCACCGAACACAATCTCCGTGATGCCATCGCCGCGCTCGTCGCCGGTGAGGAGCCGCCCGTCCATGAACGCAACGCCATCGGGTGCAGCATCAAATGGAAATCCGATCAGCGAGTGGCAGACGATCGCTGACGCAGTTGAACGTGCAATGATTTATTCTAGAAGTTTCCCAGAAGTTTTCGGATGAAATTCTGCGTGCGTCTGGATGTCGCCCCGAGAGAGAGCAAGGTTTGCACCTGCTTCACGATGGGCCGCCATTCAGTTTCCAATGCATCTGCCGAGAATGTTTGGTTCTTGAAGTATGTGTCATAGATCGCACAAGATCGATCATCGTCGTCGGTGAGTTCACGTATGGCATGCAGTATTTTCAATGCCGCACTGAGTTGTGCAAATCGTATTTGAATTTCGTTATAACGCGCTACTGACGGATCGGTGCACAGATCATAGAGTCTCTGAAGTTTTTCTGTCAAAGGAGGCAACGTTTTGGCAGAGGGTAACTTATGATCAAGGAAATGTGACTGATGATCCGCAAACCAAGCGAGAAGACCGCTCAGTTCCTCTGTTTCGGAATCCCGGCTGCTATTCATGGAATCAAATGACATGCTCTTTACGATAATGACGTTTCGCCTACTTGGGTACCGTAACGGACGGCGATGCCGATGAGAAGTGTGATATGGTAGAAGGAAGTGCGAGTCAATCCGTGGTATTGCGGAGAACGAGAATCTCCGGCGGACAGAAGAGGCGCGCGCGGCACATGGTCTCGCCGATGCCGTGCGTGACAGCGAGCATCGTCCCGCTCGCGAGCGAGCAGATGCCTTGGTCAAAGGTGCATCCGGTTGCGGATGGAATGGGCGCCAGCGATCCGATGATCGGCAAACGAAACTGGCCGCCGTGCGTGTGCCCGGAGATGATGAGTGCTGCGCGGACGTGCGCGGGATGCAGAACGACGTCCGGGTTGTGCGAGAGCAGAAGGAGAGGCATTGCATCGGGAACAGACGCGAGCGCTTGCTGCAGATCGGAGGAAGGCATCCAGAGATCGTCGATGCCGGCGATGGCGAAGGATTGTCCTTTGTGCGTGAGTGCTCTTGCTTGATTGCGCAGCACGGTGATGCCGCACTGTTCCAATAGGCGCTGCACGTCTGCGCTGCGATCGGCAGTTTGCAGGTGCTTGCCATTCCACATGTGCTGTCCGGAGTCATGATTGCCGAGGACCGCGAACACTCCGAGCGGTGCACGGAGAGCGTTCAATGCTTCCAGATCATCGACCCGGGTGTCCGAATCGAAGAGGAAATCGCCGGGGAGGACGATGAGATCGGGTCGCAGGGCGTTGAGCCGGGAGACGATGCGACGGAGGAATATTCTGCGCTTGAACGGACCGATGTGGAAGTCGGCGGTGACCGCAATTGTCAGATCCGGCAGATCCGAAATCCGTACAACTTTTGTATTCAAATGGATGCGTTTCGGTTCGATGAAGGAACCGAAAAAGAGGAGGAGAAGCGCGAGGAAAAAACTCAGACTCACTGCAATGGCCGAGAGCCAAAGTCCCAGCATGACCCCACCGATGCCGATGCATGCGAGCAGTGCGATCGCCGCGTCCCAAACAAACGGACGATGCCGGAGGGGCAGGGAGGCGCGTCGTGTCATGACTTCTTCGATTTCTGCAGGGGAGTCTGCGGCGAAAGCAGCGGCTTTAAGTACTGACCGGTGTAGCTTGTCGTCACCTGCGCCACATCTTCCGGCGTACCCGTCGCGACCACCAACCCGCCTCCCGAACCGCCGTCGGGTCCCAAGTCCACCACATAGTCGACTGATTTCAGAACATCGAGATTGTGTTCAATCACCAAGACCGTGTTGCCTTTGTCGACCAGCCGTTGCAGCACCTGCAGCAATTGCCGGATGTCATCGAAATGCAGGCCGGTCGTCGGCTCATCCAGAATGTAGAACGTCCGTCCCGTGGAGCGGCGCAGCAGTTCCGTCGCCAGCTTCACGCGCTGGGCCTCGCCGCCGGAGAGCGTTGTCGCACTCTGGCCCAAGTGCAGGTATCCGAGTCCCACGTCCTCCAGTGTTTCCAGTTTCTTCTTGATGGTGGGAATGGCGGCGAAGAATTGCGACGCTTCGGTGACGGTCATCTCCAGTGCGTCCGCGACGGTCTTTCCTTTGTAGGTCACTTCCAATGTCTCGCGGTTGTATCGCCGGCCATGGCAGGCTTCGCACGTGACGAAGACGTCGGGGAGGAAGTGCATTTCGATGCGTTTCATGCCGTCCCCCTCGCACTCCTCGCACCGTCCGCCCTTCACGTTGAAACTGAATCGCCCGGGTTGGTAGCCCCGAAGTTTTGCTTCCGGCGTGACGGCGAAGAGATCGCGGATATCGGTGAAGATGCCGGTGTATGTGGCGGGATTGCTGCGCGGGGTGCGACCGATGGGGGATTGGTCGATGACGATCGCTTTGTCCAGATGCTGCAACCCCAAAATGGCGCCGACACTCTGCGGTTTTGCGTGGGCGTTATTGAGTACGCGCAGAAGTTCCGGAGCCAAGATGCCGTGGATCAGGCTGGATTTGCCGGAGCCCGAGACGCCCGCAATGCCGATAAATGTTCCCAGAGGAAGCGTGATATCCACATGCTGCAGATTGTGATGATGTGCGTCTTGGATGACGATGTGTTTGCCGTTGCCCGGACGGCGCTTCGGGGGCATTTCGATCTTTTTCTTTCCCGAAAGGTACTGTCCCGTCACGGATGCCGGATGGTCGATGAGTTCCTGCGGCAGTCCCTGCGCGATGACCGTGCCGCCGTACTTGCCGGCGCCGGGCCCGATCTCCAAAAGATAGTCGGCGTTGCGGATGGTCTCTTCATCATGCTCCACCACCAGCACGGTGTTGCCCAGATCGCGGAGCCGCGTGAGGGTGTTGATGAGACGTGCGTTGTCGCGCTGGTGCAGCCCGATGCTCGGTTCGTCCAGTACGTACAGCACGCCTTCCAGCGCCGAGCCGATTTGCGTGGCCAGGCGGATGCGCTGTGCTTCGCCGCCGCTGAGCGTGCTCGCGGAGCGTGAGAGCGTGAGGTAGACGAGGCCGACGTTCTTCAGGAAGCTGAGTCGCGCGATGATCTCCTGCAGCACCTTCTTCGCGATGGTGAACTCGCTGACGGTGAGGGCGCTCGTTCCGCTCTCCGGCAGGAGCGACCGGAAGTAGTTTTCAGCGGCTTCCACGCTGAGGTCCGTGACGGACACGATGTCCTTGTCCCCCACGGTGACACCCAGAATTTCACGTTTCAACCGGCGGCCTTGGCAGGCGGGACACGGCAGCTCCAGCATGTATTCCTCGATTTGTGAGCGGACGTAACTGGAATCCGTTTCACTGTGACGGCGCTGCAGATTGGGAATGACGCCTTCGTAGGTGGTGACGTACGTGCCGCTGCGTCCGGCCATGGCGACGTTCAACGGTTTGTCGTATCCGCGCAGTATCACGGTCCGATGTTCTTCCGACAAATTTCTCCAAGGCGTATCCATGGAGAAACCGACTTCTTTGGCGAGTGCTTCCAGCACCAACAGCATGTATCCCATGCGGCTGGCCGAGGTCACCCACGGGTGAATCGCCCCTTCCGCCAGAGTGAGAGTGGGGTTGGGGACGAGTGAGGATTCGTCGATTTGCAGTACGGAACCGATACCGTGACAGTCTTCGCAGGCGCCGTGCGGGGAGTTGAAGCTGAAACTCCGCGGCTCCAAGTCCGGGATCTGCTGCCCGGGGTGATCCGGACAGACGAAAGATTGGCTGAAACGCAGTTCTTTGTTGCTTTCCGCATCCAGGACGATGAGCGTTCCCTCGCTCTTCTTCAGACAGAGTTCCACGGAATCGGCCAGTCGCGTGCGTTGCGGGTTGACACCCCCTTCCACCGCCTGCAGGTCGTGGATCACCATGCGGTCGACCACGATCGCGATGGAGTGCGCCTTCTTCGGGTCCAGGGTGATTTCCTCATCCGTCGTCATGATCTGTCCGTCGACGCGCACGCGCACGAATCCCTCCCGCTTCACGGCGTCCAGAATTTTGATGTGCTCGCCCTTGCGCCCCTCGATGAGCGGTGCCAGGAGGTAAATCTTCCGTCCTTCCGGCAATCCCGCGATGGTCTCCACCATCTGGCTGGCGGACTGCCGCTGCAGGATCGTTCCGCATATCGTGCAGTGAACGCGACCGACCTTGGCCCAGAGCAGACGCATGTAGTCGTAGATTTCCGTCACCGTGCCCACGGTGGAGCGCGGGTTTCTTGGCGCAGTTTTTTGATCAATGGAAATGGCTGGAGAAAGCCCTTCGATCGACTCCACCTCCGGTTTTTCCATTTGCGCGATGAACTGCCGTGCATAGGCCGACAAGCTCTCCACGTACCGCCTCTGCCCCTCCGCGAAGATCGTATCGAACGCCAGCGTCGATTTGCCCGACCCCGAGACGCCCGTGATCACTGTCAGTTTGTTTCTGGGAATGGTGACGTCGATATTCTGCAGATTGTGCATTTTGGCTCCTTTGACGATGATATGGTCCATAGAGGAGGGCAGAAAGGGAAGAAAAGGCAGGAAGGGCGGCAACGTACTCATCACTCATGACTCAACACCCATCACTACAGAAAAACGCCCCGCCGGGCGCGGGCGCGAGCACCGAGCTTACTGATTTTTAGGCTTTGTGTAAAGGGTTGAGGTGGGGAAGTTGGACAGCAATAGTATGCAACTATACGATTCTCTTCGTGCAGTCGCCCCTCTCTCAACATAATGCCCGCGTACGCTTTTCCTTCCCATTATTTATAGTAATGATGATAGCTGGACTATTGCCTGCTTTGGTTTTTTCAGTATTTGGATATCTTCTGTATGCTCTGGCGATTGCACCGATTTTTGGATTTTCGGCTCCATTGGAAGGGGCCATTCCATCCATGCAGCAGGTTTGGAATGTCGTGCTATGTATTCTGGCGGTGGATGTGCTTTTCGTCGTGAAGTCTCTGATGGCCGTTCGGCGCAATGGCATCTTACTGCACGCTGATCATTTGGTGTTGCGTAGGGGCATAGGAGTGACATTCGGATGTAAGGTTTCCTATCGTTCGATTTTGTATAAAGATATTTTGCGCATGCGTATTCGTACATGGAAGATGGTCCATCCGGCGCACTGCGCTGAGGTGAGATTTCTCGTTCAAAGAAAAAATGGATCATTTGAACGTTTGACTATCGATAATATCGAACATCCTACGGAACTGAAGCGATGGATTGAAGAAAAACGCAAGCAATGCAACGCTGCATCCGACGGCGTGACGGATCTGGATTTCATGCGGTAGAGAGGAAAATCGGATCACCGCTCCGTCAGCACCGCCTTACTGCTCATGCAATGAGAAGCTCGCCCAGTGTTCGAGTGACGATGCGTTGGAATTGTCCGAAGAGAAAGCGGATGTGTGCTTGGGTGAGGAACAGTGTCACCTTCGGATTGAGGACGTTGGTCAGGAAGCTCATTCCAATTACAGCAGGCAAGACAATATCTCTACCCTGATGTCGTTCTTGCAGTTGCAGAGAAGACGAGAGTGATGTGTGCCAAAGGTATGGTCGCGGCAATGTTACGAAATACTGTGTTCTCCGGTTTCTTCCATATATTCAAGCCTTGTTTTGTCCTCCTTTATAAGAGTCACAATTTGCAGAGCCAGTGCTTCCGGAGCGATCATGCGTTGTTCCTTTTCTTTGAGCGCCGCTCCCTTGACGCCGTGGCGGGCGAGCGGTGTATCGGTGGGGCCGGGGTAGAGACGTTTGACGGCGTACTGCGGATACCGTTGTGCAAAGAAATCCAACATGCGATCGGCGCAGATTTTGGCAAGCGCGTAGAGCGCGGGATCCTCCGGCGGCGTGAGCGCGTGGCGCGAGAGCATCTGGACGACGGTGGTATGCGGCGCGAAGCGGGGGAGCGTGTGCTTCAGCATCAACCAGGAACCTTTCACATGGACGTTCATCAGCGCGTCGAACTCTTCGGGGGTGGAATCAAAGAGAGTGCCGCGTCGCATGAGGCCCGCGTTATTGATCAGCATATCGATGGGTGCGTCGATGTGCGCGAGCGCATGATCGATGGATCGCGCATCGGTGATGTCTGCTTGGATCGTCGTGACGCCGGGACGAGAATCGGCCGGACGCAGGTCAAGTCCGAAGACATGCGCCCCCTCCGCTGCAAGCAGTGTTGCGAGCGCCGATCCGATGCCGCTGCCGCTGCCGGTGAGGAGGATGGTTTTCCCCCGCAGTTCCATGGTCGGAAGTATACGCGCCGTTTCCGGTCATGCCAGCGGGATACCTGAGGCGCCGCATGGGGAAGGAAGATGCCTTTCTGGCTTCTTGCCAAGTTGAAAGAGTATGCTTGCGTCCACGTCTCATTCTGTACATTGCTTATGATGATCGAACTCTCAGAAGAGGAATTCCAAAGCCTGCTCGCGCTCGTTTCCATCGGGGAGCGGGTGATGAACGATTGGACGCCGGAACAGCAGTGGAGCTCCGAGCAGCGCCGCAGCGCTCAGTTGCTCGTGGACCTCTGCGAACGGGCGCCTTCCGGTCGCGCCGCGCATCTGGTGGCGCAGGAACCGGATACGGGTGAGTGGGTGCCGTCACGCAGGCTGGAAGACGAGACCGACCGGGTGCTTGGCTACTATGATGAGGAGATTTTTTGGGATCAGCTCGTCACGCGATTCGCGCGCAGAGATCTGCTGGCGGAGTACGGGGAGGAAGCGTTGAGCCGTCTTGCTTCCGGGCATCGTCGACAGGCGGAGGAAGCGATGATCGAGTACTACGAGCGTGAAGTGGACCGCCACGGCATCGCCCGCATGATCGTTGCGGAGGAGAAGCGCCCCGCCATGGGATCGCAGCAATGGCACAATCCGCCCGCCGCATCCAGCGAAAAAGTGTAACGGACTCTTGAGGTGTGCGCAGAGCTTTGTAGCATCGGGGGGTTCCCCCCTTTGTTCCATGCGCTCCGTCCGTTTCGCTACTTCGATGGTTCTTGCTCTGCTGATGATCGCCCCTGCGCAAGCGGCGCTCTTTTCCGATGTGCCGGCAGACTTTCCCTTCGCGCCGCACATCGAGGCACTTGCGCAGCGCACCATCGTTCGGGGGAATCCGGATCGAACGTTCCGTCCTGCGTCGGCCGTGAATCGCGCAGAGATGCTGACGCTCCTCTACCGTGCGACGGAGCGTTCACCTGTGGATACGGAGACCGGTTGTTTCAAAGATGTGGAGCGGGGAAGCTGGTATGAAACGGTGGTGTGTGACGCCGCTCTGCAGGGGTATGTCTCCGGGTATCCGGACAAGACGTTTCGTCCTGAGCAGAGCGTCAACCGCATGGAGGCATTGAAGATGTTGCATACGGTGCTGGGGTTTGATCACCCCACGGACATTCCGCCCGCCATCGGAGCAAGGTACGCTGATATTGATTTGAGTGCCTGGTACGCGCCGTACGTCGCGAGTGCTTTTTTGCGCCGGGTGATTCCCATCGCCGGACAGGAGGGGCCGCACTTCGAACCCGGTCTGCCGCTCACGCGCGGGGAGGCGGCCGCCTACATCGCACACGCACTGCAGGTGCCGTTGCCCGACGGGCAAACGGACGAATCATCCGCCGCGAGTGAGGGCACGAGCACATCGTCCGTGACGGGACAATCGTCCTCCGGTCCGTCGACGGGCACGGCAGAACTTTCCTTCCCTTTTCGCGACGCGGGGACGTTCATCGGACGGACTGCGCGCATCATTCGATTCACGTTGCGGCGGCCGGTGGTGACGGAGTTGCGAGCGACGGTGGAACCGGGGCGCGGCAAGCCGGGTCTGACATGCAGACTCTTTCGCATGGGCGGGAGTACCGACTTTTCCAGCGAGTACTACCGGGGATACGTTGCCGGCAATGTCTGCGTCATCCGCGCGTCGCTCGACGCCTCGGACTATCAATTGGAAATCCGACCGAATGAAGAAAATGCATCGTTCGAGATCACGGGAACAACGGTGAGCGGCGATGGCAACGATGGGTTTCGCGAGGCACGCGCCATCGGTGTCGGTGCGTCTCAAAGCGGCGTCATCGAGGCGGAAGACATTGCGGACTGGTACGCGTTCACGCTGAATCGTCCGCAGACGCTCACTGTGAAAATGGCTGAGGAAAGCGACGTATCTTGCATCGTGTACGCGATGGAAGACGTCGACCTCTTCGGATTTGTCGAGCCGCGATGCGACAGTGCGTACGACTATCCGCGCGGGCGCTACGTCATCGGCGTGCAGCGCAAGGACGGACGAGACGGAGTGCGAACGTATGGTATCGGTCTTCGCTGAGCGTCGTTTTCTGAACACATGCGATGTTCATCACATCACATTTCGAGACGAAAATCTTTACCATTCACTTTCCATACAATGCAAATCACTTACAATGATTTCCATATCTTATTTCTTTCCCAACCATTCCCATGGTCAAGAAGAAGAAAACAGTGAAGAAGGCTGCGAGGAAGCCGGCGAAGAGGACGGCGAAGAAGGCTGCGAGGAAGCCGGCCGCCCGCAAGGCGAAGAAGACGGCGAAGAGAAGGAAGTAAATCAGTGAGCTCACTGGAAGACGGCGCCCCCAAGTGGGGGCGTTGTTTTTTTGCTGCGCGGTTCGCCATGCTCATTCTGTTTATCAGTGGCAGATGCGCATCGACAGATCTATCGGAATTGGCTTATCCTAGCTCTTTCTCCCGGATGAGACCCCCTTCCTCTTTCTCTCGTTGCTCTTGCGCGCAATGGTCATGTCGCCGTTCGATGCATCGATGCAAACGTGATCACCCTCCGCAATGTTTCCTGCGATGATTTGCAGAGAGAGCTCATCCAGTATCAGTTCCTGTATGACGCGCTTGAGGGGGCGTGCGCCGTAGTCCGGATCGTAGCCGCGGGTCGCAAGCAGACTGTGCGCGGCGGGCGTGAGATCGATGGTGATAGATTTTTCCGCCAGCCGACGAGTGAGACGCGCGACTTGCAGCGTGACGATCTCAGCGATGTCTTCCTGCGAGAGCGGCTGGAAGATGATGACGTCATCGATGCGGTTGAGAAACTCGGGATGGAACGTCCGCCGTAGCAGCGTGTCCACCGCTTCCGTCTGCAGCACTTTCTGTCCCGCGAGTTTCGCGATGTCGCCGCTCCCCAGGTTGCTCGTCATGATGAAGATCGTGTTCTTGCAATCGACGGTGCGTCCCTTGCCGTCCGTGAGGCGGCCTTCATCCAGTACCTGCAGGAGAATGTGAAAGACGTCCGGATGCGCTTTCTCGATTTCATCCAGCAGAATCACCGAGTATGGGTGTCGCCGGATGGCTTCCGTCAGCTGTCCTCCTTCTTCATACCCCACGTACCCCGGCGGAGCGCCCAGAAGGCGTGCGACCGCGTGACGTTCCATGTACTCGGACATGTCGATGCGGATCATGAGACGTTCGTCATTGAAGAGGAACTCGGCGAGCGCCTTGGCCAGTTCCGTTTTTCCCACCCCCGTCGGTCCCAGAAAGAGGAAGGATCCGATGGGGCGGCCTTCTTCCTGGATGCCTGCGCGCGATCTGCGCACGGCGCTGCTCACCGCTTTGATCGCTTCGCACTGTCCCACCACCCGCTCCGAAAGATGTTTCTCCAAATCCGCGAGTTTGCTGCGCTCTTCCGTGAGGAGTCTGGTCACGGGAATGCCGGTCCAGCGGGCGACCCTGCGCGCGATATCCTCCTCCGTTACTTCTTCGGTCAGGAAACGGCTCGTCTTCTGCAGTGCGT
Organism: bacterium; assembly: GCA_029558515.1. Classification (GTDB taxonomy): domain Bacteria; phylum Patescibacteriota; class Gracilibacteria; order Peribacterales; family Peribacteraceae; genus JAKQEM01. The sequence continues at coordinate 67,954 of JAKQEM010000042.1, forward strand.
CCAGTTCCTCCTTGGCCTTCTGCACGCTCTTCTCTTGTTCGGGGATGAGTCCGTAGCGGATCTCCGCCACCCGCTGGAAGTCGCCCGTGCGTTCGGCTTGCTGCGCTTCTTCCTTCAAACGATCGATCTCCGCATGCGTCGATTTGAGCGCATCGATGACGCTCTTCTCGCTGTTCCATTGCAATTCCATGCGGCGATGCCGTTCTTCGAGATCGGACAATTCCTTCTCACCGTCCTCCAGACGTTTCTTCGACGCCTCATCCTGTTCCTTCTTCAGCGCTTCCCGTTCGACCGTCAGTTGGCGGATATGGCGTTCCAATTGATCGAGCTCCGTCGGTTTGCTGTCCATTTCGATGCGCAGCGCGGAGGCCGCCTCGTCCATGAGATCGATTGCCTTGTCCGGCAAAAAACGATCGCCGATGTATCGGTCGGAAAGAGTGACCGCTGCCACGACCGCAGCGTCGCGAATGCGCACACCGTGATGGACTTCGTACTTCTCCTTGATGCCGCGCAGAATCGAGATCGCGTCCTTCACGGACGGCTCGTCCACCTGCACCGGTTGGAAACGGCGTTCAAAAGCCGCGTCTTTCTCGATGTGCAGGCGGTACTCCTTCAGCGTCGTGGCGCCGATGGTACGGAGTTGTCCTCTGGCCAGCGCAGGCTTCAGAAGATTGCCCGCATCGACCGCCCCTTCCGCGCCACCCGCACCGACGATGGTATGCAGTTCGTCGATGAACAGAATGATGGACCCCGCCGACGTTTCGACTTCCTTGATGAGCGCCTTCAAGCGATCTTCAAATTCACCGCGGTACTTTGCCCCCGCGATCATCGCGCCCAAATCAAGCCCCAGGATGCGTTTGCCCTTGAGTGTTTCGGGGACGTCTCCCTCGATGATCTTGCGCGCGAGTCCTTCCACGATGGCGGTCTTTCCCACGCCGGGCTCACCCACCAGGACCGGATTATTCTTCGTGCGGCGTGAGAGAATCTGCATGATGCGTCGGATTTCCTCGTCGCGCCCGATCACAGGATCCGTTTTACCGTCGCGAGCCATTTGGGTGAAATCAATCGTGTACTTCTGCAGCGTCTGGTACTTTCCCTCGGGATTCGGATCGGTGACATGTTGGCTTCCGCGGAGAGTGCGGAGCGCGCCCAGCACGTCTTTCCCCCCGATCTGCAGCAGGTCCCGCACGGTCGCAATCGTCAGCAATCCCAGGAACAGATGTTCCGCGGAAACGTACGCGTCCTCCATCTTCTTCGCTTCCTTCTCCGCGCGGTCGAGCGCGTCCTTCAGTTCCGGCGCGAGGTAGGGTTGCCCGCCGCCTCCCTCCACGGAAGGAAGAGCGGCTATTTTCTCCCGCGTCGATCGAAGCGCCGCCGCCGGGTCTACTTGGAGTTGCGTCAGCAGCGCCGGAACGATGCCGTCTGCTTGGGAGAGGAGCGCTGCAAGGAGGTGAAGCGGCGAGAGCGCCTGTTGCCCGCGGGACTTTGCGATGTCGAGAGCGTCCTGCATGCCCTCTGCGGCTTTGGTGGTGAATCGATCCACATTCATGGAGTTTCTTGGAAATTATCACTCGGAAGTATAGAGTGATAGAATGGATGCGTCAATGTATCTATGATGCGGGTTTGGCTATACTGGCTTTGCCCGCCCGCGTAGCTCAGTGGATAGAGCGACTGGCTTCGAACCAGTAGGCCGTGGGTTCAATTCCTGCCGCGGGCACCATTCGATTCGCTCCTCACTTCGTTCGTCGCTCACTCTTGGTACACCACGGTAAAAACTGCATGCGAATCGAATGAAAGCGAGCAAAGCGCCGCAGCGCGAGAGGATCCAAGAATAGGGAGGAAGGCATGGTTATGTGTGATCACTTTCGTGTATACTGGCGTCTCCCATGCGGTTTACGCTTCTCGTCACCCTCGGCCTGTACGCCACGCTCGGTTCGCTCTGCCCCATGCACATGGAAGCTGCGACGCTGCAACGGGAATCACACATTGCGGTGAGAACGGCGATGGATCATGCGGCCGTCATGCACGGAGAGTCGGCTGCCGCGCACACGGATTGCGGGGAGGAGGATCACTGTACGCTGGGGGAAAGAGTGGATGGTGCACACTCGTACGCCGCGGAGGAGACATCGGTCGTTTGCATGGATGTCGCTGCAAGCGACACTGCAATCGTCGTGCCTTGGTTTGAAGAGGAGAGAATGAGAAAAGGAGAGCGTCCGCCACCGCTTCCGGCGTTAACGACAGTGGTCCTGCGGCTGTAGAGAGTGCGAGACGGTCTCGCAGTCGGATGTGTTCCGATTTGCATATTTTTGCATTCTTCCCACTCTCATCCATGTCACATTCTTCCTCCGATTGTCACGCTTCCCTGCGGATCGCGGGGATGACGTGCGGCAGCTGCGAGCTGCTCTTAGAGCGCAAGCTCAAAACCATCCCCGGTATTCTGTCCGTGAACGTCAATCACAAGACGGGCAAAGCAACGTTCAGGGCGGACCCGCGGAACCTGCCTTCCGAAGACGCCATTGTCTCCGTCATCCGCGCAGCGGGATATGCCATCGCGGAAGAGGATGCTCCCACCGTTGCGAGTGTCGCTCCCGCCCAACGCAAGTGGATGGAGATCGGTGCATCGCTGCTCATCATCTATGCCCTCTACACCATTTTGAAAGCGTACGACGTGGTATCACTCGCTCCGTCCACGACGGACGCGTTGTCCTGGGGCGGTGTGCTTCTCATCGGACTCATCGCCGGCACCAGCAGTTGTCTCGCTGTTACGGGCGGATTACTCCTTTCCATGGCCGCCAAGTATAATGAAGTTTATCAAGGGGAAAATGCCTGGCAGAAATTTGTGCCGCTCCTGCAGTTCAATATCGGGCGCCTCGTTTCGTACTTCGTTCTTGGGGGATTCGTGGGATTGCTGGGTTCGTCCATTGCGCTGAGCACGAAAGCAACCGGCTACATGAGCATCGTCGTGGCGCTCATCATGCTGTACCTCGCCCTCACCATTCTCAATATTGTGCCAAAGGGCAGCCTGCCGATTCATCCGCCGAAAAAGCTGTCTCACTGGATTGCAGGTCTGTCCGAGAGTCGTCATCCCGCCGCGCCGTTTGCATTGGGTGCGATGACCTTCTTTCTGCCGTGCGGATTCACGCAATCATTGCAACTTGCCGCTTTGGCATCAGGCAGTTTCCTCACCGGCGCACTTACCATGGGAATCTTCGCATTGGGCACGCTGCCCGCATTGCTTGGGATCAGCGCCATATCGTCCACGGCGCGCGGTTCATTCTCTCGTCTCTTCCTTCACTTTTCAGGGACGCTGGTCCTGGTGCTGGCTCTGTTCAATTTGCAGAGTGGCATCGCGCTCGCGGGCATTGATTTCTCCGCGATTCTCTCCGGACCGCCGCAAGTGGCAGGATCCGCTCCCGACATTGTTAGCGGCGTGCAGGAAGTGGCCATGAAGGTCAGTGCGTACGGCTACGAGCCGAGTAATCTCACCATTCAAGCAGGTGTACCCGTCCGTTGGGTCGTCGACGGTTCCAACGCCAGTGGCTGCACCAGTTCCATCGTCATCCCCGATCTGCGCATTTCCAAGATCCTCACCCGCGGCGAGAATATCATTGAGTTCACCGCGCCGAAGAAAGGGAACCTTGCCTTCAGCTGCGGCATGGGCATGGTGCGCGGACGATTTACCGTCCTCTGACACCGGACACGGTGTATCGTGTCCTTACAGTTACTTCTTTCCCTCCTCCTCCATCATGGCTTCACTTGAATGGCGGTCCGATGCGACCGAAAAACAGCAACAGCATCCTTCGCCGACGCATCATTCGATTGCATCGGCCAAGACGGGTGATCCGTGGTTCCCTGCTGCGATGGGATTACTCGGATTGGTCATAGGGTATTTGATCGGATCTTGAAAAAATCATGTACGTGGGGCCGTGACAGTGTCGCGGCTCCACAAAAAATCACATTGGTCTTGACCTATACCCTAGGTATAGGTATAATGGTCAGGAATTCACATTTTCTCCCCCAATATTCTATGAATCCCTCTCGCGAAAAATCCCGCATTGCCGTCAAAAAGGCGACCAGTCTCCTGCAGAAGATTCAACACATGATTGAGGATGATCAGTACTGCATCGACATCATGCAGCAGAATCTGGCAGTCATCGGCTTACTCAAATCCGCGCACCAGTCCCTCATGGAGGGACATGTCGATCACTGCGTCAAAGCTGCGCTCGAAACGGGCAGTACTGCCAAGAAACAGCAGATGATCGATGAGATTCTGCGTGTATCGAAACTGGCGAATAAGTGAGAAAGACGTAAGACAAAAGACATAAGACAAACGATCAGTATCCGGTATCCATTTTCCCCCTTCCCCCTATGAAAACACTGCGATTCACCGTCACCGGCATGCACTGCGCATCATGTGAGAAGCTCGTCAAAATGAATGTTTCGGATGTCGCGGGCGTCCAGGAAGTTTCGGTCAACGTGCAGACCGGAGAAACGCTCGTGAAGACCGACGGCAACGCATCCACTTCCGCCATCATCGCCGCCATCAAAGAGGCGGGCTACGATGCCCAAGCGGAAGAAGCAGCCGACGAGGATGATGAAGAAGATGCGCACCATTCGTCGGATCGTCCGCCTCCATTGGCATTGAAAGTAAAAACGGTAGCTGCGGGAAAACCTGTGAAGTTGACACTCACATCCAACGTGGAAGCGCAGGGCATGATGCGGCAAGACGCAGAGGGCAGGCCGTACTTTGACGGAACGTTGAAGAATACACGCAATGCTGAGATTGTCATCCCGCGGTCCGATCCCTCTGCGAAGGAATACTTGGAACAGTTCGTACGATCCGTGAATATATCTTCGCTTTTTGATGCCGTGAGCGGCCGGACGGAGATTTCAGACGGTGTGACGAATACATCCTTTCCGACGAGGAGTGAGGATCCGTCTCCCGCGAATGCGAAACAGTCTGATCAACCGTCGATGCAAACTTTCCATCTGCGCGGCATGCATTGTGCTTCCTGTGCGGGTCTCATTGAAAAGTCCATTCGGAAGCTTCCCGGTATCAAACAGGCGAACGTGAATTTTGCATCGGAGAAGGCGACCGTGGTGACGGAACCCGGGACGATCACGCAGGAGCAGATCATGCGGGCGGTGAAGCGTGCGGGCTATGAAGCGATCCCCGTCGATCAACAGGATCGCGAGTATGAGCGCAGGCGCAGAGGTGAGGAGATTCGATCCTACCGGAACAAGTTTGTCGTCGGTGCCGTCCTCAGTGCGCCGATGCTGTACTTTATGTTGCTGGATTTTTTCCCGATGTTGCCGGGAAGCGCGTTGCTGCCGCCGTACGTCGGCATCGTGTCTCTCTTCTTGACCGCGCCCGTGCAGTTTGTGTTGGGATGGGGATTCTACAAGGGCATGTGGTCGAGTCTGCGCATGAAGACGTTCAATATGGACAGTCTCATCGCCATCGGTACGTCCACTGCGTTTGCGTACAGCTTGGTGAATTACGTTCTGTATGTCGTCTCCAATGCTTCGCTCATCGGCGTGGACGGCAGGAAAATCCCGGAAATTTACTTTGAGACGGCGGCGTTCCTCATCACGTTCGTACTTCTGGGAAAATGGTTGGAAGCCAAGGCGAAGGGGAATGTATCCAATGCCATTCGCGCGCTCATGGGATTGCAGGCGAAGACGGCGCGGGTGATCCGTAACGGCAAGACCGTTGATATTTCCGTGGATGACGTGACGGCGGGAGACATCGTCCTCGTGCGCCCGGGAGAGAAGATTCCCGTCGACGGCGTCATCATCAAAGGGAATTCTGCAGTGGATGAATCAATGCTCACGGGTGAGAGTATTCCCGTGGAGAAACAAATCGGCGACCGTGTCATCGGCGCGACCCTGAACAAAACAGGCAGCTTCGAATTTCGCGCGGATCGCGTCGGCGAGCAGACGACGCTCGCGCAGATCATCCGTCTCATCGAAGAAGCGCAGGGGAGCAAAGCTCCCATTCAGGGCGTGGCTGATCGTATCTCCGCATGGTTCGTGCCCGCCGTGATCCTCCTGGCCATCGCGACATTCGGCGTGTGGTTCTTCGCATTGGGCGCATCGCTATCCTTCTCCCTCATGGCCTTCACGGCAGTCATCGTCATCGCGTGTCCGTGCGCGCTGGGGCTCGCCACGCCCACCGCCATCATGGTGGGGACAGGCAAGGGGGCGGAACGCGGCATTCTCATCAAAGGCGGCGAACCGCTGGAGGCGGCCAATAGGATCGACGCCATCGTCTTCGATAAAACCGGAACGCTCACGCACGGCAAGCCCGAGGTGACGGACGTGCTCACAGTAGCCGGAGACGAAGAAGATATACTGCGCATCGCCGCATCCCTGGAGCGCTCCTCGGAGCATCCCCTGGCAGAAGCCATCGTCGCCTATGCGGAGGAAGAAGGCATCGATCTGGAAGACGTGGACGGTTTCCGCGCTATTCCCGGCCACGGCATCGAGGGAACGATCGGGAAGCAGACGTACTTTCTGGGCAACCGCGCGTTGGTGACCGATACCATCGGCCTTGCGATCGGTCGCACGGAACGCAAGGTGGCGAAGCTCGAGGAGCAGGGAAAGACCGTGATGATTCTCGCGACGAAGGAGGAGGTGCTCGGATGCATCGCCGTCGCCGACACCATCAAGGAAACCAGCAAAGAAGCGGTTCGACAGCTCATCAAAAAGGGCCTGACCGTGTACATGATCACGGGCGACAATGCGCGCACAGCCAAAGCCATCGCGTCGCAGATCGGCATCGAGAATGTCCTTGCCGAAGTGCTGCCGCAGGATAAAGCGGCGCAGGTGCGCAAGCTGCAGGAGGATGGCAAGAAAGTCGCCATGGTGGGTGATGGCATCAATGACGCTCCGGCGCTCGCGCAGGCAGATCTCGGTATTGCGATGGGTTCCGGGACAGATGTCGCCATGGAGACCGGCGGTATCGTCATCATCCGCAACGACCTGCTCGACGTGGTAACGGCTTTGGAGCTTTCACGAGAGACGATGCAGAAGATCAAGCAAAACATGTTCTTCGCGCTCTTCTATAATGTCATGGGCATTCCCATCGCCGCGCGCCTCTTCGCGGGGTTCGGTCTCATTCTCAGTCCGGAACTTGCGGGACTCGCCATGGCGCTGAGTTCCGTGTCGGTGGTCACCAATTCCATCCTCATCCGTTTCTTCCGTCCGCGCAAAATCAATTGGCTCTCCTTTGCCGCTCCCGCAGTGATGGTCCTCGTCTTCACGGGACTCTTCCTGCAGTTCGCGCGTTTCAGTGCCGCGATGATGGAAGAGAGCGCGAACGCCGCATCCGTGGAAACGGTGGACGAATCATCGTCTGCCAATTGACGGTACGCGCAACGCACCGGTCCGTTCTTTCCTCAGCCGGGGGAGCGGGCCGTTTGTTTGGAAGAGCAGAAAGCTTATGCCACAGTGAGGCCCGCCGCCCACAGCGACCAAGACATTCGGTTCGGTTTTGTTTTGCCCGCAAGAGTATCGCGGATTTAAAACGATGAGCCGCCGAGGCTGACACACGCACTGAGGATGACCAACCAGTGAACGGGAAGCATAGGGGGATGGTACATTATTTCCCTCTTCCGCAGCACTTCTTATACTTCCTTCCGCTCTTGCAGGGACACTCTGCATTGCGAGGAGTGCGTGGTCCTTCATTGCGAACGGTAGCATCGCCCAGGACCGCATTGGCTAATTCCCGGAATTCCCTAACATTATTGCCGGTTACTACATTTGGGTTGTTGGCTGATCGTTTGAGTGTTTCCACTCGTTCCGTTACCGTTTGCATTAGAGTATCGTCCATCGCTTTCTCCAAGGAATCAACGATTGCTTTCTGATCTGCATCGGAAAGTTGCCCCGATATGCACTGATTCAGTTTGGCTGCCAGATCTTTGTGTCCACACATACGGAGGATAATGGTGACGACCTGTCGCGACTGAGTATCCGTGCGGAGGAGGTTGAGTATTTCAAGAATAAACTCGGTATCGTTTGCCTGACGGTTTTCTGAAGTGAGGAGATGTCGGAGGGCGGGAGGAAGCATCATCGGATCAAAATTTGCACCATAGGGAGCTGGTAGAACAGCAAGGGTCTCTTGATCAACGGTGTCTAATATCGTGCCGACAGTCGATGGTTCGGTGGTATTCATGATGCTATTATTATATATGATTAATGAATGTCAATGACTGGTCATGATGGTTCGCGCTTGCTAGCATGCGGTAACCGTTGGGGAGTCGCCAAGTGGTAAGGCACTTGCCTCTGGAGCAAGCATTCGGGGGTTCGAATCCCTCCTCCCCAGCCAAGACGAACAGGTGTTAATAGACCCTCCTGCCCCAGCAAGAGGGAATGCGGTAGCGGATAGACCCGCTTGCTTTAGGAATCCATTTCTCTGCTATCACGCCATGATTTGTTGAGCGCGGGCTGTGCAAGCTTATACGCCCACGAAGGTAGTGGTGATGCCTGCCCTACCGCACAATTGTAGGCGATAAATAATGTCATTGCCTGATGCTCCGGTACATCGCCTACCTTCAGTGCCCCATTACATTCCGCGAGGATCTGTTTCGATTCACCTGAAAGCGATCTGAATTGCATCCACATCGCGGCAAGATCGCCCACGGCCCACGAAGTGATAGTGAGCGTGACAATTTTTGCGATGATATCTCTGGTTGTGAGCGTTTCGACTGCCTGACTCGTGAACAAAAGGATGGCTAGCGCGGCAACTATCAAAGTTAGAATTATCGCCCCAAGCACCATTGAAATGATATTTGTAACTATGTAGGTAAAATGCGCACACTCGGCCGTGATGTCAACGAGGCGACGCCAACCGGGTTGTTCTGGGGAATCATAATACGGTGAGAGAAAAGCTGGCTCACGATTCTTACCCATGCATGTCCCTGCTGCCGCAAGTTCGATATGAGTAAACGTCTTGCCGAGGCCATCCTGAATCATGGCCATCCGTCGTATCCCTTCTCCTTCATTCATGCATCTCAGGGCGTACTGTCGTGTAACGAACGCTACGATCTGGAATAAGAGTGCAAAGATGGCGACGACGATGAGATGTTCACGCGGAATGGGAAAGATGCTCAGGACACCCAAGACATACACGGCAATTCCAAGCGGAATGGAAACAAGGTAAAGCAGACGCTTACTCTTGGAAAACTTCACCTGCATTGAGTGGATCAGATCAAATCGTTTCTCTGTCATGCGTCAGTTGTGAAAGAATCTCCGAACACTGCGTGCCAGTGCTTCGCTGCTTCGTCGATGCTTCCACTTCGCTCCAATTCCACCGCCTTCTCTGCTGTATTACGTGCGACCATGAGGCGCAAAAGTTCGCCGGGTGGTACCTCGCCACATTTCACTGGGGGCGCACCCTTCACGAAGAGTGACAGCTGATCGCCATTGAAGACGGCAGTCTGCAGAGCGTCAAAGGCGAGGGCAGTGGCGCGAGATGTGCTACCAAGCGTGGAAAGATCGCTTCGGAGACGAAAAGCTCTCATGATCGCAAGTTCCACGTAATAGGAGCCGAGCAGGCCGCCGAAGCGTTCCTTATTCCAATACTTCACGAGCTTCACGGCTTTCCGGAAGAGTCCATTGCTTGCCTGGTTCAATTCTTCGTTCAGCTGCGTGTCAAGACGCGGGTTGGTGTGAATCCAGCCATCCTTACCATCCGGCATGAGATAAAAGAAATTTTCCTGTGGATCATGCGGACGGAGCCGGAAACATGGCACGATGTCGAATCCAAGTCCGTTTTCTTCCTCTGTCTCTCCGTAGGACATCTGGATATTCACCGCCTGCTCCGAATCCTTCACGGGTGTGTTGGGATACTTCCTCCGGAGCACTTTCTCGAATTCACGGATGAGCTTCACCGAAGAAATGAGTGTACCGTCCATCCATCGATTGGGACTCAAGAGAAGAGGGTTGGTCTGCAGTACTCCATCCGTGACGACAGTGTACGGCTGGGGTACGCCATACCAAAGATAATTGAGGCCCAGACCGTCTAGCGGGACAAAAATGTCGATATCATCCAATGGCCAGCCTTTCGTATGACGGGCGAATGAGCCTCCAAGAAAATCGCTATCCGCGTTCTGGAGGACTCGGGGAAAGGTGGAATCACGGTCTATCTCCGTTGCAAGGAACTCTCGCAGATGCTTCTGGCTCGTGCTTGCCTGTCCACGCGCTCCCGGTGGAATGCCAATCTGGGTAGATATGAAGTTCTCGAATGCAGATTCCATCATCCGCGCAGCAATGAGTTGCATGCGGACGTGCAGGATTGGAGACGGCGCAGCGGCCTCTCCTCTGATCCGCGCTAATCGGTCATAGGCAATTGGGGCTGGTTTCTGGCCTCTGATTCGGGATATATCATCGTTTTGCACGTTCGGAGCGGTCGTTGGTTGCCACAGTAGGCCTCTAGGATGTAGACTGTCAATACCTTTCCATTTCATTCGATTTCCATGCTCCGGAATCTTACTGCTGCGCAGCAGCGCATCCTCCACTTCTACCGTTCCTACATTGAGAAAAATGGTCATGCACCGAGTTATCCGGAGGCTGGACGGAAGCTCGATTTGAGTCCGAGCGTTGTGCATTACCATGTAAAACACCTTGAGAGTGCTGGATTCCTTGCGAAGAGTGGACGTACCCGTGGCGTTCAACTCGTTGGAACAGATACACAGACCATACCTCTGCTCGGCCTTGTGGCAGGAGGTGAGCCGATCACAATTTTCGAAGAATGTGATGAGTATGTGGAAGCTCCTGCAACAATGCTCAAAGGTGGCGGAAGTTTTTTTGCATTAAGAGTTCGTGGAATGAGCATGAAGAATGCGGGAATCGTAGATGGCGATGTCGTGCTTATCAGAAAACAGGAAGATGTGGATGATGGAGATATTGCTGTGGTTGCCATAGGAGAAATTCCATTCGAGGCCGCTACTTTGAAGCGGGTTTTTCATCAGCCAGCGTCTTTACTTTTAAAACCAGAAAATGATGATTTTGAACCGACTGTTGTGAAAAAAGGATCGATACGTGGAAAGTTAAGTGGTGTTATTCGTAGTTATTAATTTTTTAGAGATTATGAAAAAATCAGATGATTATCTTCGGTTGGAAGCAGCGGAAAAAATATGTGACGAGGTTCGGGAGAACGTATTCACAGATGGCGATAGTATTTCGATGCCCGGTTTTGCCAGTAAGTGGAAAGGATATCCGAATAAGACTCAAGCTATACATTTCTTCTCCCTTATGAGAAGGACGGAATTAGCATCAGATGCCTTATCTTTCGATAAGCTCTATCAATCATTAGAAAATATTTGCAATAAACTAAAAAAACGCGGTATCCCCGAGGCATCCAACTTTCTTAAAACCATAGAAATTCTTAAGGACGTTTCTGAAGATAATTTGAATCAAGTTATGCCAATGGGCTATGTCGTAAATAAGAAAAAATTAAGCCCCAATGAAGTAATTGAAAATCTATTGTATGGAGAAGTTCTTCACTCGGATATTGGTAAAATTCGTAAGAAGAAAGATAGTGGAGAATCCGAAGATGTCGCCTTCTTTTATGCATTGTCAAAGTACGTAGGTCACTACACGCAACTTCAGAATGTTGTGCGAGTCTTCGAGGGGCTGAAGCCGTACATCAATAAAGTCGAATCAGGAGCGATGATGGCCAAGACTTAGATCTTTGACCTACTTATAATCCTGCACACTCATCGTGTACGTCCCAATGGAGTTTGACTCGATGTAGTAAGTGCCAGCATTATAGAAGATGCTCTCATCGGTAATCGGTCCCGTGCCGTTCATGATGATTTCGAAGCTGAGGTTGTTGTCGGGTTTCTTCAGCCATGCTTGGCACAGACTTCCTTTGCAGTCGTATGCGATCTTAAATTTGTCTCCTGTGATCGTGAAAGGCTCGGATTTCTTCGCACCGTTTCCCTTGAAGGCGAAGACTTCCTGATAGGATTTTGCTGCAGCTGGTTCCTGAGCCTCCGTTGTTTGAGTGTCAGTCGGCTGTGCAGCCTCTTCCCTTGTCGCAAGCTGACTCCGATCCATTGTGCCTACTGCTACGCCGAACAGAACGACTACCAGAATGAACTTTACTCCTCCCGATAGATGGAAGTTTCCTTTCTTCTGAATGAATGCAAAGACGGGTGGCAAGAGAACTGCTGACGCTGCGAGTAGTGCCAATCCAGTCACGGGCTGCTTTGCGATCATCGAGATAGCTGGCAGTAGGATGAAAATTCCAAGTACCCAGCCTATGATCAGGCCGAGCGTGATTTTTCGAGGTGCCGATGGTGTTGCCTGAGAAGACATAAAATTAAGGAAATGAATTAAATAAAATTACTGCGAATATCAGCGAGGACATTTGCCATGTTCTCCGCTGTGACCAAGCGGAAGTCATGCCCTTTGCCGCAGACTGATGCCCATATTTGCCCAATCTGCTCTTTATAGGTCGTATCTATCGATCCAAGGCGATCTGCGCCTTTGTACTCCAGCACCCACCAAGCCCCTTTCTTCGTTCTCACGATGAAATCCGGATAGAAGCGTGATGGCCGGAAGCCTTGGATGAAAAATCCGTCCGAATCTTGCACGACATTCCGTAGCCACCACTCGACTTCATCGCAATTATCGATCTGTTTTGCCAATAACATTTCTTCCCCGTTCAGATCATCACAGCGGTCGAAGAGGTGTTTCTTGAAAGGTTCCTGCTGCGGATGCAGCAATGTCATCTCGGACGGCATATGCCAGACATCTTTTTTGCTGGGCGTGATCTTTTTTCGCTCGAGCAACATCTGGAATGTTTGCTCTGCCTGTTTAGAGAGCAACGTTTCTATGAATTTCCGCAGACTGTCACGGAGTGAGAACTTTTGTGAGAAGAGTGTTTCCAATGAATGTTTTTTAAGAAGCATCTCAAGAATTCCATCGAGGAATATGTTCATGTCATCGATGGCAATCGCTTGGTCGCGTACCGTGCGTGAGAGCCACCTAATGAGCGATTCCTTTGTTTCATCTTCGGAAAGAAGCATGAGTTTTAGTCTCTGTTGTGCTTCCACGGTTACGGCATCTTCTTGAACGTCGATGAGGGTCGTCTGGTTCTCAATCTCTTCAAGGAAAGAAAGCGGCACGTCCTTACCTTGTAGGGAGAAGGTTTCAGGAATGAGGTCGTAGTAATCTAGAGGCTGCCCCTCTATTGCCAGAAGTGGAAGATTGAACTCAGCATTTGAGACGGTTCGCATCGCATCGTAGTCGGTGCGTTGCTCCTGTGAATCGCTCCGTATCACGTCATGCTTCGAATAGCCGTTTTGAGTCAGCCCTTCCACCACTGCTTTGGCCGCATCATCGAACCGTCGTGATGAGGTGAAGACGTAGGAACGATTGAGCATTTCTTGTTGTTTTCGTTTGGCATACGGCAGGCGCAGCACTCTTCCAATGATCTGCTCCACAGAAAGCCGGGTACCCATATTCGAGGCAGAGACAAGCGCATACGCGAACGAGCAATCCCATCCTTCTTTCAGGGCATTGCATGTCACGACGTAGCGGATAGGGCATTTTCTGCTCAGAAGATCGGGATGCGCACTGAGTTCGTCCTCCTTGCCGGTCTTGATGCCGATCTCTTGTCTTAGGACACCTAATTCTTCTACCAGAAAATCCACCAAGCGGTGCACATGCACTTTGTCCTCTTTTTCCTGCTCGATTTCCGCTTGCAGCAGGAGAAGAGGGCGTATGTATTCCTTCGTTTCTTTCTCGCTGCGCTTGGCGATCTGCTCTAGTTCATCGCGCTTCTCTTTCGCTCGGCGCACAGCTTCCTGCCATTGGGTGATGTTCTCCAGATGAATCGGGATCTTCACCATCTCTTCCTGTTTGAGTTGTATGGCGGGAATGCTGACAAGGATATTACTGTTCTGCAGTGGCGTTGCGGTAAATTCGACGATGCACGATGGAAGAAGATTCCCGATGACATCAACGGAAAGTTCCGTCTGAGCGTTGTGTCCCTCATCCAAAATAATGAGAGGCCGATGCATCCGTATGACATTTGCCAGCGACTGAATGATGAGGCCGTCCTCAGTTTTGAAGAAATTGCCATCCTCCACACCGCGAAAATGCTCCATGAGTGAGCCGTTTTGGGCATAGAGCTTCAATCCTTCTGTGTCCTCTCGCCGAATGGAAGCAAGAGTCGTAACGATGATGCAGATATTTTCGCTTACGTCCGAGGGCTTCATGGAACGTGCCTCTACGATGTCCATGACGCGTACTCTTGAGGGGAAGAAATTATCTAGTGCTTCCCGGTAAGGATGTGTTCTATTGCGAAGCTGGGCGAGCGTCTGCGAACGGATGGTATCCGTTGGGACAAGCCATAGTACGAGTCCTTTTTCCTGTTTCTCCAAGAGATAATGCTCGAATGCGAGCGCGACAGCGTGGGAAGCAATGAGTGTTTTTCCTCCCCCCGTTGGCACTCGGATACAGACGAAAGGCACTTTTGGATCTCCATGCAGATCGCGGTATTTTTCATGCGTTCTCCGGTAGAAGGCAATGTCAGGATCTCCCTCTGCGCGGGACTCTTTTAAGAACTCCCGAAGCTCCTCGACGCAGTGCCGCTGGTAGTTTTTAAGATCAAGCATAATCAGTAGACTTTCACTTGGTACGGAATCTGCTTGAAGGTAATCCGTTCCTTTCGGAGCAGAGCATCAGACATGAGGCAGCGATCGGCGTACACCACTCTTTGACCATCGGACTTTGGCAGTTTTTGCAAATGCTCCCGTGTGAAGGTGTTCTTTCCTCGTTCGGTGAAGAAGAGAAAATAATCGAGATCGCCCTTTGTACCAATGTACGGCTTCTTCACACTCTTTTCATCAAGATCTTTTCGGGCTTCAGTGAAGAAAATGTATCGCGCTAGATCGAGGTACGTGATAGGCCCAGAGAGCTTGCCGTCCTTATCGAAGAGCGTCGTATCCAGTCGCATGAATTGGAAGCCGCCGCCTAATCCTTTTTCCTCACCCTCATCCGATGCATAGCCACCGACTACTTTCTTCAGCCTCTCGGCGGTGATGCCTTTCGCAATCGAATCTTCCATCTCTACTAAAATGAATTTCCGCTTCCCGTTGTCCTCTCTGTTCACTTCCAGAACCGCATGTCCCGTGGTGCCAGATCCAGCGAAAGAATCGAGTATGACGGCTTCCTTATCATCCTTGGTCATCCACTTCACGATGCGCTTGATGAGATCCACCGATTTCGGCGTATCAAAGACTTTCTTCCCAAATACTTGTTTAAGCTGACTGGAGCCATTGGGTTTAATGTCAGTCCAAAGATTGCTGAGCAGCTTTGAGTTCGTTGGCTGAATATAGTGCTCCGGCTTCTTATTTTCCGACAATCTGAGCATATCGAATTCTTCACCTGCTTCCTCAACCCGAGCGAGGTACCACGCATCAATGTTTTCCTGTGTGACTGCTTTTCCTTGCTTCTTAAGATCGCTTAGGAGCTTCTCATAGTTTTGGATAGCTTTTTTGCTTCTCGCTTCTCCCCAACGCCATTGTCCCTCGGGAGGCGTGATCCCGAAGAGCTTGTAGCGCATCGTTGGCCTATCAGTTCCTCGCCAGTGATTATTCCAGCTCCCCGGCTTTTCTTCCTCCAGTTCCATGTAGAGCTTTTGGAAGCGATAATCCCTCGATTTGGAATATACGATTATCGATTCGTAGCCGTTATTAAGCGAGTCGATTGTCTCGAATTGCGCCTGTACGTTTTTCGCTCCTCGCCGGATAACGACGCTGTCTTTAAAGCATCCCTTGAAGATCTCGTTCATCATGCAAATGAGGTGGTGCTGTTCGTTATAATCGATGGAGATGAAGATCACGCCGTCATCCGCAAGCAGATCCCACAGCAGCTTGAGGCGCGGGTACATCATGCAGAGCCATTTATCATGCCGGCTCAGGTCATCATCTTCACCCCCGACCACTTTCCCAAGCCATGCGCGGATTTCGGGTGAGTTGACCGCATCGTTATAGACCCAATTCTCCGTTCCTGTGTTATAGGGAGGATCGATGTAGATGCACTTCACCTTGCCGACGTAATAGGGCATGAGCGCTTTCAGCGCTTCGAGGTTATCCCCTTTAATGAGAAGGTTCTCTGAATCGCCCAAAGACAGCCTTGTGTCCCGTTTCAAGAGTCGAAACGGAACGTCCTTGTCATGGTTCACGACCGCCTGTTTGCCGATCCAATCAAGCGTAGGCATGGGCTGTTGGTGGTGGATTTTGGGTACTTCGCATCGCCCGAACACTACCGCCTACCTTGACATCTATCAAGGTGATAAGTGTCAGCTTCCGCCTTTGGAAGCCGAGAAGTAGCCTGAAAGATCACAACCACTATGGAACGTCTACCCAAACTAATGGCTATGAGTGATGTGCGCGACTGTCTCGGCGGCCTCTCCCGTCAGCGTGTGCATGAGCTTATCCGTAAGAAGGGGCTGCAATTTGAAGAGACATCCGCAGGGCGCATTTTTCTTGCGAGCGAGATCCTCAAACTGAAGCGAGAGATGGAGAAACATCCTCGCTCAAAAGCTCGGACAGCTCGAGATGAATAACTAGCAGTCCTTCACACGTTTCTTTTTCTGCTCCAGTTGGATCTCCCCATCCTTCAGGATTAGCTTGCTCTTGAGGCAGGAAAGCAGCTCATGTTTTTCATCTTTCGTTCCTTCCCGAAGGATGTATTTCGCGTACCGCCGCACATCGAGGCTTTGCACTTCAGGTGAGGAATTCTGTCCGAGTACACCGGAGCTGAATTTTTTGTAGCGAGCGACTTCTTCCTCAAGCTTGAAACGCATTCCAAGCTCATCGAGGTCTACCGTATCGATGATTTCCGACAGTTGCTCAATGAGATCTTCTTCGCGGATGGATGCTTCTTTGCATCGGAGGTTTCGTGAGTGTGTGCATCGGTAGTAAATGTATTTCCGGATGCTTCCGTCCTTCAGTGGTTTGTTTTTCTCCTCGGCCGTGATGCCCGAAGTGCATCCACCGCAGGAAAACATCCGCGTGAAGTGGAAATTATCCATTCTCGAACCCCATTCGCGCTTCGGTCCCAAGTCGAGGAGTTTCTGCACTTCATCAAAGAGTTCTTGTGAGACAAGCGGCTCATAATCTCCTTTGTAGAAGTTGCCGCTTCCTTGGGGGTACTCAAACTTTCCCGTATAGAAGTGTTGGCGCAGCATCCGGTAAATCATGCTCAGAGTGATGCGCTTGCCCTTCCGGGTGGTGAAGTTCACCTCTTTGAGCCATTGCTGGAGCACCCGTCCGCTTGCACACTGCTTCGCGGTATGCTCGAACATCTGCCTGATGATCGGTCCACGTATGGGATCGATGACGACTTTGCCTCTCCCCAAACCTGATTGCTTCTCCAGTAGATAACCAAGTGGCACAAGACAAGGGCGATAACCCATTTCCACTCGTGTCTTTTGTCCGCGCTTCACGTTGAGTCCTCGGTTGTCGTTCTCGAGCTTCGCCTGACTGCAGAGGATCATCAGCAGGAATTTCTCATTGGGATTGTTGGTGAATCGTTGCCCGTGAGTACGTATGTCGATGAGAAAACCCTGATCCATAAGGTCGACGACAGAGCCGAGATCTCCGGCGTTTCTCGAGAGTCTATCCGGTGCCCAGGTTAATATTCCTGTGAACCCACCCCGTCGGATATCCTCGAGGAGTTGCTTGAAGACCGGCCGAGCGCCGGATGCTTTTGCACTATGACTCTCGCGCCGGATTTCAACGATCTCAAGGTTCTCGCGCTTCGCAACGGCAAGCATTTCTTTAATTTGCGAATCGATACTGAGCGCCTGCCTCTCATCTTCTTCACTGGACTTTCTCGCATACAGGCAATAGCGGGGACTAATGATAGTTTTTTCGGGAGGGGCACTGATACGCGCATTGCCAAGCGCAGGTGTGAAGTGATTCTTTTGGCCTAGTGTGGCTGTTCCCATAAAATTGTAAGGGGAAATAGGAATTAAAGTTTTCGTATATGTGGATATTGCTCGGTGAGTGTCCGGTAATTTTTCATAATAATGAGAACCTGTTCACGCGATAGGCAGGAGTGCTCGCAGACAATGTGAAGATCAAACATATTCGTGATTCCCGATCTTCTAACCTCCTCGTAGGCAGCAAACATTTCTTCGGTGATGGTTGAGACGTTCATATTCATGCTGATGGGAGAAATAATTGAGGCTATCGATGGATATCCACGCACACCACGCGCATATCGGGGTGAGCTTTAAGTGCTGCTTTGACTTCTCGAAGCCAGCTGTTGGCTTTCTTTCGTTCCGTTCTCCACTTCATCCATCCTTCGACGATGAATGTTTCCCATTCATGCCACCAGCCGTTGGGCGTCACCATCGCCGCAGGAAGTATCTCTTTCAGGTTCTTCTTCTCCAGAAGTGCAGCTGTAGCAATAACATGTCCCGGGAAGCGTTGACACCATCTCCCACCAATCTCATACCAATCCCACTTCGCCTTTGGATTGAATGTCTTAATGGAAAAGATTCCCTTCTGATCCACTCCGCCTGGGTTCCCTTTCCAATTTTCCATATGTGATACGAGCACCTTTCGATCGGTGCGACGCACCCCATAGTGTTTTGCCATTGCCGCGATTTCTCCTACATCCAGATATTCCTTGTATGGAGGCACCTCGTGCTCATCACTATAAAGCCGGAGGGCTCTTGCAACGTGTTCCTCGATGTCGCCGTCGCTTGGGATGAAGACGTAGACGCTGTAGTGCATAGAATTGCTGGAAATGGCTTCTCTACACAGCAATGGCGCTACTCGCACCCAAAGGCTAGGCGAAAGACCCGCCTGCCTTCTCCTAAACTCCCTCAAATTGCTTAATCGTCATCATCATCTCCCGATTCATTGAGATTTCCGCGAATGCTGTCCCATCCGGTCATAGATCCGTCATTCCCGATCCAGTAGATACCGAAGGACTGCAATTTCTCCTCCAATGCCTTGATAATGAGCAGTGAGAACGCATCGGCCAAATCGTCATGCTTTTCGATGCCGAAGTTCGTGAGTTGGTTGAGAAGATCCTCGGCTCCCTGTCTTGGAAAGAGCACCTGTCCCGATTGCACCGCATGAGAAGTGAGAGCAAGCCGCGCCCTCTTGTCTTGCCCCTTCACCTTCACTGGTTCGGCCTCGTAGCCTTGCTCCTTTAAGTGTTCGGCAAGGGATGCCTGATACCCGACATCTTCGATGAAGAGCTTCGATTTTTTGCTGTCTCCAATCAGGTCAGCCACTTGCTTGGCGCGTTCCAGCGTTTCAAGGGATGTCAGTTTCTCATTTACGGGATTCGGCAGGATATACATCCGCGTTTTCCCGTCGATGTAATACAGACGCGCTGATACCATCGCCGTGTAGTCGGCGCTGTCGCTCTGGGAGATAGCGAGATCGATTCCCGTGGCTGTATGCATGAAGTGGGCTTTGACCCCTCCGCTTGCGGTGGATTGTTCAGTCGGGAACGCATCGTAGTATTGAATCCACGCCGGATGGATCACGCGTTCGGCATTGGAGAGGATTGTCAGCAAAAACTCCCGATGCCATGCGGCATCGCTTCCGATGCGCGTGCGCTCTTTGTCGATTGCTTCCTGCGTCGGATATTTCCCCGGCCAGAGAGTTTTTCCCTGCGCATCTAGAAGCGGATATTCCCGATAGAGACCACTCATGGAACCGTCTTGAATGTGCTTCTCGAATTTCTTGAGTAGACAGTCTTCATGGAGAAGATTTCCGATCACAAACGTCCGCGTTGTTGGTCCTCCTGCCGGTATTACTTCGCCCATGAGCCACTGGTAGGTCTTGTCGCGTCCGTCCCTTGTCTTCACGGACTGCAAATCCTCAATATCATCGCAGATGATAAGCTGAGGACGATGAGGGCCATGCCGGATACCGCGAACGCTCGTTTCGGTGGAGGCGGCGGTGATACGCGCTCCGAGGGACGGTAAAACGATAGAGGAGGAATTCCATTCATCCTCGCGCTCATCGAAGGGTCCGAGATCTTTCCGGAGCAGCGGGTTGCGTTCGATCTCATCCTTAAGGTTCTTGAGGTGCTGGCGGGCTTGGGATTGTGTTTGCCCGAGAATGAGGACGAACTTGATGCCGAGCTTCCCAAGGATTGCCCACAGGGGAAAGCTAAGACTGACGATGGTGGACTTTGCCGATCCACGGAAGGCAGTAATCGCTACCAAACCCTGCGATGCATCCTCCGTGAATCCGAAGATTTCCTTTTGAAACGAAGCCGTGGGACATGTTACATAGTGTCCGAAGTAGACATGGAAAAAGTAGAAGTGGCTTTCACGTGTGAGAGCGCGACGCACTTTCTGGTCTTTGATGAGAGTGAGGCGTAGATCCGGAGTGAGGGGGTCGGTGGTCATGGGCACAGGGGGAATATTAAAATTGCATGTCGAGAATGTTTCCAAAGCTGCCGCTACCGCGGTCGTCGCTGTGATCCGGATACATGAACTTCTTCCAGCCCGAACTCATGTCCATATCCGCTTTGGAGAGACCTTTATTGAGTTCGCCAAGACTCAGGGGCCTGCCCCGTCCCCGCATCTCAAGTAGCGGTAGTATGAGAATGGCAAATGCATCCGCGAGATCGTCGTAGCGCTCATTGCCGAAGCCCACGAGCTGCTCGATCAGTCGCTCACATCCAGTCATCGGGAACCGCACACGTCCCGATTGAATAAGATGCGATGCCAAAGCGAGGCGCGAACGCTTGTCTTGCCCTTTCGTCGGCACGCCTGTGGCGGGAAATCGGGCAGCATCCAGCTGTTCGATCAATCCACGCTGGAAGCCAACATCTTCAATGAAGAGGTCTGTTTTCTCACCGCCGCCGAGCACGAGAGATACAGACTTCGCCCGTTCGATTGTCTCAAGAAAGCTCAAGTGCTCATTGACGGGGTTCGGAAGAATATAGATCACCATATCCTCGCCGTAGCCGTACATCCGTCCCGAGACCATCGCGGTATTGTCTGCACCATCTTCCTTCGAGATCGCGGGATCGATGCCGGTTGCGATAGTGCGGAATGGCAGCTTGTCTTCGTCATCGGGAAATTTGCCGTAGTACGTGATCCACGAGGGTTGGATAAGCCGCTCCAGATCCGGAATGATCCGAAGCATGTACTCCCGCTGCCATGCTGCCTCGCTCCCCACGCGCTGCCGCTCTGTTTCAATGGTGCGTACTGTCGGATATTTTCCTGGCCAGAGGCAGTTACCTTCGTTATTCAGGATCGGATACTCCCGAAACACGCCCTGCATCGTCCCGCTCGCAATCTCACGCTGTAGCCGCCGGAGCAGACAATCTTCATGCAGAAGGTTGCCCACGAATACGATGCGCGTGCTTCTGTCACCTGCAGGAATCAGTTCTCCCTTTACCCACGCATATGTCTTGTCCCTACCCTCGCGGGTCTTCACGGACTGCAGATCCTCAATATCATCACAAATGATCAAGTCCGGACGGAATTCCTTATGACGTAGTCCTCGAACGGATTGATCGATGCTGACTGCCATGATCTTCGCGTTGTAGCTCCCGATGACAAGGCAGCTATTGCGCCATTCATCCTCTTCCTCGTGGTACGGCCACAGGTCGTCGTGCAGGAGCTTATTATTCTCCAGTTCCTCTTTGATGTTTTTCAGGTGCTGCCGCGCCTGAGCCTGTGTCTGGCCGACAAGCAGGATGAATTTCTTCCCCGGCTTTCCCAAGATCGACCAAAGCACGAACGACATGTTCATGATGGTCGATTTGGCAGATCCACGAAATGCCGTGATGACGATGGTCTGCAGTCCGTCATTCTCAGTTAACCGGAACATGTCTTTCTGGAATGCTGCCGTCCGGTACTTCACGTAGTGGGAGAAATAGCAGTGGAAGAAAATCTCATGATGTTCCTGCGTGAGCTTGCGCCGAGCTTTCCGGTCACGCAGCATCAGTGCCACCAGTTGTTCCATCCGTGGAGGGAGGTTGTGGTTGGTCATGGGAGGAAGTGGAAGATGAAAGAGCGACATCCTCGTCTCCAAGGGATGCCATCTTGAGAGCTTCGGTAATTGCAGCTTCCTGTTCGGGCGTCAGTGCATCGTTGTCCTGTTTGATACGCGCAGTCACCTCGAGCTTGTTGTTGTAATTGGGGTTACGGTGCTTGAGCCAGTACATGACCGCGCCCAAATTATTGTCGCGGATCGCGGCGAGGAGTTGGCTCTCGGCCATGTCATTGACCAGATGCGTGCCTTCGGCCAGCGCTTCGTCTGCTGCCTTGGAAAATTCTGCATCCTCCTTTTTCCAGCGGTAGTAGGTCGCCCTCCCTACGCCGGATTTTTCGCAGGCGATGGAGACGATCGGCACTTTTTTCAGTTGCTCAAGCAGCAAAGCCTGCTCGCGGGCTTTGCGTGCTTCGATAACACCTGATGGCTCTTTCTTATTTGTCATGATGCTTTGGGGAAGGAAGTTTCTGTGCGTCGGTGCCCGTCAGTTTTTCAAAACGGCGAATGATCACCTCGCAGTACTTCGGATCGAGCTCCACGGCGATGCACTTGCGCTTCGTCTGCTCGCAGGCGATCAATGTGCTGCCGCTCCCGGCGAATGGTTCGTAGACCGTGTCACCGATCCGTGAGCTATTGAGGATTAACTGACGCAGGAGGCCTACAGGCTTCATTGTCGGATGAAGAACGCTTTTTGTGGGCTTCGGATAGACAATGACGCTCTTATCCTTGGATCGACGGAACTCATGGACGCCAAGCCATCCATAAGCGATCAGTTCATGCTGAGGGAGATAGTCGAGACGCCCAACGATGGCTTGGGTCTTCACCCACACGAGCAGCTGTGCTAGATGGCACCCGGCGTCCTGCATGCCGTCCCGCAGCGGGAACACCATCTTGTCGGAATTGAAGATGTAGAGAGCGTTTTTGCGCTGCAGGAAAGGCTTTACGGTTTCGATCCATCGGCGGGTAAAGATACGGTACTCGCCGTCGCTCTGCAGATGGTCATTCTTGATCGCCGTATGTGCCGTCTTCGCTTTGCGGAATTCTTCCTTCCCCTCAACATACGCAATGCCATAGGGAGGGTCGGTCAGGATGAGGGACACTTTCTTCTTGCCGATAACGTTACTCACAAGAGTCGTATCCATGCAGTCGCCGCAGGCGAGGATATGTTCTCTGAGCACGAATCGGTCGCCGGGTTTAATCGTGAACTTTGTCATGATTTAAGGAGGGAAGCCTTCGTGCCTGTGAGAGCCTCGAAGCGGCGGATAATGAGGTCGCAAAACACCGGCTCCACTTCCATGAGAAATGCCCGGCGCTTAAGCTGTTCGCAGGCAATGAGGGTGGAACCGGAACCGCCGAACAAGTCGAGGACTGTGTCCCCGGGCTTCGTGCAACGGCGCAGAGGTTTTTCGTGAAGGGTTGGCGGTTTTTCTGTTGGATGCTCGTACAGGGAATTATGGATGCGCCTCGCCATCCATATGTCGAGCACATCTAAAATATCATCCACGGCGCGGTTACCACTTCCGATCTCCTTATTCAAAATCTCCGTCATGCTCCGCAGATTTTTATTGAGGTAGGGCTTGCCGCGGATTCCGTAGACACACGGCTCGTAGCATTTGGAGAAAGCGACCTCCAGCGTCACGTTCATGTTGTTTTTGATCCACAGACAGGTTCGCTGTGGCTTGAGTCCTATCTCCGCGTAGAGCGTGTGCAGGAGGCCGATGTAACTGTGGTCGCAGTAGCAAAAGAAATGACAATCCTGTTTTGCGATATCGAGCGCATTTTTGTAGGTACGCAGCAGGAATTCCCGGTATTCCTCATCGGATTTATTGTCCTTCGTCTTGCCGCCGTAGCGCATGGAGTGACCGACACCCTCGTTATAGTTGAGATTGATGTTGTAGGGCGGGTCGAGATACACCATGTCCGGCTTCACCTTCCCAACGAGCTTGCGGACATCATCTGGATTTGTGGCATCGCCGCAAAGGAGCCGATGATTTCCGAGCGCAATCATCTGTCCCGGCTTCGTCTTGGGTTTCTTGATGGCTTCCAGCTCCTTTTCAATATCGAACCCGTCATCCTCCGCTTCCAGCATCCCGTCCCAGATGCTCGAGAGTTCGCTGTCCCCGAACCCCACATCCATGAGCACATCGATCTCAAACGCCTTTAGCTTCTCCCAATCCCATTCTCCCGTCGTGCGGTTGAGTCGGAGATTCAATTCTTTCTCTTCCTTCAGCTTCGGAAGATTGATATACACGGTCGGTACCGATTTCATTCCAAGTCTCTTTGCCGCTTCTAGCCGCATGTGGCCGCCAATGACAATGTTCTTTCGTTTTGGTGCGCCATTCACGATCACTGGATCGACGAATCCGAACTTCCGGATGCTGTCGGTGAGCCGCTCGAGCGCGGATTCATCCCATTTACGGGGATTGTAGGTCGCAGGGACAAGATCATCGATCGGTACCGCCGCGATCCGTAGATCGGGTGGAAGCGTTGTGGTAGCATGTTTGGATGCCATAAAGGAAAAGGTGCGGGGAGATAAACACCTTCCGTTATAGCCATTTCAGACCGGTTTTTTTCATGCTTGCCGCATACGTGCCGCTTCTTCGACTTTTGCTCTCCGTTCCAACCTTTTTTGCTTGTTTGTATGCTCTTTTATGCAACGAGGTTCCGCACATGTCCACTGTTCCTTTTTGTTCGGACGAGGGACGAAGGGCGTATGGCAAATCTCGCAGTACCGCTGCAACTCATTGAGAACATCTTTCACTGAATGTTTCTTAGCTGTAAGTGCATAAAGAAAATCATTGAGGATCATGATCATACGGTTTGTCTCTTCTGCACTAACCAGTGTTTTCTCCTGTACTTCGATACGGTATTCCTTGATGGATTTTCGAGTGCTCAGAACACTCTGCTTTGCAAGAAATGTCAGCCAAGATCCAATTTCTTCAGTACTGAACTTATACCGCTTTAGGATGTCTTTTGCTTCTTTCTTCATTGCGGGTAGCTGCTCGCTTGTGAAATCAAGCTGCCATTCTTCTTGAGCATATTTTTCTCCTACTTCTTTCTGTACTTGGTCGAAGCGTTCGTAACCATACTGAACCCATCGATCGTGCATTTCTTCAGCGGCAAGGTAGAAACCGAGAAAATGATAGAGGGGAGCAACTTTATCATTGATGAACGTTTTCACACGACTGCCAGCCAGAGGAGTAAAATCGCTGTAGTAACGTATAGCATCTCGGATGATCCGTAGAGCGATAATCTGCCGCTTTTCATAAAGCAATTCATATACATTTCCGGCCTTCTCCATATCTGTAATAAAATATGAATGTTGGCGCTTCTGCCATTTAAAATACTGTTGTGCAGCTGGAAAGCTCACAAGATTGTGCGGCTCGTACCACTTCATCCAATCATCGCCACCCATCGATAAGGCATTCGTCATGTAGTACGGCGTATCTTCTACTTTCTCTGGCTTGAACTTATCGATATGTTCCGGGGCTACGAAGCGCCACTCACGTTCACCATTGAAGACGGCATAGATTTTGCGAAACTCACCGCAGCCAAGATCGACTCTTACTGCTGGATAAAGCAGGCCGATCTGGTGGAACTCTTCCAGATTTTCAATCGTCACATTGATCCCATTCTCTCCACAATATTTACAAAAATCATCCTTCGTCAAAAGTGTGCTCTGCCGGAACGGTGATTGAGTTTTGATTGTCGGAATTTCCATACAAAAGAAGTATAAGTGTTATATCTATTCATTTACCAATCGTCCTAAAAGGCTTAATTTAAGGCAGTTTGACGTTCAATTTCCTATAGTTTTATGGTATAATAATTAGAGAAATTGTAAATGCCCATGCCTACTCCACGATCAGGTCCCGGCGATGAACTAGGAGAACAAGATTCTCCAGAGAATCCTCTTTCTAATGCTCCTGAGCGACAAGGGGAAGAAAGATCCGAACTTATAGACGCTACTCGCGGAACACTTTCTGCTCGCGCAAAGGAAGCAATCGAATTGCCACCGAATCGCACTGTTCTCGATATTCCTATTGAGTTTGGCAGTGAAGGAAAGAAAATTGAAACGCAAAATAGAAAAGGTACATATGTCGTTCAAATAAATGCCATGCGCTTTCGCAGCCGCGAAGATGCAGAACGTGCCGGCATTCTTCAGGCGGCGTACCTTCGTTCTCTCCGCGACCACTTGCAGTCCGAAACAGGTAAGGCATTTGAAGCATTGCAATCATTCGGTACTGCTGCTCACAACGCTCTACGCTTCAAGGGGCTCAAGATGATGTCGGAGTGGGAAAAGGGAGAGACTTCTCCTGTGACAGCTGCCACTGAAATACCTCTCACCCTTGCACAAATCTTTGACCGTAGCATTGAGCACTACGTTCTTACGGGAAGGTTGCCCGAAGCGATTCCGAATGAAGTTCGACAGGCGCTGGAAAAGATTCCAGGCCGACAAGGAAAAAGCGCTCTCGATTTCATTGCAGAGAACAGTCGATCACTCCGAAGCAGCGCGAAGCTCTACGAAGAACACATCGCTCCACTCCGCGAGCGTCTCAAGGAAGAGGATGGCGAGAAGCGGATGACCGAGCGCGACGATTACGTACCGCCTGACGGGAAAGGAGAGCAGGCACCGCTTGATCCGGAAAGCGTGCGATGGAGAGTAGAGCCATTCGTGGGCGGCTACTACCGTCAGCAATTATTCCGATACGACCCAAGCGCACAAAGAATCGTCGCTGAGCCGACAGATAAAACGGAGTTCCGTCTCACGGATGTTCCGGAAAATATCGATGAATTGCAGCGCTACACGTTCCGCGGAGTATTTGTTCCCGGCGAAGAGAACCGCATCCCATTCCCCGAAAAGGGACTGCCTCTTCCTGACACTCTTGATCCAAAAGGAACACTCCGGCTCTACAGAAGTTCGGCAGGCATTTTTTCTCTGGAGGAAAAGCAGGAAGGCACCGTCACTGAACCCATGCAGTATTCTTTTGAGTTCGTTCTTGCCCGTAATAGCGATAACCGTATCAATGACGAACCAACCGAAGCAGATATGAGAACCATCGAGGGTCCGCTTGATACAACTGCGGAAGATTTACTTTCGGGTTTGAAGCGAAATACTTTCCTCGGCAAAGCAGATCGCGGACGTGCAATCGTGTTTGCCACACGCAAGCAATTTATGTATCCGAAGGATGAGGAGATGTCTGCAATGGATGAACGATACAGGGTTGCAGGAGCAAGCCTTCATCCTGAAATGGCCGATCTCAAGCTCGCGGACTGCCATTGGAGCAACATTCGGGCGTCTGATTTGGGGCGCAGATTGGATGTTCCCATGCGCACTCCAAGCGGCTTTTTCGTCACACGTCATCCCGATGTAGATTTCGCTCCCATTGGAGGCATCGGGCATGCTTGGAGTGAACGATGGGATGAGACATCGCAGCAATGGATTCGCACTGATGCCACGCCGCCGAAGCAAAATGAGGATGAAGATGAAGAGAATGAGGAAGATCAACCAGCAGCCGCCCCTGCCGCCGCAGGAGAAAGAGAGACGAAGGTCGGTGAAAATGACGCAGAGAACGAAGTGGAGGAAACCGGAGTCCTTGAAATGAATGAAGACGAGATCGCAAAGCTGCTGGAACTTGTGACGCAATCTGCTCCTTCAGCTCAGGAGGTTGCGGAAGAATTATTCAGGCAGCGCACGAATGTATCGGCGGCTGACTGGAAAAAAGTGGAAGGATTTGTGGAGACGGTAAATGCCGCTCAAGTCGCACCCGAGGCACAGATTCCTGAAACACCGGAGTTACTGCGCCACTTCCGCGAACGTATTACGGCTCCGAAGGGAACACTAGAACGAGAGTGGCAGAAGCTTTTCTGCCTTATCTGCACACATCGTGAGGTGCGCCGTCGCAAGTTTCCCGGCAATGTTCGCCAAAGCGAGAGCACAACGGGACTCGATAATCCCGTAGATGCCTACATTGATATTATGGCTGACGAAAGCGATCCGATGGGATTTGGCATTGATACACGGAGACCGGAGACCATCCTTGATGTGAAAGCGTTCGAGGAGGATGCGCTCGTCGATCTCACATCCTCCATGAACGATACGGATAACTATGGAAACGTGATGCGTGTGGAGCAAAAGAAAATGATTCTCTCGCTTCTGTATCATCTCATGGAACTGAACGAGGAACTGAATGATTCCCGTGTGCGCTCCACGCTCCGCACGCCGCTCAAAATTCGTTCCGAGATCTATTCCATTCATGGCCAAGGCAAAAAGAACCAAGGACAATTTGCCCGTCTCAAAGCTGCGGATGAAGATATTACGGAAGCAGCGCTCGTCCATCTTGCGCGCGAACTCGATCAGACCACGCCCGGTGCAGGGGATTTCTTGAGTGCACTTCAGGCTTACAGAAAAGGAATATCTCCCGAAACTCTGCAAAGAATTCGCTCGGGAGATATGGTCAAACTGCTTACAATCTATTCCGATGGCAACCACTGGTGCTCCAACTGCGGCTCGGAATCCTGCAATGTCCAGATCCATGCAGATCGCGTTCGCGCAGCGCAGGAGGAAATCGCCAAAATCCGAGAGCTTGGTATCATTGTGCAGGGCATCGGATTCACGAAAAAAGCTGAAGCGATCAGGCTTATGTGCCATGATCCCAATGAGCCGGGCGGTGCCGTTGTGGTTAATGATGTCTCTCGTGCCGTTTCAGCCAGACATACGATGCTGACCAAGCATTTGCGTAATCTATAAATTAGTGTATAATATTAAGAAAGCTTACCTATGCCTATAAAGAAGATCACTGGCGCACCTCAAGATCCCCCTGAAAGGGAGGATTCTGCCATAGAAAGTGGGAAAGACGGCACATCAAAGAAAATCAGTATTGTACGAGAGGCCATGCGCCTTGGATTGGATTTGTCTGCCTTGCGCCTCGACCAGTTCGTCCCCAAAGATGGCGAGCATGCCGGAACAAATGGGGCACCTCTGGGCACAGAGGAGATCAGACGAAAAGCTCTGGAAACGCTTCACCTGCTCGATGAATACAACCGCGTGAAGCTCGCGCCAAGTAAAGCTTCCCTTGGAAAGAAGGATGATCTATTTGAGGGCATTGAGAGTCTTGATGATTTTATTTCTGCTCTCGATACGGGCAAAGAGAAAGGGGGTGAGAAGAAAGCTGAGCCGACAGAGAAATTTAGGAGAGAGGAGCTGGCGGATCGCATCAGTGAACTGCTCTCCGAGCCGCAGGTGTATCAGCTTTTACGCCAGTCGCTAACGAAGGAAACGGAACGCTTTGTTTCCGTTCAGCCGCTTCTTTCACGATTACATAAGTTACGCCAAGTGCAGG
Organism: bacterium; assembly: GCA_029558515.1. Lineage (GTDB taxonomy): Bacteria > Patescibacteriota > Gracilibacteria > Peribacterales > Peribacteraceae > JAKQEM01. The sequence continues at coordinate 97,298 of JAKQEM010000042.1, forward strand.
ACATCGCCTTTGAGCGCATCCACACTCTCTCGCTTGAGAGTAAACGCCAGCATGGCAAGATCGTGGGGTCAGTACAGACGACCATTGAAAAGCTCTCGCGCCTTAGCAAGGAAGCGGAGGAAGAGGAAAGCCGTTTGGAAGAGGAAGCCAGTCCTTTGGAAAAAGGATGGATTGCCTCACAGCGTCTCCTCGAATATAAGCAGCAACTCAAGAAAGATCGTTTCGTCATGACTCCGAGTCGTCGTGCGATCCTCGATGAGATGATTGCGAAGCTCGGCAGCAAGGGTCGCGTGCTTCTGCTCGGCTCCAATGGAACAGGAAAGACCGAGCTTGGAGCAAAAGCTCTCAAACTCGTCTCGAATGGATATCACCTTGTTCCGTGGCAGGAAGCTACAACTGGACAGGATATCTTCGGACGCCAAGAGATTCGCCGTCAGAATGGCCATGTGGAAAGCGGCCTTCGTCCGGGTCCTATGACTCGTGCCATCGAAGCAAAAGAAGGAGAACCAGCCGGTGTGCTGCACGATGAATTGAACCTTGGAAGTCTCCGCACGATTTATCTCTTAAAGAAACTCTGGAACAGCCGCCCGGGGCAGGAAGTGGACGTTCCGGTGCTCGATGAGAAGCGTGTCTTGCCTCTCAATTATGCTGAGGTATATACGGCAAACCCGAAGGATGAGCGCACAAGCAACCGCGAGGAGTTCGATGCGGGTATCACACGCGTCCTTGGCGGTATGAATGTTCCGTTCCTTGCTCAGAACGAACAGGAGCAGATCATCCTCGCAAAGCTTATTGATGAGAACGGCGTATTACATCTCTCAAAGAGTGAAGCACAGACCATCCGCGAACTTGTGGCGGCAGCCGTCATGACGCAACAGTGTTTTGATCGCGCGTTTGCCGATCTGGGCGATGAGGCTCTTGCAGAGATAAAGAGCATGACGGGTATTTCGGATCTGAGACTCACAAAGAAATTCCTTGATCCAGGTCGGCTCATGGAAATGTTCGATACCTACGAACAGAAGCGAGCAGAAGGCATGAGTGTTGCGGATTATCTTTCTGCAGAATTGAAGAAGTTCCTCGCGGAATTTGAAGTGGAGGAAGAGCGAAACATTGCAATTGCCATTCTTAAATTGAAAGGTGTTATTGCTGCGGATAGCACAGCACAAGAGCCGTATGTTCAGGTTCTGAAGAAGCCGGGCGAGAAGCCATATCTGCTTCCTTCTGAACTTGCATTCGTCGTCTCTTGCGATGATGAATTGGATGATTCGGACATCGAATTTGATCAGCCAGAGGTCAGTTTGGAGGATGTCATCGCTACGGATGGCGCTGAACTCTTGGAATTGCTCAACCAAGGATCACCGGGTGCAATCCGAGCGAAGACCCGCAAGGGTATTGCCGAAGCGCTTGGCACATCTCAGAAAGCAATTGATCGTGCTCGGCAGATCATGCTTGAAAAGTGCGGCGAGGGTCACTTCTATGGCCCAAGTGAATTGGAGAAAACTTTCCCCGGCATGAAAATCGATTTGAAGGACGTTCCTGCTCTGCCTGCCGAGAGTGAGATCCAGCGCCACGCTGCTCTTGGTCAAACGCTTCGTCTTCGCATCAGCAAAGCTCCGGATGGGTCGAAGTTAACGATGCAGAAAATGCACCAGCTTCTCCAAGATGAATTCAGCAAGAGCAAAGACGGCAAAGTGCTCTACAGCGCCGAAGATGAATGGAAATTGAAATCGACATTCTTTACGGACGAAGTGCCGGAGCTTGCGTGGGGATTCACTTCCGATGAAGTGCTGCCGAATTCTACTGGAAAGAACCACCTGCAGCAGACGCAATTCATGGCTGAATATGCTAAAAACACTCTCTTCAAGGGAGAGCAAATGCCACAGGAATACCGCGAAGCGATGGCGGAATTGGCTGCTCAGCAGAATGAAATTCAGCAGCTGATGAACAGCGATTGGAAAGCTGCCGCAGACCGATTGGCGAATCTGAAAATCAATAAGCTCATGCGAGCTACCCCTGTCGAAACTCTCTGCGATCTCCTCGTCACGTTCCGAAATAGCGATCCAAAGAAGCGCAAGCGTCTGCTTGAGAAAAAATTAACGTGGACTGCTACTCATAGCTCGGGCGGCGGCCTCGTCTACGTCGGTTACTTCGCTCCGGGCGGCGTGTACGTCAGCCGCTGGGACCCGCGCGGCTCGAGTGACGTTCTCGGGGTCGTCCTCGCTCGGAAGTTCCCCCGAACCTTGCGCACTTGAATACTTGAACTTCCTCGAATCCTTTTTCCTTGAAGCATCCGCTACTGACGAATTTTCACCTTCTGCTGTCTCTCACTCTCAATGCCACGCGAAGCACTCCATATGTTCATCCGGCAACTCAAGGAAAGTACCGCCTACAAAGATCATGTGGACGTCCGCACTGTTGTCGATGAGACAGTTCAGAGAATCGCCGCATTGTCGGAGGAAGATGGCGGTCCGCAGCTTCGGGAGGAAATCCGTAGCCTCCATGAGCGCATTGTCCCTTTCTTGCATGGAACGGGTGCCCCGAAAGGAAAAGAGAAAAAGGGAAATGCGATTAATCCTAAAGAAGCAGAAACTATCATGGGCAGAGACCGTTTCTTTGGAGCAGAAGCCGTTCGTAAGGCTTTCCCGGGCATCCTGCTTAAGCCGGAACAGATTCCAGCTATACCGTTCTCCAAAGAAGACTTACTGCGAGCCAAGGAACTCGGTGATAGCCTCCGTTTGCGTGTGAGCAAAGCTCCGGGCAATGGCAATTTGAATATGGAAAAAATGCAGGAACTGCTGCAGCCGACCTTCGATCAGAAGAATGAAGGGAAGATTCTGTACGATACCGATTGGTACGAAGGCGAGGATTTCTTCAAGGAAGCACCTGAATTGTGCTGGGTGCTTACATCGGATGGAATTATTCCGGATTCAGAGGACAAGGACTATCTACAGCAGACGGAGCATATTGCTTTGTACCTGCGCGAGACGGTCTATAAAGGCAAGAAACTCCCGCAGCAGTACGCTGATGCAATCAAGGAGATGGAAGCTCAGAAAGATGAAATCCGTCGCCTTATCGATAATGACGATTGGCAGGAAGCAGCTGAGAAACTTGCGAACCTCAAACTCAACAAACTCACTCGCCGCATCCCTGTTGAAGTGCTCTACGATATGCTTGTAACGTTCCAGAATGGCGATAAGCGTCATTTGGAAGATTTCTATGATTGGACATGTGTCCGTAGCTCGGGCGGCTGCCTCGTCGGCGTCGGCGACTTCGATCGTGGCGGCGTGAGCGTCGGCCGCGATCAGCCTGGCAACTCGGATGGCAACCTCGGGGTCGTCCTCGCTCGGAAGTTCTGAGCCTTGTGACCTTGAAACCTTGATTCTCCTCGAATCCTTTACTCTTGAAGCATCCGCTACAGGCGATTTTGAGGTATTTTGCTCTGGATACTGACTTCATTTGCATCATAGGATGCATTTGCGGCCCGTTCTTGCAGTCAGGGTTACGGCTCTGGCTCACGGTACGCTTCATCTCTGCTACCACTGAAGCGGTCAGCGTAGGTGGAAACTCACCAGAATACCGTGTCTCTACGGAGCACAGTAGCGAGTGGGCTTAGATGCGAAGGAACTTCTTGCTCATTCTCAGACTCGGTATCGTCTCCCAAGATGATTGCGGGCGAATCAAATTCAGGGGAAAGAGGATATAGCTCAGTGTTTTTTTGTTTTGCTGAGGGTAAACCTCGATCTCCGGTGTCTCGGACGGGAATGGGCAACATAGCTCGGACGGCAACCTCGTCAACGTCGGTAACTTCGATCCGGACGGCGTGAACGTCAACAACTGGAACCCGAACAACTCGAATGACGATCTCGGGGTCGTCCTCGCTCGGAACTTCCTTCTCGGTAATTCAAGGGGCTCATATATTCTGGGCCCCTTGGGTTATCCCTCGCGTGTTGACTTGATCCATCCTCCGAGCATCCGTCCGATCTCATCAACCATCTCTTCGATGATCGCATATTTCTTGAGATCGATCGCCTTCACATCTTTGGCAAGGCGAAGGAAGACGCGCAGAACATTGAGCTTAAGGCTTACGCGTTCAAGCGGCTCCAGTTTCTGTGTTTTGCGTAGCTGGCTTGCAAGGAGGATTCCCTCCAGAACTTCCAGCACCAGATTCTCACACCGAGGCCAGAGCGCAGTGCGATCTTGTTTCGATACTGATGCCCGAAACTCATAGAGCTTCTTCGTCAGTTCGTATGCCTTCTTGAAAATCGGAATATCTAATTCTTCCATAACGACATAAAGCATGAAAGTACACAAGAATATCTTCGACCGGATTATTACGCCAGAGAACTTGTTCCATGCTTGGGAAGAATTCCGCAGAGGCAAGGGCTCGCGGAAAGATGTGCAGGCGTTCGAGTGGCAGCTTGAACAGAACATCTTGGCTCTTTGTCGGGATCTCCGCAGTCGGACATACAGACACGGAGAGTATTCGGCTTTTTCGATCTGTGATCCGAAGCAACGCCGGATTCACAAGGCAAAAGTACGTGATCGCATCTTGCACCACGCAATTTTCAAGGTGCTCAATCCCATCTTCGAGCCGACGTTCATTGCACATTCCTATTCCTGTCGTGAGAGGAAAGGAACGCATAGAGCAGTCGATGCGTTGGAAACATGGCTGCGAAAAGTCAGCAAAAACTGTAGGGCACCCTGTTTTGCTCTCAAGTGTGACATCCACCAGTTCTTTGCCTCAGTCGATCATGCAATCCTGCTTTCTATTCTTAATCGAAGGATTAAAGATCCCGATGCAATGTGGCTACTGAAGGAAATTATAGAGAGCTTCAGAACTCCTGGGCAGGAAGATGAACGTCCCAAGGGTATCCCCATCGGAAACCTCACCTCGCAGTTGTTTGCAAACGTATACTTGAACGAGTTCGATCAATTCATGAAGCATCAAATGCATGTCCGTCATTACGTCCGCTACACGGATGATTTTGTCATCGTCGATTCTGATAAATCTGTATTGGAAAATCTGATTCCAGCTATGCAGGAGTTCTTGGGTGGAACTATGAATCTCAAATTGCATCCTCGCAAAATCATTCTCCGCAAATTCAGTCAGGGCATCGATTTTCTCGGCTATGTCATTTTGCCGCATTATAGAGTGCTACGAACGCGCACGAAGAAGCGAATGTTCCGCAAGCTCAAGCTCCGGGTGGTGAGTTTCAAGGCGGGAACAGGCAGCGAATCATCTGTCGAATGTTCACTCCAGTCATATCTCGGCGTTCTGTCGCATGCGAATACCGAGCAGCTCAGCGAAAAACTGAAAAACCAATGCTGGTTCTGGATGTGCGAATAATATTAAATCTGTAAAGTAGGAGATGTTGACCACGAATAGGTGGAAAGATCGTCGTTCCAAAATCACTCGAAACTTCACTTGGCAACGCTATTGCCATTTCTTATCCCAATTATATCTTAAGCATCATACTTCTTTTCAATCAACAACATGACAGTCACTCCAAAGTACGCACAGAGAGCTAATCCAGATCGTCTACTTCACATCCTCTGCAGGGATTGTGGCAAAAATGTTATAGGTGAGCTGGATCAGGATTACCCGGGCAAAGAGGAACTCAAAAAAGCTGAAATGTTTAAGTATGGAGCCAAGTGTTTGCGTTGCGGATATGTCGCTCGTGACAATTACAATTGGTACCGACATCGATAGATAGATGTAGGAAGAGAACTTTACTCGATTACACCTATTCGTATAATTATGAGATGCGACCTTCTCAGGTAGGCCCACAAAAGCAGAAGACACGCAGTACGGAATTCAACTGGGATCATGTCATGGACATGGTCGAGAACATGCAACGCATCCATGAGTTGCTGTTGCCTTTCCAGCAAGAAGAAGATCGCAGGCAGCGGAAACTCAAGGAATTTCCCGAAGGTTTTCACCTCAACGGCAAAGGCTACTCCTGCGCCATCTGCGGCGGTTCATGCTCGAATGAGGAAACATGGTACGACCAATACGGAATCAAGTGCATGGACTGTAAAGCGGCGGTTGATCGCGGGGATATTCCCGCGTATTGCGCGGAAGACAAAGAGAAATGGTACTCGCGATGGGATCTGCAGAGTGCCTTCAATGTGAAGGGTCCGACGATAACCCGATGGCTAAAGGCGGGCATTATCAAAGCCCGTCGCGTAAAGCGCGAAGGACATGAGGATGCACTCGTGTTTCTGATCGAGGACAACAAAGATTTTCTGCCGCCGAAGAAGCTCGTCAAGAATTATTCCCACACCGAACGGACGAATGACGATGGAACATTCATGGTCCATATTGAGCCGTGGTATCGGCACGTCGATCCGCATGCTCACCTCAAGGGCTACAAAATCATGGATGAACTCCAATTCGTGAACGGAGAGTTAGGAATCAAGAAGTCTCAGAAAGAGAAATAATTCTTTCCAAAACTATGAGCTACCAATACCTCAAAGACCGGTCCCACTACGAAGAGATGTATGACAGGTTCACGGTCGAGTGGTGCCGCCGCTTTGAAGAGCCCCGCCCCGTTTCCGATGAGGAACTAGAGGCATCGAAGGAACTCTCCCTCTCGCAGATCCAGTGGTGCCACGATCTTTCGACAGATTTCCTGCTCTTTCAGGAGGCCGGAAATCGATGGCTACGGAGGGAGGAGACGATCCGGGAATGGATCGAACGGGACGAACGGCGGGATCAGATGATAGAACGAGCACAGGTGCCACTCGTTCGCTGTCCATCTTGCGGAAAAGAGATGGAATGCATCTATACCGACGTACGTTCCGATATCGACAGCGACAGGGAGTGGTTGGAGTTTTTTCTCTGCTGCAAGCCCTGCAAGCAGGGAAAAGATGTCTACGAGAACGGAAGCGAAGTTCCCCGGAAGCCCGTTCTTTGCGAAAAGTGTAGTCGCGAGGTCGAAACTGACATCAAAAAGAAAGACGGCAAACGCTATTACATCGAAACCTGCAAACACTGTGGGCATGTCGAGGAGACGCTGAGCACGATTGACGAAAAGAAGAAAGAACCGACCCAAGAGGAGATTGCTCGCTTCGAGTATGATAAGAAGCGTTTCTGCCTCACCAATCAGCAAGGGCAGCGCTATCGGGTGTGGCAGGAGCAGATGAAGCGCTTGGATGACGAGGAGAAGGTCCAAGAAGCCAATGCCGAGTTCTACGACAAGCTCGCTGAGGTGAAGAAAATCAACATCGCAGGCTTGGAAAAATTGCTCAAGCCAGCCTTGAAGAAGGTAGGCTACGCCGATCTACGCTTCACCATGTCGCCTCCAGCCCAGCAAATTATTTTGAACTTTTCTGTGCGTGATACGGAAGAAAAACGAGAGGACTACGACAGCCGGAAGATGCTTGAGAAAACTATCGAAAAAATTTTGGAAGACAAGAATTGGGCGCTTACATCCGAGGGCGTGAGCTATCGACTTGGCATGCTCGATGGACGTATCCGAGGATACGAGTCGGAGGAAGATCTGCAGCAGCTCACAAAATCGCGCATGAAGAAAAAGGGCAAGCATGTGAAACTGAAGAAGTCGAGAGACTATGCCTCCATGTTTCCAGAGGATGTCGTGCTATAATATCCCGCTATGGCTCGTCGTCGCTATCGATCCAACTATGTTTCGAGAAATGGTCTTACTCCGTCTGAAAATCGCGCACTCGGAAGGCAAGTGTGGGCTCTGTTCATGCTTCTGCTTATCTGGGGTTCCATTCAGATCTGGGGAACCGACATTTTCCTAAAACCTTGGTTCGATATTTTGCTTTTCATCATTGGCGAAATTGCGTATCGCAGTACCGGATGGCTACTTCGGTTTTTACGCATCTGGTATTACTAAAATGTCCACTTTGAGCAAATAATTTGTACGATGAGACACACCCCCTTTGTACTGTCTCATTTGTCTCATTTCACTGAGGTGACCCGCTTGCCCTACCCCCCTCAAAACAAGTACCCTCACAACTCCGAAACACCCCCTCAAAAATGGGTGTCTGACCCGTCCGTCCAGCCAAATAAAAATTTAAGAATTAAGGTAATATGTATATATGAACGATTATTTTGCTGATTTAGAGCCTGAAGTTGAAGCAGTTGATAAATGGTTTCGACGAGTCGAAATATGTCTTAAGGAAGGTTATTACTTTGAAGTAATTTCCATTTGCTTTAATCAAATTAACTTCATACTTCGCAACTCAATATTGATGATTGCAAAAGAAGGCAATGAGTCGAAATATCTCGAAGAGATTTTTTCACAGTATGACAACCCACTTCTCGGAAAAGTCTCTGATCGGACATTATATGATGAAGCCTTGAGAATGGGCGTTATTCTCAGGCAAGAACATAAGTGGCTGAATGAAATTCATAACGAAAGAAATGAATTGTTTCATCGACTATTTCAAAAGCACAATAATGGTTATACCCAGGAAGCCGAATCTGCATTGAAGATATTGGCAGAAAAATATTTTTATACAGCAGATGATCTTTTAGCCAGTTGGCCCATCTCTCATGATGATTCGTTTCTCAATCAAAAAATGCGCGGATCTTCAGGGGGAGAGGAAACTCTAAAAGGTCAAAACACCGACTAACTTTCCAAAATCATCCACCAGCCCCAGCCAAGACTGCAAAATCTCCAAGTTTAGAGTACTTCATCCAAGGCATTGTGCATAACAATCATTAATGTTATAATAACAATATATGGCCGAAACGGCGAACACACCCAACATTGAGGGATATACAACAAAGGAAGGTGACCAAGCAGCAATGGTTTGTATTAATCACGCAACAAGCAGCATCCATGCTCATGCTGACGAACTGTTATCTTCCGAGCGCAATAATGCGCGCATTAGGACAATGCGCGAGCGCTTCAAGCAACTAAATGAAGATGCATATGTCTGGGATGCAGAAACATCCGACATTCCAGATGACTGGAAAACGGAGAATCTTGCAGGAAGTTCATTTGCATATGACCCCATGCGCATAGAAATTATCAATGTTCCAATTGTTGATTTTGATACAGATATCCCAAATAAGTTTGACAACGAAAGATCAAGCTGGAGCTATGTTGGTGATACACCCGATTCAGGCTACATGATTTTCGCACGCCCTCAATTAATCGAATTATCGATCCCTAGGAATGAGGATGTAACTTACACAGTACTGAATGATGAAATGCGCGAACAGGGCATGAAAAGCGTTATACAGATTGGAGAGTACCGTGTTTTTCTCATCCCAACACCACTCCATCCCGATGAGATTGAGGCAATATTTGGAGAGGCAATTGACCCTGAAGATGCTGTGGAGATTTGCATTGTTCGAGGACAACCGAGTGAGGAAGAAAAGAAAGATCTTTTAACGGGGCATCGCAGACGAGAGGGGGCGAGCATCTCAAATAGCGTTCCCATTGCTACTATGAAGCAAGTACTGGAACAGTTACAGTCCTTGGGGTACAGGGTGGTAACATCAATTCCTTCGGATCAACGCCGTAAGAGAGTTTATATGAAATTTGGAATGGTGCAGTCGCCAAACAATTCATGTTGGCTTCTCTCTCCAATACCAGAGTTACTACGCACGCTGGAGCGGCGTTAGGGACTGAGTTAAATTATACAAATAATTAGATTACAAACAGTGCGATCGGGATGATGACTGTCCCCCTCAACCATTTTAGAAATCCAATGAGTTGCGAATGATGTCGCTGCCGTCGCTTTCCGTGCGGGATGGCACGATGGAGCAAGTGGGAGAGGGGACATGCATTGCATACAACAACTGAGGATTAATCCGTCTCCATTGCCATCATTGCGTCGCATTCCGATGCGATGTGATCGATGATCTGTCCGATGAACGGCACTCCTGCATTTTGCAGTATCTGACTGATTTCAACGAGCGATTTCGTACCTTTGCTCTCGCTTGGCATGCAACGCTGCGCAATGTCACGAGCGGCGGCAAACGGGTTGTGATTTTTTTCCGGATCCGCGGCATGCAGTGCGTGCGCGATGAGCCTGCGCAGTCGTCCGATGGCTCTGAACCTTTCCTCCGCAAGGTGCCACGCACGCATGCGGTCAGGAAAGTCGACCATTGATAGTTCACAATCCATGAGCGAACTCACGACTGCCGCGATCTCTTCCTCTTTGGGAGGAGAGACCACCGGGGGAACGACGATGCGCTTAGGCGGGTAGGGTACGTACTCGGGCATGGTAGGAAGGGGAAACAAACAAAAACACTCCCCCATTCGTGGGAGAGCGTGGAAGGGTTACCGAGTGTGCGCGTGCTCTACTCCCGGCCGAATGGGCGGGTGATGGAGGGCAGACAGCAGCAACACGTGAATGTCATCGAGTGCAGTATCGCAGGAAATGAGGGAAATGCAAGCAAGGTCACATGTTACGTTTTACTGTTTATAAAAGAGAGTGTACATACCATTGCGAATGGCATCACAGGAGTCCGGGATGGGGAGTTCGCGGCAAAGAACATGAGATTGCAGCAGCAGATCGACAGTATCCAGTAGTGCACCAAAATATTGTCGCAATTCGAATGTGCTTGCGGTAGCACTGGATTGAGCAATGAGAGCGAGAATCGTATTTTTTGTTATGTGTAAATGGTTTTTCAGATATGTGAATATGGCGATGTCACAGCGCAGTGCGTTTGTTTCATCAGGATCAAGTGAAGCGCATTGAAGATCTCTTTGCATATCGCACAGCATGTTTGAAATGGTTGCTTTGGATGTTACCTTCCATCTGTCTTCACACAGTAACCAAACAGTATCACGAAGAGAATGGGGAAGGGATCTGTTTCTGAGTGCCACCAGTCGGGATTGCAGGAGGACGGGATCCGTGGTTGGCAGGCAAGCATCCATATTTGTACAGATAATTAATATTAGATATTAAATTATTATATTTGTCAATCACATCGTCGTGTGTCTCGATGGTTTGAGAGAAAGACGAACGGTGGTCAAAAAGACAGTACCTCGTCCTGTTGTGCTTCCGCCATCATCACCAATCGCATGATGCTGAGGTCTTCAAAAGAGACGGAACCGTTTAATGCGTCGTAGACGGGACGCAGACGTTCCAGACCTTCCTCGGAGAAGAGTCCGCGAATGTGGTCGGCATGAGCGATGCTATCCGCCAGATGACGGATGCTCGGTGCTTGGCCGCTCTTGATCAGTTTCTCGACGTACTTGATGACGGTGGCGGGAGTCAGGGAACAGGCCGATGCAATGCTGTCGATATCCTTTCCTTCCGCGAGGAGCGCGCGCGTTCGCTCCAATCGCTTGGACGCCGGCGGACGCTTCGGTTTGCCCTGCTTAGCGGGAGGAGGGACGGGCGGAACGAAGAGCGGGCGGGGTACGTACTTCCGCGCGGTTTCGGCGAGTGCATTGTAGAATGCGGTGACCAGAGGTTCCGCGCGGATGGATCCGGGGGACCAGCGTTCGATCCGCAGTCCGTCGCCGGAACGCACGCGGCTGAGCGCGACGTACGCCTGCCCCGGTTCCCACAGAGCATGCAGATCCACGATCAGACGATCGAGGGAGACGCCCTGCGCTTTGTGGATGGTGGTCGCCCACGCGAGCGTCACGGGGAAATTCCATGCCGAGGCCACTTCATTGCCATCACCGTCCAGGTACGAAAATTTTTCCGGTCCCGCTTCAACGGTCTCTCCGGAGAGCAGTTTGATCTTCAACAGTTCCTCTCCGATGTGCCGGACGATGCCGAGTGAACCGTTGACAAAGCGCGGCGCTTCGCCTTGCTCATTCTTGCGCATCATGATGAGTGCGCCCTCTTTCAGATGCAATCGGTCCGGTATGGGCATCGCGCGTTTCGCGCTGTCTGCATACTGCGGCGACCCTTCGTAGAGCGTCTGAAATGTGCGCACCGTGCCGGGCAGCGCTTCCAGACGCAGATGATTGTACTGGTCGGCCTGCATACGGCGTGGGTACAGGCGCGTTCCTTCGGCATCGTCATCGGAGAAGTCCGTTCGTTCATCCAAAAACGCGCGGACGCGGTCGTTCACGATGCCTTCGCGAATGAAATTCAGAATGTGCAGAAAGTCGATGTCCTGCGTGCGCATGACGGTGGAGAGGAGCGCCGGCTGAAAATCACTCTCTTCCCACAGGGGGTGTCGAAACGCCCAGTCCTTGTTCTGCTGATTGGCGGTCACGGGTGGGAGTTGTGCGAAGTCCCCGACCGCGATGATGCGCAGTCCTCCCCATGGCGCGCCGTTCCCTCGCGCACGGCGGGCGACGGTTTCCGCCGCTTCCAGCGTGATGCCGGGCAGCATGGAGATTTCATCGATGATGACGCAGCAGGCGCGCTGCAGACGTTGGATGACTTTCCGATTGCGGGTCGCGCGGGCGATGGTCGCATCGATGCCGCCTTCCAGAATGCCGATGCCGAAGAAGCTGTGGAACGTCCGTCCGCCGACGATCACCGCAGCGGCCCCGGTGCTTGCCACGACGGGGAATGCATCGGAAGGTTTGCCGGACAGATAGCGGTCGAGGAGGTAACTCTTGCCTGTTCCCGCTGCTCCGGTCAGAAACACATTGCCCTCGCGTTCCAAAACGGTCAGTGCTTTTTTCTGGCAGGAGGTCAACCCGGTGACGACAGCGGAAGGCATGGGAGGGAAGTGTAGCACGCACTGAAAAAGGGACGACCGTGTCGTCCCTTTCTTTGTTCCTCAACCAATAGTTGTCGCTCACTGCTTGTGGAACATTCCGCCACGCATGCCGCCCTTGCCGCCGCGGCCTCCGTGCATGGGCATCTCGATGCCTTTCTCCTCCGCGATCTCCCACGGCGTCTTGCCGCTTGCGATGGCTGCGTCAAATTCCTCCTGTGTCATGCCGAGTGTTTCGAGCATTTCTTCATGCATGGGGCCGTTGCCCTGGCCAAACCCCGCGCCGAACATGCCGCCTTTCCAACCGGAACCCATTCCCATTCCCATGCCCGGATGCATCGCAGCGGCGAGATCGGGATTGCTCTCCATGGCGTCTTGCATGGTTTGGCGCAGTGCGTCGTGCGCGGCGCGGACCGCGTCGTGCCGTGCGGTGGCGTCTTCGAGAGTCAGGGCTTCCTGCAGCGCATCGAGGTGCGCGCGGGTGGCGTTCTTCCGGATGTCCATGGAGGCGTCGGCATGCGCGAGGAATGCTTCGTCTCGGTCAATCATGGATTGCACGTCTTCCTGCGTGAGATCGCGTTGGAAGCGAGGGCGCGGGACGGCCGTGTCGTTTTCCGTGCTCTGCGCTCCCGCGATGCCCGCGACAAGCGGGACGGCGACGACGAGCGAGGTGATGCCGGTGATGATGCCGAACGTGAATGTCTTGTTCATGGAAGAAAAAATGGAAGGAAATAGATGAGTCCGGAGCGACTGTGTCCAGTATACGAATGACGCCTTAAGAGAGGATTAAGAGAAACGCACGGTGAAGATCGTGCCCTTCCCTTGAGTACTCTGCGCGTCGATCGTCCAACCGTGCAGTTCCACGATGCGTTTGACGAGTGCCAGCCCGAGGCCCACGCCGTCCCCCGGTTTGCTGCGCGATGTTTCTTCCTGATAGAACCGGTCGAAAATGTGCGGCAGCGCGGAGGAGGAAATGCCCTTTCCAGTATCTTCGACGCGCAGTGCATCGTCTGAAAGAGAAACGTGCACCGTTCCGTTTGGTTTGTTGAATTTGATCGCATTGGAAAGGAGATTGGCGACAACCTGTTTCAGCAGTGACGGATCACCCTGCATGACAACGTTCGGTGCAAGATTGCGTGCGATGTGCACACGTTGTCTTTCCGCGATGGCACGATGCCGATCGATGACATCGGTGACGAGCAGTGTCAGATCCACCGGTTCCGTTTGCAGGACGAAAGAATCGAGCCGTGCCAGTTCCAGCAGCCGGTCGATGAGGGCGGACATGTCTGCGAGTTCTTTCTTCGCCGTGCGCAAGTGTTTCAGTTGATCCTTCTTCAGCAGTGCGAGATCGATGGATGTGCCGACCGCCGTGAGCGGGGTTTTCAGTTCGTGACTGGCGTCCTGGGTGAACTGTTCCAGTCGTTCCATCATCTGCCGGGCGGGACGCAGACTGCGCCGTGCGAAGAAGAGTCCGACACCGTACGTCAGCGCGGAGACGGCGATGCTGATCAGCAGATAGAGCTCGATGCGTCCGGGCAGTGCGCCGTGAGGGAACCGTGCGATGTCCGCGATCTGCACGAATCCGGCTTGCTGACCGTTGCGCAGCAACGGAGCGGTCAGCACGACGTATTCCGCATTGTCGATCGTGATGCGGGAGAGTGCGCGATTGATCTGCATGGTCGGAATGGTGTCAAACAAGGAACCGGAGATGAGCGGTGTTCCTTCCGCATCCAGAATGCGTATCTGTGCCATCATGTGCGGAGGGATGCCGCCGCGCGGCATCAGGGGAAATGTTTGCATCCCCGGTTCGTAGCGTGCCGCGATCATCTCCGCCATGCGTTCCAGCCGGAATCGCGTTTGGCGTAGCGCATTGCCGCTGTCCGCGGCGAAGAAGAAGAATCCGTTGATGACGAACAGCAGGAAGACGAATGCCGTGAACTGCAGCGCGATGCGATGGCTGATGCGGCGGAAGAGCATGTCAGTCGACGGGGAGGAGATAGCCTTTGTTGGGAATGGTGCGAATGATCTTCTTGCCCAATTTCCGTCTCAGGAACGCAACGTGCACATCGACGGTGTTGGAAAACATCAACGCATCCGCCTGGCCCCACACGTGCTCGAGAATCGTCGGGCGATCCTGGGTGATTCCCTTCTGACGTGCGAGGAATTCGAGCAGTGCGTATTCTTTGGGAGACAGGGTGATCTTCTTCCGGCCTTTCCACACCTCTCGCGTATTGGTATCCAGGCGAATGGGTCCCGCAGTGAGGATAGGTACTGTCTTCGTTCCGCTGCGTCTCAGCAATGCGCGCACCCGCGCGAGCAGCACATCCAGATCGAACGGTTTGGCAAGATAGTCATCCGCACCCAGGTTGAGTCCCTTCACCGTCTCCTCCTGCTTGCCTCGCGCCGTCAGCATGAGAATCGGCATCGTCTTTCCACGTTGTCGCAACTGCGCACAGACGGTGTATCCGTCCATGCTCGGAAGATTGATGTCCAGAATGAGGAGATCGAACGTTTCGGTCATCGCGAGGTCCAACCCCTCCTTTCCGTCATGGGCAACGGACACGACGAAGTCATGCATCGTCAGGTACGTGCGGATATTGGCTGCGACCGTTTGGTGATCTTCGATAAGGAGGATGCGCACGAAAACATGATACGCGCAGGGAGATGAAAACTGAATGAAAGGCCTTTGTCTCCCTTTTCATTTAATGCGGATTTAATGTGAGCATTCTATGTTGGACACATCTTTCTTATCATTTTATGAAAACATTGCATGCGTTCTCTTTTCTCTTGGGGGTAGGTTCCGGTCTTCTGGTGATGGCGGTTGTATGGGGCGTCATGCATATCATGGATCCCGGCGTGCAAGCATTGCCCGAAGACACAGTTACTCGGCAAGGAGGATTTCCTGCGCGGCGTTTCGGATCCGGCGGCTTGAATGTTCCTGCGATGGCGGAACGTTTGGGGATGACACAAGAGGAGTTGCAGAACGCGCTGGACGAAGGCAAAACCATGCGTGAGCTCATCATCGAGAGGGAGCATGTCATGCGTGGAGCATCCGGATCTTCTCTGGAGCAGCAATGAACATGCAAGCGACTGTTTATCATCGGGTGCGACACGTTGCTTCACGCATCGTGTGGCGCAGTTATGCGTTGGGGTGTGTCGTCGGATTGTTTACGGGCATCGGGTATGTGTTTTTCTTTCGGAATGAAAGCGCCGTTGATACGGCCATATCGTACAGCACGGTCACGCGCGGGACGATTGTGACAACCGTGAAAGCAACCGGCAACGTCGCGTTCGCCAATGAACAGCAATTGCGGTTCAATCAAAAAGGAAAAGTGACGAACGTCGCTGTCCGGGCGGGAGATCGCGTGAAGAAAGGTCAGTTGATTGCGCAGCTCGACACATCCGCCATCCAAGCGGATATCCGGCAGGCGCAGCTCTCGCTCCATGCGACGTCGCTCCAACTGCAGCAATTGCAGGGCAGCAAGGAAAAGGCTTTGTTGGATGCGGAGAATGCGTTGCGTGAATCCGAACGACAGTTTGCGAACGCCCGGAATGCGTTGGAAGTGGCACGGAGCAAACTCCCCTCGGATGTGGCGAGTGCGAAGCGTGCGGTGCAGGAGCGGGAAGCGGCCGTTGCGCAGGCACAAGCGGCACTCGTGCAAGCGCAAGTGACCACGCTGCAGGATCTTGGATCGACGGCGCAGTCCATTCTGACGCGCAGTGAAGATTTGCTGGATACGCTCTACGCCATACTGGTGCAGCGGCCGGATGCGCAGCGGGGCAGCGAAACGGGCATGATCGAGATCTTTTATCGTCTGTACAATGATTATGGACTCAAAAATGAAACGGAGCGCGCGTACGGCGAAGCCAACCGGGCGGTGGAAGAGATGCGGCATACGTACGGCGGCACGCTTTCAACCGTGCGGGAGACGGAGGTACTGGCATCGGCGATCGACGATGCGCGTACCGTGGCGCACGGCCTGTCTGTATTGGCCGATGCGATGTATCGTTTGGTGCAGGGAGCCGTCGATGATTCTGTGGATTTCACGTTGCAGGACATCGCCGCGATCAAGCAGACCATCATTGCGGCGCGAACGACGACTGCCGGACTCATGACGGAAGCGGAGAATGCGCAGGCGAGTCTTACGGGCGGGGAGGACGGTGTGACCAGCATCGTGATTCAGCAGAAGCGTGATGCGCTCGCATCCGCACACAATGCGCTCCTTGCAGCGCAGGAACACCTGAATGTTCTCCAAACACAGACACCGGGGGATTTGCAACAACAGGAGGACGCTCTCATGCGAGTACAGGAGGATTTTCAATCCAAACAACTTGCGCGTAAGCAGACTGAGTCGAATGCCGATGTGGATGTGCGCTTGCGTCAGAACGACATTGCGCAGAAGGCAACCTCGTTGCTAAAGACGCAGACCATTTTGGAGGAGTACCGATTGATCGCTCCGTTTGACGGCGTGATCCGCAGGCTCGATTACCAAGTGGGCGATAATCTGCTTGATTCCGGAGAAGAAAAATTCGTGGTGCTGGAGAATCCTGAAACACTCATTGTCACCATTCTGCTTGACCAAGTGGACATCGTTCGCGTGCGCAAAGAAATGGCGGCGCAAGTCGAATTCGATGCGTTGCCGACGTTGCCTTTGCAGGGGGTGATTGATGACATCGATTCCACACCCGTGGAGACATCGGGAGTGGTGTCCTATGAAGTGTCCATTCGTTTGCCGACACCCGCGGATCTCACCATTCTGTCCGGCATGACGGCGACCGTGCAGATCGAGACGGCGCGACGGGAGAACGTGCTAGTCGTCCCCAATCTTGCATTGCTCCGCAGGAACGATCGGACGATTGTCCGTATGGCGGACGGGAGCACTCTCGTCGTGGAGACGGGTGCGACGGACGGACGCGTGACGGAAGTCGTATCCGGTTTACGGGAAGGAGACAGCGTACTGTCGATGAATATCGACAGTAGTCCAACGACGGAGACGAACATGAACGGTGCGGCACAGATGTTGCGCATGGGCGGAGCAGGCGGGCCGCCGGGCGGAAGAGAGTTTCGAGGGACGGTCGGACGGTAATTTTCCTTATTGCCATGATTCACATGCGGAATATTACGAAGGCTTATCCCTCCGGATCGGAGCGTCTGATCGTCCTGAAAGGCGTCTCCATCCACATTGTAGTTGGTGAGTTTGTCGCGATCACGGGGCCATCGGGTTCGGGGAAATCCACTCTCATGAATATCATCGGTCTGCTGGATACGCCTTCGGAAGGATCCTACGTGCTTGCTCATCAGGAAGTGAGCAGTTTGAACGAGAATGCACAGGCTGACGTGCGCAGCAGGCGGATAGGGTTTGTGTTTCAGTCCTTCAATTTGCTCCCGCGTATGGATGCATTGCGACAGGTCATGCAGCCCTTGCTGTACCAAGGAGTGCATCGGAAGGAAGCGCACATCCGGGCGCGGGAAGCGCTCATGGCCGTGGGACTTGCAGAGCGCATGGACCATAAGCCGAGCGAACTCTCCGGCGGACAGCAGCAGCGCGTTGCCATCGCGAGAGCATTGGTCACTGATCCCGACATTATTCTTGCGGATGAACCCACGGGTGCGCTCGATACCAAAACGGGGCAGGAAGTCATGGAGATCCTGACCGCGCTCAATGAAGAGGGAAAAACCATTGTCATGGTCACGCATGAGCCGAAAGTTGCGATGTGTGCCCATCGCACGATTCATATTCAAGACGGTCGTATCCAAGCATCCCTATGAATATTGTCGAGAATATCAGAAATGCATTCGAAGCGATCAACGGCAACAAGCTGCGATCATCGCTGACCATGCTCGGCATCATCATCGGTGTGCTGTCCGTGGTGCTGATGATTGCCATCGGGCAGGGCGCACAACGGAGCGTGACGGAACGTCTGTCGACTCTCGGGACGAATCTTCTGACCGTATCACCGGGCAGCCCCACTCAAACAAATGTGCGCTTCGCCGGAGGCGGACAGGGGAGCACGGGGCTCCCGGCGGAAGATGTCGCAGCCATTCGAGCATATGTGACCGGATTGAATGGCATTTCACCCGAACTCTCCGGTCGTATGCAGGCAATCGTCGGTTCCTTGAATATGAATGCATCGATGCAAGGCGTGACGCCTGACTATCTCACGGTCCGGAATGCCGCGCTTGCGTTCGGTACGTTCGTCACGGATGAGCACATCAGGACAATGGAGAAAGTTGCCGTCTTGGGATCGCAAGTCGTTTCGACGCTGTTCCCCGATGATCCGAGTCCTCTTGGTCGCGACATACGCATCCAAAATCACATATTCACCGTGATCGGGGTCATGCAAGCCAAAGGGCAATCGGGATTTCTGAATCTCGATGACACGATCTTCATTCCGCTGTCCACCATGCAGACGCGTATCATCGGGCAGCAAACGGTGGGTACCATTGGCATATCCGTAGAGCACCAGGAGGACATGGCCGAAAAACAGAGGGAAATAACGGCCGTTCTTCTCAATGAACATGGGATTACCGATACTGCGGATCAGGATTTTATGGTACAAAATCAAGCGGATGCCGTGGAAACACTCAATGAAGTCACGGGTATATTCACACTCTTACTCGGTGGTATTGCGGCTATTTCTCTCCTCGTCGGGGGCATCGGAGTGATGAATATCATGTTGGTATCCGTCACGGAACGGACCAGAGAAATCGGCATACGCAAAGCAATCGGCGCGAAGAAGAGAGATATTCTTCTGCAGTTTCTCGTGGAATCGATCGTACTGAGTCTCATGGGCGGGTCCATCGGCATCCTGTTGAGCGTCGGCGCATCCCTCCTCGTGCAAACCTACGCGTCACTCGACGCGAGAATTACTCTTTCTCCCGTGGTGTTGGCGTTTCTGTTTTCTCTGGGCATCGGCGTCTTCTTCGGGATGTTGCCTGCATACAAAGCGGCGAAACTGCGTCCGATAGAAGCGTTGCGCTACGAATGAGCGGAAATGTGGCTGCCTTCCGGACGTACACGCTCTTGCCCAATCCTTTCAAACCGTACTGAAGGTGCAGAGGTCCGGAACGCAGTCGGCAGTTCATGACGGCGCGCTGCGAAAGATGTGACAGAAACACCGCCGTTTCTTCCGGTCCGCGCTCAGACGTTCGTTTTGCCTTTTCCCTGCAGCCATTCCCGATACTCCGTAGCGGTCATCAGCAGGAAGACGGCGGGGAGAATGCCGAGCGTATTGAAAACGAGCAGTGCGATGAACCACGGGAGTTTGTTCATTCTGGCCGCCCGCCACATACCCCAGCCCTTCAGTGCCACATCGACCATTGCCAGGACGACGAGTATGCCGATCATGCCGCTCATCCGGTCCTGCATCCATCCGAGATTGCCATATTGGATAAAGTTCATCATGACCGGAGCATACGCCAATTTGCTCCTTTTTGGCAAGAATCCGCCGTGCGAGACATTGCCGAACTATAAAATATCTGTACAATCTGCGAACTTCTCGGAGGATCCCGTTGATTGCTCCGCTGAGACAGGTATGAAGATTCGCAATATCGCCATTACCCTTCGACAAGCTCAGGGTGATTCCATTCCCCTCATGATCAGTTGAAAATTCGGAACATTGCAATCATCGCGCACGTCGATCACGGAAAGACGACCCTCGTCGATGCGCTCTTGAAGCAGGGCGGGGCGTTTGCGGCGCACGAACAGACGGGGGAATTGATGATGGACAGCAATGCGCAGGAGCGTGAGCGCGGCATCACCATCTACGCCAAGAATACGTCCATCGTCTACGAAGACTGCAAGATCAACATCGTCGATACGCCGGGTCACGCGGATTTCGGATCCGAGGTGGAGCGCATTCTGCGAACGGTCGACTGCGTGCTCCTCCTGGTGGATGCGCAGGAAGGACCGATGCCGCAGACAAAATTCGTGCTGAAGAAATCGCTGGAACTGGGACTGAGGCCCATCGTCATCATCAATAAGATCGACAAGCCGGCCGCCCGCCCCATGCAAGTGGTCGATGAAGTGTTCGATCTCTTCGTCGCGCTCAATGCCACGCACGATCAACTCGATTTTCCGTATCTCTTCGCCATTGCGAGAGAGGGGATCGCGAAGCGCGCCATCGAGGATCGCTCGGAGGATCTGACGCCGCTTTTCGAAACCATCATGCGGCACGTCCCGCAGGCGGATCACAATTTGCAGGCGCCCTTTCGTATGCAGCCAAGCGCCCTGGGGTACGATAATTTTTTGGGAAGACTTGCGATCGGCCGCGTGTACGAGGGCATTGCACGACCGGGGGACAAGGTCTTCGTGAAGACGCAAGAAGGTGCCGTGCGTCAGGGGAAAATCACCAAAGTGTTCGTGTCCAAAGGATTGCACCGGGTGGAGGTGACGGAGGCTGATGCGGGCGATATCGTTACTCTTGCGGGCATCCCCGATATTTACGTCGGCGAAACGATTACCACCGATGAGAACGCCGAGTTGCTGCCGGCCATTCGCATCGATCCGCCGACCATTTCCATGACGTTCCTGGTCAACAATTCTCCCTTTGCGGGCAAGGAGGGCAAACTTGTCACCACCCGCCACATCAAGGCGCGTTTGGAGAAAGAGCAGGAGACGAACGTCGGACTGCAGGTGGAGGAAATACCCGGCACCGATTCCTACAAGGTATCCGGTCGCGGGGAACTGCATCTTTCGGTTTTGATCGAAGACATGCGCCGTGAGGGATTCGAACTGCAAGTGTCCCGTCCCGAAGTGATCATGCGTGAAGAGAACGGCGTGCAGGTGGAGCCGATGGAGCACGTTATCATCGATGTCCCCGAGGAATTTTCCGGAACCGTCATCGAGATGTTGGCCGGACGGAAGGGGGAGATGTTGGACATGAAGACGCATGAAGGGCATGCGCGCATCGAGTACAAGGTGCCGACGCGCGGACTGCTTGGTTTTCGCGGTGATTTCATCATCGAGACGCGCGGAGAGGGAATTCTCACGCACTCGTTCCTCTGTTACGAATCGCACAAAGGTCCTTTGGCAGATCGCGGTCGCGGGTCCATCGTCTCCATGGAGAACGGCACGGCGGTGGCGTATGCGCTGTGGACATTGCAGGAGCGCGGGCGGCTCTTCATTACTCCGCAGACCAAGGTGTACGCCGGTATGATCATCGGGGAGAGCGCCAAGAGCGAGGAGATGGCGGTGAATCCCACCAAGGAGAAGAAACTGACCAATACGCGTTCGTCCGGCAGTGATGAAGCGATCAATTTGGTGCCCGTGAAGCCGATGTCTTTGGAGCAGGCACTCGAATACATCGAGGATGATGAGCTCGTCGAAGTGACGCCGAAGAGCATCCGCCTGCGCAAGAAGTTCTTGGATGAAACCGAGCGGAAGAGAGCGGCGAAGAAGTAATGAAGAATAACAGAATAACGGAGTAAAGAATAACAGGGATGAGTATTGAATTGTGGGATATGAATTTTGAATTTCGGATCGCTCACAAAGTATGTACCCAAAATTCATAATTCAATATTCAAAATTCAATCATCAATACACTTCCCGCAAGTAGCATTCCTCGCAATAGACGATCTCCGGCCTGTCCGGCGCATACGCCGTTTCGATCTCCTTCCCGCACTTCATGCACTCTCGTTTCCACAACTGTCGGGGGGTGCGTTTCTTCATCCGTCCCCTGTGTCGCTGTTCGAAGCATGTTTGCGGCAGGGGAATGCCCATGTCCCGGTAGAACTTGAGTTCATGCGCCGTGATGCGAAAGGGTTTGCCCGTCACCGCGCACGTCACCGCCCATTGAGTGATCTCATCGGGGACGTCGGCAATGGAATCGGGAAGCTGCAGTGCGGAAACTATCTTGTCCACCTTCGGCGCTTCGTTGTGCTCCTCTCTCCACTTCCATCCCAATGATCGGACTTCCGTTTCCCGCATCGGGAAATACTCCTGCGCGACCGTTTCGTTGTACCCGTACGGTGACAATTGCACAGGGAAGAATTCGCCGTACTCTCCGTGCCGTTGCATGTGCTCGATCAGCTTTGGCACCAACTGCTCGTACTCCTCCTTCGTGTACTGCTTATTGAGAATGCAATACTCCTTGTGCTGTAGCCCGATGCATCCGAAGAGGTTGGCAGAGCCATTGAGACAGTAGCGGCAGTACAGGAGGTTGTTGACATTCCCCCAACAGGACTCCGAGAACAGGACGTTGTAGAAATTCTCGCCCGTCAGGTGATTCTCCAGCCCCAGCTCCCCGGAGATGCCCCATCCATAGCAGTCATAGCAGTTCTTGCTCTGGTGCATCCACACGCAGTACTTGCAGTCTTCGTCATCGGTGACATCAAAGGACTCAGAGACGTTGCGGCACCCTCTCATGTGATCGCCGGAGACGTTTTCATTGCTGAATCCGACCATCGATTTGTGAGGAAGAGAAAATGCCAATGCTTCCAGTGCCGATCGTGCCGATGCAAATGCGGAACGACTTGTGAGGATTGCATTCCATTCCCTCTCGAATTCGTCCTTCGTGCATGGCTTGTTGCCGATGTGGTAGGACTTATTGACAAGGTTCACGCAGCCGATGCAATGCTGGCATCCCTGGCAACTCTCGAGGAACAGCGAGTCACTGCAGTTTCTGCAGTAGATCGACCAGAACAGCCGAGTGCAACTGTTGCAGTCCGTACATTCGTAACACGACTCGGAGTCGAAGGTGAAGAAGCAGTCGACCGCACGATGATTGCGGTGTAGGTACGTGCCGTAGTAGCAGTCCTCGTTGTCGTTACTGGCAAAGATTAGATAGCAATTCTTATTGCGGGCAGAGAGGTTCGTGTATTCGCTGTTCTCGTTCTGCGTGCGAATGTTGAATGAAGGCAGTGGCGCTGAGAGATGGAGATCATTCCACTGGTCGAAGAACGGGCGGTTCCAGTCGATGTCCCGTCCGTACATCAAAGGATCCCAGACGTCGGAATTCCAAACGTCGGAGTCGTAGACGATGAACGGCTTGTCGGAGGAGTAGATGGAGAGGATCGGCTTCTTGCTGTAATCGCACGTGCGGCGGTAGAGCGTCATTTCATTGCGCCAGGCGAGGCGTCGTTGTCTGCGACAGGCGGGGCAGTGCGTCGGCGGGGGGATCATCTGTCGCTCGCCACCGATGAGCGGGGAAACAAGTGCATAGAACTGCAGATCTTCGGTCGGGATTTCGAATGCTTGCCGGCAGTGGGAACAGACTTTTTGGTCTTCTCCTTGGCGAAGGTTGGTAGGCATGGTTCTATTGTCTTTGTTTAAAGATTAGTTGGCAATATACTTTCACACAATATATGTGAAAGTGTGATATACTGAATACATGATGCAATCCATACTCGAAACGCTCGGCCTCTCCACAATGGAAGCTGAGTGCTACGAAAAGCTTCTTCCGATGGGAGATGTGCCGATGGCGACGCTGACTGCGGCAATGAAGCGTCATCCGCAGATCATTTATCGTCTCGTCGATCAGCTCGTTGCGAAGGGATTGGCTGTGACTGAGACACGTCTCCACCGAAAGTATGTTCGTGCAGAGGACCCGAAGATGCTTGAACGCGTGCAACTCGAAAAGCTGAGGAAAATTCGCGAAGCATTACCCTCACTCCACGCTCTCCAGCATCAGCCGAGTGAGGCGCGCGTGCGAATAGAGAGAGGAGCCGAAGCCGTGCGGAATCTGCGTAGGCGCGCGTTTCAGGAATTACCGCCGGGGGGCACGTACTATATTCTGGGAGCATCAGGAACCCACTTCTATGAATTCATGGGTGATGAACTTCCTGCCATCGAGCAGTTCCGTGAGAAACGGAAAGTAAAAAAGAAGATGCTCGCATTCGAGAGTCAACGTTCATTGATGGAGCACGAAGGACTACGGAAGTATTCCGATCTTCGCTTTCTTCCGGAGACGTATCCTGTGCCGACCAGCACGAACATCTACGGCAATGTTGTGGCCATCCAGATATGGTCCTCGGAACCGATTGTCATCCTGATCGAGAGCGAAGAGGTTGCAAACGGATACAGGGATTTCTTTGAGACGCTCTGGAAGATGGGAAAGAAGTAGCGAATGAAGAATGAGAAATTCTCATTGAAAATGGTCATAGGAGAAAGTCTTTTGAAAAGTCATTTGGCATTGAGTCCGCCGAAGCGGACGATCATTTTGTATTCTTAATACACTTCCTGCAAAGAGCTCTCCTCGCCTCTTGTCTCGCTGCGCTCCGCTCCCACCTTCGATCCTCCGCTGCGTTCGGAGCTACGGCGGGCAGGCAGGGTGAATCCTGCCCAATACCATCAATAGACAGAAGCCAAATAGCATGCTTCACAATACACGATCTCCGGCCTCTCCGGTGCGTACGTCGACTGCATTTCCTGACCGCACTTCATACAGGGACGGGTCCAGAGATGGCGGGGATTTCGAAGAGCGTGCCGTGCTTTATGGCGCTCTTCGGGGTGTAGGTGGGGAATCGGAAGGCGGAGTTGCCGATACAACGCGAGTTCCGGCTTCGTGATACGGAACGGGCGGCCGGATTGCGCGCTTTTGATCGCCCAGTTCAGAATATCATCCGGAACATCCTCCGACGCATCGGGAAGATCAGAGGCATGCATCATCCGATCCACGTTGGGGAAATCATCGACGATATCGCGCCATGGCCAATCGCGGCGCACGGCGTCCTCGCGCGCTATCGGCCAATAGTCCTGGGAAAGCGACTCGTTATAACCAAAAGGCGAGATGGTTATCGGAAAAAATTCGCCATACTCATGCGTACCACGCATGTGTTCGATGATTGTTGGCACCAGTCGCTCGTATTCTTCTTTCGGGTACTGTTTGTTCAGGATGCAGAAGCTATCTTTCTTGAGGCCGGTGCAGCCGAACAGGTGATGTGACGAAAAACATTCGTAGCTGTACAGTACGTCGCTCGATCCGCCCCAAACGAGTTTGCTGAATAGCACCCGGAACGCTCCGTGACCGATGCCTTCCCCTTCCAAGAGAAGCTCATTTGTTTCGGAGATGCCGTAATGAGCGACGTCGTAGACATCGCGCGTGTAATGGCAGCAGCTACAGTGCGCGCAATCCTCCAAATCGGAGCTTTCAAAGCAGTTTCGGACATTCCGGCACCGCATCAGGTAATTCCCCGTGACGTTCTCATTGAGCGTGCCCTCGTAGCAGCGGCGTGGATATGAGAGCGCAGCTGTCCGGCAACGTTGCGCTTCACGCTCGAACTGTCCATATCGGGAAAGGTGCGTTTCCGCGATCCTGCGCTCATACTCATCTTTGGAAAGCTGTTCGTTCATATAACAATACTCATTATTGCGAAGATTCGTGCATCCATAGCAGTTCCTGCATCCGGAACAATGGCTGCAGAAGACGCATTCGCTGCAATCCGTGCAATCCGCGACGCCGATGCACGCGTAACATTTTTCGGAATCGGTGGAATGCGCGCAGAGTTCGCAATTGAGGACATTGTGATTATCGATACAGCTCTTCGATTTATTGATGAATGACCCGTACATGCAATCTTCGTTGCCGTTGCTCGAAAATAGAAGATAGCAGTTTTTATTGTAAGAAGCGCAGTTCGTGTACTCCGCATTTATATTTTCTCCTTGCTGCACGCGAGCCATCTTCGGAACGGACTTTAGAAGCGCGTCGAACTGCTCGAAAAACGGCCGATGAGAATCAAATTCCCGTCCATATTCCCGCCCGTCCCATTCATCGCTCCACCATACCGGATTGTCGTACACCGGGAACGGCGCATCCGGGGTATACACGCTGATCATGCTCCGCCCAGTCTTGGAACACGTTCGCCGATGGAGACTTCGTTCATTGCGGAATGCGTACCGCCTCTGCATCCGGCAATCGGGGCAGAGCGTCGGCGGGGGAATCAGTTCCTTCTTGCCATTGCCTGTCCCCAGCGAAGTCGAGGGGAACACGGGCGACACCTTGTCATAGAAGGCGAGGTCATCGGGGGTGATCTCGAAGGCTTGCTGACACCAATGGTTGCGGCAGATTTTCTGCACGGGACGAAGGGATAATGGATAATTGATAATGGATAATGCGGGAAGATCAGTACACCGAAGAGAGATAGCACTCCTCACAGAGGATCCTTCCATCGTACTCCTCCGGCCAACCGGTGCGCGTCGATTGCTTGCACTTCCCGCACGTCGTCTCCCGCAAAAGGCCGGTGAAGGGGATGCGGCGGAAGTTGCTTTGGATGCGGGTCATGTAATAGGAAGAAGGGAGGGGTGCGCCGATATCCTGCGCAAAAGCGATGTCCGCGGATTCGATGCGAAAAGGACGCCGAGATGTCTCATCCCAAAATGTGCGCTTGAGAAGATCATCGTCGAGGGTATTTGTGTGATCGGGAACTGTACTTGCATCGAGCGTATCAGCGGGACGCTTGCGTTCCTTGGAAGCAAACCGGAACCCATAGCGTTGCGCAGCAGAGCGATCGAGCGGCCAGTGGAAACCGGACAGCGATTCCTGGTACGGTGTAGCGGCGAAGGAACCCGGGAAGAATCGGCCGTACTCTCCCGTCTCGCGCATGGTTGTTCTGATTGTCTCCACCCGCGCTTCGTACTCCGCTTCCGACACGGGCTGATTGAAGATGTGATACTTCTTCCCGACCAGACCGCAGCATCCGAAGCAGTGTTCGGATTGAAAGCAGTGCGCGCAGTACTCCATCCATTTGCACTCGATGACGTCGATGCAGAAGCGAATATCGTAGCAGTTCTCCTGCGGGCCCAGCGAGCAGTAGCACAGCTCCGTTTGGAAGGCCATTCCGACGCAATCCAGACAGTCCCGTGCCCAACCGCCGCGCAGGCAGTGGATGCCGCCCTCCATTTGTTCGGTCAGAAAGAAGCAATCCTGACAGTCTTTGACGCCTGTCAGATAGTTGCCGGTGGCATGTTCGCATTGATCAATTTGGAGCGCGCGGTGTAACGCTTGTTCGCGCATCATCGCGTCGAATGTGGTACAACCGCGTTGATACACCTGCCGTGATCGCAGATCCCATTCCTGTCTTCGCGCGCGGTAGGTCACTTCATCCAGTTGCTCATTTTGAAACACAAACCGCTTGTTGCGTAGGTTGCAGCTGAGGATGCAATCGCTGCAGTTGCGGCAGTCGTAGAGGAATGCCGAGTCCGAGCACTGCCAGCAATTCTGCGCAAAGAGCACGTTGTAACAATTGTGACAGTTAATAAGGTCGACGCACCGCTCGCTGTCGAAGGAGAAGACGCAGTGCCGGCAGGTGCGCAGCTGGACGGTGCGGTAGCAGTAGCGCAGATCTTCGCACTCAAATCCCGAGTGGCAGAGATAGCAGTTCTTGCTGTGCCAGAAGTCATCGGTGTACTCGCAGTTCTCGCAGCCAACGCCGACGTTATGCGCGATGGGAGATTTGCGGAAAAATTCCCACAGTTGTGGGAAGACCGGTTGTCCGGCTTGGAAATCCGCCCCCGGCGGATCGGTGCCTTTCACCCACTCGTCTTTGTGCCATACGGGGTACGGACAGTCCAGTGGGTAGACGGAAATGATGGATTGGCCCGTCTTGTCGCAGGTACGTTTGTGCAGAGCCCAGTGCTGCCAGAAGGCTCCAAGATGCAACAAACGGTAGAGCGGATGCAGGGTTGGTTCACCTTCTACTTTCAGTTTGGCTCTCAGTGCCATCTCCTCAGGCGATGGCTCGAAGGCTTGGCCGGTGAGGGGGCAGGTGGGCATGGGAGTGAATGGATCATAGAGTAGCCATTGCCTGCGGGCTATGGCCGACAGGTAAAAAATGGAGAAGGATGACTGCGTTCTATCGGAGGAAAGAACGGGGAAAATGTCTGTAGGAAGAGAAAACTGTGAGAGTGAGGAAAAACATCGCGTCGATGCATTGCTCCGCACGTTGCAGAAGCCTAGGATGAGGATCCATGGCAGAAGACCAAGACATCACTCCGGCAATTCTCCTTCGCCACATGCAAGCGATGGAATCGCGCATCATGGAACGATTCGGGAAGGTCGATGCACGCTTTGCACAGGTCGATGCACGCTTTGCCAAGCTGGAGCATCGTATGGATGTACTTACAACCGGCGTGGATAACATCGACAAGCGTTTGGATGACATCGAAATCGAACTGTTGCCCAAACGGGTAGCGGCGCTGGAAGAGGCGGTGGGCATTGGGAGGTGATGCAAGAGAGGAAGGGGTGACGGATGAGAGGTAATGCTGCGCAGATCAGTATACCTCTTTCAAGTAACACTCCTCGCCCTTCGACTCCCCCTCGACAAGCTCGGGGTCGCTCCCACCTTCGTCCGCCGCGGCGGACTACGGCGGGCAGGCAGGGTGAATCCTGCCCGTGCTCATCAATAGACAGCGGCCAAATAGCAGGATTCACAATAGACTATTTCCGGCCG
>JAKQEM010000024.1 GCA_029558515.1 bacterium
GCCTGATTGACGACCGTACTTTTTAACGTGCAATGAAAGACAGGAAGGACACTTTTTTTGGGCATAAAGAATTGGGAAGAGAATTGCGCTAATCCTAGCCCAAAAGTCTAAGAAACAGCATTCATAAATTCCCTATATCCCTAATTTGTTCATTTTGATACTCTCGTTTCAGGCATTGTGATCTGCCGCCACGCCACTGCACGGTGAATGCCGCGCATCGTTCACGTTCCGTTTGCCAGTGCGCGCGGGAGCATGACCCCCAACCCGATGAGTTGCACGATCTGCCCGATGGTAAAACCGATTGCCAGGCTATAGACGCCCACTACCGGAAGGAAAACCCAAGAAACCACGATGGCAATGACGCCGTTGAGCACGTTGAAAATGGCGGGCGTCGTGGTGCGGTGCAGAGAATAATAAGAGCGGAGCAACAGGTGATTGACGCTCTCGAAGGGAATGCTCAGGGCGTAGCATGCAAGCGCCGTCCAAAAGATGGGAAGGACGCTCTGCAAATGCACAAGCCGCGCGGCAATGGGTCCGGCCGCCACCAAAACGAGAGCACCGAGGATGGTCAACACCACAATCATCCCGACCCCCTTCCGCAGATACGTACGAAATCGATCAAACTCGCGGCGGGCGGCGGCGGCACTCAACAGCGGGAACGCAGACTGCGCGAGCGCAATGCCGACGACGCCGACAACGACTGACTGAAAGTTGCGTGCATTGGCGTTGATGGTCACGGCTCCGGCCGGAAGGTGCGACGCCAGCGCATCGAACACGAGAAGCTCCAGCTGCAACGCCCCCAACGCGACCATGCGCGGCAGCATCAGCCACCCCATGCGTCTGAGATCCGGATGCCAGAGCATCCCCCGAGGACGGAATCCCGCATGCAAAGCGCCGAGGAGCCGAATCAGCACATAGACCACCGCCCCGGCCACCGTGCCGATCATCGGCGCGACCTGACCGTAGACGGGCGTGAGGAACAGCGTTCCCAGGACGGTACCGAGCGTGTACAGAATGGGCGTGAGACCGTAGACCCAGTACCGTTGGACGGTGATGAGATACTGCCCCAGAGCATTGCCGAACACGAAGAGGAAATTGCTCAGGAGCGCCAGGCGCCCAAACAGTATGTACAGATCCAGTGCTTCACCCCGAAACCCCACCAGACCGGGTGCAATCCACGGAAAGAAGATGGCAAGAACGAGCGCCAGCAACCCGAATGCAAGCGAACCGACCGCGATCACACTGCTGAGCAATGCCGACGTATCATCGTGTCGATCATGCGCTTTGTAACGGGCGAGCAGCGGAACGAGTACGGTGGAAAGTCCCGCCATGATGGTGATCTGAAAGAAGAGATCACCGGGGCGAAAGGACGCGATGTACACGTCCACGGTATCGAGCCCCGGAAACGTGCGATTGAGCGCATTGTCCCGCACCAACCCCATGAGCGAGGCCCCAAACTGCGTGAGCGCCAGGACGAACGCCCCGCCTAACAGACGGTGCTGCGCGAACGATGCCTTAAGGGAACGCAATTTCATGCGACCAGAGTAGCATGCTCCCGCCCCAGTATCCCATCCGCGATCTTCGTCACGTCTCCCGCCCCCATCGTCATCAAGACGTCACCCGGCTGCAGAAGAGACTCGACCAACTCTTGCGTATGCGCGAGTCCGTCGCCGAAGCGACAGTCCACGCCGCTTTCCTTCCCGATTGCGGCGATGAAACGCGGCAGATCCGTCTCAGTCGTCTCGATGCCATGTCGCGCATCGTACACATTGGGGACAATGACGATATCGGCTCCGGAAAATGCGCGCGTAAATTCGTCGTACAGCGTGCGTGTGCGGTCATGCGTGTGCGGTTGAAACACAACGATGATACGACGCTGCGGATACGCTTCTTTCATGGCCGCGAGCGTCGCGCGAATCTCCACCGGATGATGCGCGTAATCGTCGATCACGGTGACGCCCGCCTCCGTCGTCCCGCGATCTTCCATTCGACGCCATGTTCCTGCAAAACCACGCAACGCTTCCCGTGCCTCCCAGTCTTCGATTCCTAAATTTTTGGCTAAAGCAAGCGCTAATCGCGCATTCTGCCGCATGTGCTCTCCCGGGGTCTTCAGGGAAATCGCAGGGTACGTATCGGCATCGACCACCGTTCTGCCGGATCGCACAGCAATCTCCATCGCGTCCCGGTCTGCGCCATGCGTAATCACGATCCCCTTCTCCGGCAATCGACGCAAGAATGTGAGGAACGCCTCCCGGTACGCATCCATCGTCGGATACGCGTCAAAATGATCGCCGTCGACATTCGTCATCAGCGCGATATCGGGAAAGAGAAAATGGAACGATCTGCGGTACTCGCATGCTTCCAGCACGAAGAAATCACTCTTCCCGCACCTCCAATTTTTCCCTCCCAGTTCACGCATTTTCGTCCCGACAATGACGGTCGGATCGTTGCCCGTCTCCATGAGCAAGCGCGCAACCATCGCGGTCGTGCTGGATTTCCCGTGCGTACCGCACACGGCGATGACAAATGCATCTTTGCTGATGGTCCCCAGTGCCTGAAAATAGGACTGCATCGGAATGCCGAGCTCCTCGGCCTTCCGACGCTCAAGCGCATCGTTGGGTATCGCTTCGGAGTACACGAAGAGATCGGCGTCCAAAGGCACGGCCGACCCGTCCTGTTGCAAGGAAACAGTGATCCCCTGCGAGCGCAGATCCTGCAGGAGAGGCGAATCACTGCGATCGGAACCGGAGACTTCGTGTCCGCGGGCGGACTGCAACGATGCGTATGCACTCAGTCCGATGCCGCCGATGCCGCTGCAGAAGATTTTCATGGGGGGAGAAGTCATGATGCGTCACTCGTTGTGCGATCGTCGTTGTTCGTGTGATGAATAGGGAATAAAACGAGCAATGAACAACGATCAAACGAGTAACATTCTAACCGCGCCTCCCATTTTGCGCTATGCTTGCGATCATGTCTCCCCGGTCGAACATCGAACCCATCAGCAAAAAACTGACCATTGTCGTCGGTCTGACGGTCGTGGGATTCATGGCGTTCGGACTGGCGGTCTCCTTCTACCGCAACATCCTGTTTGAAGAGACCCTCGCGGAATTGGGGAAGGGAAACGATCTCATCGCCGCGGAGATCGACGCGCTCTACCGTGATCTGGAGTACGTGCGATCCGACCTGTTCAAAGACCGATTCGCCAAGCAGAACCTCGGCAAGATCAACCCCGGCGAACAACTCCTCATCATCACGAAACCCCCTCCCATCCTGCAGGACAGTCCTCTCAGCGATCCAAAACTGGAAGAACGACGTGAGGCGGCCTACATCGAACTCCTCCGGCAAATGCCGGTCTTGGAGCACTGGAAACTCTACCTCTTCCACCGCGACCGAATTCCGAAGATCAAGGAAGCGCTCTAAGTATGTCCAAGTGATATGCATTTGCCGCTCAGCACCCGATGCTGAGCGACTCGAGCATACTATTGAATGACGTAAGAACTACCTTCATCCACTTGTGTTCGCAGACATTCAATACCAATTACTTTTACACTCCCAGAATCTGCTTCATTTCCGGTTGATGTGGATAGTATGCATTACAGACAAGTTGCATAAGATCACGAAGATCATTCGTGGCAGTCGTCAAAATTTCAATTTGTCTGTTTTCATCAAGGGCTGTTTTTCCATTAAGAACAGCACGTACTTGAAGATTTCTACCTTCACTGTTGCCCGGATGCTCAGAAAAATTGGCAGCATAACTTCTAAAATCTTCATGATCTGCCTTCAAGAATGCCTTTTCTACTCTTCTATACTCTTTCTTTACGGCATCCAATTCAGAATATCTGGATTCGTTCATACAAGAAGACTGGAAGGAGATAGAGTGCCGACAGGCACGTTTATATTAGCATATTAATTTGTTATGTCAATTACCAACGGCCATCGAATTTATGCTGATATTCCATATGTAGAGTGCGCGTCCGGTTTTACTACTCTCTGTTCAACAGTAGTATTACATGGCAACTCAGTCATATGGTGTGATGATTTCGTGACCATACGGAAGTCTTGCGGTTTGCTAACTCTAATGTGGTTGCGGGGGCTGGATTCGAACCAGCGACCTCGAGGTTATGAGCCTCGCGAGCTACCAGGCTGCTCCACCCCGCGTCGATCTGAAGGCATTGTGAAGCAGAAAACTTCTCCTTGCAAGTGGAAGATTTTTGTATAGAATCTTCGGGCTATGGCACATAAGAAAGCAGGAGGTACCACTACCAACGGCCGTGACAGCAATGCCAAACGACGGGGCGTAAAACGCTTCGGAGGCCAAAGAGTGAGTGCCGGAGAAGTGCTGATTCGTCAAAAGGGCTACCAATTCCGACCCGGAAACAACACACACGTGGGAAAAGATTGGACGATTCACGCCTCCGTGGACGGAAAAGTGGCATTCAGCCGCAGAAAGTGCATATCGTTCACCGGATCGCGCACCTGGGCGACGATCATCCACATTGAGCCTGTCGCGTCCAAATAGGGCAATGCAACCGCAACAAATTTTGCGTTTCTGCTTTTGGCGGCGGTCGAGTACCATGCGCCCATGCAGCAAATAGGACCCGAGACGTTCGCATCGGATGAAGGCGGCGAAGGACCTGCGCCATCCGAACAAGTGAGCGACAGAGCGCGTGAGCAGTTTGCCGCGTCACAGGCGGCGGCGAAACAGGCGCAGCGCGATGAACAGAAAGCGCGCAAGCGCGATGACGGAGTGGCGCAGGTTATTCTGCAATTCCTCACGGATGCGCAGAAGACACACTATGCACTGCTGATAGCGCGCCTCGTCGGTCGGGACTGCCCGTCCACCTTTCTCCTCGCCCTGCTCTCCCTCATCAATGAGCAGTGCCGGACGGCGGTGGAAGAGTACCTCCGCGAACAGGACGGTGATCTTGCCGTGCCGGCAACGAACGTGACTGATCTGCAACACTCATCGGCGCTCTCCGTGGAAGCCAACGACACGCTGGCACGCTGGATCGTGCGGGTGGAGCACGTGATGGCGCACGACGAACAAACCATTCTCCGCACACTCATTGTCGACGATCAAAACATCGACGGAACCATTCTGCAACTCACCACGTTCATTTTGCAGGATTTCCTTGCACAACAGGGCAAGATAGCGAATTTTGAGCAAGTGCAGACGCTGGTCGCCGGCATTCTGCAAACTCTCTTCCGTCCGGCCATGCAATCGTGGCGGGAACGTCGCTTGGCGGAACAGCCCGCCGATGAGGCGAATGCCTGAGTGCGCACCGCGCATGTATCGCACCGATGCACGTTTGCGACCCGGTATGCTGCTCTTTGATTCACTCTCGCTTGAGCACGGCCAAAAACGCATCCTGACTCAACGTGACTTTTCCCATCTGCTTCATCCGTTTCTTTCCCTTCTTCTGCTTGTCGAGGAGCTTATTCTTGCGTGTGACATCACCGCCGTAGAGGTATCCCGTCACATCCTTACGCAGAGCGGAGACCGTTTCACGCGCCACGATCTTCCCGCCGATCGCCGCCTGGATGGGAATCTGGAACTGCTGTTTTGGCAAAACTTCCTTGAGTTTCTTGCACACAATTCCCCCCACCTGATGCGCTTCGCTCGTATGCACGATCGTGGAGAGCGCATCCGCAGGCTCACCCAAGAGGAGAATCTGCAATTTGACAAGTTGTCCCGCACGATAGCCGAGCGGTTCGTAGCTCATGGATCCGTAGCCCGCCGTCGAGGATTTCAGCTTGTCGAAGAAATCGAGAATGATCGCCTGGAGCGGTACTTCAAATGTTAACAGGCAACGATCCGCATCCAGATACTGCAGTCCTTTGTAGATGCCGCGACGCTCCTGCACAAGCGTCATAACGGTCCCTATGTCCTCGGCGCGACAGACGATCTCCAAAGCCACCCACGGCTCGCGCACTTCCTTGATGAAGGCCGCATCCGGAAAATCTGCGGGATTGCTGATGCGCGCCGTATCGGGTTCATCCGTTTTCAGCAGGCTGGAACGGACGATGCTGGCGGGCTGACGAACGGAAAGCTGCACCTCGTAGAGCACGCTGGGCGCGGTGATGATGAGATCGCAGTTATGCTCGCGTTCCAGGCGTTCCTGAATGATATCAAGGTGGAGAAGTCCCAAACACCCGCAGCGAAACCCATTGCCCAGCGCGGCATTGCGCTCCGGTTCGATGGAGAGCGCCGCGTCATTGAGCGACAGTTTCTCCAACGCTTCCCGGAGATCGGGATACTGATCGGCATCGCTGGGATAGAGCCCTGCAAAAACCATCGGCTGCACCTGCGTATAACCCGGCAGCGGTTCCGCATCCTGCGAAGACGCGATCGTATCACCCACACGTACCTGCCGGACGTCCTTGAGCCCCGTCACGATGTAGCCGATCTGTCCCTCCATGAGTGCGTCGTCGGCAACGTACTTGGGAGCAAAAAATCCAACCTCCTGCACGGTAAACGGCGTCACCGTTTGCAGAAAATGCGCCTGCATGCCGGCAAACAGTCGTCCATTCAACACGCGCACATAGGCAACCACTCCCCGGTACGGATCGACGATGGCATCGAAGATGAGCGCACGCGCCTCCGCGTGCGACGAGACAGGCACGCGCGGCGGAGGAATACGATCCACGACCGCCTGCAACACTTCCTGCACGCCTTTTCCCTCCTTGGCGGAAATGCGCAGAATGTCTTCGGATGTGCAACCCAGCAGTTTGACCACTTCCTCACTGACGCGATCCGGGTCGGCGGCGGGCAAATCTATCTTGTTGAGGACGGGAATGATGGTCAGATGATTCTCGAGCGCCATCATCAGCACCGCGATGGTCTGCGCCTGTATACCCTGAGATGCATCCACAAGAAGCACCGCACCCTCACATGCCGCGAGGCTCCGGCTCACCTCATAGCGAAAATCCGTGTGACCGGGTGTATCGATGAGATTGAGTTCCATCTCCCCAAAACGCATGCGAACGGGCGTCAGCTTGATGGTAATCCCCCGCTCCCGCTCCAGATCCATCATATCCAAGGTTTGCGCCTTCATCTCCCGTTTTTGCAGCGTGTTCGTCTGTTCGATCATCCGATCCGACAGCGTCGATTTCCCGTGGTC
This sequence comes from bacterium, assembly GCA_029558515.1. Taxonomy (GTDB): domain Bacteria; phylum Patescibacteriota; class Gracilibacteria; order Peribacterales; family Peribacteraceae; genus JAKQEM01. Next base: position 7,122 of record JAKQEM010000024.1, read on the forward strand.
GATGTGCGCGATGATGCAGAAATTTCTGATACCCATGAGGCATGCATCCTAGCGGAGTGCTTCGCGCAGCGCATCTTCTCCTCGCAGAACCGATGCCATCAATGCTGCAGCACCGTCGCTTTGGGCAATTGCTTCCATTTCCGCCAGCTTGTCCCCCTCCGCCCGGCTGATGACGGCAAAGGGAAGTCCGAGAGCCAGTGCAGCCACCGCTCCGTGAAAGCGCTCCGTCAGAACGAATGCCGCTCCACTCAGCTCCGAGAGAAGCGTATCGATGGAATGGACGGGGACGAGGACGGAATCCGGGATCAGGAGACCTAACTCCCGACAGTACGTCGTCTCAGAAATCGACGATGGAGCGAATGAAAGAATATGGACGCCATCCCACTTCCTGCTACGCAGTTGTCTCATTGCGGATTCCCGAAAGGCATCTCCGGAATTTTCCCGAGGAATAAGTATGAACAAATTTTTTGTTCCTAATGACTTTCTGCTATAAATTTCTTTATAAATTGGATCAAACGTTTGAACTACTTTGCTGTTCAAACCCCAGGATGCAACCTGTGCCAGAGACCGTGGATCCCGTACGGAAAGAAAGGAAGCGGCTGAGGCAGTCCGCCGGGCAAGCCACTCCCCTCGCCGCGTTCGAAACGGTCCGATTCCCTGGAACGCAAGAAGCACCGGCTTTCCAAACAGACGAGCAAGGAATGCATGCAGAAACCAGAGCACGCACGCATAGGGGGACTCAATGTCTGTGAAGAGCGTCCCCCCGCCGAACACCACCCGGTCCACGGAACGGTAGACACGAATCGTTCGCCACCAGGGAGTCGTACAAAGGGAACGGATGCCACCGGGCAGACGCGGCACCTCGCCGGATCCGGGACAAGCGGACACAACCGTCCAAGTCACCTCGGGAAACGTACGCAGCATATAGTGCTTCAATGCTTCATCCCCCAGATTCCCCACGCCGTAATTACCCACAAGCAGCACGTGCATGGGGGGAGTATAGCAATGATGATGGCATCAGACAGCGGCCTTCACTTCAGACGCCTCCGTCTCCTCACCGGCTGTCTCTGTCTTCGCCTCTGTCTCCGTCTCCGCCACTATCTCCTCCACGGGAACACTGTATTCCCCTTCCGTTGTGAAGCGTTCGTTCATGCGCGCAGACTTGCCGGAGCGGCCTCGCAGGAAGAAGAGCTTGGCACGACGTGTTTTGGCAACCTTCTTCACATCGATTTTCTCAATCGCGGGAGAATGAACGGAGAACACCCTCTCCACACCGATGCCTGACACGACTTTGCGCACCGTAAAGGATGCATCCGTCGGAATGTGTCCGCGATGCGTAGAAATGACCAAACCTTCGAACACCTGCACGCGCTCCTTGGCACCTTCCTGGATGCGCTCGTACACGCGGACGGTGAATCCCGGCTCGATAGCCGGAACCTTGCGCACATAACGCTTTGCCTGAGCATGAAGAGTCACGGAGGTCATGGAAAAGTGGCGGCATCCTACAGACCGATCCCCTCTCTGTAAAGCCCTCTTCAGCGCAAACTGTCAAAACGGTTACTTCATGCGGGCCTCCTCGATCTGCCGTTGAATGGTATTCAGGACAATGAGATGCCGAGGATCCTGCAAAATATCCTGCACAAACCGATCCTTCAGACTGAGGCGGTAGAGAAAGTCCGCCTCGGAAAATATGGAGTACTTCACGTTGCGCAGCGTCACATCCTGCGAGAGGAGAGCCTCCAACACCTCCTTGCGCACGTCCCCGACGATGAGGAGATCCACTTTGCTCTCCGTACCGCTCAAATTGCCCGCGAGGAGCACCAGCCGGGCACCGGGAAGCGACTTCAAACTGGTCACGAAGGGACTCTCACCCTGCACCGCCTTGCTGAAGAGATTCCGCAAATCGGTGTAGAGGGGGAAATCCGTGTCGACTTTATAGTATTTCTTCCGATTTCTATGTCTCGCCTTCACCACACCGATGCGACGAAGATTCTCCAATTCGCGGCGGATGGAGTTAATTTGCTCATTGAGCAGTCGAGTAAGCTCACGAATGAAGTACTCCTCCTCGGGGTGCAACAGGAAGGTCGACAGCAATTTTACACGCGTTTGCGAGCTGAAAAGCGCCTTCAGGATGGATACGGATGACATGTTCACAAACAGTATTCACCAAGGGTAGAGAAGTGCAAGAAAGTTACTCAATGGAATGATCATACAATGTATTCATACAATTTGGCTTATTGAAGCCAATAAATATGATTTTAATCCTTTGTTCACTGCATGGATGAACACAATTTATACTCGCATTGACTCTGCTTTCATGGTGCAATCATACATTCGAGGAGTGTGCAGAAGCCCGTACATTGAGGAAAAAATGAATAAATGCTACAATAATCGGAATGCCTGCACGTTCCCCAAACCTCACCCATCGCGCACGTTGGGCACTGAGCATCCTGGCCGGAATAGGAGGACTATGCTCCCCCATTCTGGCATGGGCGCAAGGAAATCCCTTTGGCTCCAGCTTGATCGATGTGGTTGCAACATCTACGACCCTCATCGTCACCATACTCCATGTGCTCACGTGGGTGGTGTTCTTCTATCTGAATATTCTTCTCAGTCCGACATTCATATTCGATCTGAACCCGACCACGGGAGCTCCCGGTTCATTCATGGACTTGCTCAATGATCTCTGGATGTTCTCACGCGATCTGGTGAATATCGTCTTCGCGTTTGCCCTCGTCGGAGTCGCCGTGGTGACTATCGTCATGGCGAAGAAGGATTTCATCGTCGAACACTGGCAGAAATTCGTCCTGGCTATCATTTTCGTGAACTTCTCATGGCTCTTCCCCCGGCTCATTCTGGATGCAGCCAACGTGACTGCGGCAACCGTCTACAGCATCCCTTCGCTCATCGCAACCAATAACGTCTGCAGAATTAACTCCGTTGGATTCTATCCGAATGCCAATTGTCAGCTCACCACGCTGGGCAACAATATCTACCGGTGCGACTGCTTCTACGTCAATAACTTGAAATTGTTCATCGATACGCCGGAGTACAACGCAATCAATGGAAACGATGGCTGGGATTGTCCGCTAGCCAGCGGCGTGCTCTGCTATCAGCGAAAAGTCCTCGATCCCAATGCGGTGGCGGGGCATGCGGCCATCCTCAATGGATTGATTGTCAACCATGCGCGCCTGCAGTCACTCGCAAGCATTCCTCCCAGTACGGGAGGAACCACCGCCATCGATCAGACTCTCCGATTCCTGCTGCGGGAACTCATGGTCGTCGCTTTTCATGTCATGCTTCTCTTTCCGCTGTTTGCCCTCTTCATCGCATTCCTCATACGGATTCCGGTTCTCTGGCTCACCATCGCCGCCATGCCTTTCTACTTTCTGGGATGGGTCATCCCGGAGAAACTGACGGGTGGCTATACCCAGAAAATCATTGATCTCTTCCTGAAAGCCGCATTTCTCCCTGCCATCGTGGGTATTCCCCTCTCCGTCGGATTCATCATGGTCAACGCGGGCACCAATATCCCCCACAACGCAACGAATCGTCTTCCGGGAATGGACATCGTCATCAATCTGCTGCCGACCATCAATACCGTCTCAGAATTGCTCTGGATGCTCATCAGCATGGGGGTGGTGTGGGTCGGCGTGTTCGCGGTGCTCAAGGATATGGACATCATGGGCAAGGGAAGCGAGGCAATCAACGCATTCGGAAAGACACTCGGCGGCATTGCAGTCAGACTGCCTCTGGCCGCGCCGATCATCCCCGGCATCGGTGGCAAATCCATTCTCGCTCTGCCACAGATGGCAGAAGGAATTAAAACGCAGCTTAAGCAAGGGGCAAGGTGGGATGATCTTAATTTCGGGAATGCCATGAAATCGGGAACCACCGCGCAAGCCGCCAAAGAGCTTGCGCCTCAGAACAATAAGCTCAATGACATTGCTACCTCCCTCAAAAATGTTGCCAATGATCTGAAAAACAATCCGGGATTGAGTACAGCGGAAGCGGCAAAACGCTTCAACGCCGTTACGCAACCACATGGGATAACAATCGATGAAAACAATTTGCAATCAACCATGAATGAGTTCATCACAGGATTGAAAAATAATAAAGCTGATGCCGCCCAGGTTACAAACATACAAAACAGCCTGAATGACTGGGTGAGTGCGGTACAAAAACGCACGACGCCGGCAGCGCCTCCCCCCGCCGGAGCCCCACCCAATCCCGCTCCGTAAACCAGGATGGAAGCACGCCTCCTCCATTTCGGGATGAATGCCGGCAGCGCCGAACGCGGGCGGGAACGGGCAGAAACACCGTCAACTCGGGAACAGCTCAATCAGATGCAAGCTACGATCGATACCCAAACAAACCGGAGATTGGAGCAATTTCAGCAAGATCCGAAACGTATGTTCTCGGAAACGCTCCTGCAGCAGGGACCGGCAATGATCGACCGCATGAAGAAAACTAGCGAATTCTATCGATCACACATTGAGGATGCGGGCATCCGCACCGACCTGCTCCGGGCGGTGGAGAACGGTCCCGAGTCTTTCGGCGAGGAGATGAGCGCCATCATGGATGCCATCGTCGACATACCCGATTATGAAGAAGAAAACGCTCCCGTACATCGGTACTTACACCCCAAACGCATCAGAACGCGTGATGACGATCCGCGCATGGTCACGTACTTCGAAACCAACTACAACCAAATGAACAAGGATAAAGCGCGACTGGAACAGCTCAAGCAAGTCTATCCCGCGCACGTCGAGCAGCTGACGACCCTGCAGCAGGCCATTGACGGACTCGCAAGCGCAAATCCCGGCTATGCCGCTCAGAAATACCTCGAAGAAAATGTGAGCGGAACGGGTGAAGCCATCAAACACTTCAGCAAAACCATGGGGTGCGGCGCACTCGCGCTCGCCGGCGTTCTGTTCACCGTCGTCGCCGTCATCAACAATAAGAAGTTCGATTGGAAACCTCTGATTGCACTCACGGGCGCCGCTCTTATTGCGAGCCCCGGACTGCGGCGCATGCTCCTGGGGGGAAAATTTGAGAATGAAATTGCGGAAGTACGGCAATCCATCAACACAGACACCCTGGCATGGATGACCGAGCACGGCATCGAAGGAAAAACATGGGCAGCGCTCGTCGAACGCATGCAAGATCCGAATGATGAGGACATCAATGCTGCAATCACGGCCCTGGAATCAGGACGACATACCTACATCGCGCAAGAGGAGCTGGAAGAACGTGCACGCACGCTTCTCCCCGGAGACACCGCGGAGATACGCACGGCACGCGTCCATCTGCAGGATATGATGCGGAACGGCCGTTTCCCGAGCTTCGTGCGAAGCATGCGAGGACCAAAAAAGCCGGATGCCCAGCAGACGGTGCGAGATTTCATCACAGTCGGCAGCGCAAAAACCACCAGAGAGCTGCAGGCGGCGGAAGAAGCGGCGGAGCAACGGAAACAGCAGGACGATACGGCAACTGAGACGTTTATTTCGTCGCCTCCCGTTTCGTAAACTCGCGGAGGTAGATTTCCAGCACGTCGCCCATCTCCACGGGGATCGTCGTTTCGATGCGCAGACCGCACTCCGTCCCTTCCTTCGCCTCCTTGATATCGGTATCCACTTTACGGAGCATCAAAATTCTGCCCGTCCCCATCTGCTCTCCCCCGCGGAACAATCGGAAAGGCAACCGTTTGATGACGCCGTCGATCACGCGTCCGCCGATGATCTGCTCGCTCTTCTTGGTGAGGAATAAGCCTTTTACCTCCAGGTGACCAAGAATTTTCTCCTGCTCTTCCGGTTCCAGGAGCCCCGTGAGGAGCCCCTGCACTTCCTCGAGCAGCGTGTAGATGACGTCGTACTGCCGAATGCGCACGAGTTCCCGTTCCGCGGTCCGCTGAACGGCCGGGGGCACCAGGGCACGGAACGCCAGAACCAACGCGGAACTCGCCGCAGCCATCATGACATCACTCTCCGATACCGCACCCACCGCACTGTGAATCACTTTCACCTGCACATCCTCGGTCCCCAGCTTCTCGAGCGACAACTGCAACGCCTCCAGAGAACCTTGCGCATCAGCCTTGAGAACAATCTTGAGCTGACGGAGCTTGCCCTCATGGAGCATGCTCACCAAATCGCCCATACCCTGCTTTTGCTGCATGCTGACTCGGTCCATCACTTCCTTGAGCAACTCGCGCGCATGTCGTTCCGTCGGCATCACCTGCAGAATATCTCCCACATGCGGCACGGAACTAAATCCTGAGAGTCGTACCGCACCCGACGGCTCCACGGACGACAGCCTCTTCCCCGCCGCATCGGCCATCGCGCGTACTTTGCCAACCGTATGCCCGCAGATGAAGGCATCGCCGATGTGCAGCGTCCCCGTATTGACAATGACGGAGGCAAGCGGTCCCAAGGCGGGATCCAGATGACTCTCGATGACGGTGGCGACGGCGGCACGGTGAGGATTGGCTTTGAGACCACGCAATTCCGCAATGAGCACTATATGATCCAGCAGAGAATCAATGCCGATCTTCGTCACGGCGGAGGTCGGCACGAACGGGACCACGCCGCCCCATTCTTCCGGTTGAACGCCCTGCGCCGCCAGCTCTCCCTTCACGCGATCCGGGTCGGCATTGGGCCGATCCATTTTGTTGATGGCGACGATGAGCGGCACATCGGCTTCCTTCGCATGGTTGATGGCTTCGATGGTTGTCTCCTTCACGCCCTCCTCCGCAGAAACCACGAGAATCGCAATATCAGTCAGCTGTGCCCCTCGAGCGCGCATCGCGGTGAAAGCCTGATGTCCCGGCGTATCCAGGAACGTAATGGCCTTGCCGTCGTGCACGACCTGATAGGCGCCGATGTGCTGCGTGATGCCCCCGGATTCGCCGGCAACGATATTGGACTTGCGGATGACGTCCAGAATGGATGTCTTGCCGTGGTCCACATGCCCCATGATCACGACGATGGGAGGACGGGGAACCAAATGATCGGGTTCGTCCTTCAGAAGATCCTGCAGATTACCGCTCAGGAGATCTTCCACCTTGGCCGCCTCCAGTTCCTTCTCCACGGTAATGCCCAATTCCGACGCCACGATGGCCGCGGTATCGAAATCGATGGACTGAGTGACGGTAACCATCACCCCGTTTTTCATGAGTGTCTGAATCACTTTCGGTACTTGCACACCCACTTTCTCCGCAAATTCTTTGACGGAAATCTGCGATGGCAGTGAGACGGTCCCCGTCTTCCTCTTAATTTGCTCCTGCGCGGCGGCAGCCCCTCGATCCCGACGAATCAGGCTCGCCTCCCGCTCTTCGCGGGCACGCTCCTCCTTCTCCTCCTTGGTCAGCACCGGTGCCTGCTGCTGCATCGCCTTCGCCTGCCGATCGATGGCGGCCTTAGAAACATCTTCAAGGCTCAGTTTGCGCAGCACATTCAACGTATCGGGAGCCGCGCGCTCCTCCGTCTTCTGTGCGGGTTCCCGACTCGTCGTCTCCTTCGCTTCCACGACTCTCTCCTCGGACGATCCGTCCCCCATCGCCAGCACGGCATCCATATCGATGGGGATATCGTGCTTGCGCGCGACGAAACGAATGACGCCCTGCGCCAAATTGTCCGGAATCTCACGATCCGTCGGACGAATGCCGAACTCAACCGACTCCAGCTCCTTGCGCAGCTGCTGTCCCGTCATACCCAATGCTTTTGCCACCTGCACGAGGCGCATGAACAGAAAACGAAAAAGGTACGACGAAAGCCTAGCAGACTTGCAGAGCGGGAGAAAGGTGACGATCGATCGTTGTTTCGTTTGTTCGTTATTCGTTGTTAGTTTAACCCCTGCTACTTGAGCAAACGAAAAACGAGCAACAATAAATGCTTATCCGTTCCCCGTAAGATCCTGCAAAATATCTCTCTCCTGGAGCACCGGTACGGTCGGAGTGTGCGGTTTTGATTCCGGTTCGGCATTCGGTGTCCGTTGCGCGGGCAACGGAGGTGCGGGGACGGGGACGGGAGCCGGGAGAACATCGCGCTCCTGCTCCTCCGCTCTTTGTCGGGCCAATTCCTCCTTCAACGTTCGAATACACTCGAGCACCTGCAGCTGGAAGTTATCAAATGCGGGGATCTTGAATCCCGCCGCCCGCGCATGACCGCCGCCGCCGTACGTCCTGCCCGCCAGCTGACTGACATCCACCGCCGCCGTCGACCGCATGCTGGCTTTCAATCCCCCTTCCTCCAATTCGGTAAAGAGAACGTAAATATCGGCATCAGGAATGGTGGAAATGAGTTCATCGAGAATCCCCTGCGTCTCCTTGCTGGTCGCTTCCATCTCCGCCAAATCGTCTTTGCCGATGGATGACCACACGATGCGCGCGACACTGTCCATCTGAATGCGGTTCAGCGCGCGGCCCCAGATTTTGAGCGTGGAGAGCGGCTTGGTCTTGTACACATGCTGAATGATTTCCTGCTGACGAGCACCCATCTCCAGGAGTTCCGCGGCAACCTCCAGAGAGCGGGGTGTCGTATTGGGATTCTGGAAGCTCCGCGTATCGGTGATCAGGCCGGTGAGAAGCAGCGTCGCGATGTCCGGCGAGATGTTGTCGCGGAATGCCGGTACCTGCAGGAACCACGCATAGAGCACCTCGGTGGCACTGGCCGCCGTCGGATCGATGAGCTGCAACTGACCGAAACGCGTATTGCTGATGTGATGGTCGATATTGAGGATGGGGACGCTGCCGAAGAGATCCGCATGATCCTTGTACAGCGATCCAAGGAGCGCGATATCCGCCGTATCCACGGTGACGATGAGATCGTACTTGGGATCACCTTCCTTCAAAGATACCTGCTGCGAACGAATGCCGCCGTGCTTGGGCACCACGATGATGTTCACGCGGTGATCCTCCACGCTGTAGCGCAACTTATCGATCTCCATCCCTTCTTCCATATTGATGGTAATCACGAAATCCGTGTTCTCCGCAATCTCGCGCTCAAGCTTCTCAAACCCCGGCATGAACTGCAGCGACTCGGGCAGCGTATCCGGGCAAATCACCGTGACGTCCTTGCCGAGAGACTGAAAAATGGCATAGCACGCGAGTGCACTACTGAGCCCGTCAGGATCGACATTCGCGTGCGGAATGATGAGAATCCGCTGATGCTGCTCAATGACTTTGAGGGCGGCCTGTACGGAAGCTGTGGAGAGACTCATGGGTTAACATTCCATTATAACATTTTTTATAGATTATGCAAGTCCCCTCCTCCGGCATCCATACATACCCCAGACTGCACAAAAGACGAGATTGTACTCATCACGCACAATCAACGCAACCGAAACGATAAAGTAACTCCCGATTCCTGCCGGCTCTGCCACCCTTCGCTCCGGAGGAATGGAGGATGGTCGGGACGGAGAGACTCGAACTCTCGGCCTCATGCACCCCATGCATGCGTTCTGCCAACTGAACTACGTCCCGATGCTGTCACTATACAGCACAATCTTCCCCTCGATCAAAACGGCTTGGCATACTGCGCATCCTTCCCCAATTCTTCTTCGATACGGAGAAGCTCATTGTACTTGCAGACACGGTCCGTACGGCTGAGGGACCCGGTTTTGATCTGCCCCGTGCCCAGAGCGACGGCGAGATGCGCAATGAACGTATCCTCGGTTTCACCGCTCCTATGACTGACCACCGCCGTCCAACCTTGTCGCTGTGCGAGCGCGATGGCATCCACCGTCTCGGACACGGAACCGATTTGATTGAGCTTGATGAGCACGGAATTCACTGCCTTCTCATCGATGGCACGCTTGATGCGCTCGACATTCGTCACCAGCAGATCATCGCCGACGAGCTGCAATCGATCGCCCAGTTGCGCCGTCATGTGCGCAAATCCCGCCCAATCATCCTCTGCGTGAGAATCCTCGATACTGACAAACGGGTAGCGCTCGATCAATGCCGCGTAGTACGCCGTCAAATCGGATGCGGAAAAATCACGACCGTCCACATGATACGTACCGTCCGTGTAAAATTCCGATGCGGCGGCATCAATGCCGATCTTGACCTTTCCGCCATAACCCGCTTCATCAATGGCTCGCGCCATGAAGTCAAATGCCTCCTTCCCATCCCGCACGCGCGGCGCAAACCCACCCTCGTCCCCTACGGCCGTGATATGCCCCGCTTCCTTCAGTAATTTCTTCAAACCTTGAAAGACTTCCGCACCGGCACGCAGCGCATCACTGAATCGATCAAATCCGGCGGGAATGATCATGCATTCCTGAAACGACAAGCCGCTATCCGCATGCTTGCCGCCGTTGATGACGTTCATCATCGGAACCGGAAGCAGGGTGGGATGAGGAAAGCCAAACTGCTCCGCAAGGGACACGTACAGCGGTTTCTTCTCCGATTGAGCGCGCGCACGGCACAGCGCCATGGACACGCCGAGAATGGCATTGGCTCCCAGTTTCGACTTATTGGGTGTGCCATCCAACGCCAGAAGGGCCGCATCGATCGCACGCTGGTCTCCCGCCTTCATTCCTTGCAAGGCGGGAGCAATGACATCGCTCACATGGCGCACCGCCCGCAGCACCGATTTTCCACCGAACACTTTCTTGTCTCCATCCCGCAGTTCCAATGCCTCATGGGAACCGGTGGATGCACCGGAAGGAACGGCGGCACGACCCGAGGATCCGTCGGAGAGAACGCAATCCACCTCGACGGTGGGTGTTCCGCGGGAGTCCAGAATCTGACGAGCAAGAAAAGTGGTGATGGTGGGCATGTCTTGATCATACACACGCACTATCAACCAGACCAATACAATGTACAAAGGTCCTACAGGGCGTCTCTCCCGCTCACACGACATTGCTCTTTCCCCGTCCGATCGTCCGACGATGAATGGCCGCCGACGCACCCGCGAGGAACGCGACGGCCAGCGCTTCCACACCGAATCCCGATGAGGGAAGACGCGGCGGAATGCTGTCTCCCGTGCCGGTTCGCTGCTCCAAACCCATCGAAGCGATCTGCGTTCCCGCGCCGGGAGCCGTCACATCTATTCCGACCAATCCGCCTGTTTCCCCGCGCAGGAGTCGCTGACGACGCTGTTCCATCAGTCGCAATTCGATGCGCCACTGCTCCTCCAAAGGATCGGTGGAAGAAAGGAGATTGCCCGATGCATTCGTACCAAAAGAGTCAAAAAGCCCTTCGTCCCACACCAGGGCCGTGAGAGAGCGGTCCCAGTCGGCGAGATCACTCCATGCTCCGAGAGCCAAAAACGGCAGAAGGACAAGCAGGAGTACCGTAATGCGCCTGGCGCGCTGACGGATGACCCGCACGCAAAACACGATGAGGAGAAGGAATGCTGCAAGAACCGCCGGCCCGGACCAACACAAGGTAAAGAGCGTCTGTGCGAATTGAAAGGAAGGCACAGCGGACGCAAGCAATTCCAACGCAAGCCAAACCAAGAGGATCAGTACGGGAACAAAATGCAGCAAGCGAAACGGATAATCGGCTCGATGAGACCGCAGCGTCGGGTACAGGAGCAGCGGGTAGGCAAGACCCAGTGTGCATGCCGTCAACCACGGCAGTGCACTGACCGATACGGGCGGCAGAAAGGCACTCACCGCGCCCGCAAGCGCGATCATCAGACCCAGAAGGATAATGAGCCGCGTTTCCGTGTCGTGCTTCAGAGGCATAGGGTCGGCCATGCTCCCCTATTCACGCATCTGTGTCAATCTAGAGCCATTTCTTATGGATGAAATACCCCAAGAGGCCGAGCATGACCACTACCATGAGAGCGAGCAGTGCTTCAAACGCATAGGGGGCCTCCTGCAACGGCAGAGAGACATTCATTCCATAGAGCCCCGTCATGAACGTGAGCGGCACCATGGTCACGGAAAAGATGGTGAGCACGCGGATGACGGAATTCGTCCGATGGCTGAGCCAAGATTCATGTGTCTCCTGCAAGGCATCACTCATCTCGCGCGCAGTATCCAAAAGCGTCCACTGCCGCTCGATGGCGTCGGTCACGTCATCGAAGTAGATGCTCAGTTCCGACTGGATGAACTCCTCACGCTTGTGTTGCAGGAGCGCCACCACGGCGCGCTGCGGGAAGATGATGCTGCGCATGGTGATGATATTGCGCTTGAGCGTCAGAATATCCCGAAGAATGTTGATCTTCCCCTCTTCCTTTTCAAAGAGTTCCACCTCGATGCGCCGGAGCTCCCGCATCATATCGTCGATGAGCGGAAAACCTGCATCGAACAGACGATCAAGCTGACGATAGAGGAAAAAACCGGATCCCCGGCCGAGATACTCGGATGACGCGGTGTCCGATGCCTGCAGTTCCTTCCATAGTTTGGCAATGGTTTCACCCTTCCCCTCCGTAATGGTCACCATGAAAGAATCCCCCAGAAAGATATTCACTTCCTCCTTCAGTATGCGGTTCCCCGATTTGACGGGTAAATGGAGCACGCAAAAGAGGTAGCCCGGATACTCTTCGATCTTCGGGCGCTCGTTCTCACTCATGCAATCCTCGATATCCAAATCATGAAACCCGTACCGCGTCTGCAGCTCGCGCAAATCCGACTCATCCGGATTGACGGCGTGCATCCACGTGAACCCATTGACGGAAAGAGAGGGCAGAGCCACTTTTGTGAGAAAATGAAAAGAGTGCGTCAGGAGCGGCGTTTGCGCTTGGGGAGGTACGCGGCGCGCGGATCATCGGATCGATTGATCGGCAGCTCCTGGTAAAAACGAGCGCGAAACAGCCTCACCTGCAGAAACACGAAGAGTACCGCCACCGCCGCCCAGAGCACCCACAGGAAACGCATGGCAAGAAATTGAATGGACTCCACGCGTGCGACAACCAGCAGCAGCCCGGTCAATCCGAACCAAAAACTCGCGGCGGGCCAAGAGCGGCTCAGCCGTTTCATCCGGGGATTTGATTGGCGGCCGCGCCAAGCGGAGAGCACGGGAGCAGCGACGATGAGCACGATGCAGAAAATGAGCAATGCGAGCGCTTTGGGACTCGCGTAGCCCACCGATCCGGGATTGGGCCAGAAGAGATAGGTAAAAAAAGTGTTCATGGCGCGGGAGGGGAAAGAGGTGCATCCGCGTGTGTGTTGCCTGCTTGATGTGGCGACCCTCCCCCTTGCTCCGCACAGAAACGGTTCCAAAGATCTTCAACCCTCCGGTCGGTCTGCCGCTGCACAACGGTGCGGGCGGGTCGGATCAGGAGATAGAGAAAAAAACCGACGACGGGGAACACCGCCACCAGCACAATGCTGCAGAATTGATAGATCAGGGAGTGTGAGCGCTGCAGGATATCCCGTAGCGCATAGAACAGAAAAAAGAGCAGGAGAACGGCAACCATCACGATGAGTATCTGCGAGCCGAGCAGGAATGGATCGGAGGAAGCGCCGTTCAGAAGGGAGGAAAGTGCGAACATGGAACAACGGGAAACGAAGACCACCGGCACTGCCGCTACAAATGCGGATGTCGGCGTCGATGGATCACAACGTACACGATGGCTCCCAGAAGCGCCAGTATGGACAATAGTTGACTGAAGCGCAGTTCGTAGGACGTGAGCGGCAGCATGCGCCGGAAGAAGATGTACACTGCGCAGAAGACGGTAATGACGATCTCGCTGACGAGAATCCAACGCGACGGGATGAGAATCTCGACGGCGGCGAACACGGCCAGACTGACGAAGAGCAGAATGAGGAGGATCAAATCGAGGGACGTTGCGAAGACCGGAATGCCAAAGTCTCCCCGAAAGAACTCAAAGACAAAGGTCGCGACGGCCGCGAGCACGATGCCGATCAACGTTTCCGCTCCCGCCCTGCGTGCATTCTTACGAACGACCAAAAGCAGAAATGTCAGAATGAAGTAGAAGAGTGCGTAGTAGAGCTGCACGGGATGGATGGGTACCGCAAACCGCACGCTGATGGCGTCGTAGGTGACGGACCACCAGTGATCACTCGGACGACCATACGCCTGTCCTGCGGCGAATTTCCCAAGCCAATCGAACGTAAGTCCGAACGCCGTCGCCGGCAAAAGGACATCCAGCCACTGCAGAAAGGTGATCCGCGAGGTTTTGCGCGTGAGCGCGAGCACCACGATGATACCAACGCTCATCCCCAGAAAACTGAAGTTACCGTCATGCACCATGAACATACGCAGCGGATCCTCCCACTTCAGATACACGCGGTACTGCTCGAGAACGGCGAAAACGCGCCCTCCGAGGAACGCTCCCCCCAGGTACCACCACGGATGATCCCGAAACGGCTGCAACGAAAGACCCGCGCTCTGCGCCAAACGGAAAAAGAATTCGGATGACGTCCAAATGGCAATCAGCAGAAACAACAGGTGCGTCCAAATAATGAGAGGCCCGAGCTGGAATGCTTCGAACATAGGATGAGTATAGAGTATTGAGTATTGAGTATTTTTGGAAGTCATACCGATACCCAATACTTCATACCCAATACAAACTTATTCTTCTCCAAAAGCCTTCTCCAACCGCCTTTCTTTGATATCCTTCACCGTCCTCTCCACAAACTCCTGCAACGGCACCGTCACCTGATTCTTCGTCCGGACATTGCGCACCGCCACCGACCGTTCCGCCTGCTCGCGATCACCCAAGACGAGAAGATAGGGAATGCGTCCCGTCTCCCCTGCACGAATGCGCTTGCCCAGCGATTCCTCCGCGTTCATGTAATCGATGCGGATTCCGGCATTGAGGAGCTGCGTCGCCACTTCGCAGGCATACTCTTCGTTGGCTGTGGACACCGGCAACACCGCCGCCTGCACGGGCGCAAGCCAGAGCGGGAAGTGTCCCGCGAAGTGTTCGATGAGAAATCCGACCAACCGTTCGTGCGTGGAGAGCGGCGCACGATGAATGCACAGCGGCACTTTGGCGCTTCCATCACGATCGGTGTAGTGCAGACCCATCTTCCCCGGCACATCGAAATCCACCTGGTTCGTCGCCAACGTGAATTCACGCCCGATGGCGCTCCAAATTTGCACATCGATCTTGGGACCGTAGAACGCGGCTTCATTTGGCACTTCAATGAAGTTCACATTTTTTTTCTTCATGGCTGTCCGTACCATATCCTCCGTCCGTAACCAGAGTTCCGGCGCATCGACGTACTTCTTCCCCAGTTCCTGCGCATCATGCAGCGAGAGCCGCATGACGTATTTGTTGATATTGAAAATGCGAAAGTACTCGATGTAGAGATCGATCACCGCATTGAATTCCTGCTCAAACTGTTCCTCGGAAACGTAGATGTGCGCATCATTCATGCAGAGGGAACGTACGCGCATCAATCCGAAGAGCGTACCGCTGTCCTCGTATCGGTAGCAGTGACCATATTCCGCGAGACGCACGGGCAGATCACGATAGCTCTTGGGTGTGCTCGCAAAAATTTCATGATGGTGCGGGCAATTCATGGGTTTCAGGTAGTACTCCTCCTCCCCGTCGAGCTTCATGGGCGGAAACATGGATGTTTTGTAATGCGCCAGATGTCCTGTTTGCGCGTAGAGCTTGCCTTTGGCAATGTGCGGTGTGCGCACCCGCTGGTACCCGCCCTTCTCCTCCATCTCCTTGCCGAGCGTCTCGATGGCATCCACGATGATGGTGCCGCGCGGCGTCCAGAGCGGCAATCCCGGCCCCACCTTCTCACTGAAGGCAAAGAGGTCCATTTCCTTGCCGATTTTGCGGTGGTCACGTTTTTTCGCTTCTTCCTGCTGCAAAAGGTACGCATCCAAATCTTTCTTGGACCCGAAGGCCGCTACGTACACGCGCGTAAGCTGCTCCCTCTTCTCATCTCCGCGCCAGTACGCCCCCGCCAAATTCGTCAGCTTGAATGCATCGACCGGAATGTCCTTGGTATTCTCCACGTGTCCCCCGCGGCAGAGATCGACGAATGCATCCTCGCCCTTGGGTCCGATGAGCGTGTGATGCGTGACCTCCCGCACGTTCTCGTTCTTCTCCAGATCTTCAATCAACTCGACTTTGAACCGCTGGCCGCGCTTTGACCAAAACTTTTTGGCATCGGCAACCGAAAGCGTATCGACGCGGAACGTCTGCCCCTGGTAAATAATCTTCTTCATCTCCTTCTCGATCTTCGGCAAATCGGCATCCGTCAATGGCTCGGTGAAGAGAAAATCGTAGTAGCACCCCGTATCGATCGGCGGTCCGATGGTGATCTGCGTGTCGGGCCAAAGCCTCTGCACCGCCTCCGCAAGCACATGCGCCAGAGAGTGACGAAGGCGGAAAAGCTGATCGATTTCGGGTGATTGCGCAGCCATAACGAACGGAGGGTAGCAGAAGATCATCTCCATCACCAAATGCAACCAAGAAACGGGTATGCCGGACTGTGGAGCCAAGGGGATGCAACCCGACCGGAAGATCTCGAGCCTGCGGCTGCAATCCGGAAAATCGATCTCGCCACCCAAGAAGATGATTTTCCTTGCGGCAGATTCAAACGAAATCCAACTCTTTCTCCAAAGAACGGACTTCGCGCAAAAGCTGCGGATCGTTCTGCAGTTTGGATTCAATCTTCTCGACGGCGTTCATCACCGTGGTGTGATCGCGCCCGGAGAAGAGTTCGCCGGAACGCACGTAACTGATGCGCAAGTACTTCTTACAGAGGTACATGGCGATCTGCCGCGGAATGAGAATCTCGCGAACGCGCGACTGGCCGATCATGTCCTGCACCGACACCGAGTAGTAGCGACTCACCGCTTCGAGTACGTCCTGGAAAGTCGAACTGCGCTTGGGGGGGATTTCAAATCCCACGTGATCCTCCTCCTCGTGCGGATCTTTGTTCAACTTGCGCATGATCTCCGCAATGCTCTTCACGGTGGGAACGCGCTGCTCCAGTTCATACTGAGCGACGGCCTGCATCAGAATACCTTCCAATTCCCGAATATTTTTGGTGGCGTGTTCGGCAATGAACTGCAGCACGGTCATATCCATGAAAATTTGATATTCCTTGGCCTTCTCCACGATGATCGCGAGGCGCGTTTCGTAATCCGGCGTCGAGACATCTGCGATCATGCCGCGCTCAAAGCGCGACGTAAGACGATCCTCCAATTGCAGTTCGTGCGGCTGACGGTCGGCTGCGACGATGATTTGTTTATGATCTTCGTAGAGCGCATTGAAGGTGTGGAAAAATTCCTCCTGGGTACGCTCCTTGTTGGCGAGGAACTGGACGTCATCGATGATGAGTACATCCACCAGACGGTAACGCTTGCGAAATTGTTCCATTTTCTGCTGCTGGATGGCCTCGATGACCTGGTTGGTGAAATCCTCCGTCGTCGTGTAGACGATCGTCGATTTCGGCATCTGCTTGAGAATCGCATTGCCGGTCGCCTGCAGGAGATGCGTTTTCCCGAGTCCCACGCCGCCGTAGATGAAGAGCGGATTATATTTGCCGCCCGGTTGCATCGCGACCGCCTGGCACGCCGCGTATGCAAGACGATTGCCGGATCCCACGACGAAATTTTCCATCGTGTATCGCGAGTTGAGGATCTTGCTGACAATGCCTTCCGCAAGACGCACTTCCTGACGCCCGGCCACCTTGCGGCGCTTCTCCTCGGGAAACGCTTTCAGTAGATCAAACGTTCGCATCGGATCATCCTTCAGTCCCCCGTCCACTTTGTAAACGACTTGCTCGACGGTGGCGTTCTGCTTCTGCGCAGCCTGCAGCGTCAGCGCACGATAGTGCTCCAGATGCCAGTTGAGAGACATCGGCAGCGGCAGCCCGACGACGAGCGTCCCGTCCTCCAGACCGAGAATGGCGGTATCTTTGAACCACGTAATGAACTGACTGCGGGGAATACTGGTCGCAAGCTGGGAGAGAATGCCCAACCACATCTCGCGAAGCAGCATCTCCTGCGTTCCGGCGGTATGCGTACTAGGAGAAGAGACGGAAGACATCATAGAGCGTAACGAGAATGATGACGAAGAGGAGAACGCCGAATCCTACGGTATTCGTGATGAGTTCCACCCGGCGACTGCCCGGCCGAATGAAGAGTTCCGAGAGCACGAAGAGCAGTCGGCCGCCATCGAGCGCAGGGAACGGCAGGATGTTGAGGATGGCGAGGCTCAGGCTGAGCAGCGCGACCAAGCGGAAATACACCGCCGCTCCCCCCTGCACCGACGTATAAGTAAGCTGCGCGATCCCCACGATGCCCGTGACGCCCTCCGGCACGACGCCGCGCTGTGCCAGAGAGGAGAAGAGACGAGCGATCCCCAGCACCGTCTGCTCGGTCACCACGGATGTCTCACGAATGGAGAGGAGGAATGCTTCTCCCGGTCCGCGACGGGGCGCAGTGACTTCCATCGGTACGGTCCGCAGGTAGACACCGGTCTTGCCATCTTCCACGGCAACTCGAACCGTTGTGGGCGCGTCATCGGGACCGGCGGCGTACGTGTAGGTCACAGAGCTCTTCCCCTGCTGCAGCTTCACGACATCATCGGGTCTGCTGACGGGGACATCGTCGACCGCGTACAGGATGCTCCCCGCCAAAACGCCAGCATCCAGCGCCGTGCCTCCGGCGAGAACATCATCGATCACCACCGCCAGATGCATCGCGATTTCTCCGCGCGACGCCGCGTCCTCCATTTCATCCAGGGAAAGATACGTCGGAATCCAACCACCGACCGCAAACCCGTAGAAAAAAATGCACATCGCAAGCAGAAAGTTCATGGTGACGCCCGCCACCAAAATCACGCAACGCTTCGCAATGCCGGTACTCGCGAAGCTGCCCGGCGCATCCCTCTCGCTTTCCTCTATCGCGCCCTCACCTTTCAGCCGCACAAATCCGCCGAATGGTATCCAATTGAAGGAGAAGATCGTTCCCTTCCAGCGGAAGAGCGACTTAGCGCGCGGCGGCAAGCCGAAGCCAAATTCCTCAACTTCCACCCCCGCCCAACGAGCGGCGAAGAAGTGCCCGAGTTCATGGATGAGGATGAGCCCGGTGATGAGGAGGAAGAACGCGACCGCTGTGATGAGGATAGTCATGGGACACGCATCCTAGCGCTGGTGTGGAAAACAAAAAAACTTTCCACACGATTCTTGTTGCACCGATGCATGAACTGATTGTCGGTTACAAAATGCATACCCAACTCGTCATCACCCCAGCGCAAGAACGAGTGCGGACACATTGCGCACGCCTGCAGCCTTGAGCACCGCCGCACAGGCATCGAGTGTGGCGCCCGTCGTGCACACATCGTCGATGAGGACGATTGAAGTCGGGAGAGGACGTGCAGTGGAAGTGAGAGCGAACGCACCGCGTATCGCCCGCATGCGCTGCGCCCTCCTGCGATGCGCCTGGTGCCCTGTCATCCGCGTACGTCGCAGCAGATTCATAGGCTGCCAGCCCCGCGCATCGGAAACGACGCGCGCGAGCATCTCCGACTGATTGAACCCGCGTGCATACTGCCGCGTCCAATGGAGCGGCACGGGGCACAGCACCGTCTCCGCGGGTGCAACGAGGAGCGGAGCGGCACGCAGGAGCAGCGTACCCAGCGGCACGGCGAAGTGCCGAATGCGACGATACTTGAACATCAGTATGGCTGACTTGAGGAGTGGCGTCGCGTCGTACTCCCCCGCCGCAGCAATGCAATCCAGAGACGCAATGTCACGGTGACGCAGAGCTGCCGTATGCAGGAAGACCGGTTCCGTCTGCATGGCTGCCAGTTCTTCCGGCGTCATCCACGCACCGGGCCGACCGCCGAGGGATGTGCGAGGAAAGAGCGTATCAAGCAATGTCTGCCACATACCAGCAGTATAGAGCGATCGCACCGTCCGCTTGTGGACCCGGAGCGAACTTGGTACCCTGCGCACGCGTTTCACAAGGAAAGACAGCCGTGAAACGCCGTTCTTTTCTCCGAAAGAACACCCGGAATATTTCCACCTCATTCACATCATCGGGCAATTAGCTCAGCTGGCTAGAGCGCCACATTGACATTGTGGAGGTCACTGGTTCAAGTCCAGTATTGCCCACCATTCGACTCGCACTTGATATGCAAGTGCTCGCTCATGGTAAACCACGATAAACTACAGAGGCTGTTATTGCGGAAAACTGAGAGTCGAATGACCCTGAGCGGAGCGTAGCGAAGTCGAAGGGCCCAACCAATACAAACAACGGCGCATGATGCACATCAAAACGATCACTGATGATCATCAATTGAAAATACGATCAATGTATCCTTCTCGCGAATGCAGAGTGCCCTGTACTGCTTATTGATACGAAAGTACCAAACACCTGCAGGTTTCGGATTTCTTTTCTTCAACGATACTGCACCGAACAAATCGTCTGAAAGAAGACGTTTCGCTTTTTGATACCGTTCCGTCAATCCGCGTTTGTGGAGATAATCCACCACTCTTTGATGCTCCGTCACTTTCATAAATCGGCAAAATTTGATGCATCCTTGTCAAATTCCTCTCGAGTCTGCCGCGCTAATTTTTTCACTTCATCCGTTACCTCATCCTCTGCCAACTCATAAAGCATCACAAAGAGATTCTCTTCCTCCAAAGCGGAAAAAAGCTCCGCCACATTGCCAAATTCCCTATGTTTCAAAGGAAGATCTTGTTTGATGGTAATGGTAGTCATACGAACGAATAGTACTCTTATCCTCAAAATTGTCTACTAAATACCCAATACACCATACACAATACTTTCCTGCAACCTCCTCCCCGTGCCGAATAGTGCGATTTCCGCTATACTAAATGGATTTCCTCACACTCACATGCAATCCATTCCTCCTGCCGAAGAAGTGCTGGCCACCTGGTCGGCCCCCGTCATGCCCCGGCATCACCGGTCCGTCCGCTGGTATGTGATCGCCACAATCATCATAGCGCTCTGCGTGACGTACGGTGTGCTGCGCGATTCGATCCCCTTCGCCGTAGTCGCGGTACTCACGGGCATCGTCTACGCACTGCTGCACAGGCACGCTCCGCCCGACCGCACGTTTTCGATCACATCTGCAGGCGTGATATTGGAAAATCGAAGCGTCTCCTGGGCACAGCTGCAGGGGTTTTGGTTCTTCCCCACGCGCGAGTACACCGAATTGCACTTCGTCTTCCGGAAGGCACATCTGCAAGATCTCATCATCCAGACGGGTACGCAGGACATCAACATGCTCCGTGCCATTCTCCAAACACGTCTTCCTGAGCTCACGGACCGCAAGGAACGCCTTCTTGACACTTTTATCCGTATCTGTAAACTATAAATGCTGTTCAAGAACAGCCACTGGCGCTTCGCCTTTGAACGGAATCCCGAAAGGGAGGCCAGATTGCTGTGCATGGCAAAGTCCGCCGGAAGCCCCGATCCACTGGCTCCGGATGTTAACAATGTAGGCGCAGGTTTGAATCCGGACGGAACGCCGCAAGCAGTGGACACACCGCAGACCGACACAGCCTCTCCGGAAGCAGTGCAGGAAGGAACGCGCAATCGAATGAATGATTTGTTGGATGAAGAAGCTGGTGCGACTGAAACAGCGGAACAACGAAAGCCACTGCATACAGAAGCGGTGGAATTGGCTCGTGAAGTTAATTACATCTTCAAAGATATTGAAGAAAATTTGCACCATAAAGATGTGCAAGCATTCATCAAGGAACAACCTCCGATCGTACAAGAAAAATACGATTCGGTACTGCGATTTATAGAAACCGAACAGAACAAGATTGCCGGACATCTGCTCCATGCAGAAACAATTGCGGAATGGCTGGATGGCAATCTCGATAATCCGGACACATTCTTCATTACACTACAAGACGCCTACAGAGGCGAAGAGGGAGGAGAAGAAAAAGTACGACGCATGCGAGACGTGTACGAGCAGAATGGAGCGCAAATTTCTCACTGGGACGAATTGGAGGAAACAGAGAAGAAACGCATCATAGGCGCACTGGCACAAGCGGGAGGTATTTATCAAAAATTGGAACACATCAAAGCAGTGATGGAAATCTACAAAGAGGAGGCGGAAAGACATCGCAATGTCCTTGCGATCATCAACGGACAACACACGACACACATGGACATGCTGAAACAAGTGGAGGGTTCTCACATGAAAGGTATGGGGTTGAGAGGTATGCTCCGACGTTTCTATGGTGAGATTGGTATTGAGTTTTACTCACCATTCGAAGTGTGGGAAGCATTCAAATCCATCAAGGAAAACTATGTCAAAGCATTCAAGGATAAAGCTCAGCTCAAATCAGCCGTGTTGGCCAAGGCAATCGGAGGAGCCGTAAAATTTGGCCCCTATGGTGAAGAAGTAAACATCGCACTTGAAAGAGACGTGGAAGCAAAGCACGCAAGCGCATCCAAAGAACACCAAGAGAGCTTGGAAACCAGAAACCCTACTTGGATACAGCTATTTGAGAACGGAGGGGAGTTGGATCACCTCATCCATTTGGGTCAGCGAGACAAGGCAGTAGGTGTTTTGGAATATGCAGCAAAGCATGGTTGGCTCTATGACATTGATGCATGTGGCACGGTAAGCCCTGCAAAAAGAACCATCATCGGAAGAACTTTGGGATCTCTCTGCCCAAGAGATTGGGATGAGTCCAGAATTGACCGTTTCTACGATAATTTGCGTGCCACCAATATGAGCGGCATGAATTCCGAAATCGAAGACAATACGAAGAAAGTGCAAGGCATTGAAAATACTCCTTTCTTCATTCAGGAAATCGATAGTAACCTCAATGAAGGAAATCTATGGGCGGCGGTGGGTGTCGCCGCACGCGCCATTGATCGCGGATTGAAACCGGAAGTTTCTCCTTGGGTCATGGCCACAGTCATGCGACACCTTCGCGACAATCCCATCGTGCGACGTCATGCAAGCCTCACATTCTTGGATAAAATCGGCAAGCTCGCCGCATACCGCAGCGCATTTACAACCGGCCTCATCCAAAATAATCGTCCCGCCATGATGAAATGGCTCAAGAGTGGCGAATCTATTCGCAGCGCACCAGATGTGGGAGAAATTCTCTTCAAGCTGGAGCATGACATTCTCGATGCTTGCACGGATGGGACCACGATCGATACAGTTGACAAAAAAGAATTGGACCGTGCCGTTGCCTATGTGCTCTCCGCCAACCTATTTGATGAAGCTGCGGTGGAAAAACTGGGATTTAAAACTATACGACTAAAAAAGGGAAAATCAATCACGATCTACAGCGATCGCTACACCTTCTACCGCAATAGCAACGCTGTGACTGACATTAACCCAGCGCATCCAGGCTTGGGACAAGAAGACACGGACTACGTCTTCCAAACGACGGAAAACCAGTACGGCGGCCTGCTCACCTACGATGCCATGTTGGCAGTCGATGGCCGTGGAGATTTTACGCTCAAAGACCGTGTACCAGAATATATAGGACAAATACTAGAACAGTACTACAAATTGACAGATGCAGGCCTAAAGAATGAAGCCGAACTTTTCCGGTGGGAAACAGGGCAAAAGCTTAACAAGATTTTGGTGAAAAACGCACTCAGCGACTCACGCACAGGCGGCACCTACTTAATTACTCTCCGCGGAAATAATCGATTCGCAGGAAAACTTTTATTGGCCACACTGATTGACCAAGGATTCTTTAACATCAAGGATATTGCAGATACTATTTGGACGGGTCAACAGGGTAGACAGACTGCAATTAACATATTGCACCAAATTAATCCGGATGTAGCAGACAAACTAGTGAAAGCAAAAGAACAAAAAAACAAGGCCGAGTTTGATAAAATACTCGGTGAAATTTCGATTCAAAGAAAATTCCTGGAACATAAGCCAACAGGCACTGTATAGGGGGAATATCCGCACCCCTCGCTGCCTGACCCCCTCTGCTCTACACTGCATACATGCAGGTACGCATCCGGCGCATCGATGCCTCCCTTCCCCTTCCCCGCTATGAATCACATGGCGCGGTGGGATTTGATCTGATCACACGAGTGACGACGACGATCGAACCGGGAGCCATTGCGCTCATTCCGGGCAACGTCATCGTGGCGGTGCCGGAAGGATACGCACTCTTGATCGTCCCGCGCTCTTCTCTGCCACGAAAGAAAGGACTTATCTGCCCGCATTCCGTCGGCGTCATCGACTGCGACTACCACGGTCACGACGACGAAATTCTCGTGCAGGTGCAAAACGTCACCGATGCGGCGGTCACCGTGGAACGCGGCGAACGCGTCGCACAGGGACTGTTTGTGAAGGTGGAACGCGCGCAGTGGGAGGAAGTCGACAACCACGGAAAAGAGTCCAGGGGGGGATTTGGATCGACGGGGTAGGGATTGGGGATTGGTGTATTGGAGATTTGGAAACAATGGAAGTGTCTTTCATCAAAAGACGCAGCCGAAGCCGCGTCCTAATCCCAAATTCCAAATTCCAAATCCCCAACCCCTACTTACTCAGCGGCTTTCTCATGAACGCGGGCACTTCCAATTCTTCATCATCGATTCTGGCAGCGGGTTGATTGGCCGGCAGCGGAGCCGGACGCTCCGTCTCCTCACGCAGGGACTTTCCGTCACGTGGGCTGCGCAGCTGCTGCTCGCCGGATGATTTGGTGAGATAACGCTGCGCGGGCGTCTGGAAGGCGGGCACCTGCGCGCCGTCGACGAGATCAAATCCCGTGGCGATCACCGTGCACTTCACCTGTCCGGTGTAGTTCTCATCGATGACGGAACCAAAGATGATGTTGGCTTCGGGAGCCGCCGTTTCCGTGATGATGCGCGCGGCTTCGTCCACCTCGAACATGCTGAGATCGTTGCCACCGGTGATATTGAAGAGAATGCCGCGAGCGCCGTTGATGGAAAGCTCGAGCAAAGGACTGTCGATGGCAGCCCGAGCCGCTTCCGCCGCACGGCTGTCGCCCGTGCCGTAGCCGATGCCCATGAGCGCGGTGCCGGCGTCCTGCATGATGGTCTTCACGTCTGCGAAGTCCACGTTGATGAGTCCGTGCTGCGTGATCATGCTCGTGATGCCCTCGATGGCGTGCTGCATGACTTCATCCACGACCTCGAACGCTTCGGTGAGAGGCGTGGTTTTGTCGATGAGGGAAAGAATTTTGTCGTTTGGAATCGTGATCAACGTATCGACTTTTCCCTTGAGCTGCTCCAGCGCATCCTCCGCGTTCTTCTTGCGCTTCAGCCCCTCGAAGCTGAACGGCTTGGTGACGACCGCGACCGTGAGAATGCCCATGCTGCGGGCCATCTCCGCCATGGGGACGATGCTGCCGTTGCCGGTGCCGCCGCCCAGTCCCGCCGTGATGAAGAGCATGTCCGTCCCCTCCAGAGCCGCTTTGATTTCTTCCGTGCTCTCTTCCGCCGCGCGCTTGCCGATCTCCGGATTGGCTCCCGCACCCAGTCCGCGCGTCGTGCCGCGACCGATCGTAATCTTCTTGGGAGTAGGATTGTGATAGAGAGCCTGCACATCGGTATTCACCGCGATGAAATCGACACCCTGGACTTTGGCATTCACCATGCGCGCCACCGTATTGCCGCCGCCACCGCCCGTCCCAAGCACACGAATCACCGCGCCGGGTATGGCATCCGGGCGCACTTCTCTGGGGGAGGTACCGTCATCACCGATGCCGCTGCCGGAGCCGCCGGCGGGAGGACGCTGGCCGCCGGCTTTCTGCTGGCCGGAGCCGGAGAAGAGGGAGCGAAACGTGTCAGACATGGGAGAGAAGGAAGGAGAAGTGAGAAAAGGCAGAAAGGGCAGAAAGGGCAGAAAGGAAGAATGATCTAGGGGAGGAGACTCTTGAACCACGAACCGACCTGTTGCACGGTGCGCTTCATCTGGAAGGAGCTCATCGGGGAGTACTGGCTGCCCTCCCGAAGCCCCCACACCAGCGTCCCGAGAGCGGTGGCGTACGCCGGATCATCGACCTTCTCGATGACACCCCCGACTTCGACGGGGAAACCCATCTGCACGGGAAGTCCCAGCACATCGCGCGCGAGTTCCAGCACACCGGGAGCTTTCACCGCCGCGCCCGTGAGCACTGCGCCGGCCGGGAGCATGCCGCTGCGTCCAAGGCGCGTCAGTTCGGCCTTCACCATGGAGAAAATTTCGTAGTAGCGCGCCTGCATGATTTCGGCCATGTAACGCTTGCTGACAGTCTGCGTATCGATGCGGCTGATCTGCGAGAGATCGATGGTTTCGCGCTCGTTGATCTCCTGCGGCAGTACGGAGCCAAACTCGATTTTGATACGTTCGGCCGTATCCACCGATGTCCTGAGTCCGATGGCGATGTCGTTGGTCACACTCTCCCCCGCAATCGGCAGACCGATGGAGTGCAGAATGGTCCCCTCCTCAAAGACGGCGACACTGGTGCAGCCGGCCCCGATGTCGATAACGACGACTCCCAGCTCCTTCTGTCTCTTGGAGAGCGTGGACTCCGCCGCGGCGATGGTGGACGGAACGATGGCATCGATATCGACACCCGCTTGAGAGATGCACTTCTCGACGTTCTTCACATGCTGGACATGCCCCGTGATGATGTGCGCTTCCACCTCCAACCGAATGCCAGTCATACCGTTGGGGTTCTTGATGCCCCGTTGCTCATCGACGGCGTAGGCTTTGGGTTCGATGTGAAGGATGCGGCGGTTGGGAGGAATGCTCACGGCCTGCGCCGCTTCCAGAACGCGGGCGACGTCATCCACGGAGATTTCCGAACCCGAGATGGCGATGACGCCGCGGCTGTCAAACGATTCGATGTGCGATCCGCTCATACCGACGAAGACGTGGTTGATGGGCACACCGGCCATGCGCTCGGCGTCCTCCAGGGAAGAAATGATGTTGTGAATGAGTTCCTCCACATCGATCACCTGTCCCTTGCGAATACCCAGTGACGGCGAAATGCCGACACCGATGACATTGGGAATGGCATGCTCCTGCGCGCCGCCCGTGACGGCAACGACGGTGCGGATCTTGGAACTACCGATATCCAAGCTGGCCAGTACGCGTTCTTTGGGCATGGGAGGGAAGGGGGGAAATACGCTCTCGAAAGCTCGTGCTCCGGATTGGTGACCAGTGTAGAGATCAGGCGGGGAATCGTGCAAGAGCCATGCGTATACCTTTGGTATACACGCCCGGTATATGCGAACACAAATAGTACGCAGATGTATCCGCTTCAGAAAAACAGAAACCAAGAAATGTATTCTCTCAAATTGTCCCAAAACAAAAATGGATACTAAATGTGATCGTCATGACAAGATGGAAGAAGCATGGACGCACGCAGGTCCCCTGCTGCAATTCTCAAAAAAGACTTTGCTGAGTATCCGGTGGTACGGACGCCGTGACGGGTGCGAACACATCGGCGACGCGCAGGAAGGTGCGGCTTGCAAACGGCGTCCGAAGGAAATCGGTGAATCGCCTGCTAAGTAGGCTGAATTCCAGTTCGCGGAAGATGGCGAGAATGGCATCGGCGGGAAGATCGGCAAGGCGCGTACCCGAAAGCGGCACCGAAAGCGGCACATCGCAAATGAGGAGCGCCATGTGCCGGCAGAAGAACGCCTGCTCCCGATCGGCTTCCAATTTTGCACGCACGGCGGGACGGATCTCCCCCAGATGATCGTAGAGGTTCTCCAGGGTGTCGTACGTTTGCAGAAGTTGCGCCGCAGTCTTCGGTCCGATTCCCTTCACACCCGGCAGATTATCGGACGGGTCTCCCGTCAGTCCTTTGTACGCGGGTACCTGGTCGGGACGGATCCCGTACTTCGCGATGATCTCCGCCGGACCCAGATATTCCGCCTGAGCGTAGCCGCTGTGGGGAATCGCGATGCGCACGCGGTCGGTGGCCAGCTGAAACGCATCCCGATCCCCCGTCACGATGGTCACGCGCATGCCGGCCTTCTCCGCTTGGAGAGCGTAGGTACACAGCAGGTCGTCGGCTTCGAACCCCGGGTGACTCTCCATCGACAGACCGAACGTTTCGACGAGCCGGATGATCCGGGGAATTTGCGCGATGAAGTCATCGGGGGTCTCCGCGCGTCCTTCCTTATATGTCTCATTTTCCTGATGCCGGAACGTGTCGCTCCCCGCATCGAAACAAACGACCATATGCGTCGGTTCCTCCGCCCGCAGGATGGAGAGCAACATGGACGCCATACCGAAAACGGCGTTCACCTGTTCACCGCTCTTGGTGGAGAGCGTCCGGGGAATCGCCCAGTACGCCCGATACATCAGGTGATGGCCGTCGATGACGACAAGGTGATCCATGCGCCCATCCTACCTTTTGCATGCTTTGATAAAAAATAAGCGACTTTGACAAAATACGCATGAGGATGCAACATGCTCGACATGAGTAACAACGTATTTAGTATGGTGAGAGAAAACATCGGGGAAACGGTCAAAATCGAAACAAACCCTCGAAAGATACCGGGCTATCTTGCATTAGTGACAGCATTAGCCATCTATCTATCATGCAATGGAGAAAATCCAACACCGGAGCAGAATAGTGAATCTAAGAATTACCCAAGCGCTGTAAAAGCCCCCTTCGATCCAACACAAGCCACTGCTGAATCTAATATTTCTGAAGCTGAACAATAAGCATCTATCCATACACTGCAAACCTCTGCCAAATGCAAGGCATCGCGTCTTCCCCGAAAGCGAGTTTTGGGCTATACTGTAACGATACCTGCACCCACACCATGACCCCCTACCCCTCCGCTGCAGCGACGACCAAATCGGGCAGCGAACTGCTGCACATTCTCGAACAGAAAGCGCCCGCCAAACGTGCGCTCCAGGAGGAACTCGGCTGGCCGACGGAACCGCGTCGCGCACTCCTCTGCTTTCCGACAGGCGTGAGTGACGGCCTCGGCGGCGCACTCCTGAAAGAACTGTTGCCGGGGCTCCTGCAGATACCGGTGCAGATCGTGATCCTGGGAAAAGGCCCTGCGTCCTACGGCGCATACTTGACGGAAATCGCAGCGAAGCACAACCATCGCCTGGCGATTCTCCCGCACGACGACACGTCCCTGGAGCGCATGCTCCTGGCCTCGGACCTGTCCCTCTTCCTCGTCGATCCCTCCGCGCTTCCCGAACTTTCCCGCTGCCTGCGATCCGGCGCAGTGCCCGTCGCCCCCGCGATGCCACTGCTGAAGAACTACGATCCCAATCAGGAGAACGGCAATGCCTTCCTGTACGAAGCACAGACACACTGGCAAGCCTTCGCCGCGGTCGTGCGCGCACTGGAAACCTACCGGTTCCCGTATGACTGGAAGACGATCCAGAAGGAAGGGATGGCACATGCATCCTGAATTTAGAATCATGAATGTTGAATGTTGGGTTTTGCTGAGCGGGATCCCAAAATTCTAAATTCATATCCCACAATTCAACATACGTAAGTGGTATACTGATCGCATGCCATCGATATGCCAATTCTCCGCCCGCATCGTCTCCGGCTCCGGTCGCGGTCGCACCATCGGTTCGCCGACCATCAATGTGCATCTCCACGATGTGCCGGCCGATCTTGCAACAGGCATCTACGCTTGCAGAGCAGTACTCGATGGCACACCGTACCCCGCCGCGCTCTTCTTTGGTCCGCGTCCCGTGTTCCACGATACGCCGTCTTGCGAAGTATATGTGATCGATACGGTACCGTTGATCACCGCACGGACGCTGACCGTTGAGGTGGTCGGATACATCAGGGAAGTGCGCGACTTTGCGACCGTCGCCGATTTGCAGAAACAAATCGCAATCGATGTGACCGCGGCCCGTGCTATGCTGGCGATCGATGATACTGCAGAGATGCAAAGCGCTGATTCCTGACCGCAGTCCCCTCCGCCTCGCATGGCATCGCGCCAAGGCATGCTTCGCGGCCGTGTGCAATGGCTTTCCCGCGCGCAAACTCATCGTCACCGGCATCACCGGAACGGATGGCAAAACGACGACGGTCGCCATGCTGGGGCACATCTTGCAGATGGAGGGCATCAAGACCGGCATCCTGACGACCACCCACTTTTCCATCGGAGAGACCGTTGAGCGCAATGTCACGCAGAAAACATCCATCAGCCCGATGAAATTGCAGAAGCTGCTGCGACGTATGGTTCGGGCCGGCTGCACTCACGCCGTCGTGGAAATCTCCTCACACGGGCTGGTGCAGGGTCGCACCAATCATCTGTATCCGGCGGTGGCCGCCGTCACCAATCTCGCGCCCGAGCATCTCGATTACCACAAGACAATGGAACAATACACGCGGGACAAGGGATTGCTCTTCGCGATGCTCCGAGGCAGGGGCACCAAAGTGATCAATCAAGCTGATGCATCCTACGAGATCTATCGAACGATTCCCTCCAAAAAAACCATCACGTACAACGCAAGCGGCGCCAGTCTGTGGGCCACGCGCATCCAAACGAGTGCCGGAGGCGTCACGGCTGAAATCCACCGCGCATCGGAAGAGACGCTGCCACTCACGCTCACCATCGCGGGTACCTTCAATGTGGAGAATGCGCTCTGCAGCGCCGGATGTGCGCTGGCATTGGGGATCCCCCTGCAAAAATCCATCAACGCCCTGGCGACGTTTACCGGGGTGCCGGGACGATTGGAGGAAGTGAACGAAGGACAGTCGTTTCGCGTGTTTCTCGATTTTACCGTGACGGTGCAATCCTATGAAAAAGTGCTGAACACACTCCGTGCCATGGCGGAGGGAAAGCGCGTCTTGGTGCTGACGAGCGCCTGCGGCAATCGCATGCGAGAGAAGCGGCCGGAGCAGGGGCGTGTCTGCAGCGCGCTTGCGGACGTGGTGGTGGTCACGAGTGACGAAACCTACGGCGAACCGCACGCGCAAATCATGGATGACCTCTGGTCGGGCATCGATCAGTCGCAGACGCAGGCGCATCGCATCGAAGATCGAAAAGAAGCGATCGCCTTCATTCTGAAGCAAGCAGAACCCGGTGACATCGTGGCCATCTGCGGCATGGCGGGCGTCACGACGATGATGACGGCACGCGGGCAGATCCCCTGGGATGAAGGCGCCATCGTCCGCAAAGCGTTGCGCTCCAGGTAGGTCGCACCACGCACTGTCGCCGTTCGATCATGCGGAAAACATCCGACGACGGTGACGATGCCAAAGAGCAGGCCGCACCATCACGAAGGATGATGCGGCCTAAAAGTCGGTTTTACCGTTCCCCTTTCAAGCGACGATACAATTTCATCGCGAGACCGGCGAACAGCAGTCCGAAGACCAACTGGAGAATTTCTCCATTCGGCCCGAAGACTTCGTACAGGGTTTCTTCCGTGAACATGGGCGTTCTCCCCGAAAGGTAGCCCCCCTGTGAAACCGACAGGCAGAAGCGCGATGAACGTGCGCCCGCCCGACGGTTCGTGCCATACTATGAAAGATCAAGAATCTATTATAGAACATTTATTATTAAAAGCAACCCTCCAGCGGCCCCGATCATCGCCGGCATCGACGAAGCCGGCCGCGGGCCGCTGGCCGGTCCGGTGGTCGCCGCAGCGTGCATCCTCCCCTGTCCCGTCACCCCCATCGGCGAGGGGCGATGGCAACTAAAGGCCGAGCGGGGCGCGGGCTGTATCGTAGGAGACAGCAAGCAATTGTCAGCGCGGCAGCGGGAAGCTGCATTCTCCGTGCTCGATGCCGTTTGCGTTCATGGCATCGGCATCGTGGACGCTCCGATCATCGATCGAGTCGGCATTCTGGAAGCAACCCAGCTTGCCATGCAGCAGGCAGTCGCCCGACTCGCCAAACGCTGCAAGCCGACGTACCTCCTCGTCGACGGCCGCGACCGGTTCTGGTTCGACGTGCCGCACAGCTCCGTCATCCGCGGGGACAGTCTGGAACCCGCCATCGCCGCGGCATCGATTCTTGCGAAGGTCACGCGGGATCGCCTCATGATCGAGGCCGATGCGGTGTTTCCTCACTACGGATTTGCGCGGCACAAAGGCTACGGCACGCCGGAGCACCGGGAGGCGATGGAACGACATGGACTCTGCGTGCTGCACCGCAAGACCTTCTGCTGACGTCACGCGTGCGGCAGAATGGGTTGACCACAAGAAGAACTGTTCTACCATAGCTAACCTTTGTTCCCCCCTTTCCATGGACTCCGGAATCAAAATGACTGCAGATGAACAGGGTGTATCAATGCCCCCACCTCAAGAAGAAGAGATTGTACAATTGGAATCGGCAACAAAGCATGAACCCGGCCCGATCGAAACGGCATGCACATTGAATTCAGATGAAAAAGATGCTGTCCACACTGCAGAGCTCCTCTTGGAACTTCATTTAAAAGCAGTGTCCGGATCTACGCTGGAGACAATCAAGATCCTTCTGCAACTGGCTCCAAGCGGTTTGGTAAGCGTCATGCCAGATCACCGTACGCCACGAAATGTGATACATGTCATTAAGGATAATCCAACCGGTTGGGCAGGACTCATTGCCCTGGAACGTTTGTGGAAGAAAGTCAGCTGCATCAAAGATCCCCATGAACGTGTGGAACAGTACGCAATCCTGCTCCAGGAACTGCTCGCGCTTCCGCCCAATGGGAGAATGAATAGCACTGAAAAAAGTTCATTACGCAAAGAGCTGCCAAATACACAGGGCATTAGCCGCATCCGTTCCGTATGGATAAAAAATGATCCGCAGGAACAGGAAGAGGAATTTCTTGCTATCTGGCAGGAATGGACCGCAGCAATGACCACTCCCCCAGACAGCACGGACGACACAAGCAAAGACCGGTAAAATGTCCTGCTGCACGCTCACGCTCGCACACGCCGACTGCGCCAGATCCAAACGCCGATGACAATGAGTGGCAGCGTGAGCAGTTGCCCCGGCGTCAGCGTCACAAAGCCAACCTCCCACACGCCGTAGGGTTGCTCGCGCAGGAATTCGATCAGGAAGCGCAGCACGCCGTAGAGCATCAGAAAGAGCGCAAGCGTGCGACCGGGACGCGAGGATGCGTGGCGCACATGCAGAAAACAGACCGATGCGATCAGCACATCCTTCACGACGGCGTAGAGCTGTGTGGGATGGCGCAGTCCTTCGACATCGGGAATGGCAATGCCCCACGGCAACGTCGTGACCGTTCCGTACACTTCCAGATTGATGAAATTGCCGATGCGACCGAATGCGAGACCGATGGCTGCAGGAATAACCAGAATATCGGCGATGGCAAGCATGTCCCTGCGCGATCGGTGACGCAGCGCCCACCCAATCGCCACCGCCACGCCGATCATGCCCCCGTGCGACGACATCCCTCCCTGCCATACCGCAACGATCTGCAGTGGATGCGCGATGTAATAGGCGGCAGCATAGAAGAGAACATACCCGATTCTCCCGCCCACAATGACGCCGACGACGGCCCACGAGAGCATGCGTGACCACTCATCGGAGGAGAGCTGCAACGAACGGAAATGCTGCAAACGCGGCACCAAGAACCATGCAAGAAGAAACGCTGCGAGGTACAGCAACCCGTACCAATGCACCTGCCAACCGAAGAGGTCGAGCGCAACCGCCCGCGAGGGAAAGAGATCAATCATGGGGAAGGGTGGGACACTCGACGCGCAGCAGGAGCGGCTCCACGGAGGGAACGAGGCATGGATCGTGCAGCAGAGAAACCGCACGGTCGCCATAGTACGAACGGAAAAACGGTGAAACGAACAGATACGTGGAAACGGGGAGTGCTCGCAGAAATGCCTGTCTCTCCGCATCCGTTCCCAGCAAAAACTTCTCCCACTCCGCGTACGACCACGACGCATCGAAGAGCCCCGGTCCGCCGACCCGGTGATACGGCAGCCAGCCGCGCAGCACGACGACGGATTGATTCTCCAGGCTCAGTACCAACGCATCGGCCGGGAGGAGGGAAGGCAATCGCTCGATGGCCGCAAATGTCTGCGCATCCACGATGGGCCCGCGCGTGCGCACGACGAGCACCATCACCATGCCCTGCGCCACCAATGCGGCAATGAGACATACGCGGACGGCACGGCGCTGGTAGCGCACCCAAAGATCACGAATGCCGATGGCGACAAACGGCAGAAGGAAGAAATCGAGCTGAAGGAGAAAGCGGCGGTAGAAGAGCAAACGCAGACACACGAACACCGCGCTCCACAGGAAAGCAAGCTGCCACACGGTCCAGCGTTCCCTGCGAACGTCGCCGACGAATCCGATGATGCCAAGCAGCAGAAGGACGCCTGAGGTTTGCAGATAGAAGAGTGGCGGAGGAAAGCTGCCCGCAGCCGCAACCGAACGATCGAGAAGCGCGGGAATGTGGACGAGTACGGCATCCTGCCAGATGGGTGCGTAGGTCGCGGCACCGATGAGCACAATACACAGGCCGACTACCACCATCATCACACTCTGCCTCATCGTGTAAAGACGCCCTACAGGGCGTCTCTCCTTCTCCATCCGCATGGCAATGGATGACAGAATAATCCACGTCCCAAACACGAGGCCAAACAGCAACCCCGTCTGATGGTGCGTGGCGACGGTGAGAATGCCCAGCGGCACGCTCCACCAGGAGCGATGCTCCAAAGCGGCGAAGGTGAGGATCATCCAGAAGAGCGCCGCGTACGTCTTCCAGTACATCGCCGCGAACCCATCGAAGAATGCAATCGATAGCAAGGCCGCGAGCAACGTGAGCACGCCGACCGTAAGTCCGTATCTGCGGCGGATGATCCACGCGTAGATCGCGGCGAGGATGACGGGAACCAGATTCCACATCCAACCGATGAGCCAATCGACGGGCAATCCGGCCTTCAGGAGAAGACTGGAAAAAAAGAAGAGTCCCAGCGGATGGCCGCGCGCCCACGGCGCCAGGTCCGGCAGGACAAAGGGCGGAAGCGCCTCCGCATGATGCACGAACAGATAGCGATAGAACCCCGGATCGTATCCCAGCGGCACATCAAAAACGAATAGCGGCCACAGAAACTTGATCAGAAGTCCGATCATCGCGGCCACACCCAGTACAGACGTTTCGGTGGAACGTCTCATGCCCCATCGTATCCAAGGCCCACGCACCACGACATCCCACATCGTGAGCGCTGACGGAATGATGCGCGTGATCATGCTGCGATTGTACAGGAATCGTACGAGGCAACGAGTGCTCTCGCCGACCGCGAAGCATCGAACCGAATCCGCGCTTCCTCAAAAGACGCATGCGCGAGACGATCCCGCAGCGCATCATCGAAGAGAAGTCGTACGATCGCAGCGGAGAGCGAAGGGGCATCCCCCGCGGGAACGAGCAATCCGGTGTGTTCGTGCACAATCAGGGAACGTAATCCGTCGACGTCCGATGCAATCACCGCCGTCCCCGCCGCCATCGCCTCCGCGGCCGCCAGACCGAATCCCTCCAGATACGCGGGGCACAGCGCAATTGCCGCCTGCAACACCAATGCCTGCAACTCCGTTTGCGGCAAGTGCGGCACACGTCGTACCGACGGACCGACGGTTGCAATCAAGCGATCGATGCACCGTGCCTGCTTCCCTCTGCCGACGATCACCAATCGCGCATCGGGAACGTGCTGCACGACGATCTTCCAGGCTTTTAGCAGCACCCGCACCCCCTTGCGTTCCTCCAATCGCGCGATGCACACGCACAAACCTTTCTGCCCTTTCTCCCTTTTCTTACTTTCCTGCCCTCCCTCACATCCCTCACCTTTCCATGCAACCGCATGCGGCAGCACCCGCACCTTCTCTCCCGCAATCCCCATGTTCTCACGCAGCACCCTCGCCGTATCTTCACAGAAGCAAAAAATTCGTTCCGCCCGACGGAGCATCCGCCGCTCCAACGGTACGAACACACGCTTCCAACGCTGACCGGGAACCGCCCGCCACTGCTGCAAATAGGTGTGGTAGACGACGGCGTCGAAGGGCATCGGAGGACGCCCCCAAAGCAGGACGCCGCCCGGACCGACGGGCAGGAGCAAACGATTGACACCGTTGCGAGCAATCCATCGTCGCAGCACAGGAGGCAGCAGCAGCGAAAAGAGCAAGTGTCCGCCGATGCATCGCGTCACGGGGAGCAGCGCCCTTTCCGTGTCACCGACGACCGGTGACCCCACGCGCACAACGATGCCTCCCTCACGCAACGCGGATGCAATCCATGCAAGCGACCGTCCCATCCCTCCTTTGCGCAGAGCAAAATCCCAACTGATGAGGCCGACGCGGTGCGATTCACACATCGAACACGAGGGCTTGGTAACGGTGAATGAGCGCCTGCCAGCCAAACCGCCCCCACGCGCTCTCGGCCACCATCGCGCGTTCCGGCGGCGCATGCAGCAACTCACGGATCGTGCGCAAGCAATCCTGTACGTCGCCGGGTGCAAACAGCCGGCCCGTTTCCCCGTCGATGACGGCATCCGGAATGCCCTCCATGCGCGCCGCCACCACCGGTAGTCCCCGCCCCGCCGCCTCGATGCAGACGATTCCGAACCCCTCCATGTCCCCCGCCACGGGAACATTGGGCATCAGCAAGAGCGACGCATGCTCCATCAGCACATCGCGCTCACCGTCGGTAAGTGCATGGCAGAGAGTGACGCGGCGACCAAGACCTTCCCGATGAATGATCGCCTCGATGCGCGCCCGATCCTGCCCCTCTCCCACGATGGTGTAGGTGAGATCCGGAAATTCTTCGGCAAGCGAAGGGAAGACGCGTTCCAGAAACCACGCCACTCCTTTGCGCGGGATGAGACGCCCGACCGAGAGCAGCGCGGCACGGCGTCGTTGCGACCCCGCTGCTTCCGTCGTGACATTCGATGGGGAAATGCCGGGCGGAATGATGACGATGCGCTCCTCGGGCACGCCCCGCGCTTTGACCTCCCGCGCCGTCGCATTACTGATGCACACGATCCGCTCGCAGTATCGCAGACTGAAACGCAGCATCCGCTGATACCACGGAGCAGGATACACCACATCCAACCCGCACGCGGTGACGCTGAGGGGGGCGCGCGTGAGAAAGTGAAGCAGCACGCCGAGCGGCAGCAACGCGCAATCCCCCACATGCAAACGCCAGCCGGCCCATCCGTCCCGCAAACCCGACCGGAGCGAACGGAAGAGGAAGCTCGCCTGCCCGACCCTTCCCGGTCGCAGTGGATGTTCGCAGTGAAAACGCATGCCGTACGCGGTGCCGAGTTCCGAACACAGATCGCGGCTGAAGCGCTGCATACCGCCATATCCGTACCAGGATCGCGTGAGGAAGAGAATGGATGTCACAATACGTGGATTATGAAGAGTGAATGCGTGATAATGCAATCCTATTCCATTGCTTGCCATTGAAACATCGTGCGATGAAACATCCGCCGCCGTCGTGCAAGAGGGTCGCGACGTCCTGAGCTGCGTCATCGCCAGTTCCCAAACAGTGTTCGAACATGCGGGCGGCGTGATCCCGGAAGAGGCGGCGCGGGAACAGGTGCGATACATACTGCCCGTCCTGCATCAAGCCATGGAGGAAGCGAAGATGGAGCCTCGCAACCTCAGCGCCATCGCGGTCACCCGCGGACCGGGACTGCTCGGGTCCCTCCTCGTCGGCACCACAGCCGCCCGGACACTCGCCCGGATGTGGCGCAAACCGATCATCGGCGTCCATCATACGCTGGGGCATCTCAGTTCCCCCTGGCTCGACCTCCCGCAAGCAGACGAACCGCGATTCCCCATTCTGACACTCTCGGCTTCGGGCGGACACACGGATCTCTGGCTGCGCACAACGCACCTCACGGGACATCTCATCGGCAGAACGCGTGATGATGCCGTCGGCGAGGCTTTTGACAAAGGCGCGCAACTGCTCGGCCTCCCGTATCCCGGCGGACCGGCCATCGCCAAACTTGCGGAAGGAGGCAACCCGGACGCCTTCGCCTTTCCGATGCCGCTGAAACAGGAAGACACGCTCGAGTTCAGCTTCTCGGGATTGAAGACGGCGCTGCGGTACCTCCTGCGTGATACGGAAAACGCCGACCATCGCGACATGGCCGCCTCCTACCAAGCGGCCCTCTGCCGTCACCTCATCGATCGCATCATCCGCGCAATGAAGCGTCACCCGGAGATCCGAGAACTCCACCTCGTCGGCGGCGTCTCTGCCAATGCCGTTCTCCGCACGATGCTCGCGGACGCGCTCCCCTCCGTGCGCATGCGCTTCCCGATGAAACTGACGTACTGCACGGATAATGCAGCCATGATCGGCGCAGCGGCTCAGTGCATGATCACTGAAAGGAAGGACGTCGCCTTCGCTCCGTTTGAAACGCACGCATCGCTGCCACTGGCTTCTGCAGTGATGAGTGATGAGTAATTGGTGGTGAGAAACGAGAAACGCTACAATCCCTTCCATGGAACTCGCCCTCACTTGGGATCTCCTCGTCATCGTCTTCTTCGCCGTCGTCGTCGCATACAGTTTCATCGTGGGAAAGGACGAAGCCGTGAAGATCATCATCGCTTCCTACATCGCCATCGTCGCGGTGCAGGCTGTCGGCAACCTGATGGCGATGCTCGTGGGCGATGCACAATCCTTCGCTCAGTTTGTGGGACTACGGGTCGATCACTCTGTCATTTCGATCATCAAACTGGCGCTCTTCGTCGCCGTCATCATCGGACTGTCCGTCAGCGGCGGCTTCGATACCGACTACCCGCACGCGCTCCCCGGTTTCTGGGAACCCGTGGCGACGGCGATCTTCGGACTGCTCACGGCGGGGCTGCTGCTCTCCGCGCTCCTCACCTACATCGGAGCCACGCCGATTTTGGACGGCAACCTGGCTAACGCCCCGTTCCTCACACCCATCGTGCAATCCAGCCCGCTGGTTCGCATGATGGTGGAGTACCAGAATCTCTGGTTCGCACTGCCGGCCGTCCTCCTTTTCACCATCGGCATCCTCAGCAAACGTTCCTCCTCGTGAGTAATCACAAAGACACCAAATCATTTTCGGTCAATAGAATGTCACCCCGCATCGGCGCGAATCACTTGCTTGTAGGACGGTGTTCCACAAAACTAAACGCATCCACTCACTCTCTCCCCCTTCGTTTATGATCGCACCTCTCAAGCGCATCGGCGCATACGCTCTGACCTCCGGAACGCTCGTCATGAGTTTGGCATCTTCTGCTTTTGCACAATTTGGAGGAGAAGACCCGGAACTCGAAGGCACACCTGGAGCAGGAACCGATGAAGGCACAATTCGAGAAATCATCGTTAATGTAGTGAATGTTGTCCTAAATTTCCTTGCACTCATTGCGGTTATTGTTATCGTCATCGCAGGTATCCGCCTCATCATTTCACAAGGAGAAGATGAAGCGAAAGACAAGGCAAAGAAGACGATTTTCTATGCTCTCATCGGACTGGTGATCGTCCTGTTCGCACGCGTCATCGTTGGTTTGATCACCAACATATTGGCAGGAGAAGTCACAGGGGGAGTCGCAGAGTAAAACAAGACTGCTTCTTCATCAGAAACTGCAGGGCTTCGGCCCTGCTTTTTTTGAACAACAAATAATCGAAAGAATGAAACGCTCGTCCCTGTTCCTCTGATATTCCGTTACTCTGTTATTCTTCATCCTCCCACCAAATCCACCCCCGGCAGGAGCGTCGTTTTCTCTGCGGTCTCCTGCAGCAGTACGGCTTCCCGCACCACCACGGCATCCGACCGGACTTCCACGATGGACGATGCGGGAATGGCTCGTCCCCATCGCAGCATTCTGCGCGGAAAGATCCACTCCAGCTGGAACTGCTTCGTATCAAACTGTATGTCCTTGCACGTTCCCAGAGACACCCCTCCCTCACTCACGATTCGCTGCCCCAGCACGGGACGACGCTCCTCCAAGAGACGCTCCAGTCGGATGACATCTCCCACCGGAATGAGCACGTTCTCATCACGAATGCGGATGCTTTTCCCCCAGTGCAGAATATCCATCGTTTGCAGGAAGCGTTCCTCCGCATGCAGAAACCCCGGCACAGCCACGAAGAATCCCTCGATCTTCCCCGTATCGGGATGGAGGAGAACGCCGCGAACGGCGGCACAGGAGGATCGCGCATGCTCCTCCTGCACGGGCAGACCGACGGCGGTGGAGAAACGGATGTGCATCTGCTATACTATACTCGACCATGTACCTCTTCGCAGGATCTTCCCATCCGGCCCTCAGCGGAAGCCTTGCAGAGGAATTGAAGGTGCCGCTCGGTCACATCACCCTCAAGAAGTTCGCGGCGGGCGAATGCTACGTTCGGTACGAACAGTCGCTGCGCGGACAGGAGGTTTTTCTGCTGCAGGCCGTCGGCCGCGACCCCCACGACGCGCTCTTCGAACTCTTCCTGATGTGCCAGGCGGCCAAATTGAGCTTTGCCTCGAGCATCCACGTCGTCCTCCCCTACTTCCCCTATGCGCGGCAGGATCGCGTGTCGGAACCGCGGGAGCCGATCTCCGCCAAATTGATGGCACAGCTTCTGGAGGAAGCCGGCGCCGATCACGTCATTACGCTCAATCTCCATTCCAGTCAGATCCAGGGATTTTTCTCCGTGCCCGTGGACGCACTGGATGCGCGTCCGATTTTTGCGAAGTATTTCCGCGGTAAACGAATCGACCGCCCCGTCGTCATCGCACCCGACATCGGCGGCGCCAAACTGGCCAAGAAATTCGCCGATGACCTGCAGGCGGATCTCGCCATCATGCACAAAGTCCGCAGCGCGCACCACCAGGCGGAAATCATCGATATCGTGGGCGAAGTGGAAGGACGCACCTGCATTTTCTACGATGACATGATCGATACCGCAGGCACGCTCGTCGCCGCGGCGGAAGCACTCCGTGCGCGTGGCGCGGGAAAGAATGTGTATGTGGCGGCCACCCATGCCGTCTTTGCAGGTCAAGCCATCGAGCGGCTGTCGAAAGCTCAATTTACCGAAGTCGTTGTGACGGACAGCATTCCCAACACCGCCACGTTCCCGGGACTCACGGTCCTCCCCATCGCCCCTCTGCTCGCCGAGGTCATCCACCACATCGAGCGCAAAGAGAGCGTGACGGATATCTACAAGAAGTAGACGCGAGAGAATACCTTCGCACCGCAAGCGAAAATAACGGTCATGCATGGTAAGCTGATTTCTCATTTCCCCTCTCTTCCATGGTACAGAAACTCCTCCTTCCCTTCAGCCTTGCGCTGATGCTCATAGCTGCACCGACCTTCGCGCAGGATGCAGACAGTTCATCTTCTTCGTCATCCTCCGTGGAATCCTCTTCATCTTCGTCATCCTCCGTGGAATCAGCTTCCTCCGAAGCATCATCAATCGAATCGTCATCGTCCTTGTCGTCCTTGTCGTCCGTGTCATCTTCGTCTTCTTCGTTCATTCGCCCCTGCGCCACACTGACCGGAACCGAGCACGCACAATGCGTTCGCACGGAAGCCCGCGAGCGCGTCCGCCGACACTTCTTGCTCTTGCGCCAACGCTTGCAGGAACGACGGGACGCACGCCTGCAGCGCCGAGAGGCCTGCGCGGAAAAAACAGGGCTCGACCAGGCAACATGCGTCCAAACGCAGCAGCAGATGCAAATGGAACAACGCACGGAACTGATGGAGAGCCGCGAAGAGAAGATGGAAACGATGCACCAGACCATCCAAACGAGAAAGGAAATGCTGCGCGAACGCCAAGAGAAGCTCCGTGCCATCCGCTTGGAAATCAAAGAACGCCGCCGGACCCATGTGGAAACGGAGGAAGACTGAGTCTCCTCGCTTCATCTCAATCGAAAGGGCGCCGCAAGGCGTCTTTTTGGTGGAAGATGGGTATTTAGCTCATTGAAGTGCCGAAAGAATAGATTGAAGGGCCGGGGGCAAATGGGTATCATGCACCCACTCGCGGGCATGTGTCCGTGTGTCGTTTCTCATCCCGGGCGACTATCCGCCTGAGGCGGATGATGAGAGCGCGTCCATTCACATGAAGGGCGACTAGCTCAGCTGGTTAGAGCGCGACACTGATAATGTCGAGGTCGGAGGTTCAAGTCCCCCGTCGCCCACCATCACCGATACACATCATGATCACCGATAGCGAGGAGATGGGCATGCTCTTTCCCCTCAAATCGAAAAACGATCCGGTAACGGTAGTTCACGGAAAAGCTCCAGCGACCGCACAATTTGCCTTGCAACTTGTGCGTCTTGAGTGAAGGATCAAACGGATCCTGACGAAAAAGCGTAATGCTTCCCAGCGCTTCGTGCTGAAGCGATGGAGGAAGCTTCTGCAGTGCACGTACGAAGGAGGGTTTGTAGGAGAGCTGCATACCTGATTAGATTTTTTGCATCAATTCCTCCAGATCTCCCGTCAGCGAAGGCTCTTGTTCCGCACGCAAAACCGCTTCCACCGCCTGATCCTCGACATACTTCTTCAATGCCAAGCGCATGGCCTCGGCCTTATTGGGAGCCACCCCCTGCTGTACCAGAGCCTCCAGAGCAAGCAACAGATCTGCCGGTAAGGGAACAGAAATCGTGGTCATGGTATGATACTATCATATGATAATATCATACGCAAGACTGACTTACCTTCATGAAACTATTCAAGCTTCTCCCCCCTCACCCACCGCACATACCGATCCAGTGGAAGACTGTACGGGAGTAGCTTGCCATCGACGCCGATGCGAGAAACGGTATTCGTAGCGGGATTGAAAGAAAACTGCACGACCTGATGCCCTTTGGGCGTACCCAGCACGATATCCCGCACCGCGACGGACGAACCTTCGAGTTCGATGTACGTTCCCCCCGTAAACATGAACCCGGCGTCGCGCAGGGCTCTGTCCGCATCCGCCAGGAGAGTAGGATCCGGCGTAACCTCCGCGGGTATCGGTCTGTCAACGGGCCGAGTGGAAAGTGAGGCATGGAGAGGAATGGTGAATCGAGGAACGGCATCTGCAAGAATCGATCGCAACGATGTCACGACGGATCCGAATTGAACGGGAGCATGCTTCTCCAATGCAAGCAGACGAGTGGCGTACCGTTTGGCTCTGTCGGGGTATCCGGCTTGACTCAAATGCGCGATGGCAGTTGTGATCA
Source organism: bacterium (assembly GCA_029558515.1). Taxonomy (GTDB): domain Bacteria; phylum Patescibacteriota; class Gracilibacteria; order Peribacterales; family Peribacteraceae; genus JAKQEM01. Next base: position 50,082 of record JAKQEM010000024.1, read on the forward strand.
TGGGAAGACGATCTGCCAGCAACGCACCGGAGGCATCCGCGAGAATCGCAGCGGCGTCCTGAGCCCACCACGAGACGATCTGTTCGGGAACTGCAACGGAACCGCGATCACTGAGCGGCAAGAGTTCGATGCGCCGGATGCGATCTTCGACGGTGGCGGAGGACGGTGCGGGCAGCGACCAAACGGCATTCCGGACGGCCAAATGGAAGGAAAGCAGCATCCAGTCCTCCGCTCGCTCTATACAAGGCAGCAGAAGCGAACCTGCGGTTCCCTGTGATGCTGCGGAAACCAAATGCAAGCCGCAATCCGTTCCCCGCCCTGCTTCTCTGTTCGCTCGGTCGCGCGCGGCGGGAAACCGGAGCGCGGATACGACGGCCGAAGGCGGAGCACTCTCGAGGGAGAAGGATGACTGCGGAAGGCGATCCTGCAGCATCACGATGGCCGGCTGGTTCTCGCGCAGAAAATGCTGCGGCACGGCCACGATGGCTGCATTGGAGAGCGTGGGCACCTGCGTGCGCACCGGCACAATCATCGTCCCGCCATCACGATCGATGCGTACGGGCGTCGTGAGAGCGGCGATACTGATGCGATCACCGTGCGCCGTCACATGGAATCCTCCCGCCCACCCGGAAATATCCGCATCACTCACATGCAGGACCAGTCTTCCATCGGCGACGGCCAACGCAGACCCACGCTCCAACTCCGCCCCGTCATCGGTGATATGGAGGATCGACTCCTTCCCGAGACGGACGATGCCACCGGGGATCTGCACGATGCGTTCGCCTTCCGTCACTCGGAGGGTGGTACCGGGTAGATCGGCAACGGGCGACGGACCCGCATGCACCATCCCCCCCACGACACTCCAGACGAGACAGAACGCAAAAACCGGCACGGCTATGAACAGTCGATGGCGGGGAATTTGTTTGTGCATTTCTCTTCAGTATAGCAGATACTACCGCTAAATTCGAGGTGCACATGCCGTTTGTCCCCGGTGACTTCGGAATCCTCGGTTTCCTCCCCTCTCATGCGTATCCTCGGTATCGACCCCGGCTTGGCAACCATCGGCTTGGGGCTCCTCAACGCCCCGTCCCGCAGCAACCTGCACGTGGTCGAATGGCTGACGATCACGACGCCCGCAGGCATGCCCCTCCCCGATCGACTCTGCGAGATCCGGACAGATTTGAGCGCGTATCTGGATGATCAAAAACCGGAATTGGTGGTGATCGAGCGACTGTTTTTCGCCACCAATGAACGAACGGCCATTGATGTCGCCCAAGCGCGCGGCATCATCGTGCAGACGGTGGCGGAACGGGGGCTGCCGATCATCGAACCCACGCCGCTCCAGATGAAACAAGGCATCACGGGCGACGGCTCGGCGGATAAATCACAAGTGCAAACGATGCTCGTGACCGAACTGAAACTCCCCTCCGTCCCCCGGCCGGATGATGCCGCCGATGCATTGGCTCTGGCATTCTACGGAGCCTTGGTCTATCCAAACAATACGAAATGACCAAGCCACAATGACCAATGACCAACACTCGTCGAAGAAATTTGGTCATTGGGATTTGGTTATTGGTCATGATCAACCATCCATTCCCCATCCCTCATCCTCCACACCGTCGCTTCCTCCACGTGCGCCGGTGCACGCACCGCCGTCATCAACACCTGGCAATCCGTCAATCGATGAAGCAGTGCCGACTGATGAGCGTCATCCAGTTCGGAAAAGACGTCATCGAGGAGGATGACCGGACGCTCCCTGCGTCGCAGCTGCAGATACGACACTTCCAGGAGCAGGAGAGCCACCACCGCCACCCGCTCCTGTCCGCGCGATGCAAAAGTCGAAAGCGGTCTGCCGTCACACAGAATGTGCCAATCCTCCCGATGGGGACCCACCGTCGTCGACTGCAGGGCTATATCGCGCTGACGGGCATGCAAGAGGAGTTCCAGAAGCTCCCTTTTGAGATCCTCCAAGTTCCGACCGGTCGTCTTCCGCACAGGGCAGAGCGTTGCCTCCCCCCACGTTTCCCCGAGTCCCGCCATTTCCGCCGCAAACGAGAGATCCAGAGCGGCCAGAAGCTCGAGCCGGGCCAGCGTGAGAGGAGCACCTTTCTCCGCGAGTTCCCGATCCCACACATTGAGCGCGGACGGCGGATAACGGCCATCGGCGATTTGTCGAAGCAGTGCGCCGCGTTGCTTGAGCACCTTCTGATACGCGGCGAAAGCGGGAACGTAGGATTGATCTGCCTGACTGAGGAGCTGATCGAGGAACCGTCGACGATCCGCCGGCGCCCCGCTGAAGAGCTCCAGATCCTGCGGGAGGAAAATCACAACCGGCACCGTTCCGATTGCATCTGTGAGAGGAATGCGCACATCATTGAGGAAAGCAGCCTTACGACGTCGCGGCGTGATTTCACTGAGCACTTCGATGCGGCTGCGTTCCCCGACATCACTGCGAATCTCCGCGCGTAAGCGGTAGAACGATCGGCCCCAGTGCACCAAGTCCCCCTCTTCTTTTCCCCGGCAGGACTTGCCGAGAGACAGAACGGACATCGCTTCCAGCAAATTTGTCTTGCCGCTGCCATTGGGCCCGATGAAAAGCTGCACATCACGATCGGACAGGAGGACGGTCTGCCGCACATAACTGCGAAACTGCTCGAGCTGGAGACTGACGATACGCATTAGGATTCGTGACGGATCAAGGATGCCGCCTCCCTGTACAGCTCCTCCACAATGGAACGATACTCCTTTCTGACGATGTACTGCGACAGCGCCGAGGGCAACAGCCACACATAATCATCCACTTCTTGCTGATCGACCGTCACCTGCGCTTCGCGGCTGATCAACGCAAAGACGAAACGGATCCGCTGCCCCTTGATGTGGTCCGGCCGGAACCGACGAAAGGAGGCGGGGAAATCATACCGGTACGTTGCACCGCTCTCACCAAAAACCGTCACGTGCTGCAATCCCGCCTCCTCGGCCAGCTCACGGACCGCCGTCTGCCCCACCGATTCCCCTTCCTCCATCCCACCTTGAGGCAGTTGCCAGGCATCACGCTTGCGCGGCTTGTGCAATAGGAGCATCTCCAAGCCGTCCTCGCGGGACTTGGTGTCGCCCGATGGTCGAAGCACTAGAATTGCCGCGGCTTCGCGGTAGGTCTCTTCAGGCATGAACTGAGAATATCCGATGATCGCAAAAAATGCATTCCCAATACCGTATGCCGAGAAACATCACGAGGAGTGCTTCTCCTCCTTCAATTTCACCGTCACGCGACGGCGAAGCTTCGGGCAGTACTTCTTGAATTTGGCAGCATGCTCCTTCCACGACCGCCCCTGCTTATCCTGCTTGTGCAGGCGCACGGTGCCCAGCCGCAGACCGGTTTCGGAGCAACTGACGGTGAAAACGGTACGCTTTCCTCTTGGCATAGTGGGGGCATTGTAGGGAGATTTGCTCTGCTGACAAGGGGAAATGTTCATCCGTTCTCTCGTTCTCTCGTTGATGGAATCACCCCGCCTTTGCAATTCCCTTCCCCGCTCCATTCCCCTGTAAATAGCCAAAAACGCTATTGGCTGCCACCGCTCCCTCCCCGGCGGCCGTGGCAAATTGCGCGAAGTAATTACTGCCATTGGTGATGTCTCCGGCCCCGAATACCCCCGGCACGGACGTCCTCATCCCCGCATCCACCTGCAAATAACCCTTGGCATCCACTCTGCATCCGATCGTCTGCGCCAGTTCCGTCGCAGGATCAGCCCCGACTTCGATGAAGACGCCATCCACGAGGAGACTGTCTTTCCCGTCAAACGGCTGGTCCAGCAGTACGCCCGTCACACGCTCCGATCCGAGAATCTGCCTCACATTGCGTTCCAGTACGAAGACCACATTCTGTCTCTTCTTCACCTCATCAATCCAATAGGGCTCCGCACGGAAGGAATCACGCCGGTGAATGAGGTACACGGTCCTAGCCACCTGCGCGGCAATCGCCGCACCTTCCACCGCACTGTCTCCCCCGCCGATGACCGCCACATCCTTGCCACGGTAGAAAAACGCATCGCACGTCGCGCAGTACGTCACGCCCTTTCCTGCAAACTCCTCTTCCCCCGGCACGCCCAAGTGCCGCTTCTTCGATCCCATGGCGAGGATCACCGCCTTTCCTTCCACGATCTGTCCGTCATCCAGATGCATCGCAAAGACTCCGTCCTTCTTCTCGATCTTCGTCACCCGCGCATTCTTGTGTGTCACGTTCTCAAAACTCAACGCGTGATCTTTGTACGACTGCATGAGGTCAGGTCCGGTGATCTCCTTCGTTCCGGGCCAGTTGCCCACCTCCGCCGCCGTCATGCCGAGCCCACCCTCCTCCATCCCCACGATGAACGTGCTGAGCTTGTAGCGCGCGCTGTAGATGGCCGCCGTGTACCCGGCGCAACCGAGCCCGATGATGAGAACATCGTACATGCAACAAGGGTACCGACGCCCCGCCTCCACGACAAGAATGATGTGTGTCTAACATGCAACCTTGTCTCCGCTCATACTCTGCAGCTTTCTTACGATCTGAGAAGGCAGCCTTCGCGATGCGAAGGCTGGTGCCATGGGTGGGACTTGAACCCACAATCCCTTGCGAGAACGCGATTTTGAGTCGCGCGCGTATACCATTCCGCCACCATGGCAAAGAGTGGAAGAAGACAAGGGGATGATAGCAGAAAAATGCGCGGAGGAAGGAACGGAAACATGGATACTCACACACGACTCCGATACGATGGTTTCGTGCAACCCTTCAACCGCTTCACCTTCGACTCGTACGGCTTCGATCCTGCAACCGGCAAGATCGCGCTGCGCTACAGCCTGGATGATGTCATTCGTTTCACCGAAACGCTCACTCTTCCGCAATCTTCAACCTACAGCCTAGAACCTACCCCCTCCCTCGACCGCGCGCTCTTCGCCCTGCACCTCATCGGCGGCATCAGCTACTTCAAGACATGCCTGCCCAAAACCATCGATATCCGTTCCGGCAGCCTGACCCGGGAGCAAGCGGAATTCTGGAACACCGTCTACGAGCAGGGGCTGGGAGAATTTTTCTATAAAAATAAGATCGATCCGAAGGGGAGAATCCGGTTCCCACATACCTCCACCCCCCGACCCCCTCCTCCACGAGAGGAGGGGGGGCATCCTCGTGAGATGCGCTTGATGGTGCCTGTCGGAGGCGGCAAAGATTCCGCCGTGACCATCGAACTTCTGCGTAAAGGAGGATACGACATGACCCTCTTCAGAGTAGGTGGCCACCCGCTCATCGAACGCTTCGCCGAGGAAGCTCGCAAACCGCTGCTCACCGTCAAACGCACGCTCGCTCCCGCCCTCTTTGACTTGAACGCCCAAGGCGCGCTCAACGGCCACGTCCCCATCTCCGCCTACCTCTCCTTTCTCGCAGTTGTCATCGGAGAACTGCAGGGCTTCACGCACGTCGTCTTCAGTTCGGAGCGCAGCGCCAATGAGGGAAACGTGCACGTGGGCTCCTCCATGATCAATCACCAGTGGAGCAAGAGCATCACATTCGAACGCATGCTGCAGGACTACCTGCAAACGTTCGTCACCGGGAACGTACGATTCTTCAGCCTGCTGCGCCCGCTCTCGGAACTGCACATCATGCAGATCTTCTCGACGTATCCGCAGTACTTCGACCGCTTCACCAGCTGCAATAAGAACTGGAAGATTGCGAAAGCTACGAGTGATCAGTTACGAGTGACCGGTGAGAAATTGCAGACTCAAAACTCAATAGGATTATGGTGCAATCACTGTCCCAAATGCGCATTCACCTTTGCGCTCCTCTCCGCCTTCGTGCCGCGGGAACAACTGCTGGCGATCTTCGGTGCCGATCTCTTTGCCGATGCGACGTTGCTGCCGCTCTACCGCGAACTGCTGGGTCTCACAGGCATCAAACCGTTCGAATGCGTCGGCACGCCGGAGGAAGTGGCTGCGGCACTTCTCCTGGCGGATGAAAGGGGTGAATGGGGAGATGCAGCGGTGCTGCACATGTTCCGCACGGAAGCACTCGACCGTTTTGCTTCTGCGGATGCCATCATCAATGCGCTCCTCCTCCCTTCGAAAGATCATGCCATCCCCGAGGAATTCCTCTCTGTTCTCCCCACATGAGCATCGAAGAACTCAACGGCAAAACCGTGTGCATCCTCGGCTTCGGACGGGAGGGGAGAGCGATGCTCGACGCCATCGAACGGGAACGGATTGATTGCCGTGTCACTGTGGCGGATCAGAATGAGGAATGCAAAACGCAACATGCAACATGCAACATGCAAGTGGGAAAAGAATGGCTCGATGATCTCGATCGTTTCGACGTCATCATCAAATCCCCGGGCATCCCACCGAACACAGCACTCACAACTCATCACTCAAAACTGACCAACTCAACCCAGATCTTTCTCGACACCATCCTCGCTCGAGGCGCCCTCGTCATCGGCGTGACGGGCAGCAAGGGGAAAAGTACGACTTCCAGCCTCATCCACGCCATTCTTCAAGCACACGAACGGGAGCAACACCCTACAACCCACCACCTACAACCTACCACCTTTCTCGTCGGCAACATCGGCGAACCCTCCATCGCGCACATCGATGAAGCAAATCCACACACGATCTTCGTGCTGGAAATGAGCAGCTACCAACTGATGGATCTGACGACGAGCCCGCCGATCGCGGTCATCACAAGTTTTTTCCCGGAACACCTCGATTACCACGGCGGTCTGGAAGCCTATCGGGATGCGAAGGAACACATCTCGCGCTTCCAGGATGACGAAGACATGGTCTTCTTTTGCGCGGATTCACCCGGAGCGGTCGCAATCGCACAAGAGGGCGACGGTCGCAAGATCCCCTTCTCCGGTACGGATGCGCCCGTGCCCATCGAGCAAACGCACCTCATCGGCGCGCACAATCTCCGCAACATCGGAGCAGCCACGTTGGTGGCGCGAGAGCTGGGCATCCCGGACTCAACGATCGTCACCGCAATCAAAGAGTTCCACGGACTCCCCCACCGCCTGCAGCGCATCGGCGTCATCGGCGGCATCGAGTGGATCGATGATGCGATTTCCACGACGCCGGAATCGACGATCGCAGGACTCGATGCTCTGGACGATCGTGTCACGACCATCATTCTGGGGGGCCAAGACCGCGGCTACGATTTCACGGCATTGGCAAAACGCCTCGCGACATCTTCCGTACGCACCGCCATCCTCTTCCCCGGCTCCGGCCCCCGCATCCGCGCAGCGATCGAACAGCAAAAAGCAGAAATCCGACTCTTCGACGCCCCATCGATGGAAGAAGCCGTCTTCATTGCCAAACGAGAAACAAACAACGAGCAACGAAGAACGCATGCGCGAGCACCGATCGTTCTGCTATCGACTGCGTCTCCCAGCTACGGCATGTTCAAGAATTTTGAGGAGAAGGGGGATGCATTTCAAAAGTGTGTACGAGGAGTAACGGAATAACGGAATATCGGAATATAGGAGTAACGGGAGCGAAAAACCCACGCAGCACATCCCTGTTATTCCGTTACTCTGTTCCTCTGTTATTCCCCTGATCCTTCGTCCCTCGTCCTTCGTCCTCCGCCGCAGCGGCCCCGTCTCCCGCTCGCACTTTCGCCGGGCGCAGTACTTTTCCGTGCAACAGGTAGCCTTCCTCAAATACCTCCGTCACGATCCCCTCTTGTCCCGGGCCCATCGTGAGCACTTCGTGAAACTGCGGATCGACGACGGTCCCCATCGAGTCCATCCGCTTCAATCCGGCGTCCGTCACCGTGCGCATCAATTCCTGCTCGATGACCGCCACGCCCTTCACCCATTCGTGCCCCTGCAAATCGTCCGGCACGTGCTGGAAGGCACGCTGAAAGTTATCGAGTGTGGGGAGTAAACGGCGGATGATGGACTCCGTCGCAAACGCACGAATATCGGACGCTTCGCGCTCTGCCCGCGCCTTGGCATTCTGCAAATCGGCCTGCGCCCTGCCCGCCAGATCCCGGAGTTTCTGCAGCTCCTCCTGCAAAGCGTTCCAATCCTGCTTGGCACCATCGTCGCTCGTCGATGCCTGCGCGACAGGGACGTCCTGCTGCGCCGCACCCTGCCCCGTGCCGTTCGTGTCATCCTGTTGCTGCATGCACCCATGGTACTGAATCCAAGCCGCACGACAAGCGCAAGGCACGGATCCGACTCTCCCCGCCGGCCACATCATGAGGAGCAGATGCCGAAAACGGACACTCAAAACAGAGGGACCCGCTCCTTTGTGTGCATTGCCCCGGAGAGGCAAACGCGGTATCGTCCACCGGCGCTACAAGAGATTTTTCTCATCGCCACGGTAGCTCAGTAGGTTAGAGCGCGGGACTCATAAGCCCGAGGTCGCCGGTTCAATTCCGGCCCGTGGCACCACGTAAAACTGCGCGCAGCGAAGTGAGCAGCTGTTTTACGTGGGACGTGGCCGCGTAGCGGCTTTACGTCCCTGCGCGCAGTCACGTGGCGCCGCCCCGTATAATGCGTCCGCATCACGTGGCGCCGCCATCAACATCACACTACAATCGTCCGCCATGCACCACGTTTATCTCATCGAGAGCGAAATCACAGGCAAACAATACATTGGTTATACAACTGATCTAAAACGGAGACTGGCTGAACACAACAATCATAAGAATGTATCAACGTCAAAAGAACAGAAATGGAAACTCATCTACTGTGAAACCTACGTGAACAAGATGGATGCGCTTGGACGAGAGAAATTTCTGAAAAGCGGTTCTGGCTGGAGGTTTTTAAAAAAGCAACTGCAACACTATCTCAATGAGAATAATTGTTGACTATAAAATACTATTATATATTGCAAACCTATGCAATTAATAAGTACAGACGCGAATCCCAGATAAAGGGATGGACGAGGGGGAAGGAGGTGCGGTATGGACGCAGTATGGCTACACTGACGGTATGTCCCGCATCCTACTGTGTCTGCACGGCTGGGGAGGATCCAAAGAGTCCTTTCGGGAATTGCGCGACGCATTGAAGGAAACGGATCTGCTCATCCTGACACCGGATCTGCCGGGATTCGGAGACGAGCCGGAACCGGATCGTCCGTGGTCCGTGGATGAGTACGCCGACTGGGTGGAACAGTGGTACAAGAGGCAATCTGACACGAGCCAACAGCCAATAGCCCTACTGGGCCACTCCCACGGCGGCCGCATCGCCATCAAACTTGCCGCCCGCCACTCACCACTCACTACTCACAACTCACCACTTCTTATTTCTCACCTCTACCTTTGCGCCGCCGCAGGCATCCACCACCCGCGCGTGCTCCGACGATCTGTCGGTTTTCTCTTGGCTAAAATCGGCGCACTCGTTTTCCGTATCCCCGGCATCCGCGCACTGGAGCCACAGGGGAAAAAAGTGCTCTACCGCTTGATGCGCGTGCACGATTACGAGCGGGCGTCGCCGATCATGCGTGAGACGATGCGACGTGTTCGGAATGAAGATCTGACGACGCACCTCTCCTCCATCACCGTTCCCACCGATATCTTCTGGGGCACGGACGATACGATGACACCCCTGAAAGACGGCCGCCTGATGCATCGGCTGATCAAAGGGAGTCACCTGCACGTCTTCCCGGGCATCCGCCACCGCGTCCACCGCGATAAGGCGCAGGACATTGCATCCGTGATTCGGTCACAGGTTGGGTAGCAGCACAAACATGTACACGAAGTACATGGATGCCAGAACGAAACCTGCGGCAGTCTGCTCGAATGCCGTCGGTGCGCGTCGCGTGAGCTTCATAGAGAAGGTGGGTATGTGCTGATATAATAACATAAATCAGTATTATATGCAATATCCTGATGCGCTATGCTTCCCATCTTCATGGCTTTGATCCTCTCGCTCCTCGTCCTCCTGGCCTCCCTCTCCCCTCTGCTCACGTTCAGCAGACTCTTTCAAATGAAAGAATGGCGCCTCGACCGCCTGCGTGAGCAACTTCGACAGGAAGGATGGAGCAATACTCTGCTCAGCAAAACCAGAATCTATGCCGGATTTGGATGGATGCTTTTCGTCCTCGTTGCGCTACTCCTGCACGTCTTGCGTGTGACGGATATCTGGGAATATCGCATGATCAGTACGGGAAGCACCGCTCTCGTAGAACAATGGTACAAAGGGCTGCTCATCATACTCTCGCTGACGGGACTCATGCAGTTCATACGAGGCAAACAGCACGTGCCCATTTTTACGAGGAAAGCGATGCTCATCCTGTGCGTGACTCTTGGCATCAACCTGCTGATGGTGTACTTGCTCTCCGCATACACTCTGTGGGTACTCGATACACCGGGCAACCCGATACCGGTGCAACCGCTCCAATGGATGGTGATATTCCTGCCCTTTGTGCAGCCATTCATCGTTCTTGTTGCTTGGATGCTACTCCTCCCTCTCGATCGCCTCCTCAAGAATCGTATCTTCGCACAAGCAAAAACCTTGCGAGCGCAATGGAAGAATCCCATCGTCATCGGCATCGCGGGGAGCGTCGGGAAGACGACGGTGAAGGAATTGCTCGCAACGGTCCTCGCGGATCTGCACCCGCTGACCACGCCGGAACATGTGAACACGGAAATGGGTGTCTCCCAGTGGCTCATGAGGGAAATGAAAAACGAACAACGAACAACGAAAAACGATGGTGTGCTCATCATCGAAATGGGTGCCTATCGCAGAGGAGAAATCGCGCTCCTCAGTTCGATCATCCGCCCGACTATCGGCGTCATCACGGCGCTGGGCTCGGATCACCTGGCGCTCTTTGGATCGGAAGAAGCCATCGTGCAGGCCAATGGAGAATTGATTGAAGCACTGCCACGAGACGGACACGCATTCCTCTACGGCGACAATACTGCCACCCGATCGCTGAAAAATCGTGCACCCTGCCCCGTCACCCTCGTGGGCACACAGCCTCACAACGATCAGCAAGCGAATGCAATCACAGAAAATGAACATGCTGTATCGTTTGAAACGAGGACACGAAATAACGAAATAACGATGTCTTCCATCTCCGTCCCCCTCCACGGCCTCCATAACGTAAACAACATTCTCCTCGCCGTCGCCGTCGCCCGCCATCTCGGGATCACCGATGACCGCATCCGAGAGCTTCTCGCGGCACATCGTCCCCTCCGGACGACATTCCATGTGCGGCATGAGCAAGGTGTTTGTCTCCTGGATGACACGTACAACATCAGTCCCTTGAGCCTGCGTGCCGCCATCGATTGGGCGGGGAATCAAACGCAACGACCGCGTATACTGCTCACGAGCGGACTGCTGGAAACCGGCAACGCGGAGGATCGATTTCATGAGGAATCGGGTACATTCGCACAAGGGAAACTGGAACACGTCATCTTCACATCTGACCGCGGACGAACGGCATTTGCGCAAGGTTACGGCAAGGATGTGGAACGACTGACGGATGTGACGGAACGTGCGGTACCCGGTGCGCTGCTCCTCTGCGTCGGACGCATGTCTCCTGCAACCGTGCAGCGTCTGCTGCCCCACCCATCAACGAACAACGAAGTAACGAAATAACGAACTAACGAAGTAACGAACTAACGAACCATGTCCCCCCCCATTCACCACACCTTCGGCCCCCTGGCAAATACGCGGCACATGCTGTCGGCGTCCGGGCTCATCCTGCGACCGTGGCGGTGGCGATCGGGACCGGCGACGGCAGCATTGGCCCGAGGTATGGAAACGTGCATGAATGCCGCCACATCCTCCCCAAAGCCCGCGGTCTCGTTATGGGGATCCGGCCGCGAGGCTCTGTTGGTCGCACTGCGGGCAATCCCTGCACAACCCGGCGACGAGGTGATCGTCCAGGGCTACACCTGCGTCGTCGTCGTCAATGCGATCCGCGCCGCGGGCCTTCTGCCCGTGTTCGTCGACATCGATCCGGACACCCTCAATCTCGATCCCGCTGAAGTGGAAATGGCCGTCAGCCCGAAAACGCGCGCGATTCTGTGCCAACACACCTTCGGCATCCCCGGCCCCTTGAGAGAACTCAAAGAAATCTGCGATGCACATCACATCCTGCTCATCGAAGACTGCGCGCACATCCTCCCCGACGATGCAAGACCATCGGGCATCGGCAAAACGGGACACATGGCGTTCTTCAGCTTCGGCCGCGACAAAGCGATCTCCGGCGTCACGGGCGGCGCGCTGATCGTGCGGGAGGAAGCGTACAGGGCCGCCGTGCAGAAACAGGCGGAGGAAGCCAAACCCCTCCCCCGTTCCGTCATCCTGCGACTGCTCTGCTACCCGCTGCTCTACGTACTCCTGCGCCCGCTCTACGGACTATGGATCGGCAGAGCGATGCTGGCGCTCGCGGGCAAGACCGGTGTGCTCGTGCCCATCCTGACCCGGCGAGAGAAAGAAGGATCGATGTCACCCGCAGTCACCACCATGCCGAATGCCTGTGCGCATCTCGCATTGAAACAACTGCACACTATTCGCACCATCAACGATCATCGCCGCATGCTGACACGATTCTATCTGGAAGAGATCGACCGAAGAGAATGGAGGATTGCCTCAAAACCGGACGATACTGCTCATCCATACATCCCCGGGCGCATCACATCCGATCTCCCCCTGCAGAAATTCCCCCTCTTTGTGCCCGGCGCCGAGCGCATCCGGCAGCAACTCAAGAAACAAAACATCCACCTCCACGACGGTTGGACCGGCTGCGTGATTTGCCCGCCTGCCGTGGACGCATCCGCACTGGGCTACAAGGATGGCCAAGACCCCGATGCCGAACTCTGCGGCACACAGATTTTAAGTCTGCCAACGCATCCGGGGATGACACATCAGCAGGCATTGAAGCTGATTGAAGCGATTGAACAACATCTGAACACCTAAAAATATGCGATACTTTGAAATAGGTAACAAATCCGGTTCGATGAAAGCAAACGAACAAAACGTACACAACGTCTGGGGGCGCCGCCACAGGGGGTGAAGGGGGAGCCCCGCCACAAAGCGTTCGCGAGGCGATTGTGACTGAAGCCTTGGAAGGAGCAATCGCCGAGCCGCGGGGCGGGCGGAGGGGCATTGGCGGCGCCGTCCTTTCTTGGTCACTTCTTTGGACGGGCAAAGAAGTGACAAATAAAGAAACAACTTCCGCTATCATCCTCCCGATGCACGTCCAACCCGCCACCGATGCTCAAGCTTGGGAATCGTTCCTGACGAACCGCCCTGATGCCCTCTTTCTGCAAAGCTGGACGATGGGCGAAGTGTACCGGGACATCGGGCAGGAGCCCGTGCGATTGGAAATACGGAACGACTCGGGTGCCATCAGCGGCATCTGCCAAGCCATCGTGGTCCCGGCCCGGCGCGGCAGACACCTGATGGTGCAGTACGGACCGGTGCTGGAAGATCCCGCCGCCCTCTCTCCTCTCCTCGATACACTGAAAGACATCGCTCGAGATCATCATTGCTCTTTCCTTCGCATCAGCCCATTCTGGCCGGAATCCCAAATCCCAAATCCCAAATCCCAAATCCCCGATTCTCTTCCCTCACCGCTCCATCTGCTCTCTGAGTACACCTGGTACATTCCCCTGAGACAAATTGATCCATGGGCGGAATTACGAACAAGCGAATCAATGCATCAACGAATCAACGACTATGCGGCCCCCGTCACAGAAGAATCCATCCTGAAGAACATGCGCAAAACGACTCGCAACCTGATCGGCAGGGCACAACGTGAAGGCGTCACCGTCGTCGCCTCCTCCCATCCATCGGCAGATCTGAACATCTACTTTCGGCTGCAGAAGGAAACGACGCACCGGCATGGATTCGTCCCGTATCGCGACTCCTTCATCCGCGCACAGGTGGCGCACTTCGCACCCAAAGGACAAGCCATCGTGTACATCGCACGGTACAAAGACGAACCGGTCGCCGCATCGGTCCACATGAGCTACGCAAGCATCACCAGCTACCATCACGGCGCCTCCACGCACAAGTACGCCAAAATCCCCGCAAGTTACCTGCTGCAATGGACCGCGATTCGTGAAGCCCTGCATCGCGGCGACTGTGTCTACAACTTCTGGGGCATCGCTCCGCCGAGTCATGAGTCTCGAGTCTTGAGTGATGAGCAACCGCTCAAAACTCACCGCTCCGGACACCCCTTCGCCGGCGTCACCACGTTCAAAACTGGATTCGGCGGAAAACCTCTCCCGCTGATGCACTGCCGCGATGTGCCCCTTTCCCGCACGTACCGATTCACGCGAGCATTTGAGACGGTGCGCAAGTGGAAACGAGGATTCTAGAAGGTACACTCTCTGCATGCCTCGCAAAGTCACCACCTCCGAAGAAAAATCCGCTGCCACTCCTTCCGGCGGTCCGGCCCCGGCCTCCGCACCGAAGATCCCCGCCCCGGCTCCGGAAGCGTCGACCCTCGCCGTTTCCACCGGGCTTGGCGAAGTGCAGGACCGCTTGGATATGGTGCTCCTGTATCTGCACAACATGGACCGTCGCGACAAGTGGCGCACAAGAGGAGGATTCCTGCGGGGTCTCATTTCGATCATCCCCGTCCTCATCGCCGTGTGGGCCGCGTGGTACTTCTACATGTACGGCGACATCCTCATGAAGAAACTCACCATGGAAGTGGTGCGCCAGTCGGCCGCCTACTCCGAGAACACCATGGAGAATCGCATCCAACAGCTCGTGCCCCTCATTGAGAATTTGACCATTCCCGATGACCGGCTCCCTCCTGCATCACCCCCCGCCGACTCAGAGCCACCTGCAGAAGCAGTGTTGCCGGAGGAATGATCAGGCAATCAGCGCCTTCCACTCGCTCCACGAAAGTCCTCTCCCGGGATACGCGGAATTCTTGAAGGGCCACGCATCGTGCATCCACTGTCACACAGGGCAATACAACACGTCCTTGAGCCCGCTTTTTCCCCTATCCCACCTCCTTCGTCCCTAGTCCCTAGTCCCCCGTCCTCATCCCTCCCCCTTCGCAAATTTCACCACCTCCTCCGCCGTCATGGTGGGAAAGACGGCGAATGCAGGAATGCGGAGGAACTCGGAGCGCGAGAACGTGCGCTTGCCGCCGTCGGTGATGCCAAAGAGATAGCCGGCACCGGCGGAAAGCGTGGCGATGCGATCATTGGTACCGCCCGAGGGATACGCGACGGCGAAAACCGTCCTGCCGGTGACCTGCTCCAACAGAGCCCGACTCTGCGTGAGTTCCAATTCCGCCTGCGCATTGGTCAGCGCGCGCAGATCATCGCCCGTGTGCGTACCCGACTGCAAATCGAAACCATTGGCCAGAAGCGTCTGCACCGTTTTCTCCGTGATGCCCGTCAACCCCAAATATTTGGAACTGATGAAGAGCGTCGCATCGATACTGAGCGCATTGAGCGTATCGGAAATGGCAGAAACGTTGACAGGCGTCACACCCGATACCGCCACGACGATGCGGTTCTCCGGCAAACGAACGTCACGACCCTGCTGCTCCAGAAGGAGTGCGTGAAACTGCCGCAGAGTGATGAACGTGTACCCCGCCTGCTTGAGAGCACCGACGTGCGCACCCATCGATTGCAGCGCCTCCTCCGTCGCCCCGTCCAAACGATAGAGGAGCACGGGAAGCGTAAACGTATCCTGTCGAACGAGGAAGTTGGGACGGATGGCTGTCAGATAGGACAGCGATACGAAGCCTGATTTGCCTTCGTGCGTCACTGCCGCCCAACCGTTTTCCACAGCCGTCGGGCGCAGGAGCGTCTGCCCGGGAATTTCTCCCAATTTCGCACTCTGCTGACTGGGTTCACTGCGAAAGTTCACAAATCTGTAACTCACCACATACAGATTGTCATACGCCTTCTGTTCCTCCTCCAGTCGTTCTTCACTGACGACCCTGCCGATGTACCGATGCGCCACGAAGCCTTCCGTCCCGTCCGGTAAGCGCACCTTGGCCCACTCGCCGTCGACAAATTCCACCAGATCGAGCGGATCCCCCCGATCCAATCGTCTCAAAAATGCACCCCGGGCGGAGGGAGCATTGCGAAAATTGAGGAACGTATTGGTGACCTGGAAACGTTTCTGATCCGTCGTGGGAGTGGTGCGCATCGCATCGAAGGCCGCAGCATTCGATATATCCAACACCGCCGTCCGCTGCCCTCCCGTTCCCGTCACGATCATGCCGGTTCCTCCGGCAATCGATTCCAGATACGGAACGGGAAGCTCTGACCCTGACGCGGCATCCCCCCCTTCCGCCAGATCGCGGTACCGGGCAACATCATCCTCTGTGAAACTATAGACATCCTCGGGCAGTTCCGGAGGCGCACACCCTGCAAAGAGGATGCCGAATGCCGCAAGCAGTAAAAACGCAATGAGCGGGCGGCGCGAGGAACAGCGACGGTGGACGACGAAACGTGACATAGGAGAACGGGGAAAAATTACATCCGGTCGGGAACGCGGATGGTGAGAAGGGAAGCCCCCGTCCGCAGCATATCCGCGACGGAAGCAGTGAGGACCAGACGCAGGTCACGCAGCGGTGCAGTGGCCTGCAGAATGGGGACGCTGTTGTAAAATGAATTGAACGATTGGCAGAGTGCGTACAAATAATTGGTCAACTTATGCGGCATACGCGCGTCACGACTCTCCGCGAGGACTATGGGAAACCGCAGTAACATGAGCAAAAGCTTCCTGTCTTCCGGTTCCAACACATCGACTGCAGGCAACACCGGATCACCCGCGAGAGCGGCTTTCCGCAGCACCGATCGAGCACGCGCATGCGTGTACTGCAGATACGGCGCGCTGTTGCCCTCGAAGCTGAGCATCCGATCCCAATCAAACACGATGTCCATGGCGCGGTTCTGACTGAGGATACCGTACGCCACCGCACCGACACCCATCATCTCTGCCAGATCCTTCGGATCATCAGCCTGGATGGCATCTCCGCGTTCCGTGATGATATCTCCCGCTCGTTTCACGGCTTCATCCAAGAGTTGCCTCATGCGCAGCGAAGTCCCCTTGCGCGTACTCATGGCCGCTCCGGAAAAACGCATCCGACCGAAGACCGTGTGCTCATGCTCGGGCATCTCCCATCCCAGCAGCGCCGCCGTCGCAAAGACCTGCTGAAAATGCAGGCGTTGCGCCACATCAACAACGTAATACATGGCCGATGGATGTGCCGTGTCGATACGGTAGCGAATCATCGCCAGATCGCGCGTGGCGTAAAGCGTCGCTCCATCCCCCTTGCGAATCAGAAGCGGCGGCATGCCGGTCTCCTCCGCAAACGGCACGATGAGCGAACCACCCTCTCCCTCCTGAAAAACTCCCTTCGCGATACCTTCTTCGATGATCGGCTGCATTCTGTTTTCGTAGAAACTCTCTCCCGTCTCACGATCGATGTGCACATGGAGACGCACATAAATTTCGTCCAAATCCTTCTTTGTCACCGCGACGGTATCCGCCCAGAATGAACGCAGTGCCGCATCGCCTTCTTCAATCTTGCGAAACGCGGCACGTGCCGCATCATCCAGCGTTGCATCCTTTTCCGCCTCCTCGTGGAAGCGAACATAGAGAGCCAATAAGTCCTCGACGGTAACATCCTTGAGAGATTTCTTCTTATCCCCCCAGCGATCGTATGCGACCCACAGCTTTCCAAACTGCGTCCCCCAATCACCGGGGTAACTCCAACCGATGACGTGCGCTCCCGTATGACGATAGAGGTTGATGATCGCCTGTCCGATGATGTGAGAGCCCAAATGATGCGCTCCCAGCGGTTTGGCGATGTTCGGACCGCAGAAATCCACGATAACGGGATTCTCGTCGCGCTCGGAAACGGGAGCGATCGCCGCATGGGCTTCCTTCCACGCCTCCAGGAGTCTCGCCACCGTCAGACGGATATTCACGTACCCCGGTCCCGCCACCTCAGCATGCTCCACAGAAGGTGAAAGACTGATGGCATCCGCAATGGATCGTGCAATCTCCTGCGGTTTCTTCCCAAGCCCACCGGCGATCTTCAGTGCGACGGATGTGGAGAGATCTCCTTGCGAAGAATCCGGCGGGAACACCCACGCCACATCCGCATCGGGCAGCCCGTAGAGTGATGCGATGATCTGCCGGGTTTCGGTGGAAAGGTGCGTGAACATACCGGAAGAACAAAAGTTCTATTCAAGAGACACCGGAGGACTATAGCAGGTCCGATAAGCCCATACATTCGGACACACCATTTGTTCTTGCACCAGGAATGAACTAATGTTTTGAACACAAATCCGGCCCGTATTCGACTATGCGGCTAATTGCTGCCAAATAGATTTCATGGTATAATTGTACTGTGAATCGGAAACTACGCTCAGCGGTCCTCACAGCGTTCGTCGGCCTCCTGCTCGCAAGTTGCGCGCACGATGACGAGGAAACGGCGGAGGCGCCCACGGTGGCCGGCGCCGCATCCGGCGTGGAATGGTCCTGGCAGATTGCGCACGACCCGATCAACGTGCGCCGGCTGCGACCGTCTGCGCTGCTGGGCACGTACACAGCGCAGTACATCATCCAGCTGTCCACGTTCGGCAGCGCACTGGATGGCATTCAGGCGTACGTGGATCTGCGGGGAGACACGGAAGCGAATCGTGACGAGGATTTTGCACTGCTCGAAACGCTGGGAGCAGCTCTGCAAACCGACATTCCGGATATGCTCAACCGCAGTCCCGTGCGTGCCACGGCCTTCGATGCGTACGTCGGCAGTTTGGCGGATGTCATGCGTCGTGCAAACGCGCGACTCGAACGGCTGGAACAGGAGCTGGAGACGATCAACGACGATCGCAGGACGAGACGGCAGGAAGCCGGCGTGATCCAGCGCGAACTCAATGCGGCGCTGCGTGAGGACAAGTACGCGCTGGCCAGTGAAATCCAGCAACGGCTGCTGGCGGCTGAAATCGCCCTCTCGGAAATCGAAGCCAAGGAGGACACGCAACGCAGCCTCATACGGCTCTACGAAAAACTGCTGACCCTGGGAGAACGCCGCCTCGTTTCCATGCACGAGAACCGCGAAATACTCATTGCGGGACTGAAAGTCATCGAATTGCCCGGCATCGACGCCCTGGGCATCCTGGAGCAGGGTGACACCCGGGCGCTGCGCAGGGACGGCGGTCCGTATGAATTCCTGTTTGACGGGCTGTAACCAAATTGAAGAATGCAGTGTTTTCTGCTATGATAAGAGGAAAGTCACTTATGCCAAACACACAGAACTCCCCGCCGGCCTCTCCCCGTCCCCGTGCCGCGAACCCCGCCATCGAGGCCATCGATGAATTACTGGGGCTCCATGGCAAACCGGGGAAAGAGAACGAGCACGACAATCAGCCGGAAGACAAAACATTGACGCCGGAAGAGCGCGAACAAATCAGGCACTACGAGCAAGGACTCCAGAAGATGCTCGATCTCATCGCCCCTGCGGGCATGCAGGTCCGTTCAAAAGAAATCGCGATGAATGACCAGCTCGTCCGGACGCTCTACTCGTTCAACTGGCCGAATTTCATCTACCCCAACTGGATGAGCACGACCATCAACCAGGACGTCACGATGGACATCGCGCACTACATCTACCCGTCATCGAACAAAGCGATCATGAAAATGCTGCGCAAGAAGGTGGCGGAACTGCGCAGTTCCATTCGCATGCTGGAGCAACGAGGCATCGTCCGCGACCCCACGTTGGAAGCCGCGCTCCAGGACGCCGAGGAATTGCGTGATCTGCTCGCGCGCGGACAGGAGAAACTCTTCCAGTTCGGCATGTACGTCACGCTGTACGCCGATGACGAGGAGCGCCTGAAGAAGATCCAGACGGACGTGGAATCCGTACTGGGAGGGAAATTGATCCTCACCAAACCGGCGTACTTCCAAATGGAGCACGGATGGACTTCCACGCTCCCCATCTGCCAGGACGAACTGGAGATCAACCGCAACATGAACACATCGCCGCTGGCCGCCAGCTTCCCCTTCTCCAGCAGCGATCTCACCGACGACCACGGCATTCTCTACGGCATCAACCGACACAACGACTCCCTCGTGATTTTCGATCGATTCGACATGCCCAACGCCAACAGCAACATCTTCGCGACCTCCGGCGCGGGTAAGTCCTTCACGGCCAAGCTGGAACTGCTGCGGTATCTGATGCAGGGGACCGAAGTACTCGTCATCGATCCGGAGAACGAATACACCAATTTGTGCGAAGCCGTCAGCGGCTCATTCATTCCCCTCTCCATCCAGAGCCCCTTCCGCATCAACCCCTTCGATCTGCCCACCGCCATCCGCGGCGATGATGCGGAGACGGGCGAAGTGCTGCGTGCATCCGTCGTGAACCTCCACGGTCTCCTGCGTCTGATGCTCGGGCCCATCACGCCATCGGAAGACGGTATTCTGGACAAAGCAATCCTCGATACCTACGCGCTCAACGGCATCTCACTGACGACGGAGAATCCCGGCGCCATCGAACCGCCCACGCTGGGGCAATTGGTCGATGTGCTGATGACGAGTGAAGGCGGCGAGAACATGGCTCGCATCCTGCAGAAGTACACGACGGGCAGCTTCGCGGGACTCTTTGATCAAAAGACGAACGTGGAACTCGACCGGCAGATGATCGTCTTCCAGATTCGCGATTTGGAGGAGCAACTGCGCCCCATCGCCATTTACATCGTCCTGAATTTCCTCTGGAACCGCATCCGCTCCCAGATGCGCAAGCGCATCCTGGTGATCGACGAAGCCTGGAACCTGATGCAGCACGAGGACTCCGCGCGCTTCCTCTTCGGCATCGTGAAACGCGCACGCAAGTACTACCTGGGTGTCACCACCATCACGCAGGACGTGGACGACTTCGTGGAATCACCCTTCGGCAAAGCCATCATCACAAACTCTTCGCTGCAAATCCTGCTCAAACAATCCCCCACCACTGTCGATAACCTGCAGAAACTCTTCTACCTGACGGACGGCGAGAAGAACGTCCTGCTCAATTCCGACGTGGGCCAGGGCATCATCTTCGCGGGATACAAGCACGTCGCGGTGCAGATCATCGCCGGGCCGGAGGAAGCCACGTTCATTACGACCAAGCCGTCGGAAATCATGAAGAAGAAAGAGTAACCAGACGGGGAAAACGGAGTAACAGGACGGGAATAAGAGTAACAGAGTAACAGAGTAACAGAGTAACAGGTCTGTATTGAACGGGGCTTCCAACCCTGTTACTCAGTTATTCGGTTATTCCGATACTCCCTCCTCCTCCTTCCGCTCCACCACTTTCCACCTGAGTTCCGGTCGAAGCTTCCCCGCCACGGCGAACCCCGCCGCTTTTTTGTGTCCGCCGCCCTGCAGTTTGCTCGCCATCTCGGAGACATCCACGTCGTCACGCAGCGTCCGAATGCTGCCCTTCACCAGCCCACCGCGCTCGGAGAGCACCATGGAGAAGCGCATTCCCGGCACCGCGTTCACGTAATCGATGGCACCGGCCAGCTCCGAGTAATCGGCACCCGTCGCGCGAAAGTCCCCCTCCGTCACGGCCGACACCGCTCCGCCCTCCTCGCTGACGGAAATTTTTTCCAGCACGCGCCCCCACAGCTTAAGCGTGCTCAGTTGCGCCGTGCGGAACACTGCGGAAATGATAAGCTGATGACGTGCTCCCGCCCGCAAGAGCCGCGCCACCGTTCGATACACCTCTGCGCTCGTGTTGCTATGCAGCAGCCCTCCCGTGTCGGTGTACACGCCCGTGAGCAGCGCCGTGGCAATGTCCCCCTGCATCCCCCATTCCAGCAGATCGGCAATCTGCACAACCACCTCACACGACGAAGCCGCCTCCGGCGTCACGATGTTCACCGAACCAAAGCGCGTATTGCTGGGATGATGGTCAATGTTGATGAGCGGAAGAGAGCCGTCGAACAGTCGCGGATGACTCTCCTGCAGATTGGTAAGCTTTGGCTCCGCGGTATCGATGACCACGGCGACGTCTCCGTCACTGAGCACCGGCGGTTCAATGATACGATGGACGGGAGACAGGTACAGAAACGTCTCCGGGACGGGATCGATGCAGGAAAGAACGACGGGCTTCTTGAGATGCTGCTCGATGAGGAGTCCCATGCCGATGAGCGAACCGATGGCATCGCCATCCGGACCGCGATGGCAGATGCACACGACACGCTGC
The DNA here is from genome assembly GCA_029558515.1 of bacterium. GTDB lineage: Bacteria > Patescibacteriota > Gracilibacteria > Peribacterales > Peribacteraceae > JAKQEM01. The sequence goes on from JAKQEM010000024.1 coordinate 72,246, forward strand.
GCTTTCTCCAATGTGCGCAGGATGGCCTGTGCTTGATCGCGCGTCACGGGCATAAAAAGGGAGTAATCCTAGAATGTCGACGCAGGGGACTCAATGAACTGACATTGATAGTTTTGCACAGTGGGTGTGTGACGATGGAATGTGAAGGGGGCTACGCGCAAGCTGTATTCCTGCAGAGTGAACTGTAGAATACGAAACGTCACATGTCTGCTTCCGTCATCTTCTGCGGCACGCCCGCCTTCGCTGTTCCGTCACTGGAAGCGCTCGCCGCCGATCCGGCATTTGACGTGTCGCTCGTCATCACCCAGCCCGATCGCCCGGTGGGTCGCAGCAAAGAACTCATTGCCTCTCCCGTGAAACAAGCAGCGCAACGATTGCATCTTCCCGTCGCACAACCGGAGAATATCAATCACATGCTCGCAGATACCCAATACCCAATCCCCAATCCCCAATTTCTCATCGTCGTCGCCTACGGCCAAATCCTCTCGCAACACATCCTCGACCTTCCGCAGATCGCCCCCGTGAATGTCCACGGTTCGCTGCTCCCGCGCTGGCGCGGCGCTTCTCCCGTCGAACATGCGATCCTCGCGGGGGACACCGAAACCGGCGTGACCATTCAGATCATGGAGACGACGCTGGACACCGGCCCCATCCTCGCGATGCGCAAGACACCGATTGGTCCGCGCGACACGACGCTCCAACTCAAGGAACGTCTGTGTGTGATCGGTGCAGATCTCTTGGTGCAGACACTGAAAGCACCTCTCCGGCCCATCCCACAACCGACTGAAGGTATCACCGTCTGTCGCAAGCTCTCGCGGGAAGATGGCAGAGCCGAGCCGCAAACTATGACTGCGCAGCAAATCGATCGCATGGTCCGCGCACTGGTCCCCTGGCCGGGCGTCACCTGCTTCATCAATGGTCAAGCACTCAAACTCATCGCAACGGCACTCGAACCGACGGACACGTCGATTCCCCTCCCCTGCGCGCAGGGGACGACACTGCATCTCGTCACCGTGCAGGAAGCGGGGAAGAGGGCAATGACGGGGCAGGAGTGGGAGAGAGGGCAGCGTTAACCGGCGATTTCAATTGCCGGAAATGAAAAACGACCGTCTCCGGCCGTTTCCCAATACTCATAACTCTCAACTCTCAACTCTTCAAATATGCCCCTTCATCTCCTGCAGCGCAGCGATCATCTGATCGAGGTCCTCGACGTCGAACATGATGGTCGTCTTCTGGCCACCGCGGGACTTCTCGGAGATCTTCAGGAACTTGCCGTTCCCGGACTCCTTCAAGTCAACGTAGAACGTGCGCTGTCGACCGTGGATCGTCACGGAATGGACATCTTGGGCAAAACCGCCGCGACCGCCGCCCTGACCGCCTTGAAACCCGTGCGCAGGTCGTGGTTGGGAAGAGGGAGCGGGCGAGGGAGAGCCCGTCAATTCGGACATGGGATCAAACATACGAATATGTGGAAAAGAATAGGATGCTCCTCTTCTGGCTTCGTGCAGTCCCGCGACCGAAACATACGAGGTCGGAACACGCTCCGTCGTTCAAAGTGAGAGCGGGGAGAGCGTAGCAAACAACATGCAAAATGCAACTACCGGGTAAGCGGCGCAAAGAGGATCTCTGCCTCCCCCACCGATTGCCACTCCGGGCATCCGCCCCACTGCTTCAAATTTTCCGTGATGACAAAGTCCTTGGAAAGCATGTGCTGCGCATAGGGAACATTGAGCTGCTTAGAAATACGATAGGCGGTATCCGGGATGAAGGGCAGGAGCATGAGGGAAATGTGGCGCAGATTCTCCGCCAGCGCGGAGAGGATTACGTGTTTGTCTTCCTCCGATGCGACCTTCCACGGCGCCCGGTCATTCATGAACTTGTTGCTCTCCTCAATCCAATCAAAAATCACATGAATCGCCTTCCATTGATCGAAACTGTCGAGTGCATCGGCGAACTGAGTCCAGACGGTGTCACCCGCAATCCATGTCGGATCAGACGATACGACAATCCTGCGGTCCATCTTGCCGAGCATGACCAGAACACGATTGAGCAGATTGCCGAGCTTATTGCGTAATTGCGCATCGTACAATTCTTCCAACCGCTTCCAGCTGAAGTCGCCGTCGTTCCCCACCGGAATCTCATGACTGAGGAAGAAACGCAGCGGATCGGGATTGCCCGCAAACCGTTTGAGGACATCTTCGGGATCCACCACGTTACCGATGGTCTTGCTCATTTTCTGCCCTTCATTCGTGACAAACCCGTGCATCAGTAAACGGTCAGGCGTGCGCACTCCCGCCTGCTTGAGCATGGCCGGCCAGATGAGCGCATGAAACCGTGCGATATCTTTGCCGATGACATGCGTCACTTCGGCATCATCCCAGAAAGAAAGATCTGCGTGATCGGTCAGCAGTCCCAATCCCGAAATGTAATTGGTGAGCGCATCGCACCAGACGTACATCACCTGATTAGGATCATCGGGCACGGGAATACCCCAGGAAAGACTGGTTTTGGGTCGTGAAAAAGACACGTCTTCCAGGCCCTGCTCGATGAGCGTCATCACTTCCTGCGCGCGTGCAGGAGGAACGATGCGGAAGCCGCCCGCATCTTTGGTCAAAAGATTCTTGAGCCAGTCACCTTCACGTTTGAGCAGGAAAAACCAATTCTCCTCAGTCACCTCTTTGGGAGCAGCATTATGGATCTGACACTTGCCATCAATCAAATCGCGTTTCGTCATGAACCGCTCGCACCCCAAACAGTAGTATCCGGTATACGTCCGTTTTTCCAGCGCTCCGGCGGCCCGCAGTCTGTTCCACAGTGCAATGACGGTCGGCCAATGCATGACCGTATCCGTCGTGCGAATGAACCGATCGAAAGAAATGTTCAATCGCTCGTATAAATTGTGATAGATCGGCGCCATTTTCTCGACCAATGCCGCAGGGGAGATCTGTTGCCTCTCGGCCGTTTCCTGAATTTTGATGCCATGCTCGTCCATGCCGATCTGAAACAGGACGGAATCGCCGCGCAATCGAAACCATCTGACAATCGTATCTGCCATGATTTTTTCCATGACATGCCCCATGTGCGGAACCGCATTCGCATAATCAATCGCCGTGGTGACGTACTGACGTGACATGACCACAGTGTATCCCAAATGATTCCCATCTCCCATCACGTATTCCCCCTGTCCTTTGCCCGAACTCTCCCATCCCTCTCCGCTCAGCTCAGCAGGCTGTGCAGAATGCCCACCACGAATGCAACGGCGACGAAGGCAATGAGCGCAAGAACCACCCCGAAGAGAGTGTACTGCACGATTTTCTTGGCTTCATCCCTCCCCTCTTCCCCACCGAGAATCAAACGAATGCCCGCGTACATGACGAGCCCGACCGCCAATGCCCCGATGATGGAAAAGGCAAATGTGATGATGCGCGATGTGAAGAACGCCACCGCCTCCGACGGACTCTTACCGGAGAGAGAGAATTGACCGGTAATCATCTGCCACATCGCACTGACCCCCGCACCCCGCGTTCCGACAGTATCGAGCGTATTGGCATGCGCGACGGAAGAGGACAGGAAAAGCCGGACGAGCGAAGCAATGAACATGGAAGAAATCAGGGAAAGAGAACGGCAAGCGCGCGAAGAAGCGCGGGACCGAGGTTGATGGCAAGAGCGCCGAAGATGGCGCCGATGATCATCGTTTTGCCTTTGGTGAATTCCTCCTGCTTGCCCTGGGCGTACACCATGCGAATGCCGGCGATCACCGTCACGATGACGAAGGTGATATTGAGAATGACGCGCGCCGAAGTGATGAACGCAGCGAAGAGATTCCCGACGAGAGTCAGCGGATCGCCGGTCGCCTGTCCGAAATCGGTCGTCCCCACGACGCTCACGATGACCTGCGCCGAAATGACGAGCACGAGCCCCAGGAGCGCGTAGAGCACATTCCAACGCCCTTTGCTGATCTTGCTCTCATCACCCATGGAGAGCAGCATGGTGAACCCCGACCAGATGATGACTGCCAGGGCGATGGCCGTGGCGATGTTCAGCATCCACACGAGCACGATCGGCGCATTCTTGGCCACAATGTTCGCGGTGCCGCTCCCGCAACCGATGAGCGGATTACATACGATCGTAGGAGGGGGCGGAATCGGCTGCGCCCACGCCGTCTCCGGCGCAAGGAATCGTACGAAGCCGTTGAAAACCGATGCGATCGTCACGGAGCGTCGATGTAGAAAATCGGATTGAGCGTACTCAGGATGATATCGGCAAGGCCGATGATGAGGAGCCCGGCGAGCGCCCACAGGAGCCGTTCCTGCCCCGCGCTCCGCATGGTCGTGTTATCACCCGAGAGCATGATCTGGATGCCGCCGATGAGCGCCCACAGCACCGCGATGCCCGCCGCGCTCCCCAGCACCCACGGCCAAGTCGCATTGAAGTACTGAAAGAGCATGTTCATGCCGGCTGACGGCGGAAACTGCGTCACGTTCGGATCGACGGGCTCCAGCAGAATGAGGTTGGTGGGCGGCACGAATCCGGCGGATTGCGCGGACACTTGCAGCGACAGAGAACAGGTTCCGAATGCAATGACAAGTGAGAGAACACCGATGGAGAGCAATCGGGTCACCATCCGTTGGTGGTGCGGGTGTATGTGCATTCCGACTATTGTACCACAGATTGCGATAAAACGGTAGATTCAGATGAGGGTATTATTTGGGAGATATTGCATGCGGAAGCGATTCTCCGTAGGATACCTCCGCTCCTGCGGATGTAGCTCAATTGGCTAGAGCGACGCCTTGCCATGGCGTAGGTTGCGGGTTCGAGTCCCGTCATCCGCTCCACAGGCGCATTGCAGACGAACGAGGAGTCTGCCGCAGCTGACGACGAGGCGAGTCGCAAGATCCTGTATCCCACATCAGTCTAAGCACAGTGGAGGCTTGATGCGGGGCAACCTGTACCGGCTCTTTCCACTTTGCGGGATTAGTACAGTGGTAGTACGCGAGCTTCCCAAGCTTGAGACGCGGGTTCGATTCCCGTATCCCGCTCCATGCACTTAGCCAAGTCTGCATTGCATGCACAATGGTCTGTTCCTCATAAGCTCCAGTATCCCGATCGATTGACAGATTGATTAAAAAGAATAAAATACTCATATGCGTATCGATGATATTGAAGAGGGAACAGTTGATGATGCACAGGATCAAGCAAGTGGATCCCCTTCATTCCCCGGCAGTGGCACTCTCGAAAATCCATTTCTTCCGGCAGCATTCGATGACAATTTTCGCTACATTGCAGATCTGGCGCAGCAGAGGGGAGAACCTCAGTATTGTGAGTTCGAAATATCACGGTTTCGGATCTCGCCCGATGGAAAAGTGGAGTGGGGGCACAACATGCCTCCCCTGCGCGACAACATTGCATCAATCATTGAAACGGCGCTGCAACAGTGGCGAGAACAATTGCAGCAATCGTAAGAGATAGCCGTGTCGAAAAGATGACAATTACATCGCCGCGCAGTTCTCCGGACGCCGGAAACTCGGCATGGCCGCGTACGTCGGCGCGTAGTTGTTCCCCGCGCTCCACACTTGGAAACCGCAGACGCCCGCATCGGTGAGCGCCTGCATCTGATCTTTCATGTTCTGCGTGGTGACGCCGTACCCCTGGATCCACGGACGAATCTTCTTGCTGTGCTCGGGACCCAGCAATTCCTGATAGCCCGTCATCGTGCGATACACCAGCCAGTACATGCGGCTGCCGGGATTGCGGCCGGGCACGTAGTACTCGGGACTCGTGAAGGTGGCCGGATACGCCATGGGGGAAATGATGTCGACCATCGGCGCGAACGCCACGATGTCCTGTCCGAGCGTCTCCAGATTCACGGGGTAATTCCATCCGAGAATGGCGTATGAGCTCATACCAAAGAGCGTCTTCGGGCCGCACTCGTCGATGGTCGCGCGCGTCATCTCCACGAATTTTCGCACCTTCTCCGCTTTCTCCTGCCCGGTCCAGACCTTGAGCGCGCCGAAGTTCGCCGTGGAGAAGCGAATGTAATCGAGGTTGATTTCATCGATGCCCATCTTGGCCAGCGAACAGATCACCTCGCGGTTGTACTGCAGCGCCAGTTCATTGGACGGATCGATCCAACCGTAACTGAGGACCGCATTGGACACGGGATGCCGCACGAGCGTTTCGGGAGCACGGGACGTGATGCCGTCATCCTTCACCGCGATGAGACGACCCATGACGTACAACCCCTCCGCATGCGCTTTCTCGATGATCGCAGGCAGATCGTACATCGGCTGCACCAACTCATACTGATTGGCGAGCGAGGCGTCGGTGGAGAAGTACACGCGCGATCCTTTCACATCGATGATGATGGCATTGCCTCCGGCCGCCTTCACATCACGCATGGTATCATCCAGAAACTGCGCTCTCCCCGCGCTGCCGGATGTCAGGAAAACACCCGTCACATTCCGCATGATCTCCTGATGCGACGGTCCGGTGAAGACGGGAACAGGCGGCGTCTCGGGGGCAGGGGGCAATCCGGCCGCTTTTCTGCGCTGCATCATGCGTTCCAGAATGCGAGAAACTACTCCGGCTCTTTTGATGGAACCGGTCGCAGAAGCAGTCGAAGGCAGCGGGCCCTGCATAATGCCGGAGTTTTTGAGTTGTTGCTGCGCACGGGGAGAGATGACCGCCGCCTGCCCGAACTCGGCGAATGTTTCCATGCGGTACGCCAGCATCTCCACCGGCTCGGCATCCGCAATTTGGATGGCGGCAAAAGGAGCAAGGAGCAATGCGGGCACGGCAAGAGAGGCAAACATGGGACGGACGGAAAGAGAAAAAAAATCCTGCGAATGCGGGACGGAAGAATCGATCGGAGAAGCATCTTGGTGTCGACGCATACGGGCGCAGTGTAGGGAGTGTGGGAAGTGACCGCAACGCGCTCGACAATGACCGACGACTTTGCGCAAACACAAAATGCATGACACTATACGCCGCACAGCCCCCGTAGGTTAACGGATAGACCGCTGGCCTCCGAAGCCGGAAACGCAGGTTCGATTCCTGCCGGGGGCACCATCATCGCATCAACCCGAAGAACTCCACCGCATTCCGGGTCGTCACCTCCTCGACTTCCTCCACACTGACCCCTTTGAGCTTGGCGACGAGACGCAGCACCTCCGCGACGAATGCGGGTTCATTGCGCTTGCCGCGATGCACAGCGGGGGCCAGATACGGACTGTCCGTCTCGATCATGATCTGCGTGAGAGGCGTTTGCTCAATTGTGCGACGAATAACCTTCGCATCCGGATAGGTGGCAATGCCGGTGAAGGAAAGAGAATGACCCAGCTCGATCAACCACGCAATGTCCTCCCACTTTTCCGTGCAACAGTGCAGCACCATCTGCAGAGGTTCCACCTCGCGCACGATCGTCTCGATATCCTTGATGGCCTCTCTGCAATGCACCACCGCCGGCAATCCGATCTCACGACTCAACGTGAGTTCTTCCAGAAAGACACCGCGCTGCACGCTCTTCGGGGAGTGGTTGTAGTGATAATCAAGCCCGATCTCCCCGATGGCACGCACTTTCTTCGACTGCATGACCATTTCCTTCAGACGTTCCGCATCCCCCGGTTTCCAATCTTTGGCATTGTGCGGATGCACCCCGACGGTACAAAACACGTCCGCAAACGTATCCGCAATCGCAATGCACGCTTCGGCTTCGTCCATGGAATCAGCAATCGTGATCATCCGCTCGACTCCCGCTTCCTTCGCTCGCGCGATGACTGCGGGAAGATCTTTCTCAAACTTTATATCCGCCAGGTGACAGTGGGTGTCGATCATGTGAGGAGGATAGCATGTGAACATGATCCCGTCGTATTTCCTCCATCCCCCTTCCCCTTCCTCCAATGGAGGAAGGGGTGTCTGCGTCCGGTACCCGCTCTCCCCCTCCTCCCCCGGAGGAGGGGGCCGGGGGTGGAGGAATCAATGCTCTGAATGGAGCAATTCCGGCAACTTCTCCCTGAGCTTTTTCACCTTCGGATCAATCACAATCTGACAGTACGCCGGCTGCGGATTCTTCCGATAATACTCCCGATGCTCCTCTTCGGCTTCTGTGAACGAGGCATAGGGCTGCACCTCCGTCACGATGGGATTGCGGAACTGTGTCCGGATCTCCTCGATGAAATCAACCGCCTCCTTCTCCTGCCGCGCATTCGTCGCGAGGATGATCGATCGATACTGCGTCCCCGTGTCCGCACCTTGGACATTGAGCGTGGTCGGATCATGCGTGGCAAAGAACACCGTGAGAAGATCCTTGTAGGAAACGGTATCCGCATCAAACCGCACCCGCACCACCTCTGCGTGCCCCGTGGTCCCCGTGCTGACGGTGAAGTACGTGGGACGATCCGTCACCCCGCCCGCATACCCCGGCGTCACCTCCAAAACGCCACGCACCATCCGGAAGATCGCCTCCGTGCACCAGAAGCACCCGCCGCCGACGTAAGCAACCTGTTCGTTCATGCGGCTTGATCGCGCGGTACAAAGCGCAGGGAAAGCGAATTCACGCAGTGTCGCGTATCTTTGGCTGTCATGTTCTCTCCCGCAAAAACGTGCCCCAAGTGCCCGTCGCAACTTGCGCAGCGAATCTCCGTCCGCAGACCGTCTCTGTCCGGAATCCTCGTAACCGCACCCGGCATTTCCTCATCGAAACTGGGCCACCCGCACCCGGCATCAAACTTCGCTTTCGCGTCAAAGAGGGGCGCAGAGCACCGCCGGCACACGTACATCCCATCCGCGAAGAACGCATCGTACTCTCCGCTCCCGGGCGGCTCCGTCCCCCCATGGACGATCACGCGCTCCTCCTCCGGCGTCAGTGGATGAAAATGCGTGGAAGACATGATCGACCAGTATACCACCGACGAAATAAGCGCATGACTTTTTGGTCGATGCTCTTGCAGTCTTCTCTGCAGATTATTGGTGTGACCCACATAGTACGATCCATTGTCCAGCTCGAGAATGTATACATGAAACATGCGGCTTGCCATGAGGAGCCATGAACCGAACAGGTTTATGGCGACGAATGGTGGGTCGGGAGGGATTCGAACCCTCGGCCAATGCCTTAAAAGGGCACTGCTCTACCGCTGAGCTACCGACCCGTGTGCGTTCGTGTCAACAGTGTAGCAAAAGAAATCAGATCAACGAATTTTTTGTATATCCTCAAAAATTACCGTCGGACGCATGGCTTCGATTTCTGGACGAATCAGTGCGATATCGGGAATCGGATTCCAGAGGTAGATTTTCTGACCGAGCACGTGCGCGAAGCCGAGTTCCAGAAACGTGTTCCCGCCGATGTAGTTCTTGATCCCGTTGCGCTCCAGGTTCATGCAGAGCACCGCATCAGCGTCCTGCATCAGCCCCCAAAATTCCCTGATGGCATCGCGATGCATTTGATCCTCGATCTTGCGATGCTGTTTCTGCTCGTCATCTAACCCGACATACGGCTCCGCCAGCGTCGTCGCAAATGCATCGTGTCCCATCGCACGCAGCTGATCGCGTACGTCCAACATCTTTTCGGTGAAGTGCATGCTTCCGATAACACCAATTTTCATATTGGTATTGTAGCAGATGATGTGCACCACTCACGATTAATCGTTCACGGCCTACGCTGCTTGCTGCAACGAATAATCCAGAGGTTCATCAAATATTACGGGCAAAGGACTGGTTCCACCTGCTTTCAACAAATCTTGAATTTTGCTTTGAATATGCAAATTTAATTGTGATAAATCAGCGCAATAATATGCTGGATCAATCTCAATATGCTGTCCTCTCCAAATAAATACTCCATTATCCGCTCTGTAGCCCAATGCAATTAAATTTTTATCAAGTGCACGGAAAATATCTTGAGATCCAGTTTGAGCTTGATCAGGCTGTTCACCAGCTATGCGTTCTGCAAGTATTTTCATAGAGCAAAAATGGGGAAATTCCCGCGCACTCTACCCCACTTCATTTATACGTCAATACCTCACGCACACCAAAATTGATCGCGGAGCACACATCGGGCAACCTCGAGCATCACTCCCATGAAGTGTGATAGTCGCCCGAATGCAAGTGCGGCTACAATGCCCGCATGAAAGTCGCTCTCGTCCATGAACTCCTCACTATGCGCGGCGGCGCCGAGCGCGTGCTGCGCGTCTTCGCACGACTATTTCCCGATGCGCCCATCTTTACGCTCCTATATGACGAGAAGAAACTGGGCGACTGGTTTCCGCGAGAGCGCATCCGCACCAGCCCGCTGCAATCCAGAGCCCGCTTCCTGAATCATTTCGCATTTCGCATTTCGCATTTCGCATTCGATCATCATCTCTACCTCCGCAGATTCCCCGCCGCAGTGGAATCCTGGGACTTCTCCGACTTCGATCTGGTCATTTCCAATTCATCCGCCTTCACCCACGGCATCCTGACCAACGGCAAACCCAAACACCTCTGCTTCGTGCAGTCTCCCGCCCGCTATCTGTGGGATCGGACGCATGATGTGCTCTGGCAAGCGAGCACCGGTCCCTTTGGCCCGCTCAAGCGGTTCTATCTCTCACGCACATTCCATGACCTGCGCGTGTGGGATGCGGAAGCCGCCCCCCGCCCCGACGTGCTGCTGACATCCTCGCGCACGGTGCAACGTCGCATCCAATTGTACTGGAATCGCGAGAGCACGGTGCTCTATCCTCCCATTGATGATTTCTGGTTTGAAAAGAAGCGAACAACGAACAACCCATTCGACACGCTCAGGGCAAGCGAACAACGAACAACATCGCCATTCCTCGTCGTCTCCACCCTCGTTCCCTACAAGCGCATCGACATCGCCGTGGAAGCGTGTACGAGGGGGAACATTCCCCTGCTCATCGCCGGCGACGGGCCGGACCGGAAGAGACTGGAAAGAATAGCGGGACCGACCGTGCGGTTCCTCGGCTATCAACACAGTGAACAACTGAAGGAGCTGTATACGGAAGCCACGGCAACTCTCTTCGTCGGACAGGAAGACTTCGGACTGGTCCCGCTGGAATCGATGGCATGCGGAACACCTGTGATCGCCTATCGTGCGGGAGGAGCGTTGGAAACGGTGATGGAGGGGGAAACGGGCACATTCTTTGATGAGCAAACGGCGGAAAACCTTCTGCGCACCATCCTCAACTTTGATCACAAAATATACTCAAAAGAAAAGTGCATAAAGAACGCTGAAAAGTTCAGAGAATCAACGTTCGAACAACAATTGTTATCAAATATTGATGCATTGATGCATTCCGACGCCCGCAAAGGCTGATTTTGGCTAGACAACAATCCACATTCGCATGCGTACCGCCTTGTATACATTTATTCTACAGGATAAGGTGTGCTGTGCTTGCTCACTCCGAATCTCCCTTCAGACGTATGACACATATTCTCCGTCGCATCGTCCTCACTTCCCTCACCCTGGCTTCGCTCGCACTGCCCCTGTCATCGGCTGCGTTCGGCGGAGAAATGAGCTGGGATCCCGCCGATACGGGCGGCGTGTTTCAAACTCCCGTTCGCATGCGCGGAGCGTATCTCTGGGTCACTCCTCTCTCCCGACGTGCCCATAGGATGCAACTGCGGCAGGAAAGACAAACGCGTCGCATGCTTCTCATGCACACAGCATTCCAAAGAAAATGACTACGGGGAAACAACGGAGGTAAGTGCTACGCAGTCAGAGAACAACCTCCGGATCGGGCATCGCTCTTTTTTTCTTTCGACGTGCGATCTGTTCACGAAACGCAGCGCAATATGTGTCTCCCTCATAACCCAATAACATGGAAACGGCCGCATGTACGGCAAAAAGATCCAGAGTATCTTGTGAATCATGGGGTTTTGCCATTGTGCCAGTGATATCCAGTATCCTCTGTCTAACTGCCAGAGATGTAGCCCATTGAGCATCCGAGCAACACCCCACCTTCCCAATGCCTATCCTATGCAATCCTTCCGCTACTGCTGCTGCCAATCCTCGCATGCGCTCAGTCACGTCACAACCACAAGCGCCAATTTTATCGAGGATGGCCTGTGGTGTTAACTGATCCGGTAACTCCTGAGTGGGCATGATGCATACATTGAAGCATGCTATACATAGATGTCAATATCCGGTGACGCAGAACGAACTGATGAACAAACCAAAACCGGAGCATGTCGTCACAGCATCGCCTCCTGCACTCCCCCGGGCATCTGTCTGCCCAATTTTTCGTACGCACGCTTGGCGGCCATGCGGCCCTTCGGCGTGCGATGCACGTACCCGCGTTGCAGGAGGAACGGCTCGTACACGTCTTCGATCGTCTCCTGTTCCTCGGCCAACATCGCGGCGAGTGTGGAAAGCCCCACGGGCCCGCCTCCAAAGGTATCCACGATGATCGAGAGCAACTTGCGATCGGTGGCATCCAGCCCGTCGAAATCGATATCCAGAGAGGCAAGCGTCGATTCCACGCAGGCCAGATCGATGTGACTCTCTCCGCGAACTTGAGCGAAATCGCGAACAGCGCGCACCAGTCGGTTGCCGATGCGTGGCGTGGCGCGGCTTGCTCCGGCAATCAGGCGGGAAGCATCGTGATGCAACGCCGCTCCCAAAATGGAAGCGGACCGATCGACGATCTGCTTCATGTCGTCATCATCGTAAAATGCCAGCTTGAACGTGTGCAGGAAGCGGTCTCTGAGCGGCGCGGACACCGCCCCCGCTTTCGTGGTGGCGGCGACGAGCGTGAAGGGCTTGATGGTGAGACGCACGGACCGCGCGGTCGGCCCCTTGCCGATCATGATATCGAGGAGAAAATCTTCCATCGCGCCGTACAGCACTTCCTCAATGGCGGGGCGCAGGCGATGCACTTCATCGATGAAGAGTACGTCTCCCTCCGAAAGATTGGTGAGGATGGAAGCGAGATCCCCGGGCTTCTCGATGGCGGGGCCGCTGGTAACGCGAATCTGCGCATTCATCTCACTCGCGATGATGTTGGCGAGCGTGGTCTTCCCCAGGCCCGGCGGACCATGGAGGAGCGTATGCCCGAGCGGCTCACCCCTCAGGCGGGCAGCCTGCACGTGCACCAGAAGATGCTCTTTGATTTTGCTCTGTCCGACGTATTCCTGCATGGAACGGGGGCGGAGGGATTGTTCCAACGCATCGCTCTCGTGCGGGAGTTTCGTCGGCTGCACCACGGTGGCTGCGTGAGCGGATTGCTGTCGCTGGATGACCATGGAGAGGAGCATACCAGAGAACGGTCGTGCACCCATCGATAAGATTGACAAAATAGATGTTTAAATATTTAATAGTAATCCATCCGATGAGCCAGCGCTTCCCACGGCGCAATCTGACGGTATGATGGAATCCTTCCCTTCTCCCTCCATGCACCCCGCTACCAAACTCTCCGTCACCCTCCTGCTCCTCGTCCTCCTCGGCGGGCTGGGAGCGGCGGATTACTTGCTGGCCGGCGGACGACTGACGGCGGATGTGACGACGGAAGAAACCGAGGGGACCGAGAGGACCGAAGTTCTCGAAGAGATCGAACCCACCGGGGATACCCGACAAAATGAGGTACCTGAGGAAACCGGGGCGACAACCCCGGGCGCTGAGACGGGAGAGACGGTCCTCGCCCCCGCGGGAGCCGTCGCGAAAAATCAGGGAATCACGGTGGAACAAGCCGCGCAGCAGGAAGGATTCACCATGCAGGATACCGCTGAACTGACACTGCTCTCGCAGATCATCACGGAGAACGTGCGCATCCGATCCGCGGTGCTCCTGAAGGATGGCGACCGTGCGGGCTCCGTGGCCTGGGTGGAATCCCCCGATGTCAAAAACATCTTCGTCGTACTGAAAGACTCGCTGATCACCGCGTTCTCGCCGCAGATGCGGGATCTGCGGGATGAGACGCTCCAGGAAACCGGCGCACCCGTCCGCAATATTCTCACCTTTCTCGATCCATCGCTCAGCGAAGAGCGCATCCTCTTCGTCCGTGTGCGCGAACGGCTCTTCGAATTCCACATCGCATCCAAACAGGAGGAAGCCATGCAAACATTCGTCGACAGGTTGACGACGAGATGAGAACACACTACTCTGCGCCGCACCTCCGTTCGTTCCATCCCAGCGTCTCCTATGGCAAAAGCGATCAAAAAAGTCATCAAAGTCATGGCAAAAGGCGGACAGGCGAACCCCGCCCCCCCGTTGGGACCTGCCCTCGGCCAAGCCGGCGTGGACATTCAGGGCTTCTGTACGCAATTCAACGCGGAAACCAAAGATCGCATGGGACAGCAGGTGCCCGTCGTGATCACCGTCTACGAGGATCGGAGTTTCTCCTTCGTCACCAAACAGCCGCCCGCATCGGAACTCATCAAGGAGAAAGCAAAAATCCAGAGCGGCAGCGGCGTTCCCAATAAAACGAAAGTCGGATCCATCTCCAAAGCGCAACTCCGTGAGATCGCTCAAACCAAGATGTCCGATCTCAACACGACGGATTTGGAGGCGGCGATGCAGTCCCTTGCCGGTACCGCGCGGAGCATGGGAGTGACGGTGGAGTGAGACGACGACAGAAGATAATTTTTATTTGTGGGAGCCCTTCGGGCATTTGCACCACATCCCCCCCATCCCCTATGGCAGGAAACACCCGGAAGAGAAAAGCGAACGAACGGCCTCGTGGCAAGCAGTACCGCGAGAAAGCGGCACTCATCACGCAGGAGTGCTACCCGATCGAGGAAGCAACGACGTTGCTCACGAAGCTTTCGACGACGAAATTCGACGCGACCGCAGAAGCCCACATCCGCATCAACGCCGATACCACCCAGGCCGATCAGCTGGTGCGCACAACGGTCAACCTGCCTCATGGAACGGGTAAATCCGTTCGCATCGCCGCGTTTGTTCCGGATGATCAAATCAACGATGCCAAGAAAGCAGGCGCCGATCTGGCGGGCAGCGAGGAACTGATCAAAGCCATCGAGAGCGGTGAGATCAACTTCGACGTCGCCATCGCAATCCCCGCCATGATGAAGAGCTTGGGAAAGATCGCTAAAATCTTGGGGCAGAAAGGCATGATGCCAAACCCCAAGGCCGGCACGGTGACGGACAATATCGCCCAATCCATCGGCGAACTCAAGAAGGGCCGCATCGAATGCCGCATGGACAAGTTCGGCATCATCCACGTTCCCTTCGGCAAGCTCTCTTTTGGCGGACAGAAACTGAAGGAGAATCTGGAAGCACTGCTTTCCGCGCTGGAGGAAGCCAAACCTTCCGGCATCAAGGGCACCTACATCCGCTCCCTCTCCATCGCCCCCACCATGGGACCGGGAGTGAAGGTGCAGATGTGAGTGGAGAGTTGAGAGTGGAGAGTTTGATAGAACAAGACTCAAGACTCAAGACTTTCGTCACTTCCGCAAGCGTCTCCACCCGCACCAACTTCTGCCGCAACTCTGCCGCGCCATCGAATCCTTTGACGTAACTCGCCAAGTGCCGGCGCATTTCCATCATGCCCCGCTTCTCCCCCTTCGTGGCGACCGCGAGCGCGCAGTGCTCCAGTATAAGGGGGATTTTCTCCTGAAACGTGAGCCGATCCCTGCTTGAGACGGGATCTGCGTGTCCGCTCGCAAAGGCATCGGCGACGTCCCGCAGGAGCCATGGATTGCCAAAGGTCGCGCGCCCCACCATGACG
Source organism: bacterium (assembly GCA_029558515.1). Classification (GTDB taxonomy): domain Bacteria; phylum Patescibacteriota; class Gracilibacteria; order Peribacterales; family Peribacteraceae; genus JAKQEM01. Next base: position 87,920 of record JAKQEM010000024.1, read on the forward strand.
CCGTCGAGGTTGCCGATTTTTGCAAGAGCATCCGCCCCCGTCGCAATGTCACCGTTGCCGATGACGGGAATGGTACTGTGCCGCTTGAGTGCGTAGATCGGCTCCCAGTTCGCCGCGCCCCTGAATTGTTGTTGATACGTCCTGCCGTGGACGGAGAGCGCCTTCGCCCCGGCTTGCTCCAGAAGCGCGCCAAAGGAGAGCAATGTCTCCGCGCTGTCCCACCCCAACCGCGTTTTCACGCTGACAGGGATGGAAACAGCCTGCACCGTGGCATGGACGAGTTCAGCCGCGAGCTCCGGTTGCCGGATGAGCGCCGCTCCATGACAGGAGGAGACAACTTTCGCCGCGGGACACCCCATGTTGATGTCAATCCCGTCAACACCCATCTGCTCGATCACCTTGGCGGCCTCCAGAAAATGCTCGGGCTTCTTCCCGAAGATCTGCACGATGAACGGCCGTTCAACTACGGGATCGAAAGACAGCATGTGCATCGTCTTCTTCCCTTTGTGCGCGAGCGCATCCGTACTGAGGAGCTCCGTAAAGACGACCGTCTGCGGTGCAAGACGCTTGATGAGCTGCCGATACGACGCATCCGTATAGCCGGCCATCGGCGCGAGCGCGAGGATGGGACGGGGGAGATCACCCCAGGAGAAGGAGGAAGTATGCAACGGAATAATGCGGAAAAAAAGCGAGCGTAAAACGCGTCACTCCCCTCCTAGAATAGCATGGGTATGCGTATCCTCGCAGATGAAAACCTATGATGCGCTTTCGTTCTCTCATCGCGCTCCCCTCCCTGCTTGTTGCCCAAATGGCCTCTGCGCAACCGCTTCCTTCTGTAATCACGAACAAATGGGGAAACACCTGCGACTTCACCACGGGCAACCTCGATCCCTCCTGCATCCCCCTCTTCATCGGTCATCTCATTCAATTGGTGATGGGACTGGTCGGGACGTTCTTCCTGTTCAACATCATGTTCGCCGGTTATCAGATCGCCATCGGCGCGTGGAGCGGCGAGAAATCCAAGGGCAAGGACCGCTTGCTGTGGTCCGTCATCGGCCTGATCATCTGCGCCAGTGCGTTCCTGATCCTGGATGTCATACTGACAGTCGTGCTCGTTTCTCCCATCTGATCCCCCCGCTTCCATGCCGAAGAAAAAAGATTCCGATTCGTTCACGTCCTTCCGCATCATCGGCAGAAAGGCACAGCAACTCCTGGAGCGAGCCGCGGAGTTGCGACAGAAAGACACAAGCGGAACCTCAACGCCGCCGCCCGTCGACCGGAAAGATACGCGAGAAGAGGTGACCGTACGCTTCTCCCTGGTCAACATTGCAGAAGTCGCGCTTCTGCTGCTGGCCATCGGCGTGGGCGTGACGCTGGTGGTGGTGCTCCGGGACAATATCATCGTGCTGCTGCTCGCTTTCTTTCTGGCAGCCATCATCGACCCGGGCGTACGCATGCTGGAGCGCAACGGTTTTCCCCGCGGCATCGCCGTGCTGCTCCAGTTTCTCCTCGCGATCTTCGTCTTCCTCTTCCTGCTGATCTCCCTCATTCCGATCCTCGCCTCGCAGTTGCAGCAAATCGCCATCCTCATCAATGACAGCGTCAACGCCTTCCTTCTTAATCCTCAAATCCATTTGCCGCTCGTCAGCGCCGAGCTGAACGTCCGTCTGACCACCTTGGTGGAAGCGACGCTGGCGAATCTCGCCATCACGCAATTCACGGACGCTCTACAGATCCTCAGCCAGAATATGTCCTCCGTCGCGCAGGGCTCCGTGCTCGTCCTCTCGCGCATCGCGGGCTCCGTCGGCAACTTCTTCATCACTCTCATCATCGTGCTGGTGCTGGCTTTCTTCATCCAGATCGAAAAAGAGCACATCCGCCAGTGGATCCGCAGCTTCTTCACTGCGCGCGGTCGCGCCTACATGGACCTGAAGGCGGATGCCATCGGCGTGAAAATCGGACAGTGGGCGCGGGGACAGATACTGCTCGGAGTAGCCGTTGGCTTGCTCGTCTTCATCGCGCTCGCGATCCTCCGCATCCCGTACGCCGCCACTCTCGCGGTGCTCGCGGGCTTCACGGAATTCATCCCGTACGTCGGCCCCCTCATCGCAGCCGTGCCCGCCGTGCTCATCGCGCTCACGGAAGGCGGCATTTTCTGGGCTCTCATCGTCATGGGCATCTACTACGTCATCCAGTGGTGTGAGAACAATCTGCTGGTACCGCTCATCATGAAACGCGCCGTCGGCCTCTCGCCCATCGCCATCATCTTCGCGATGCTCACGGGTCTCAGCTTCCCCTCCCTCATCCACCCCGTCCTCGGCCTCCTCCTCGCCGTTCCCGTCACCACCATCATCGCCATCTTCCTGGATGATTACCGAGTGACGAAGAAAATTTGAGTGTTCCCAATGCAAATGTTGCGAATATATGACATTCCCCAATAAAAACACTTTTTTAAGTTGCAGGAACTTCCCTTCTTTCGTCTCACTGTGGTAGAGTGCTACGAACTATCGTATGATTTATCACTCAAGAGAAATGAGTGACAACGATAGCCTCTTTCTCCCCCCTTCATGCATCCGTTCGATCGATTCACGCCAAACGCCAAACTCGCTCTGCAGATCGCCGAGCAGGAGGCCAAGGCCATGCAGAGCAGTTACATCGGGACCGAGCATCTGCTACTGGGGCTCCTGAGCATCCCGAAGTCTCTGGCCTTTTCCATTTTCACGGGCGCGGGCGTGACGCTCGAGAACGTACGAATCTTGCTGAAGGCATCCAAAAACTCCGCGATGGAAGGCAAGCATGTGAAGCACGGCCTCTCCACCTTCCTGCATGCGATCATCGAACAATCGGTCGTCACGGCACACAAGTTCCGTCACGCCAACGTCGGCACGGAGCATCTGCTCTATGCCTTGGTCTCCACGGAGAGAAACGGCGCCACGATGCTGCTGGAGAGCATGCAGGTGGACCCGGCGGACCTGAAATTGCACATCGAAGAAATGTTCGGACAAATCAGTCAGTTCAGGCAACAGAACCGCAACGTGGAACAGTCGCTCGAAGCCTTCTTCCACGGCCTGCAGGGCGCGATTGCCGGTCTGCAGCAGGGGGGTATCGCCGGAGAGCCGGAAGGACTCAAGAGGCGGCGCTCCGAAGGCGCGAGCAAAACACCGGCCCTCGATTACTTCACGGATGACCTCGTCGCGCGCGCCAAGGAAGGCAAAATCGATCCGATCATCGGACGCGATACGGAGATCGAACGAATGATCCATATCCTCAATCGCAAAACGAAGAATAACCCCGTGCTCATCGGAGAACCCGGCGTCGGCAAGACCGCCATCGTGGAAGGGCTGGCGCAGCGCATCGCCGATGGCAAAGTACCCGAATCACTCCGAACCAAGCGGGTGCTGGTACTGAACATGGGATCGATGGTGGCGGGCACCAAGTATCGCGGCGAATTCGAGCAACGGTTCGAAGATATCATCAAGGAAGCGACCCAGAGCGAGAAGCAAATCATTCTCTTCATCGACGAAATCCATACGGTGGTGGGTGCGGGGGCGGCGGAGGGATCGCTGGATGCAGCCAATATCCTGAAACCGGCGCTCAGCCGCAGCTCCATCCAGGTCATCGGAGCCACGACGCTCAGCGAGTACCGCACCGTGGAGAAAGATCGCGCTCTGGAACGCAGATTCCAGTCGGTCGCCGTGGAACCGTCCACCGTGCAAGATTCCATCTTGATTCTCAAAGGGGTAAAACAATCCTTCGAGCACTTCCATCACATCGCAATCAGCGATGAAGCGATCGAAGCAGCGGTGCAGATGAGCGACCGCTACCTGTCGGAACGCTTCCTGCCGGACAAAGCCATTGACGTTTTGGATGAAGCCGCGGCGGGAAAGAGCCTGCAGCACGCGCACGTCTCGCCCGAATTGCGGAAGGTCGAGGACGCACTCACTGAATTGGCGCGCAAGCAGCAGGACGCCGTGAAGGATCAGAAGTATCATCTGGCGCTGCGCCTCAAGCAGGAGCAGCAAGAACTGAAGGAGAAGCGGGAAAAATTGCTGGAGGAATCAGACGGTGACACGCGCTCCCCCGTCGGCATCACCTCCGATGACATCGCAACCGTCATCGCCCGTATGACCGGCGTACCCGTGACCAAACTCCTCAAACCCGAGGCGCGACGACTCGCCAACTTGGAGCAGGTGCTGCGCAAGTTCGTCATCGGCCAGGACGAAGCGGTCCACAAAGTCGCGCGGGCCGTTCGTCGCTCGCGCGTGGGCATCGGCAATACCAAGCGGCCGATCGGCTCTTTCCTCTTCCTGGGCCCGACGGGCGTCGGCAAGACGGAACTGGTGCGAACGCTCGCACGCGAAATCTTCAATCGTGAGGACGCACTCATCAAAATCGACATGTCCGAGTTCATGGAGCGCCACAACGTCTCGCGTCTCATCGGCACCACGGCCGGCTACGTCGGCTATGAGGAGGGCGGTCAACTGACGGAATCCGTGCGACGCAAACCGTACTCCGTCGTCCTCTTTGATGAAGTGGAGAAAGCCCATCCGGAGTTCTTCAATCTCCTGCTGCAGATCATGGAAGACGGCACGCTGACCGACGGGCAGGGAAAAGCGGTCGACTTCCGCAATACGATCATCGTGCTCACCAGCAATATCGGCGCCGAGAAACTCACGAAGCAGGCGGCGAAGATCGGCTTCAAACTGGATGAAGAAGCGAGCAGAGAGGAAAACGAGTACGAGGAGAAACGCGCGGAAGTGCTGAAAGAATTGAAGGACCATTTCCGACCGGAGTTTCTCAACCGCATCGACCACATCATGGTATTCAATGCCTTAAATCAGCAGCACATCCGCAAGATCGTCCGCACGCAGCTGGTAGAATTGGAGGAGCGACTCGCGGAGCAGGGGTATCGGCTGGACGTCGACCAGAAAGCGATCAACGTGCTCGCCGCGGAGGGATTCGATCCGGAGTACGGAGCGAGACCCGTGCGCCGCGTCATCCAAAACCGCATTGAGGACGAGATCGCAGAGCACATCCTGAAGGGAGTTTTCCGGCCCGGCGACACCATCCGCGTCATCCGAAAGAGGGATGATACGCTCGAATTCCTGCACGGAGAGAAGAGCGCGCGGGAGACGCAGGAAGCGGAAGAGCACGAAACTGCGAAAACGGCTTGAAAGGGCTTTTTGATTGATCACCGACCAATTCCTCTTGGCAGAAATTTACGTCATCGGTCACGATCGCCGAGCCGGTGTTCCATGCCTTGGCCATCAGACCGCTTTTATGCTATACTGAAAGGATTTCTTGATCCCCTGCCATGCCCATCGAACCGATCAAAATCCCGCAGAACGTCTACATCGAGGATCGCATCGTCGGTCCGCTGACGCTCAAGCAACTGATCATCAGCACCATCGGCTGCGGATTCAGCTACGCACTGTTCGCGGTCCTGAGCAAGGCCATGGGCGGCACCCCGCCGCTTCCCGTAACGATACTGGTGTGGATACCGGGCGCGCTCTCCATTCTCTTCGCTTTCGTGCGCATCAACGACTTGAGCATGCTCCACCTCCTCCTGCTGCTGGTGGAAAAAGCCAACAAGCCCGCCACCCGCATATGGGCGCCCCGCCGGGGCATCACCATCAACTTCCGCACAACCATGATGGAGAAACCGAAAGCAGCGACTCCCCAAACACCCGAACACAGCATGCCGCGCATCGATGAACTCAGCTCCATTCTGGATCTTCCTTCGGCTGCATCCATCGCGCGGCACACGCACAAAGAGGAGGCGAACCTCCCGGGAAATGCGCAGGAGGAAGAAGCACCATCAACGCCCCGTCCCGTCGATCCGTCGCGCATCGCTGTGACTCCGCTGCAGGATACCGACCTGATGGACATCACGCCCGCCAAGCCGGCTGCACCGACCGCAGGCACCGTCTCCATCTTCCGAGATCTCTCCCCCCGCCGGGCATGAGTACGCCAAAACTGACCGGCACCGTGCGCACACGCAAGAGGAGCGTCACCACCGCCACCCAGCGGTTCCTGCCGATTGCCGAAATCCGCAACGATTCCGTCATCCTGAAGAACGGGGGTCTGCGCGCCGTCATCGAGGTGGAAGCACTGAACTTCAACTTGAAGAGCGAAACGGAACAGCAGGCCATCATCGCCGGATACGGCGCATTCATGAATACCCTCACCTTCCCGCTGCAGATCGTCATTCGTTCCACCAAGACAAACATCGATGACTACCTGACGACGATCCGCACGCTGGGGGAGAAACAGGACAATGTGCTGCTGAAGAATCAAACGTTGGCCTACGCCGACTTCATGCAGCGGCTCATTGAAGTCGCCGAAATCATGCAGAAGCGCTTCCTGATCGTCGTTCCCATGGACCATGGGATGCGCAAAAAGACACTCATCGAGCAATTCTTCGACTGGCTCAATCCCGATGACACGGCCTCCAAAGCAACGGTCCGACGCCGAGATTTCAACAGCGGCATCAAGCTCCTCAATGAGCGCGTCGAACTCGTTTCCTCGGGACTGAGCAACATCGGTCTGCATCTCAAGCGCCTCTCCACCCGTCAGCTCATCGAACTCTACTATCAGATCTACAACCCGAAGAACGCCCAGACGCAAAAGATCCCGAACAATGAGGAGCAGCTGCAGATGCAGGGGATGACATTGTGAAGAAGGGGCGAAAGGGTACGGGCGGGAACCGGGGTTTTGGGGAAATACCCTGATTCTTTTGACAAGTTCACTTCCCACTGGCAGAGTACTCGTCCCGGATACGGTTGCTCGTGCAAGGGCCGTATGCGCTTTCTATCTCTTCCGCTTGCACCCCCTCTTTCTATGACCAAACAACAATCCCGGACAACCGGCACAACCATCCTCATGGATCAACTGATGAAAGACTCCCCGCAAATTTTCCGGGCCCGCCCGGGAGAGCTGGTGGATGGAACGGTCGTCTTCAGGGGAAAGAACAAGTTGCTCTTGGATATCCGCGGCGTCTCCACCGGCATCATTTCGGGTCGGGAACTGCGCGATTCCTTCAACACATTCCACGAACTGCAGGCCGGCGACATCGTCTCCGCGATGGTGCTGGAAGAGGAGAACGACGAAGGTCTGGTCGTGATGAGCCTCCGGATGGCCAGCCAGCGCAAGGCATGGGATAAGTTCCATAAGCTGATCGAGCAGGACGGCACCATGAAGTTCACGGCGCAGGAAGCCAATAAGGGCGGACTCATCACGAACATCGACGGCATCCGCGCCTTCCTGCCCGTCTCGCAACTTGCACCCGTCAACTACCCGCGCGTCAGCAACGCCGACTCCACGGAAATCATCGGCCGCCTGCAGAAATTCGTCGGACACACGTTCACGGTGAAGATCGTCACGATGGATGAAGAGGCGGGAAAGATCGTCGTCTCCGAGCGCGATGCGATGGCCGAAGAACGGTCGAAGTCGTTGGAATTGCTCAAGATCGGCGACGTCAAGGACGGCGTGGTCTCCGGCGTCGTGAAGTTCGGTCTCTTCGTCACCTTCGACGGTCTGGAAGGACTGGTGCACATCTCCGAGATCGCCTGGGGCCACGTGAAGAATCCCGCGGAGTTCGCGCAGATCGGCGACAGAGCGCGCGTGAAAGTCATCGGCGTGGACGGCGATAAGCTCAGCCTCTCCATCAAGCAGCTCACGCAGGACCCGTGGGAAGAGGTGGCGGAGCGCTATCCCGTCGGCAAGAAGGTCACCGGCACCATCGTCCGATTCGCCGATTACGGCGCCTTCCTGAAGCTGGAGAAAGATATCAACGGACTCGTGCACCTCTCAGAAATCGCCCACCACAAAGTGACCGACCCGTCCGAAGTCCTCACCATCGGCCAGAAGATCGATGCGCAAGTCATCAACATCGATATCGACGAGCGCCGCATCGGACTTTCCATCAAGGCCCTCAAACCCATCGACCGGGAGACGATGGAACGAATTAAGAAAGAAGCGGCGGAAGCGAAGGGGGCGAAGGAAGTGAAGGAAGTGAAAGAGTCCGATGCAGACACGCCCAAAGCAAAGAAAGTTTCCAAGAAGGGAGAATCGTCGGTTGCCTCGGAATCATCTGCTGCTTCGGTTGCCCCGCAGGAAGGTTTTGTCGCTTCCAAATCCGGGAAGAAGTACTACCCGGCAGATTCCGCGGCAGGCAAGAAGATCGCTGAGGAGAACCGCGTGCACTTCAAGACGATGGAGGAAGCGGAGAAGGCGGGGTATGCGGCGTAGGGATTGGGAATTGGTCTATTGGGGATTGGGACGGATCTGAGCATGAACGAACCCTTTTAGATCGTCCTCTTCCCAATTCCAAATCCCAAACCCCGAATCCCCAATCCCCCATGCACGCCTTCCTCTTCGACTTCGACGGGGTGATCGTGGACTCCGAGCGACACTGGGCGCAAGCGGATACGACGTTCTTTCCGACGATCGCACCGGGGTATGACGCATCCGATGTGCGCAACATGATGGGATTGGGACTGCGATCGGGGTATGACTACCTGCGGAAACGACGAGGATTGTCATTGTCTTTTGAGGAATACTCAACGGTAGTGGAGGCAGAAGTCGGCGACATCTACACGCAAAAGGCACAACTGCTCCCGGGAGCGGGCGCATTGATTGCGCGCATGCAGTCTCCGGAGATGCGCATCGGGATCGCCTCTTCGTCCAAGCGCGCCTGGATCGACGCCGCGCTGACCCGACTGGGCCTGGTTGATGCATTCCCCGTCATCGCCACCGCAGACGACGTGAACGGCCGCACCAAGCCCGATCCCGCCGTCTACCTGCACGCGGCGGACGCATTGCATGTGGAGCCGACGACTTGCATCGCCCTGGAAGATTCCGACAACGGCATTGCGGCAGCCCTCAGCGCCGGCATGACTTGCATCGCACTCAGGACAGACATGAATCCGACGCAGACACTCACACAGGCGCACCACACTGTCTACGGCCTCGATGAGGTAACCGACGCACTACTGAAAAACCTTTCCCGGTCCATCCTCCGTCCGTAATCCGTCCGCCCTAGTTCTTCGCACCCTCCTCCACCATTTTCTCCTGCGAAAGGAAATGCAGATGCAGATAGTAGATTTCCTGTCCCCCGCCGCGGCCCACGTGGTAGACCAACTTATACCCGTCGATACGATGAGCGGTGGCGAATTCTTTGGCTTTCAGGATGAGCATGCCGGGAATGTGCGCCGTCTCCGGCGTCAGTTCGGCGATGGATGCGACGTACTGCTTGGGGACAAACAGTAGGTGCGTGGGCGCTTTGGGTCGGATATCCTTGAATGCCACCACGTCACCATCCTCATACACGATGTCTGCGGGCAACTCATGGGCAATGATGCGGTGGAAAATAGTGCGCTCCATAGGCCTGTATTCTAGGAGAGAACGAGCGATCATCCAAGTAATGCCGGATTCAAAAAGAAGCGCCATTTCTGCTTGCATAAGCGATAAAACATTGAAATGTAGGCGAAATAAGCGCATAATGGTACCCGGCATGGCCACACCGGAGCACAACAACGGGCAACCCCGTTCTCCATCCGCACTCCCCGAGCGCGTGGTACAACCGACCATGCGATTGGATTTGAGCAATTCATTGGGCATGATCCTGGAAGAGGTCAATCGCATCAGTGAATCGGCGGCTGCCGGACCCGGCGAACAGTGGAACGGTGGTGGTACGGCTGCTGCTGCAGCAAGCGGTGGATCTGCTGCGGCCGTCTCGGCCAGACAACAGGCCATCGCCCGCCTCCCCGCGCCGCAAGTCATGCAGAAGCAATTGGAGAAGCACATCACGACCGAAGTGAAGAAACTCCGAAAGGAAGCAATGCACATCGCACGCCTGTCACGTCCCGGCGCCGCACATCGCCTCAATGTCCTCTATGCGCGCATCCGCAACCTCAACAGCCTCCTCAGTGAGCTGCTGCAGGCTTCCTACGACATCATCCAGCGATTCTTCATCCGCGTGTTCATCGATAAACAGCAAATACTGTAAACAAGCGACGACGCCACGGCAGCCCCCTGTCACTTCTCTTTCTTCGTGTGATGCTTTTTGGCTTTCTCCTGCAAAAAAGATTGCATCCATTCCAACGCGCTGTCCGTCATGCTGAGAGGCTTCATGATCACCGTTTCGATCTCCCGCGTGACCCGCTCGACGCGCCTGGCCACCTTGCGCGCATCCACGGCAATGAAGATGATGTGATACAATGCGACGATGAGCATCACGGCGACCGCGATGTACAGTCCCATCATGATGTCCTGCGGTGCCCACGTCATGTCACACAGTCTACCTACTCTCCGCGCATGCGCAATCCGATCCGCACCATCATCGCGCTTCCACGCAACACCATACTGGCGTTCCTCACGCTGTACCAAGCCACGCTCTCCCCCGATCACGGCCCGCTCAAGCACCTGCATCCCTACGGGTACTGCCGTCATCATCCGACCTGCTCGCAGTACGCAAAAGAACAGATTGCATCCCGCGGCCTCCTCATCGGCGGGCTGCAAGGGCTGCGACAACTCCTCACCTGCCACCCGTGGCGCAAGCCCGATGAGGAGAGGATCCGAAAGGCACTGGACCGATTGTGATGCACCGCATGCCGGTGGTGAACATGGAAAAATCATTTCTCTGTTACCCGGCTACTCTGTTATTCTGTCGCTTTGTTCCACTGTCATCCCCCCTCTCCCATGCTCAAAGAATTCCGCGACTTCGCCATGAAAGGCAACGTACTGGATCTTGCGATAGCCGTCATCATCGGTACCGCATTCGGCAAAATCGTCTCATCGCTGGTGGGAGATGTCATCATGCCGACGTTCGGACTACTGCTCGGCAAACTCGATTTTTCATCTCTCGCGCTGAACATCGGAGATGCGAGCATCAAGTATGGCATGTTCCTGCAATCCGTGGTGGATTTCATCATCATCGCCTTCTGCATCTTCCTGATGGTGAAGGCCCTGCGGCGCTTCAAGAAACCGGAACCCCCTCCCACGCCCGCAGCGCCGTCGGAGGAAGTGCGCCTCCTCACGGAGATACGGGATGCATTGAAGAGATGAAATTCGATTGGCAAAATACCTGCGAGCTGGGATGAAAAGCATGGCGCAATCCACATCGTTGCGATGATTCCATCGGGAACCTTTTTCCAACTCACAAACATTCCAAACGCAACGATCCCCGCTCCGGCTACTTTGCAGCCTCTGCCTCCCTCTCCGCACACCGCTTGAAGGAATCCAAAATCGCCTGCCAGCCCTGCCGCTGCATTTCCACCGAATTCTCCTCTTCGGCATCAAACGTTTCGGTGATTGATGTTTCGCCTTCCCGATCCTCAAACTCCACGGTAACCGTCCGCCCGTCGTCCATGGTGTACGCAAGGCGCTGCTGCGGAATGACTTCCGTAAAGGTACCGGCAAAATCGAAGCCCTCACTCCCATCCTTCGCCTCCATCCGACTCATGAACGTGCCGCCTTCCCGCAAATCCGTCGTGGCGCGGGGCGTGTGCCAATCGTCGGATGCGGCGTTCCACCGCATGATATGTTTGGGTTCCGTCCAGAATTTCCAAGCGGTTTCCACGGGAACGGCAACAGCGGTTTTGACGGTGATGCGGGTACGTTCAGTCATCGGGAATAATGACGCACACAGAGGGAAATCGTATACGAGAATCGTAAGGAAACTGCGGGCACTACGTCCTAGAATCATCGTTTTTCTCCCCCCTTTCCCATGCGTTACGTTGATGGATTCGTCCTCGCGGTTCCCAGAAACAAGCTCGATGCGTACAAGAAAATGGCCGGCGACGGCGGCAAATTGTGGATGAAGCACGGCGCCCTGGAGTACGTGGAAGCCGTGGGTGATGACATGGAGCCGGACATGGGCGGCATGAAGGCACTGACATTCCCCAAGCTCACGAAGCTGCAGGATGACGAAGTCCCGATCTTCTCATTCATCGTGTATCGTTCCAAAGCGCACCGCGACCGTGTGAATGCGAGAGTCATGGAGGAAATGCAGGGTCAACCTCCTCCCGACATGCCCTTCGACATGCAGCGCATGGCGTACGGCGGGTTTCAGGCGTTCGTAGATAAGGCACAGAAATAACCTGCATCACCGCACCTCCCTTGCGCCGGCGGCGCGTGCGGCCCGGGTGAATATTGAAATATTTGGAGCGGGTTACTGGAAAGTATTACAACTATGGTGTTCCACGATAAGGTCTGTTCTTACAGTGGGCGATGCCGTTAGGTGCCGTATGAATCTTCTTGAATTTTTTGTATTCTCTCTAGCTCTTTCAGTAAAGTTTCCCGCGCTGCTGCCTCTAAGTTCATTGTGAGCAATCGCAAGATATAGTGAGGCATAATTTTTGCTGCCGAGCATGTATTAAAACTCGGATCCCTTCGCATTACGCCACGAGTGTATTTGCGATCGTGACCCTCGGGTTCTCGGCCCCATGCAATTCCATTTGCATGTTCTAATGCTGCTGGCATGTGTTCGGATGTGACAAGCTCTTCGTTCTCTAAATATTCCCCAATAATTTTTTCCGCAGATGCTTTGTGTTCTTCTGGTATTAATAATACGATGTTGTCATATCGTCGCGGAATATAATAGGGTTCAGAAGCTTTGCCAGTTACGGGAATCCCAGCATTCTTTAGTAGATTAATAAGTGCAATAAAATGGATACCCACATCATTTCTGTGTTCCGTATTCAGTGTGATATATAATCTCAAAACATTCGAATTACGCCAGAAATCTACATTCTCCGGTTTATCAATATGCAGAAAGGAAAACCCTGATAACGTTGGATCGCAGATAAAGTGTTCTTCCGATCGAAACTGACCTGCCATTGCCTCAAGATTCGATGCAAACTCTTGAGTGTATACAGGAGGAAAAGAGGCATTGGTATTTCGGATTTCTTCAGCTCGTCTCTGAGCTTTCTCAATTGCCTCTTTCCGTAACGAAGCCCTTTGTGATTGATCTGGTTTCTCAGATGTGGGGCGTTCTACAAGCTGGTTATAGACATGATCCGCAATTCCCAAATGAGGAATTTCAAAACCTAAGCACTCTCGAACATCATCAATACTAAGGCCTACAAACTCTTTTGGAGTCTTCAGTTGCTCTGCAGGTATCGGGAAACTCATTGCCAGATCATGATACTTTATCTCTTCTCCCTTTGGTTTAGAGCCGAGAAGATGATCAATATTGACTGTGAAATGAGTAGTGTTCACCCCGTCGGATGTGGGTGACATTGTATCTTTCGAGACGTCCTTGTCCGAATCTTGGTATTCGTTGTGCACTTGAATATTATAACATATATAAATATTATTACAATGGATCGGGTAACCCATTGTGTGCACGATGCCCTCTATAAATGTTTCTTCGCGAATGCCCGGCCAGAGTGTGACTTGAGATACCGTTCGAACTTCTCTGCTCGTTTGCGATCTGTAAATGCGGTTAAGCTTTTCAGGTGCCAGGGTTTGTATTGATTCGTGTGGATTGACTTCCCATCATTATGCTCTGATAAGCGACACCGGACATCGTCAGTGATTCCTACATACCAGTGAATGCCGTCTTCGGAGTCGAGGGAGTAGACGAAAAACATAGTGGTTGAGTATGCCCGGCTTCGTCCGATTTTGCCACGCAAAATCGAGACTCCGCCGTGGCACCCTCGGTTTTTTGGGAAGACGTGGCAGCAGAAACCGCGGCGTAGTGCGACGAACGGAGTGAGTCGCACGGAACTAAAATTCTTCAGAAAATCTCCTTCTTTGTTCTGCCACGATAACATTGATATTTTCAGTGGGTCTGACCAGAGTTCCGTCTGCGTACATAGTCCTTTCCATCTGTGCAACCTGTGTATGCACCTTCCTGAGAGTTGCAGGGTCTATACCATCCAAACCTTCATTGTAAACATCATCGGCATTTACCCCCGAAGGCAATTTTCCCTTCTGTTTGGAATAATCACGAAAATGAAACAGTTCCACCCCCTCAAAGCTCACACGAAATGTACCCGCCAAATCATCTGTAGATTTTGTTACTTCAATAGTCATAAATGGAGGATTCTTTCTGTCATAAGCTGTCGCATTATCAGATACTTTTTTAATGATCGTGATCTCACCTCCATCAGGTGCATATCTTGTAACAATTCTTCTTGGATTTAATATATAAATGTAATTTTCATCTTCAATTCTTGTTCTATCCTTCGCTTTCAAAAGGTCACAAAGAATTGAATTTTGCAACAAAGATACGGTCTTCCTACGTTCTACAAGTTGGTCTGGTACTGATAAATTCGAGGGAGTATTCATGAAAATATAATAAACCTTATTACCTAATTTGTCAATGGAGCGGGTAACGGGAATCGAACCCGTATCCTCAGCTTGGAAGGCTGATGTACTACCACTGTACGATACCCGCTGGGAGAAAGACCGAACGGACCAAAAAAACACCACATCCGACCAAAGTATACGGCGTCCGGCCGTTCCTGTGAAGAATACAAATCACCCCACACCCTTCGCCTCAGTCTGTTCCTGTCGCCAAAGCAGATATCCCCGTACATTCAGCAACGACAACCCGACATTGGCAATCAGTAAACCCGACGATTGGATCATCAACCCAATAACCAGCCACAGTATGTTGCCTACCAACGTACAAAGAAAACCTACCTTATATTTGTTACCCAATAGCCAAATGCCTGCGAACGTCACCGCCGTCGCGAGGAGATCGATCCCGTAGTACTGACTGAACCAAGAGAGCAAGCGCCTGCATTATACAATTCCCTTCGCCTCTTCGTACACCGTGGAACGATGACCAAAGAGAAGGATCTCCACAACATCGCCGTGGAGGCGGTAGATAATACGATAATCGCCGACACGAAGTGCGCGACAGCCGCGCAGAGACTGCTGAAGCGGCTTGCCATAGTGCAGTGGGTCAACGGCCACCTTCTGCTCAAGAGCATGCAGCAAACGCTTTTTGTCGTGCAGAGACAACTTCTCGAATCGCTTCCAATCGACAAACTCGCTATAGAGCAGACGGTACTTCATAGCACTTGAGCCCAGAATTCCTCATGCGACAACCACTTGGTGGTTTTCTCCACTCTTTCATCGGCAATGGCACTGAAGTAGGCGTCCTCCTCGATCTCCAATGCTTTCTCAATGAGTTCCAACGCCTTCGCAGACTGCGAAACATCATCGCGCAACGCCATCTTCTCCAAGAATATCGCAGTATCATGCGGAAGAGTCAGGTTCAGTCGCTTCTTCTTTGTAGGCATGGGATCGGGGGAAAACTGCGATAAGTGTAACACCGGTGTTACACCTTTACAAGGTGCAAAGAGTCCACATCCCTCTCCCGATCCCCTACACTCTCCCCGTGGTCATTTCTCATTTTGCATTTTTTACCCTGAGCGAGTCAGCCGCAGATGACGAGTCGAAGGGCGCATTTCTCCTCATCAATTATCAATTTTCCATTATCCATTCCTCTCCGATGCTCCTCACCCTCTTTTTCTCCCTCAATCTTTTCCTGACACCTTCCGTCTCCGCGCAGGAAGCCGCCTGCCTGCCGAGGATCACCGATGCCGTGCCTTCTTCTATTCAAATAGACCGAGTGGAGCGCGTGTGGCTCAGTTGGAACAATCGCCTCCGCCGCAGACTGAAACTGACACCCTATGCACCCCATGCCGCCCTCACTGCCACGGCGACGGAGTGGTCTTTGCAAGCCAAGCAAAATGGCACCATCGACCATAAACGCTCTCCCGATGCCGCCTACTACGATTACACGATGATCGAGCAATGGTTTGCCGACCGCGGTTTGACGTTCGCCAATGTCAATCGTACCACCTTCACCGAAAATATCGGCTGGGGAACCTACACATGCACGACGGATGATTGCACGAGGTCGCTGATTCGCGCCGTGCGCAAGACCTTCAATTTTTACATGGCCGAGCGCTTGAAACCATCGCAGCCGCACTGGAAGAGTCTGGTGAATCCGGAGTTCCGACAGATCGGACTGGGGATTGCTGTGGACGAAGCGGCAGGACGCTACTACCTGACGGTTCACTACGCCACGGAGATCACGTCGACTCCTCAGAGCTGCGCAGCGATGACTTATCGCACGGAGATATAATCTTCTGTCGGCTTCTTGCTGAGGACGATTTGCCACAATTGAATGCTACGCGCGCGAAACACCCCGGCGCAGGAGAGCAAGTAGTACCGCCACATGCGGCGGAAGCGCTCTCCGTATCGATCGGCAAACCGCGGCCAGGCGGCTTCGAAATTCCGATTCCACGCGAGAAGGGTTTGGTCGTAGTGCGCTCCGAAATTGTGCCAGTCTTCCAAGATAAAGAGACCCTCCGCAGCCCGCGTGATCTGCGCAGCGGACGGAAGATGGCTGTTGGGAAAGATGTAACGATTCAACCAACGATCTCCTGTCCGATGCATGACATTCGATCCGATGGTATGGAGTAGAAAGAGTCCTCCGTCACGCAGGCTGCGATGGGCGATCTCCATGAACGTGCGATAATTCCGGGAACCGACATGCTCAAACATCCCGACGGAGACGACCGCGTCGAACATGCCCTGCACGTCACGGTAATCCTGCTGCACAATCTCCACGGGCAATCCCTTTGTCCGCCCCCGCGCGAACGCAATCTGCTCCCGGGAGATGTTGATACCCGTGACACTGCACCCGGCCTGCTCCGCCATGTACTGCGCCAATCCCCCCCCCACCCGCAACCGATATCCAACAAATGCATGTCGGAAGTAAGCTGTAATTTCCGCCGGATGAGATCGAGCTTCCGACGTTGTGCCTCCGCCAGATTGTCGGTATCCCGAAAGTAACCGCAGGAATACTGCATCAGAGGATCGAGCATCGCGGAGTAGAAATCATTGCCCAGATCGTAGTGCCGCTCCGCCACTGCTTTCGACCGGTGCCGGCTTTGAGTGTTGCGAAGCAACGAAAGACCAACTCGAAGCACTATCCGCCAATCCAAGCCCAGATGCGCATACAGATCCGCCCGCAACAACCGATCGATCAACTCATCGATGCACTCACACTCCCACCATCCGTCCATGTATGCTTCACCGAAACCAAGTGTCCCCTGCGAGAGAACACGGTCGATCCACCGATCGTCCCGCACGGCTATATCCCACGGACGGACGCCGTCGAGTCGAATGTCAGCGGCATCCAAGAGGGATTGGAAGGGGGCGGGAAGGGCGCGCATGCCAAGGACGCAGTATACAGAAATTGCCCCCATTATCATACTTCCGATCTTCACCGGCCTTCGTATGACAAGAATATTGTACTGACCAAATAGATATTACATCATATTTACGCAAAATTTTATGAAAGGAGTGAGTGTGTACGACATGACAGAAATCAGCGCATGTATCTGTTATATGAACACACAATGTATTCAGAACAGAAATGTGGATATTCAGAAATGCGGAAGAGTTGCAGCCATTTCTACCTTGAGTATGATGACACGATTTGCTTCAGGCAGATCAACACAGAGAACAAAGACAAACACGATCTTTTCTCACCAACGACAATCAGAAGAGAGAGCGGTGGTCATCGGAGCATCCTTGCTCGTTCCTCCCGGCCACTCACACGCCTCCTTGTGCAACCTCTGGGTATAGGATACGTGATCATTGGTTCTCCCCTGCGGGTGACTACCGCTCTCTCTGCTCTGCAATGATTCGTACGGAGAAGAGAGGTCAGCTCTCCGTGCGCATCCCCCTTTCTTCCCAGTGTCCGCCTCCGCCCTCATGGGTGTTGCGCTGGACCGGTCCGGGAACTTCGGCTGGTCCCGAGGAGAAACAAGAGACCGGAGCACGGCAGAGAATCGAGGGCTCCTCCCCTCAGTCTTCCTCCAGGCATGATCAGCGGCTCAATGGTCTTTGCACCATCGATAGTCGCGGAGGCAGACGAAACACCCAAACAAAAAGGCACCGAGGAGGTGTCTTTTTGTCATGCAAAGATACTGTGCGAAGCGCGGGTCTCGTGGGTTCCCGCGCTGGAGCACTCCCGAAAGGAAGGGTGGGTTCACGGGAGGGAAACCATCGGTTTCCATCCCGTGCATCAAATTGGCACCGAGGAGGTGTCTTTTTGTCGAAGCAAAAAATCCCAGTAAAAATGCGCATTCCTCATTAAGGAAATACATTGCAACACACTCAGACTATTTTGAAAGACCTGTGGATGGCAGGAAAATGGCTTTTTTGCTAGAATCAATAGATTAATTGACACAAAAAAACTAACACTCATGTCTCTCCACACCCTCATGTTCGGATGGGAGTATCCCCCGCTTCACTCGGGAGGATTGGGGGTGGCCTGTCAGGGGCTGGTGAAGGGACTCTTGAAGAACGGCACACGCGTCACACTGGTCCTGCCGATGAACGCATCGCATGACGAAGGAGCGCAGCTTGCCATGCGCGGACCGGGACAAGGCATGGACGGCGACGAGCCCGATATTCGGTTCATCGAGAGTGCGTTGCAACCCTACGAGGGAACGGCGGAGTATGAAGAGCGTATGATTGCGGCGGCGACTGCAAACGGCCAACCGTTCATCGATCTCTACGGACCGGATCTCGGTCAGGCAGTCGAGCGATTCACGGCCATGAGCATCGAAAAGACGAAAGACGTGCAAGCGGACGTCGTCCACTGCCACGATTGGATGACCTACGATGCTGGAATCCGCGCGGCAACATACCATCGTAAACCGCTGGTTGCACACATCCATGCCACGGAACTCGATCGTACGGACTTCCATCCCAATCAGTGGATCGCCGAGCGCGAACGATCGGGCTTCCTGCAAGCGGATCGCATCATTGCCGTCAGCCAGTACACAAAAAATATTCTGGTACGACACTACGGCATCGCCGCGGACAAGATCAGCGTGGTCCACAACGGCCACAACGTATCCGCGCCCGTCGCGCATCACAACACCATCGTGTCCTCTGCCATCCACAAGCGTGCGCCGCTCGTGCTCTTTGTGGGACGTCTCACGCTGCAGAAGAACCCGCGACAATTTTTGGACACGGCGAAGATCGTGCACGAGCTGCGTCCTGATGTGCAATTCGTGATGGCCGGCGACGGCCCGATGCTCCCCGAACTCATGGACCACGCCTGCGCGCTGGGCCTCACCGACTGCGTGTCCTTCACGGGCACGGTCACTCGCAAGGAAGTCGATCAGCTCTATAAATCGGCGGACTGCTTCGTGATGCCCTCCTTGAGTGAACCCTTCGGATTGGTTGCACTGGAAGCCATCGCCCAAGGGACGCCCGTCATTCTCAGCAAACAATCCGGTGCGGCGGAAGTCATCGAACACGGATTCAAAGTCGATTTCTGGGACACGGATAAATTCGCCGACTGCATCCTCACAATCCTGCGGGAGCAACCGCTGGCCGAACAGCTCATCGCCGAAGCTCCGTCCATACTCCACCGCCTCAACTGGCAAAACCAAGCGAACAACGTGATGTCGATCTATAGAGACTTACTGAAGACGTGAGTGATGACTTATGAGACGTGAGATATGAGACATAAGACGTAAGACACAAGTAACCAGATACGAGACAACGAGATAACGAACTAACGAATTCTCTCCACTCTCAACTCTCAACTCTCCACTCTCAACTCCCCCGTCCTTCGTCCTTCGTCCCTCGTCCTTAGTCCTTCCTCCCCCGTCCCATGCCCGCCGTCTGCTTCTACTTCCAGGTCCATCAGCCCTACCGCCTCAAAGATCTGCGCATTCGACACATGGACTGTGAGCACCCTGCGTACTTCGACGAAGAGAAGAACCGACAGATCTTCCGGAAAGTCGCGGAGAAGTGCTATCTGCCGACCAACAAGCTGATGCTGGATCTGCTGAATCGACACAAGGATTTCCACATCGCATACTCGCTCTCCGGCGTCTTCCTCGACCAATGCAAGGAATACGGACCCGACGTACTGGCATCCTTCCAGGAGTTGGCAAAGACAGGCAAAGTAGAATTCCTCGCGGAAACCTATTACCACTCGCTCTCCGCCGTCGCATCGATCGGTGAATTCGCCGAACAAGTGGGCATGCACGTGCGTGCCATGGAAGAACTCTTCGGCCAAACCCCGCGCACCTTCCGCAATACCGAACTCATCTTCAACAATGAAATAGCCCAGATAGCGCGGCTCATGGGCTTCTCCGGCATCATCGCCGAAGGCACTGACCATCTGCTGCGTGGCCGCAGTCCCAATAACCCCTTCCGCATCCCGCAGTTCCGCGTCAGCCGCGGCCAGGAGCGCGCCATCGGCACCAAGCGTCCTCTGGCGGAACGGGCGAAAGACATCACGGTCCTCTTGAAGAACTATCGCCTCAGCGATGACATCGCCTTCCGTTTCTCCGACCGCAACTGGTCCGGGCATCCCCTCTCCGCGGAAACGTACGCCGACTGGGTGCAGCACAATGACGGCCACACGGTCAATCTCTTCATGGACTACGAAACCTTCGGCGAACATCAATGGGCCGATACGGGTATCTTCGATTTTTTGGAAGCATTGCCGCGCATACTGGGAGCGCGTGGCATCCCCTTCTTTACACCCGCACAAGCCATTGATACCTGGAAAAACAAACACCGTGACCTCTACGACGTTCACTCCACCATTTCCTGGGCGGATACCGAACGCGATCTCTCCGCGTGGACCGGAAATCGCATCCAGCAGAGCGCCCTGCATGCGGCATTCGCATTGGAACACGCCATCAAAGCATCGGAGGATGCAGAACTCCTGAACGTTTGGCGCAAACTCCTCACCTCAGACCACCTCTATTACATGAGCACCAAGTACTGGAATGACGGCGACGTACACAAATACTTCAGCCCGTACGAATCCCCCTACGAAGCCTACCGCCGTTTCAGTCACGCGCTGTGCGACCTGAGGGAGCGCGTAACGATCGGCGCAACGAGTGCGGTGAAAACGAAACAACGCACCAAGAAACACGCGACCATAAGCACGGGGCGGAAGATACAAGACGCAAGACACAAAAATGCGACGAAACGAGAAACGAATAAACGAAATAACGAAATAACGAACAAACGAACTTCTATCTCCTGATTCAATCCCCTTCTTCATGCCCCGTTCTCTCGTCCTCGGCAACGGCTCACTCCTCTGCACGTTCGACGCGAACATGGAGATGCGCGATCTCTACTTCCCGTTCGTGGGCATGGAGGATCACACGACCTACGGCAACGTCCATCGCATGGGCTTCTTCGTGGAACACAAAGGCTTCTCCTGGGTCAGCGACGGTACATGGCAAATCACACCGGGATACAAGCTGGATACGCTGGTGGGACAATCGACACTGCGCAATGACCGATTGGGACTCAGCATCGTGCTGGAAGACTGCGTTCACCCGGTGCACAACGTGCTGCTGCGACGCATGCGCATCTCCGCCACCGATGGAGAGGAAAAGGTCGTGAAGTGTTTCTTCCATCACAATGTACACATCTACGGAGACAACCAGAAGGACACGGCGTTCTACGAACCCTACACCAATGCAGTCATTCATTTCCGCGAGCGACGGTACTTCCTGATCGGCGGCGTCACCAACCGCGCCATGGAATGCCGGATGCCCGTGAACGCAGGCAGCGCGGAATCCGTGCTGCACAGCAAGAGAAATCTCCTGAGCTCCGGCCTCAGTTCCTACTCCATCGGCAAGGCCAACTACCGCGGACTGGAAGGAACGTGGCGCGACGCCGAAGACGGAGAACTGAGCCGCAATCCCATCGAGCAGGGCTCCGTGGATTCCACCGTGGCCATCCATTGCCGCGTGAGTCCCGCGGAACCGACGGATGTGACACTGATGGTCTGCGTCGGACGCTCGCTGGATGAAGTCATCAATCTGGAACAGATTGTGCTGGAGGAAACACCCGACCGCCTCTTCCGCAACTGCGCCAACTACTGGAAGAGCTGGGTGAACAAACTACCCCTCCCCGAACAAGACATCGAAGCCGATATCCTCCATCTCTTCCGGAGAAGTCTCTTCATGATGCGCGCCCACGCAGATGCCAATGGCGGCATTCTGGCAGCGGCAGACAGTGATATCATGGCATTCAACCGCGACACCTACACCTACGTTTGGCCGCGCGACGGTGCATTCATCAGCCTCGCTCTGGATCAAGCGGGTTACAGCGAAGTCTCCCGGCGTTTTTTCGAATTCTGTCGACAGATTCAAACGCCTGACGGGTATCTGATGCACAAGTATAACCCCGATGGCTCCGTGGGTTCTTCGTGGCACCCGTGGTTCCGACGAGGCGAACTGCAATTGCCCATTCAGGAAGATGAGACGGCGTTGGTGCTGGTCGCCCTCCTGCACCATTTCGAACACACGAAAGACTTTGAATTTTTGCAGAACATGTACGAGAGCTTCATCAAGAAAGCCGCGCAGTTCCTCTGCGACTATCGGGAAGATGAGACGGGGCTGCCGCTCCCCAGTTACGACCCGTGGGAGGAGCACCGCGGCATCTTCACCTACACCAGCGCCACCACCATCGCCGGCCTCTCCGCCGCCGCGCAGATCTCGCAGATGCTGGGACATGTCACGCATTCCGAAAAGTATCAGACTGCCGCAGACAACATGAAGCAAGCGATGCTCTTCCATCTCTTCGATGAGGAGACGAAGCGCTTTGTGAAGAA
Source organism: bacterium (assembly GCA_029558515.1). GTDB lineage: Bacteria > Patescibacteriota > Gracilibacteria > Peribacterales > Peribacteraceae > JAKQEM01. The sequence continues at coordinate 110,562 of JAKQEM010000024.1, forward strand.
AATCCAACGTCGCGACGGTCACACGATCGAAATCGACCGCACGCCCGATGCCAGCTTGGGAATCATCTGGAAGCTGGGTGTCCTGCCTCCGGATGACCCGCGCGTCATCTCCACCATGAACCAACTGAGAGACACCCTGACGGTACGCACATCGATCGGAGGTTTGGCCCGATTCACCAATGATTGGTACCACGCCGCCGTCACCCCTTCCGCCGAAGTACCGGGCAATCCCTGGATCATCACGACGCTCTGGGACGCACAGTGGCGCATCGCCTTGGCCAGGAAACCGGAAGATCTGGCGCCCGCACGTGAAATCTTGGAATGGGCCGTCAGCCGCGCCTCCGTCGCAGGGCTCCTGCCCGAGCAAGTCCATCCATTCGACGGCACTCCCCTGTCCGTTTCTCCTCTCACCTGGAGCCACGCAGTCTTTGTGGAAACGGTACTGCAGTATGCGGAGAAATCTCAAGAATTCTCACATAAATAGCCCTTCCCCCATTCATCAATGCAACCCAAAGAAAACAACGAAACATTTTCACCGAATCGAGTGGTCGAATATGTCCGTAACCATGTGCAGGAATTCTCTCCGACAGAAGCAAAGGAACTAATTGCTTTACTCCAGACAATAATCGAAGCAACAAACAATACGACGACAGCCACTCCTATATTGACGAGATCCCCACCCACAGAAATGCCGATTGATACTATTCAAAAAGCGATCCACGACAAGCTACCCAACATAACGGATGAGAAAATTTGGAATGCATGGAGCAATGAACCACTGAAAATTGCGATAGGAACATTAAGTAACGAAGAAAAAAAGATCATTGAGAGTATGGCAGCCGCCCTGGTCCGTGATTGCAGCAACTTTACTATTACAGCGAGTAAGCCTATTGGGGACCCCAAAACACCCGACCATTTCGACCATTGCAGTTTCCGAATACGGGAAACATCCCAAGAACACACCCTCTCAGAACTTTCCGAATCTCTCAAAAAATGTCTGCCTAATGATGCACAACTACTCATGAATCATGGAGGAGATATGAGCACGGCGCGATCAATACTTCTCCTGAATCACCCGAATGATCCGAGTAAAACAATTATTTTATATCGGATGCTCAACCCCGGAGGAGCAAGTAGCTTGTGTCAACAACAGGATTCTAGGAAAAGTACACAAGCAGCAACCATCGTCATTGATTCTCATAGTCCCTTTTGCGATTTTTTGCGCAGTGGCAGCTACGGGAAACTCATTTCATTCATTTTGCGACATGCTGCAGTGCAAATGCATCCAAAGGCATTGGGATATTTTGATGCAACACTGGAAGGATACCGAGCATACGGAAAAGAAAATCCACTCGTCATTTTGGATCAGGCACAACATAATGGCTACAGTTTCCTATGCACTGAGAATGAAAAAGATGCATGCAAAATAATTAAGAATGCCGATGCATCGCAGCTAGTCATTTTTGGAAAGAGTGCAGGCCTCAGATATGCGCAATTAGAATATAATCCACCCACTGTTGCGCCCAGATGGAGAGAATACATTCCGAATGTGAGCATACAATGATCATCCCCTCGTTGTCTGTCATAAGAAGAAGGATAGTAACCCATCCTATCACGCCTTCCGCGCACTCTTCGCAAAGGCCAGAAAATACCGATCCAGAGAATCGGCTGTCGAATGGTACTCATTCTCCTCCACCAAGAAATCGCAGAGCACCTCCCGCATCCGGCAGAGTTCCCGCAAACGACCGCGATGGCGGGGGTCACTGATCGTCAGATCCAATAATTCCAACGCGCGATGAAACGCAGGCTCAAATCGAACGGAATGCTGTTCCCGTGCCCGTAGCGCACGACTCACTTCGCTTCCCACATTCCCCAGCTGCTCACTCAATGAGAGTGTCCGCCACCGTCCCGCCGCGAGATCGTCGTGTACGGGTGTCATGTGATCCATTGGGAAACGACTGCGCGAATCCGTTGCTGCAACAAAGGATCCTCAACCGATCGGGAACGATTCCCCTGTCCGGGGCGAATATTGATCATGGAATCAAACTCCAGCCATTCCTCCCCTTTTTCCCGGGGATAGAGATTGATACCTCCACATCCGATTGCGCAGACCCATCCTCCAATGGCAATTGCTCCGCATCCGCATGCAATTCACAGCCCACCGCCACAAGTTCACGCTTACAATCCACGACCGCCTTCACCATATCGCCGAATCTCTCCTCCGCAAGTATACGCAAGTCATCGCGACGGAGACGATCCCGAAGAATGTGCAACGGCGACATCGGCGGAATCAAAACAGGAACATTGCACCTCGTCCCCCATTCCGTCATTCTGTTCTCCGCCATTCCCACCGTCTGCATGCAGCACACGTTTCTCACCATCCTCCTCATTCTCGCATCCCTCACGGTCGTGCCGATGACGACATTGGCGCAGGAAACGACGGAAACGGGAAGCGGCATGACGGTGGAAGAAAGCGGATCGGGCAGAACGCTCAGAGATATGCTCGATGCCATACAAACGACACTGGGAACGCCGAAGGACGCTACACCCTCCACGATCGCCGTCGATGAGAAACTGCTGCAGGAATGGCAGACGGAATCCGTGCGTATGCGCAAGCGTATCACACAGAATCGACAGGACTGCGCCGAAGCGATACGTCGCGCAAACCGCGATACGCTGATGGAAACGGCCGCACGCTGCGTCCGCAACGATCTCCTGCAGGAAACGGCGTTGCTGCGTGCGCATCAGGAAGTGCTCGATGCCACTCCGCTCAGCAGTGAGGCGACACGCCTAAAGGTGCAGGAGGCGATGACCGCCTTCACCGATGCCTCGACCGCCATTCTCAACGCCATCGATGCGGGACTCTTCCGGCAGATGGACACGCTGCGACAGGCCACCCGCAATCTCCACACGCAGTACCGACAAACGCTGCATAGCCAGTACACGCTCCTGCGCCTGGAACGGGAGAGGACGTGGATGCTCTCCCTGCGCGACAGGATGTCTGCGCTGCGCGAAGCCGATCCTGCCGCCGACGCGCTGCTTCTGCCCGGCGCCCTCTGTCTGGCAGACGCAGCCACCCTGCTGCAGGGGAAAAGCGGGACTGGCTACGGCATCGGATCCACCGATCATTTACAAATCGTGCGCATCCAAAACAACGAGTGTCGAATTTTGATGCAACAGGCTGTTTCTGCGGCGCGTACACCCGAAAAACCGCTAGAGTAAGCCATGTGTGTGCCCATCAAAGAATCCGCTATTTTATAGTATTCTGAAACATTTTTTGGAAATAGAACACTTCCAGTCCCCCGTTTGGGAGCCTACGATCTGTGACCCCTCTCATGGCAGACCGCAGTTTCCGCCACCGGGTTGAACACACGAGAAACAAGCATTCTCGCGCAATTTGCAAGGGCGATACCATCATCATCCGCTTGGCACGCAATCTCTCCCGCACCGAGGAGCAGGAACACATCCAAAACCTCCTCCGGCGCATGACGCACCTGGTCCTCCAAGAACGGCAGAAAACCATGATCAATCCCTTCGATCATCTGCTGAATGGCGGCCAGACGCAGACGGTGCGATTGGCCAGCGGGCGCAGAATGCATCTCTCGATGACCCCCGGACTGCGCACAAAAGCCGAGCGCACCGCGCGCGGCTGGAACATCGCCGTGAGTCCGCAGATTCGCCGCAAGGCTTTGCATCGCTTCCTCTGGTCTCTCGTCGCCAAGGCGGAGGAGGAGCGCATCGAAAAACTCGTCTGCAGCATCAACCAAGCGACGCTCCGCGTCCCCGTGCGAGAGGTGCGTCTGCGCTTCGCATCCACGCAGTGGGGCAGCTGCTCTCCCAAGGGCGTCCTGACGCTCAATGTCGCGCTTCTCTTCCTGCCGTCGTCGCTCCTGCGCTACGTGATTATCCACGAACTGGCCCACCGCATCCATGCCAACCACTCCCCCGCCTACTGGCGCGAAGTCGAGCGCGTGCTGCCGCAGTACCGTCGCGCGTACAAGGCGCTGCAGGAGTACAGACTCCCGCAAGCGTAGGCAAGTGAATAATGCAAAACGAAACGTGACGATGGACTGAGGAACTATCTCCAATGAACATTGCACATGTAGTACTTTGGATGTCGCATTTGCCACGCATCTTCGTTGTCAGACCGACAAGAATGGCAGTATACTGATCCGGCATGCTGAGCTCCATCTCCTCCACCGGCAGACGCGACGGCGACGACGATGACGAGAACGGCACCAAAGACAATCCTCTCCAGGGAACGGATACCGGTGTGGAAAGCGGTGAGTACAAACACCCTGTCGATCTCAATATCCCGGGAGATCCGGCAGAAGACAATTCGCAGCTCTGACTGCTCACAGAGCAATTGCCAATCCCACCTTCCGAGCAAGCTCCCCGAAGAGAAACACCGGGAATCCGACGATGCTCGTAAAGTCTCCTTCGATGCGTTCGATCATGAGTTGGCCGAGTCCGTCGATCTGAAAGGCGCCTGAGCGTCCCCGCCACAGGTCCGTACGCAACCACCAATCGATCTCATCGGCGGAGAGAGATTTGAAGGTGACGGACGATGAGCTGAGACCATCCATCATCACCCCTGCGGGACTCAACACTGCAAGACCGGAATGCACGATCGATGTGCCGCCGCTCTGGAGCACAAGCATCCTGCGCGCGTCCGCTTCATCCAACGGTTTTTCCAAAAGAGAGCCATCCGGCGCAACCACGAGCGTATCGCACCCGATGATCCACTCGCCGCGATGGCGCTCCCCCACCTCCTGCGCCTTCTCCCGCGCCAACCGGACCGCACGCTGCGCGGGATCCCTCTCCGTACACATTTCCTCTTCTATGCGACTGGGAATGGCGGAGAACGTCAGCCCCAGACCTGCGAGAAGCGCTGCACGCTGCGGACTGGCGGAGGCGAGAATGAGGGGATGCATGGAAAGAGGAGAAGAGGGCGCACAGTTCACTCCAACCCCACCGCCTTCATCACCCGCTCCAGCGTGACATCGGCGATCGCACGAGCCTTCGCCGCTCCTTCCGCAACAATCTTCGCAACGGCATCGGGTTTGGAAGCCAGCTCTTCGCGACGCAGGCGCATGGGAGCAAAGAAATCCATGTACGTCGTCAGTAAACGTTTTTTTCCTTCACCATACGGCAGGCCGCTCCTGTACTCGTCGGCCAGCGCCTTCTGATCGCCCTCGTCCAAAAACAGTTTGTGCATCTGATAGACGATGCACCCCTCGGGATTCTTGGGATCATGCACCGCGCAGGAATCCGTCACGATCCCCATGATCGCTTTCTTGATGGCGGCATCGGACCCGAAGAGCGGAATCGTATTGCCATAGCTCTTGCTCATTTTTTGCCCGTCCGTCCCCGGCACCACCGCCGTACTCTCCCGGATCACCGGCTCGGGCATCGTGAACGTCTCACCGAATGTACCGTTGAATTTCCCTGCCAGATCCCGCGCGATCTCCACGTGCTGCTTCTGATCTTTGCCGACGGGCACATGCGTCGCATCGTAGAGGAGAATATCCGCCGCCATGAGGACCGGATAAGTGAAGAGTCCGACGGACGCGGCGATCCCTTTCTCCACCTTCTCCTTGTAACTCACCGCCCGCTCCAAAAGTCCCATCGGAGCGATGGTGGAGAGAATCCACAAGAGCTGTGCGTGAGCGGGAACGTGCGACTGGTAGAAGAGAATGGATCGTTCCGGATCAAATCCGCACGCCAGATAGTCAAGAATAATGTCTGCACGGGCTCTCTCCAGCGCCGCGCGATCCTGCATGGTCGTCATCGCATGCAGATCGGCAATGAAAAAAATGTTCTCGCCCCGTCCCGCCATCGCCAGATTTGGCTGAATGGCACCGAAGTAATTCCCAAGGTGTAACTGACCGGAGGGCTGGATGCCCGAAAGAACGCGCTGGGGATGTGTGGAAGCAGCCATACCGATGCATGATAAATGCGAAATGATAAATGCGAAATGCGAAAATGAATAATAGTGACAAGGACTGCAAGGATGACAAAGACTACAAGGAATACAAAAATGACGTCGATAACAATATTCCTCCTTCATTACACATACATACATATATCCTTGTCTTCTTTGTAATCTGTTCCCCTCATTATTTTCTACCCCCTACAACCTACCCCCAACCCCCTGCCCCCTTCATCGTCCCCGCAACTCCTGCAACACCTCCTCAAACGCCTTGGGAAGCGGCGCATGGATGGTGAGGGGTGTGCCCGTGACGGGATGCGGCAGCGTGAGCGAAAACGCATGGAGGAAGAAGCGACGGTAATGGTGCGTGCGCTTGAAGACGCGATCGAGGCGCGGATCGCCGTAGAGCGCATCGAGCAGGAGCGGATACCCGATCATCTGCATATGCTTGCGAATTTGATGCTTTCGGCCCGTGCCGATGACGAGTTCCACGAACGACGCTTTGGGAAAGACGGCGAGTGTGCGAAAGTGCGTCACGGCATGCACTGGTTCCCCGGATGCCCGAGCCGGGAGTGCGCGCTCGATGACTCCTTCCTTCCGGTCCATCTTCCCCGTCACGATGGTGCGGTACGTCTTCTTCCACTCCGTAAAACCGCGCGCGCGGATCGCCGTGACGATAGCCGCGCTCTTGGCAAACACCAGCACGCCGGAGGTGGCGTAGTCCAATCGGTGCACCACGCGCAGGCCGGGATACGATTTGTGGAGGAAATCATAGAGCGCTTCCTTGGACTTGCCTCCACTCCCGCCCTTCTTCAGCGGCCCATCGGCGCCGGCGACGGACAGTTCGCCGCATAGCTTATTGACGACGAGCAGGGCGTCATCCTCAAAGAGTATCCTATCGGGCGCGATGGTCTTCATGCGGGGAGTGTACAGCAAAAACGTCACGCATCGATGCCAAACGCCTGCCGCACGGCAAATCCTATCCCGAAGTTCACCAGGGCGACTGTCAGACTGATGAGCGCCATCTGCAGGAAACGCGTGCGGAAAGACGTTCCCTTGGCAACGGACGTGTAGAACGTGAAGAGGAAGACGATGAGGATGGCAACGATCAGCGTGGCACCCAGCGCCTCAAAGGGATTGGCAACGAAGAAATAGGGCGAAATAAGCAGAACAACCGTGATGAGGTACGAAATACCCGTCATGACCCCGGCCTGCATCGCATTCTTCCCTTCTTCCTCCTGCGTGGACAAGTATTCGGCCGCCGCCATGGACATTGCCGCGGCGATGCCGGTAATCAATCCCACCATCGCAATCAATCGCGTATCGGCCAGTGCCAGCGTAAGACCCGCCAGCGCACCCGTCAGCTCGACCAACGCATCATTGAGGCCGAGCACGAAGGAACTCACATACTGCAGAAACCTTTCATCGATCAATCCCAATAACTCCCGCTCATGTTTCTGCTCATCCTCCATGATGGCCAGCGCCCCGCGGTCCTCCTCGCCGATCTTCGCGTAGGCTTGCTGCGCCATCTCTTCCCCGCGCTCCATCAAACGCAACGCAAAACTCAGACCGAAGACGGATGCCAGGAAGGAATACCAACGAATCCTCCAATGCGAAGGAGCCACATCTTCATCGAGAAGAGCCGTCCAATGTGCGTAGTGCCACTTCTCCTGCTCCGCAATCTTCTCCAAAATGGCGCGATTCCCCGCATGCTTCGTCCGCGCGGCGATACGCCTGTAAATATGGTATTCGGTAATTTCGTTGCGTGCGGCGACCCGGACCCGTGAGCGAAGAGCGGCATCCATACGATGGATGGTAACACAGAAAAAGAGCAGACACACCTCGAGTGCGATGGGACCGCTCTACCCCTCTGTTCCCAAACCCTGTAAAAGCTTCTGCATGCTCTCATGATACAAATCCTGCAACGAAATCGCTTCAGGATGATCCGATGCGGTAGCGGTCGGAGAATCTACGGTATTGGGAACGACTGTTTCCACATCAGCATGAAATTTCTTCTGCCATCCGCATAGTGCTGCCAAAATGAGCATGGCAGGAACCGCAAAGTTTTTTGCATAGGTAGAAGGAGAGAATACACCGGGGTATTTCATATAAATATTGTACAATATTTGTTAAATTATGTCAAAACCGCCCCCTCACCGGGAGCGGTTTGGAACGTACCGACAGGTACGATTACAGGGCGGGCGTCTCGGGAGTCGGCTCGGCGGGAGCGGCAGGAGCAGGCTCGGCGGGAGCGGCAGGAGCATCCGGCGTAGGAGCAGAAGTTGGCGTGCCCTCTTCATCAATGAACGTGAACATAGGAAACAGGGGAAAGAAATACATGCATCGACCATAGGGGTGCATCTATCTCGCCGCAATAATTTACAAGTTGCGCAAATCCCGAGATGTCCTGGGATGACCCATTGGCATCAACTTCATTGCGCATAGAGATGAGGTTTGCTTCAATGTGCGGGCTTTGGACGATTAGCTCAGCTGGTTAGAGCGTGCGATTCACATTCGCAAGGTCACTGGTTCGAATCCAGTATCGTCCACCATTCGACTCGCTTCGCTCGCTCATGGTGAACCGACTGCAACTCCGAGCCATTTGTTGCAGTTCGAAGAGTCGAATGACAGTGAGCGAGGCCGCAGCCGAGTCGAACTGCCTCGTTCGTTCGGGTTCGAACGACATCCACTAACTTCCACCATTCGACTCGCAACTCGCACTCACTTCCTCGCAAACTCCGGATCCACGGAGAGTCTGCTCTCCTCGGGCAGCACCTGCCCCTGGTACTTGCTGTTGGGCTTGACGTTGTACGGGGTCTCCGCAGGACTGCTCATGATTTCAAACGCGAGCTGACACACACGCATGCCGGGATACAGCGCCACGGGAAGGCGGTTTAAATTGCTGATTTCCAGCGTAATGGTGCCCGAGAAACCCGGATCCACGAACCCCGCCGTCGAGTGCACGATGATGCCGAGGCGGCCCAGCGAACTCCTCCCCTCCACCCGCACCACCAGATCATCCGGGACGGTGATCTTCTCCATGGTGACGCCCAAGACAAATTCTCCCGGCTGTACGATGAACGGGTCGCCGTCCGGCACCGTGATGATCCGCATGTTCCCCGCAAAACTCTCCGGCTTCTTGGGATCGAGGACGGCGAACTTGCTGTGCTCGTAGAGCTTGAACGTGGAGCCCAGGCGCAGATCCATGGAACTGGCGTGAATGTGCATGAACGCGGTGACTTGCTCAGGCGTGGAGAGGTCAGGTTGATCTGATTCGATCTTCACATGGCCCGACTCGATGGCTTTGCGGATGTCGCGATCGGAGAGGATCATAGAAACCGGAGGAAAAGAACGAGCAGAGAATAGTTTGAAATGAGCGGCGGGAGAAGGGATAATGAATCACCCTCTGATGCGACCTTCCTCTCCTCCCCATTTTCCCCGCATAGCTTCTCCGCATCGTCCGGGGGACATGGATGTCGATGGGGAGATCTCAGAGCATGAAAAACAAGCGCGACTGGAAGAACGACGTGAGAAGATCATCCGACAAGTACGCGAATTCGCGCACGAAACATTTCACAAACTGGGCGCGGCATCCAGACAGGAAACGGAGACCTTGCTGCAGGGCGTGGAATACCTGAAACTCGATGAGCAGGAAATCACCGGATGGGAACAGTTCTGCGATGAACGCTTAACCGCCATGCTGGAATCAGCCCAGCAACTCTATTTCGACCAATTTATGGATCCCTTGCTGGGAGAACTGGGGAAAACGATCTCCACGCGTGTCATTGAAGACTTGAACAGGAAATTTAAAGATGAGAATGTCGATTACAAGGCAAAGGAACAGTACATCCGCTTCACGCTACCCAAGCGCATCAAGGAATGGCGGGCATTGAAAACACGACGGGACGAACTCAAGAATAAACCGCTCTTCACGTCACTCACTACCACGCTTGTGCCACGTTTGGAAGACTTTTTGAAAGAGGAAAAATTCATCGATCTGAAGTATCCCGATCGAAAAGGACTCACAGATCAGGTGGAAGCGGCAATGAATGCATTGAAAAGGCATCAAGAGAAGCAGTATGCAGATATACACGCGGAACTCACCACCTATGCGCAGGAAGAAGAAATCATGCACGCATCAAAAGTGGGCATGTGGCTCAAGCGCATTTTTGATGGCAAACGAACGCCCGAGGAAATCAATACCTATATGGAACAAGTGGTGCGTCCTTTTGTTCGCAACTGGCGGGAAGCCATGTATGGATCAGAGAAGTACAAAGGATTTATGGATTTGGAGGAAGCATTCGACATGCATGGCGTGCCCCGTGGCCTGCAGCGCAAGTCAAAGGACCAATTTCTCCTGATGAGCTATAAACAGAAAACGAGTTATCTGGCTCTCGCATGGACACGAATACACGACCCCGACGGATCACTGGAGAAAAACAAAGAACTCTCCACGCTGAAATTGCGGATCCGACATAACCTGGATACCGAAGACTGGGAAGGCGCCGAACAGGAACTTGTCAGTGCTCAACGAATAGCACCCGACGATTCCGAACTCCGATCCATGCAGACATTCCTGAACGATCACCGCCCCGATGAAAAGCAAGCTGAGAAGCAGGAACAACCCGAGCCGCACGCACTGTTGCAGGAAATGCGAGAAATCATCACTGCCATCCCCGGTCCCCTGCAACCTCTCTATCAGCACGCACTCACGGACGGCCCCGCAGTCTTCGGAAGACTCACGCAAGTCATCTGCAACCGTGTCTGGCTGCATGACTGCGCCGGATGGAATACGCTGATCGAGCGCGAACGCATCGAGTACCTGCGCGCGACCAAACAGCAAGGAAAAGGCATTCTGCTGGATTTAAACGCACAGAACGGCGACTCCATACTGCGCCAAATCCGAGAGCACGCGGATGAAAAAGCCGGAAAGACCGCGCCCGGCCTCAGCGCAGACGAGCACTGGGGATACTGGACTTCCGTCATTCCGCAGGATGTCACGATCAATCGACAGCGTGAGATCGTGCACAATGACCACTATCGTCTGAAGAGCGGGCTACGAGCACTGCGACAAATGGGCTACGTCTACACGATGTCCGGCGAACTCACGCGGATGGATGGAACCGTCGCATAAAATCAGCAGTCTAAAAACAACAAAATGAGCCATTGAACGTTACCCATCGTACGCTAGCATGAAGACGATACTACTTCCCCCGCTGTTTCATGCATCGCACGCTGCTCTTGCTCCTCCTCTCCCCCTCCCTTCTGATCGCCTGCTCACGCGCTCCGATCAAAAGCGAGGATCTGGCGCAAAAATTGGAAAACCCGCTGTATGCGCGACAGTACTACAGCGAACAAATGGACTACATGGTGTCGCTCTTCATCAAGAATGACCCGCAAACTCAGAGCGGCGCGAGCGCGCAACTGATCGATCGCCTGCGCACGGAATCACTCGACAAAGCTCGCGCGGCATCCCGACTGGAACTGGAAGGACCGCGCGGTTCCTTCAGCGGCCCGCTCAATGAAGTACGGGGCGACGTCGTGCTGCTGGAACACACGCTGTTTGTGGGACCGGACTTCTCCACCTCCCCGGGCGCGGACCTGCGGATGATGCTCACGGGGGGCGATCCGCGATCACCCGGCTTCCCGGACGAAACGACCGTCGATCTGGGACCGCTGAAGGACGCCTTCGGCGCACACCGCTACGACGTTCCTCCGGAAGCAACCAACCTGCGCACCGTTGTGCTGTGGGATGCGCAACTGAAACGATTGTTCGGAGTGGCGCAGCTGGCACAATAACGTTAGTTCGTGATCTCGTTACTTCGTTATCTCGTGTGTGCGTTACGAAATAACCAAATAACGAAATTACGAGAGTACGAACTCTATCACAATCGCTCCCGCATCCTCGCCCCCGCCTCCTCAATCGCCCGGCTGAGCGCATCGAAAGTGGAGGACACCTGCACTCCGTTCACGAGGTACGTGGGCGTCCCGCCGACATTCGCATCACGTGCAACCTGGAAGGAATCCTGTATCGCATCCCGCTTGATATGAGATGCTCTGCAACGCCGGTACAACTGCGTATCCAACCCCAACGTCTCCCCCCAGGTATCGAGCATCGGAAAGCTGATCTGATCTTGTTCCGCATACGCCAGATCCACAAATTCCCAGAATTTCCCTTGATCTGCCGCGCACTCCGCCGCTTCCGCCGCGGGGAATGCCAACGGGTGGATGGAGGAAAGCGGCATATGAAGGAACTCAAACGAAATCTGTGCACCGTACGTCTGCAGCAGCACCGGATCAATGAGCTCATGTGCACCTTTGCACGCGGGGCACTGCAGGTCGGAATAGACCCGGACGGCCACGGCGGCATTGGCGGTGGAACGCGGGTGTGGTCCGCTCTGAAGCTCCGGCGTCAATCCCGTCGTATCGACAGATGTGCACGCAGCCAGCAGCAATGCCGGCAGAAAGAGAAGGTGTCGTAAATTCATGGAAAGAAAAGTGGAAAGAGTGTGTAGAATACAGATACTTCAAGCACGTTGCCAGGTATGAGTTTCGAGTTATGAGTTGTGAGTGATGAGTGATGAGTTTTGAGACCCGAATCCCGAAGTCCCAATCCCAAATTCCTGTCCTTCGTCCCCATGTCCCTCTACCGTACATACCGGCCCAAAACCCTCGACGACATCGTCGGACAACAGCATGTCGTGACGCTGCTGCGGCAAGCGATCAACCAGGATCACCTCTCCCACGCCTACCTCCTCGCGGGCACCCGCGGAACGGGTAAAACGTCCACGGCGCGCATCCTCGCTCGCCACATGCTCACAAAAAACATCACGGATCCCATCTTGAAAACGCAGGTGGAGAAAGCAATCGATGACGATAATTTGGTGGATCTGGTTGAAATTGATGCCGCCAGCAATACCGGAGTCGCCAATATCCGCGACCTCATTGAAAAAATTCAATTTACGCCCGTTGTTGCTTCGGCCAAGGTCTACATCATCGATGAAGTACACATGCTTTCATCCGGTGCCTTCAACGCGCTGCTCAAAACATTGGAAGAACCGCCTGTCTACGCATTTTTTATTCTGGCCACCACCGAACTGCACAAGATCCCTGCGACCATCCAGTCCCGCTGCCAACGCTTCCTCTTCCGCCAAATCAGCGAAGATGCCATCGTGGGACGGCTGAGGACCATCGCGGAAAAAGAGCAGATCACCGCCGAGGAAGACGCCCTGCGAGCGATTGCACGCGCAGCACGGGGAGGCATGCGTGACGCCATATCGCTCCTGGATCAACTGCGGACTCTGCCGACCGTCACCGCCGCACTGGTGACCGAGCGCATCGGCGAATCGGAGCATGCGTTCGTCGATACGGTCCTCGCGGCACTCGAAAGCGGTGAGAGAAGCGCCATCTTGAGCGCGGTGCGAAGTCTGGAGGAAGCCGGCATTCCGCTGGATATTTTCGTTCGACTGCTTCTGGGAGCCATACGCAACCAATTGCATGACTCCGTGCGCATGGAACGGGGCACCGCGACGCAGCGCCGCCGCATCGATGTCCTCCTGCAATGCACGCGCGATCTGCGCACAGCGCCCGTCCCCGGCCTCGTGCTGGAATCTGCGCTGCTCTCCCTCGCAGAAAAGAATGACAGTACGAGAAACGAGCCCCCTCCTCCCGACCCCAACCCTCAAGTTCCAAGCACCAAAAAACAGGAACCGATGCCCAATGCTCCATCCCCGATCCTCCAACCACCCGTCTCCGCGTCTGCGGCACGCGACACAATACTAAATCCAAACAACGAACTAACGAATCAACGAAATAACGAAATTGCGAAATCCATCTCAGAACAGACAACGGCCTCCCCTTCTGCGCTATCGATCGTTGACCTCCGCCGCCTCTGGCCGGAGATCCTGAAAAGCGTGCAACCGGCCTCAGCGCGCATGTCGCTGCCAAACGGTCAACTGCATGCACTGGAGGGCACCACGCTCGTCCTTCGCTTCGCCTCCAATTTCCATCGCGAAAAAGCCTCCGCGCCCGAGGGACTCCGCTCCGTCCTGAGTGCCATCACCGCCGCAACCGGACAACAACTGAACATCAAAACGGTCCTCGATACGGAGATCGCCGAACCGCCGCCGGAACCGCCGGCGCACGATGTGGATCTGGCAAGCGCCGTCTCCGATATTTTTTAGTCACTGGTCATTGGTCGCCATGCACGAGAAGTTCACTCTCCGCCGCGCAATCAACGAGCGCCTCGCGCGCCTCAATGAAAAAGACCGCGCCGCGGAGAGTCGCAGCATCGTGCGCAGGATCCGCGAACATCTGCCGGAGGATCTCTCGGTTCTCTGCGCCTTCATGCCGATGGCAAACGAACCGGACATCCGGCCGCTGCTTGAAGCACTGCTCCAAAAGCACATCACCCTCTCTCTTCCCCGTACCGAAGGAAAAGCCTTCACTTTCCGCACGATCACCGATCTCACGCAATTGGAAAGAGGACCGTTCGGGATTTTGGAACCCCGTGTGGAAACGGATGCGCTCGATCTGAAAACGGTGCAACTCGTTCTCGTACCCGGCGTCGCGTTCGACCCCTCAGGCAATCGTCTGGGGAGAGGAAACGGCGGCTACGACAAATTTTTGGCACGACTTCGCGCGGAGAACCCCGCAGCCCTTGCGTGGGGCATCGCATTCGACTGCCAAATGGTCAACGCAATCCCCGTACAGCAGCACGATGCGAAAGTGGATGCGGTGGTGACACCGAGGGGAAAGCAAGATGTATTGAGTATGCAGTATTGAGTATGGTGTATGACCTATACACAATACCCAATACCTAATACTATCCCTCCCGATGCCCTCCTACGACTCCCTCAAACTGGCCGACCCCGATATCTACGCAGCCCTCACGGGCGAAATGCAGAGGCAAGCCGATGGGGTGGAACTGATTCCTTCGGAAAATTACGTCTCCCCCGCGGTCCTGGAAATCATGGGATCGGTATTCAATAATAAATACGCGGAAGGCTACCCCGGCAAGCGCTACTACGGCGGACAGGAATTCACCGATGCGGTGGAGTCACTCGCCATCGAACGGGCGAAGAGACTCTTCAATGCAACGCATGCCAATGTCCAGCCGCACGCAGGGGCGCCTGCAAATATCGCCACCTACTTCGCGCTCTGCGAACCGGGCGACACCATCATGGGAATGGACTTGAGCCACGGCGGTCATCTCACACACGGGCACCCCGTCACCTACCTTGCCAAAATTTTCAACTTCGTCCGGTACAAGATGAAGGATATCACCACCGGCGAGATCGATTACGACGAAATGCGAGCAGTAGCCAAACGCGAGAAACCCAAAATCCTCATGGCCGGTTACTCCGCCTATCCCCGGGAACTCGACTACGCGAAGATGCGCGCGATTGCCGATGAAGTGGGAGCGATTGCCATCATGGATATGGCGCACGTCGCGGGACTCATCGCAGGCGGCGCTCACAAGAATCCCTTTGATTTCGGCTTCGATATCTGCCTCACCACCACCCACAAGACGTTGCGCGGTCCCCGCGGCGGCATGATCCTGACGCGCGAGGCGGAACTTGGCAAAAAGATCGACAAAATGGTCTTCCCGGGCTTCCAGGGCGGACCCATCATGCAGATGGTGGCGGCCAAGGCCGTGGCATTCGGCGAGGCGCTGAAACCGGAATTCAAAGATTACGCGCATCAGATCGTCAAAAACGCGCGCCACATGGCCGTGGAATTTTTGAAGAACGGCGCTCTGCTCATCACGGGCGGCACCGACAATCACATGCTGCTCATCGATACGGTGACCTCATGGGGCATCGGCGGCAAGGAGGCGGAAGTGCTCTTCGACCGCATCGGCATCACGTTGAATAAGAACATGATCGCCGACGATCCCCGCTCCCCCATGGACCCCTCCGGCATCCGTCTGGGCACCCCCGCCATCACCACTCGCGGCATGAAGGAACCGGAGATGGAGCAACTGGTGAGCTTCATGCTCCGGGCCATCGAACAAAGGAGTGATGACGCGGCGATCAAAGCGTTGCACGAGGAAGTGAAGACGTTCTGCCAGCAGTATCCGGTGCCGGGGATAGAAAGAATGGAGAATGGATAATTGAAAATGAATCGAAAATATCGTGGTAATCCAAAGCTATGAATCACTGCGGGAACGGAGGATGCACAGCAAAATACATTCCGCTACCATATGCATACATTTCCTCTGTAATCCTATGCAATGGAAAAATCTCGCCCCTGATCTTGTAAGACAGCGTGTCATACTCGAAGGAACAACCACAACTATTGTGGAGCCCGATCAAATCAAGCAGTACCTCGATGGCCTCGCGGAAGTGGCAGAAATGGAAAAGCTATCTGGTCCGTATGCATATTCCGCACATGATATGGGGTTTGGAGGATGGATCCACTGGAAATCATCCGGTGCAGCTTTCTATTCATATCCCACTACCCCACCACTCTTCACCGTAGATTGCTACACATGCAAACCGTTCTCCGTTGAAAGAGTAGCCAAATACACACAAGAATTTTTCGATTCGATTGAGTTGGTATGGAAAGAAATCGAAGTTTAACCCCTGCAGAATCATGCCCCTCCTCAAGAGCTTCCTCCACGCACTCCACGGCCTTCTCCATGCTTACGCACGGGAGCGCAATCTGCAGATCTTCACGGTGGTGTATGTATTGATGCTGGTGCTGGGCGGATATGTCCGACTGCTGACGTGGGAGTGGCTGGCGCTGATCCTGGCCGGCGGCCTCTTCCTCACCGTGGAACTCCTCAATACCGCCATCGAGCGACTGACCGACGTGCTGGATCATGAGCGCAAGCTCCTGGGCCGGACGGAGTACCACGAAGGCATGAAGTGGACGAAGGACGTCGCGGCATCGGCATCCCTGATGAGTCTGCTGATCGTGATAGTGGTGATCGTGATCGTATTTTGGCCGTATGGAGAGATCGTATTAGGGAGTAGGTGGTAGGTTATAGGATTGGGAAATGAGCATGGGACAAATTGCATAATTTTGGAAGTGTACCATAATGGACGTTATGAATGAACAAATGCAAAAACTGCTGACTCCAATGACTGGGGTGCAGGGAGTAGCCGGAGAATTATTTCAGCTTTGCGCTCAAGAGCAGTATGAACAAGCTGCGGAACGATTGCTTGAATTATACGAAGGTGGAAATCCGGCATCAAACCTCACCAAATTTGGTGGGCGACTGGTCCTCATGCGTCTGGCATGGACCATACAAAACGATCAAACTAAAATAGAACGATTACGTAAAGTTTTTGCACAGATTCATCCTGAAGAAAGAGCCGTCTTCTTTACATGCATTCCCAAGCTCTTGGAAACAGCGGACCTCGCTCCAGAAATAAAAGAGCTGATACGGTGGTTGATACAAAATATTTTGGAAATTGGACCCGACACAACCGAAGAAGAATTGATGGAGGCAATGGATACATTCCTCCGAGCAGCGCAGCAATACTAAAATGTTCAGTCTTCTTTCAAGAAGAGGTGCCCCACAGGGGCCACGAAGTGCGACACAGCTCTTATGGGCATCCTTCGTGGCTCCTCGCTTCGCTCGAAGCACCTCAGGATGACACAGGTGACCTTTCTGCCTTTCCTGTCCTTTCTTACTTTTCTCCTCTCTTCGCCGCCTTCTCCACCGCATCCAGCATGCTCTTACTGGGAGCCGGAATACCGCCGGATTGCTCGAGCTTCCCCGCCAGATCCTGCATCGTCTTCCGCTCATCCTCCGAGAGTGCTTCCCCGAGCATCTCCCGCTTGCGCAGAGCATTGTACGCATTGAGCCACATCTCCCGATCGCGCCACGCGCGGTAGTCCTGCAGACTCATGCCCTTGGCCTTGGCCTTCTTGCGCTCCTCCTCCTCTTTTTCCTTCGATTTCTCCGCCGTCTTGGCAGCCGTCTTCGCTTCCGCGGCACCCGCCGCCCATCGCATGATCTTCTCCTCCACGATCGCACGCTTCTGCGCGTACCGCTCGCGGGAAAGATCGCGCAAGATCTGCAGACGGTTGTCATCCTGCTCGAACAGGGGAGGCGGAAGCGTGGCCACGGAAAAAGGCTTGCTGGGCACGCCGTCGATCATGAGACGCATGTACGCGTGATACTTGGGCAGGCTGAGGATGTCCTTCTGCGACACCATTTCCTCAAACTGCAGGCTCAAATCCTCGGCGTCATCGGACCCCACCTGGAAGCTGATGAGCGACCCGACGTTTCCGAAGACCGCATCACGCAGAGACGTATCATTCTGTCCGATGGTCAGTTGTCCGACGTACTGGTGCGCAACCGTCAGGGACAATCGATACTTGCGCGCTTCAGAGAGAATGGTCGCAAATGACTTGGTGGCGAAATTCTGGAACTCATCGACGTACAGGTAGAAGTCCCGGCGCTCCGCTTCCGGCATATCGGCGCGGCTCATGGCATCGATCTGGAACTTCGTCACGAGCATGGAACCCAGGAAAGCCGACGTATCCTCCCCCAGTTTTCCTTTACTGAGATTCACCAGCACGATTTTGCCCGTGTCCATCGCGTGCCGCACGTCGAGGGTCGACCGCACCTGGCCCACGATGTTGCGAATGAGCGGCGTCGTCAGCAGTTGCCCGATTTTGTTCTGGATGGCGGCGATGGCTTCCGTCCGGTACTTGTCGCTCCACCCGGCGTACTCCGTCTCCCAGAAACTCTTCACGACGGGATCGGTGACCTTGGAAACGATCTTCGCGCGGTACGCGTCATCTCCGAACATCCGGAGAATCCCGAGCATCGAAGACCCCTCGTTCTCCAGGAGCGCGAGCAAGGTATTGCGCAGGATGTGCTCCATGCGGCCGGAGAACGCCTCCGGCCAGAGTTTGGTGAAGACGCTCATGAGACCCGATGCGACGAGCGGGCGCTGATCGGGATTCGGCGCCTCCAGCATATTGAAGGAAATCGGGAAGTCGCGGTCGGACGGATCAAAGAGGATGACATCGTTGCTGCGACCCTTGGGAATGAAACGCAGAATCGCTTCGATGAGATCGCCGTGCGGATCGATGACGCCGATGCCCTTCCCCGCGTGGATATCGCTGAAGATCATATTTTGCAGGAGCACGGATTTGCCCATACCCGTCTTGCCGATGGCATAGACGTGACGGCGACGATCATCCTGACGAATCCCGAATTTCAGACGTTGACCGTGAAAAACAGCCTCACCCAGCACCGTCAAATCCTCCGCTTGATCGGTCATCCCGGGGACCGGCAGTTCCACGGGCGGTTCCAGTTTCTTACTGACGACCCAATCGATGTTCGGCGTTTTGACGAGGATGTTGGGAATATGCCAGAGCGTCGCGATTTCCTCCGCAGAGAGGATGAAGCCCGGCTGCAGGAAGTTCGTCGGCAGTACCTTCAGTACCTTCACCGGCCCGACGGCAAATCCGTTGCACTGCGGCAGGGAGAACGGCCGGAAACTGCTCGCGATCTCCTGCATCTTCGCGATCGCCTCCTGCTTGCAGGACACAGGTGCGATGACGCTGACCCGCACGTTGGCGGCGAAAAGCAGACGGTTCAGTTTATCCACCGCACCCGTCACGCCGTCTTCCCGCTCATGGCTCCGCATGCTCGTTTTTTGCATTTCCTCTTCGGCGCTGCCTTCTGATAAAGTCGCCTCACCCGTGAACAGCGAAATGGAAGTCTGCGGCGTCATGCGCGCAAACCACACGCGCCATCCGCCCAGGAGGACATCGAACGGGAACAGCAGCAGACGCTTCGGCCCGCGCGCAAGGTGGGTGCGCGTGAAGAGCTTGGCGTACGCCGGCCAGTACTTGGAAATGCCGCGACCGAGGAACGGAACGAATTTCAGCGCGCGCTTGCGAAATCTGCCTCCGACGGGCTCGATGATCACTTGCACGTGCCCGCGCATTCCGGGCGTGGGATACCGCACCAGCGTCGATGTGATGCCGGCGATCGTATCAATGTTCTGCCGACTCATGAGATCGGAAAATTGCGGATAGCGCTTGATGGGGAACACTTCCGGATCGGTGAGGTGCAAATCCGCCGTCACGACGATCTCCCCCTCTTTGGCCGCAAACAGTTCCACGGGTACTTCGTCGATTTCCGCATCGGGGTACTGACCGTAGAGCTGACTCTCCACCAAACCGGATGCCGCCCGAGTGGAGCGCGTGAAGAGCGCGATCTTCCCGTCCGCAATGCCGATTTCCAGAGAAATCCTGCCCTGCTTCCCGCTGAGCGAATGCATCGATGAAAGCGCGGTCTCCATCATGAGCGGCCCGCGCTGCGCGCTGATCTCATCCGGATCGGGCAGACTCGGACGAATGCGAAGAAGGACGGTATCGGAAACGGGAGGAGATGCCACGGAGGAAGTATAGCGGTTTTACCGATGAAACAATGAGAATTGCGAAGCGTCGCAGGCAACCCGGGAAACGCGACGTGCATCCGACGTACCTTCTCCATTCGGGTACTGCTAGACTCAGACGCGTGCCCGCTACCACTCAACCCGTAACAGCCTGTCTGCTGTCCTGGAAAAGGCCGCACAACATCCCTCGCATTGTCGGGCACTTGCGGACATTCCCGTTCATCGATGACATCCTCATCTGGAACAATGACCCGACTGCGACGTTTTCTTTAGACGACAAAAATACCCGCGTCATTCCGAGCGTCGAAAACATGATGGTATACGGCCGGTATCTTTGCACGGCGCACGCACGCCATCCCATCATCTTTGCGCAGGACGACGATTGGCTGGTGCCGCACATCGCACAATTGCATGAGTTGTTCATGGCTGATCCCACGCGCATCGCCTGTCTGCTGCATCCGGATCACATTAAAAAGCACAGGGAACAGCAGTATGGAGTCGCGCAGATGGTGCTGATGGGATGGGGAGCGTTCTTCCGATGCGATTGGGTTTCCGTGCTTGACAGGTATGTCGCAGCGTATGGAAAAGATCCGTTGTTCCTGCGTGAAACAGATCGCCTCTTTTCGATTCTCCTCCACCGCGCGCATCAATCGCTCATCGCGATGCCCGAGGCCCTCCCCGGGACAACTGCGCCGGAGGCGATGTATCATCAACCGGAACACTGGCACATGCGCCAGGAAGCCATACGCAGGGCACTCGGCATTCTGGGAGTTGAGTATGATCCCGCAGATCATCCTCTCATTCCGGCATAGGGATCCAGGAACACATATCCCGGACCATAGGCGAGAGGACCGTGCCGGAGGCTCCGAGACACCGTCGCGATGCGGTACAGTGGGACGGTGCAGAACAACGTGCTCATCGTCACCTCTCTCCTCACGCCTCATCATCCGCCGACGCACCGCGTCGAAGCCATGGCCGCCTATCTGTCTCGCAGAGGGTATGTCGTCACCGTGCTCAGCCCCGGCGGGAGCGTGGAGCTTGCCGGGACCACGCACGTGCGCATGGCATCGCAGGAGCTCCGGCTCTACTCTGCGGTACGACGCGCATCACGACGCAAGCACGCCATCATTTCATCCCTGTGGTGGCGGATGGCGGAATGTAGCTTGCGAATGCTCTATGGCGGAGAACCGAGAAGTCACTTTGCGCTGTGCATCCTGCGCGCCTACTGCACGGACCGCGCGTTCAGAGCAATGGTGCGCTCGCAGGACCACGTGCTGATCACCGTTCCGCACTACAGCTTGGGAATGGTTGGATTGCTCCTGAGAACACGAACAGTGGTGTACGACGTCCGCGATCCGCTCGTACACAATCCGTTTGAACGCAGCCGCATGTCCTATCTGAGTCGCCTCTTCTTCCAGTGGGCGGTCGACAGAGCGGACCGATTCATCGCCACCACGGAGGAGTGCGCGACGTACTACAAACGCATCGGAAAAACAGTCCTGCACATGCCGAATGGAACGTCCCTCCCCCGTCCATCAACACCAATGGTGCCGCGGGATCCTCTGAAACCCTACATTCTCATCAGGTACTGCGGCTCGCTCTATGCGGACCGGAGGGACAATCTCCTGTTGTTTCTGCGCATCCTCGAGCAATTGCCGCTCCCGGCACCCGTACGACTGGAAATTCTCGGCTCATCCGCTCCCATCCGGTCACAGCACATACCGGTCTTGCTGCGAGAGCCGCTGCATGACCCCCGGTCCTATCTCCACGCACTCATGGAAGCGGATCTGCTCCTGAATATCCAGAGCTCGCGGCAGTCGGCGGTGAGCCAAATCAGCACCAAAACGTATGATTATCTGTATGCAAACAGACCCATGATCCATCTCGGCAAAAGCCGGGAGAACAGACGGTTGATACGGGAACACGCAAGTGCATGGTTCATGATGGAGGACGAACGAACGGATGGCGCCGCATTGACACGCTTCCTCAACGAGAGCCGCACGCGAGAGTACGAGGTGAATGAGAGCATCCGAGAGAGATATGACAGGGAGACGCTCGCCAAAAATCTTGCACCATTCTTCGGCAATCTTACGCAAAAAGTCCCCCTGCACGACGTCGGGAGCGGCTTGGTGTCCGGCCCCGGGGATGACGGCATCGAGGCTTCGCCGGGAGCCTAAGGACAGTGCGGGCCGTCTTCAATCAAACGGACGGCGGTACCATGCGCAGATGCTGCGCATCACATGAGCAGACACTCCCGACTCAGAAGCGCACGATTACATGGCCGCGTGGGTCCAAACGATGCAAGAAGCAGCAGACAGTTACAACGTCCGCAGCAGATCCGCCGCCATTTCCAGCGCCACCGTATTGTACGCGTAATCCATGCGCATGGGACCCAGAATGCCGATGAGACCCTTCTCCCCCCGCACCGCAAAACGCTTCACGAGCACACTGCAACTCTGGATCTGCGGCAGGAGGTGCTCATCGCCGATGTAGTAACGCACGTTGTCATCGACCTCAACGTGTTCCAGCAAATCCGCGAGACGATGCTCCAGAACCTCCACCACGCCCGTCGCGAGCAAGGGATCGACTTGGAATTCCGGCTGACGCAACGTATTGGCAAGTCCCAGGAAAAAGACACGCTCCTTGTGCGGTACCGTGGCGAAAGCGACATTGGGAATCATCTGCGCCAAGAGCGCAACCGCCTCCTCCACGCGTTCCTGATCCTTGCGCTTTTCGTAGTGATCTTTGAGCACGTCAAAGCGTCTGCGCACCTTGAGTTCCTGCACGGAGGGCTCCATGAAATCTTTCACGTATATGCGATACCCTTTGGCCGTCGGGATGCGTCCGGCACTGATGTGCGGCTGTTCGATCAGTCCTTCCTCTCCGAGCAATCGCATCTCGTTGCGAATGGTCGCGCAGGAGAGATTGAAGTGTCCGCTCTCGATGATCTGCCGGCTTCCCACGGGGATGGCGGTTTTGATGAACTCATCGATGATCGCCGAGAGCAACTTGGCCTGACGCGTGTTCATACGGAAAGTATAGCACTACGAGTGAGAGAGTGACAGATTGCACATGATGTCTTCCCATGAAATCCACGGATGCTATTCTCAGCGTATGGTGAACAATTTCGCATTCATCGACAGTCAGAACGTCCATCTGGCCATCCGTGATCAAGGGTGGACACTGGATTGGACCAAATTTCGCAGGTATCTGAAAGACAAGTATGCTATTACGACGGCATTCGCCTTCATTGGGTATGTGCCCGGAAATGAATCGCTCTATACATATCTCCAACGTGCGGGCTTCATTGTGATCCATAAACCCACACTGGCAATCCGAAAGGGAAAAGAAACGATCATCAAAGGCAATGTTGATGCAGAATTGGTGCTACACACCATGATCGAATGGAATCAATATGAAAGAGCACTTATTATATCGGGAGATGGGGACTTTCATTGTCTCGTAGAACACTTGCTTGCCCATGAAAAGCTGTTACATCTGATGATTCCCAATGCACGAAAATACTCCGCGCTCCTTCGAGATTTTCGCGAATCCATTGTGTACATGAATGAATTGAAATCAAAAATTGGTCGAGATCACAAAACGAGAGGGAGTATCCTTCGGACGAAACCTTAGGCGTGCCCTCTCATCGTGATACTCACATTCTACAGGAAAATCCACTCTCTGCAACGGATTGTATTGAAATTTGGCATGAGAAAAAAGCATTTCCCCGTCTTGTGTCCTCAATCCTTCTTCCTTGCCTTCTCCAAACGCTTCTTGAAGCGATCCACGCGGCCGCCGCGCAGGTCCTTCTGCTGCTTGCCCGTGTACACGGGGTGGCAATTGCGGCACGTTTCAATGGTTTGCTCTGCGATCGTCGAGGGGATCAGGAAGACCGTCCCGCACGTCGAGCACGTTGTTTTGGCCTTCTGATGCATTTCGGGGTGGATGCCTGATTTCATGGTAGAGGGATTGTAGGGAAATGCCATGGGATTGCAAGCCGTAGAGACGTTCCGACGGAACGTCTCTACGGCATTCCCCAATGATTACGTCTTCACCGTCTTCTTCGCCTTCCGTTTGCTGGATTTGGCCGCTTTTTCGATGGCCTCCGCCTCCTCGAAGAGTTCCTCCATCTCCCCTTCCCGCTGCTGCTCGGCGGCTTCCTCCATCGCCTTCTCGGCTTCTTCATCATGCAGGACAACGCTCATGGTCGCCACCTTGTCCGGCGCATCGAGCCGCATGACGATGACGCCCTGCGTGGCACGACCGCGCGATGGAATATCGGAGAGCGCCATGCGAATGGCCTGCCCCTGCTTGCTGATGCAGAGCAGATCGCCCTTCGCCCCCTCCTCCAGTACCACCGCCCCGATGATATCGCCGGTCTTGGTCGTCAGTTTCGCCGCAAGCACGCCGCTGCCGCCCCTTCCCTGGAAACGATACTCCGTCACCGCGCTCATTTTCCCAAGTCCGTTCTCCATCACCACCAGCAAACTGCTGATGCGAGGATCACGAATGACGCCCGCTTCCACCACGCGATCGCCGGTCCCGAGCTTGATGCCGCGGACGCCCGCCGCCGCGCGCCCCATCGACCGCACGTCATCCTCCTTGAAACGAATCGCTTTGCCTTTCTTGGTCACGATCAAAATCTCATCCTTGCCGCTCGTCGTCACCACCCATTTGAGATCCTCGCCTTCCGGCAATTTCTGCGCGATCAAACCGGAACGGCGAATGTTCTGGAATTCACCGACTTCCGTACGCTTCACCGTCCCCTCCGTCGTCACCATGAAGAGGTAACGCGCGCCGCCCAGATCCGCCTTCAGGATGGCGGTGATGACTTCCCCGGGCTTGAGCTGCAAAAGGTTCACGATCGCCTGTCCCCGCGCGACGCGTCCCGCCTGCGGCAATTCGTACGCCGGCATCTGGAACACGCGTCCGGTATTCGTGAAGAAGAGCAGATCATCGTGATTCATGACGTGCAGGATGGAGAGCACTTCGTCATCATCCTTCACATCGGCGCCTTTGATACCCTTGCCTCCGCGATGCTGCGCACGGAATTGCGACGGACTGAGACGCTTCACGTAGCCGCTTCTGGTGAGCGTCACCATCATGGGGGCGTTGGGAATCGTGTCCTTGGCTGAAAACTCCCCCGCCGCCATCGGCACCACGGCCGTCCTCCGGTCATCGCCGTACGTTTGCTTGACTTGCACGAGCTCATCGCGGAACACGCCGTCGATCTTCTTCGGGTCCTTCAAAATCTCCTCGCACTCTTTGATGAATTTCTTCACCGCCTTCAATTCGTCGATGATCTTCTGCCGCTCCAACCCCGCCAACGTCTGCAAACGCATGTCGAGAATGGCGTTGGCCTGCAGTTCCGAGAGTGAGAACTTCTTCATGAGGTTCTCCCGCGCATCCTCCCGAGCCCGGCTCTTCTTGATGGTCGCGATGACTGCGTCGATGTTGTCCAGAGCGATGTTGAGTCCCTCCAGAATATGCGCGCGTTCCTTGGCGCGGTCACGATCGAACGTGATGCGCCGCGTGATGACGGTGCGACGGTGATCGATGAAGACCTGGAGGATTTCCTGCAGATTCATGAGCCGCGGCTGGAGACCGTCGGCCAGCGCGATCATGTTGTACCCAAAGCTCGTCTGCAGATCGGTGTGCTTGTAGAGTTGATTGAGCACCTTCTGCGGGTAGGCGTCTTTCTTCAGTTCGATGATAATGCGTACCAATTCCCTGCGATCGGATTCATCCCGGATATCGCTGATCCCGAGAATCACCTTGTCCGTGACAAGCTGCGCCATCTTCTCAATGAGCGTCGACTTGTTGACCTGATACGGGATCTCGCTGATGCGGATCTGGAAACGGCCGTTCCCCATCTCTTCGATCTCCGCCTTGCCGCGCATCGTCACCGATCCGCGCCCCGTCAAGTACGCCTGCTTGATCGCTTCCTTGTTGTAGACGATGCCGCCCGTGGGAAAATCGGGGCCCTGGATGTACTTGAGAAGATCCTCGACGGTGGCATGGGGACTATCCAAGAGGTGGATGGTCGCGTTGACGACTTCGTGCAAGTTATGAGGCGGGATGTTCGTCGCCATGCCCACGGCGATACCGACGGTGCCGTTGAGGAGGAGATTGGGGATCTTGGACGGAAGGACGGACGGTTCCCTGCGGGAGGCGTCGTAGTTGGGCACGAAATCGACGGTATTCTTGTCGATATCCATGAGGAGTTCATCGGAGATGCGCGCCATTTTGGATTCCGTGTACCGCATGGCGGCCGCAACGTCGCCGTCGATCGAACCGAAGTTTCCCTGACCATGGACCAGGGGGTATCGCATGGAAAACGTCTGCGCCATGCGCACGAGAGAATCGTAGATGGCGGAATCGCCGTGCGGGTGATACTTACCCATGACGTCACCCACGATGAGAGCGGACTTGCGGAATTTCGCGGACGACCGCAGCCCCAGATCATTCATGCCGTAGAGAATGCGTCGGTGCACGGGCTTCAATCCGTCCCGTGCATCGGGCAGCGCACGAGCGACGATGACGCTCATGGCATAGCTCAAATAGCTCTCTTCCATCTCCGTCACGATGGGCCGCGCCTGAATGCGACCGATCGAAGACAGCGTCTCACCGAGCTCCTGCTGTGCTCCCTCCTGCGAGGGGACGGACTGAGCATCGTCAGGTGATGGAGTGGAATCGTTCTTTGCCATAGGGAAAAACGGGGGACCGTTCGAAAGAATCATAGCGGAATTTCTCCATGAGGAAAGTATCTGCGATTATCCGGAGAAAATTTTATCGCCGAAGGGACGCAGCGCGTACAATGGGAGCCGGCATGCCCACTCCATACCCGCACAGAATCGGCAGCATGTCTTCACACGGAGCGATGGGAGTGCTGCTGATCATCTCGCTTCTCCTTGCGGTCGGTTTCCCCGCAAGGGCCGCCGTTTCGGATGTCACGCCACGGGACGCGAAGCGCTACATCATCCTGTTTGAGAAGCCGGTGACGCAGCAGCATGTTCGTGCCGCTCTGAAGAACGGCGCGCACATCACCCGTGCGTTCGAAAGCATTCCCGCCCTTGCCGTTTCCCTGCGCGAGGATTCCGTTGCCGCCATCCTGCAAAACGCGGGAGTGGTGCGCATCATGGAAGACAGCCCCGTGCACGCTTCGCTCACGGTGAGCGTGCCGCACATCGGCGCGAACCGGGTATGGCAGGCGGGGACCGATGGCGCGGGTGCGAGAGTGTGCATCGTGGATACCGGCATCGATACGCACCATGCCGCACTGCCCGTACCGGTCGCCCAGTATGATTTTGTCAACGACGATGCGAACGCCCACGATGATGCGGGACATGGCACGCATGTGGCGGGGATCGCGCTCTCGCGGGATGCCACGTACACGGGAGTGGCGCCGGGTGCATCCCTGATGGCGGCGAAAGTACTGGATGCAAACGGTTCCGGGTACACGTCGGATGTGATCGCCGGCATGGAATGGTGCGTCAAGAACGGCGCCGACATCATCAATATGAGTCTCGGGGGCCGAACGTACAGAGGCGTCTGTGACGTTGATCCCCTGGCGCAAGCAGCCAACGCGGCAGTCACGAACGGCGTGACGGTCTTCGCCGCATCGGGCAATGACGGGAGCATCAACAAAATCAGCACCCCGGCGTGCGCCGGGCACGTGATTGCCGTGGGAGCGGTGGATGCAACCGATCGCCGTGCATCGTACTCAAATGGCGGTGCCAAGCTGGACATCGTCGCGCCGGGCACGGGCATCACGTCCCTCTATCCGACGAACGGCATCCGCAAGCTTTCGGGCACGTCGATGGCGTCGCCACACGCCGCGGGACTGGCAGCTCTCCTGCTCTCGGCACAGCCCTCCCTCACGCCCGAACAGATACGGCAGGTAGTGCGGGACACGGCGGTTGATCTCGGCTCAATCGGCTTCGATACACGGTACGGCTACGGCAGAATCGATGCGCTCGCCGCCTACCGCAGCGTGACGCAGACGCCGATTTCTTCTTCGTCCTCCTCGTCGTCGTCTTCCCCGTCGTCCTCTTCATCCTCTTCCCCCTCTCCGTCCTCGTCGCCGTCCTCCACACGCATGTTCTTCGATGATTTTCAGAGCGGACTCAACCGATGGGATACGAGCGGTACGCCAAACTGGACAACACTCCCTCCCGCGGAACGTGCGGTGCCGGGAACGAACGACGACAATACTGTGGCGCATGCCGACGATTGTGAATCGGCCTGTGTCCTCTCTCTTCGGCAATCACTGGACCTGCGCTCGTTCGACAGCGTCACCCTTTCCTTCTGGCGATTTGTGGACCGCAGCCTCGATGACGGCGAAGAACTGCGCCTGGAAGCGTTCGATGGAGCCGCTTGGGTGACGCTCGCTGCCTGGAGCGATGGCACCGGAAACGATGATCGGTGGCACCGGGAACAGATCGTGCTCCCCTCCCGCTTCCTGCACCGGGAATTTCGTCTGCGATTCGTGACGGTGGAAAGCTCAAGAATCGAGGAAGTGGAAGTGGATGACGTGGAATTGACGGGGATGATTGCGGACCGATAAAAGAGAGGTACCCTTGCCGTATGCTCTCCATTGTGTCCACCCCCATAGGAAATCTCGGCGATATCACCGTGCGCGGGATGGAGACGCTCAGAAACTGCGCCGCCATCGTCTGTGAAGATACGCGCGTAACGGGCACTCTCCTCAAGCTTCTCTCGCTCAACAGGAAGGAACTCATCAGCATGCACGGGTACACTGATCCGCGAAAGATCGACGGCGTCTTAGACCGGCTGAAAAACGGCGAACACCTGGCGCTGGTCTCCGACGCGGGCACACCCGGCATTTCCGATCCGGGTTATGCCTTGGTGCATCGCTGCGCGGAAGAGAACATCCGCATCGAAGTTCTCCCCGGTGCCGCCGCTTTCCTGACCGCGCTCAGCGGCTCGGGATTGCCCATCAACCGCTTCCTGTACCTGGGATTCCTGCCGATGAAGAAGGGCCGCAAGACGCTGCTGGCATCCTTTGTCGGGCAAGAACAAACCATCGTATTCTACGAGTCGGTCCATCGCATCGAACGCACGCTCCTGGAACTCGCCGACGCACTCGCCTCGCAACCGACACGCGTCATCGTCATCGCGCGGGAACTGACGAAGCTGCATGAAACCTTCCACCACACGACGGTGGCCGGCCTGCCGGACCTCGCCGGAAACATTGTGAAGAAAGGGGAATTCGTAATCGTCATCGGACCGATGTAATTTCCCCGCCCCATCTCTCCCCCGCCATGCACCACAGGCTTGCCGGAGGAGGGAGCAATCTTTCAAGGAAACTACTCTTCGCTTTTCCAAGATGCATCACATGCGACGACGGACGGGCAGGCGGAGGTGAGAAGGTTTCTCCCGTGACGGAGGAGCCCGCGCGCACGGGGGGTGAAGGGGAAGCCCCGCAGCGTTTGCGAGACGTTTTCGTCTGAAGCCTTGGAAGACGAAAACGTTGAGCCGCGGGGCGGGCGGAGGGGTGATTGCGCGCGGCGCGCTTTCTTTGGTCCTTTCTTTGCGCGCTACAAAGAAAGGACGAAAAGAAAATCCGTTGCGCAAAGAAAAATCTTGCTATCCTGCCACGCCATGGAATCCATCGCAAAAATCCTCCCGGCCTACGACTACCACTGTCCGAAAGAATTGATCGCCTCCGCGCCCGCGCACCCCCGCGACAGCGCCCGCCTGCTGATCTTCGATCGCGCGACGGGCAACACATCCTTCGATACCTTCCGCACGATCACCGATTATCTGCCGAAGAATGCAGTTCTGGTTCTGAATGAAACCCGCGTTCTCCCCGCCCGCATCCATCTGACGAAACACACGGGCGGCAGGGTGGAAGCGCTCTATCTCTCCACGCAACCGTGCACGATCCGCGCGTTGATCGGGGGGAAAATCAAACCCGGTGACCGGCTCACATGGCAAGAGGGCCACACGTTCATCGTCGAAACGCGCAAGGAAAAAGAGGCGACGCTGCGACCGTCGTTCCCCATCGATCAGCTGCACGATCTGCTGGAGCGCTACGGCGAGACGCCGCTGCCGCCGTACATCAAGGATTCTCCGCTCACGGAAGCACGGCGCCGCGAGGAATATCAGACGGTTTTTGCGAAGGAAAACGGTTCCGTAGCCGCTCCCACGGCGGGTCTGCATTTCACGGCGGAACTTCTGCGCAAGATCGAAGCGCACGGCTGTGATATCCGACGCGTCACGCTCCATGTGAATCTGGGAACCTTCGCGCCCCTGACGGAAGAACAACTCCGCACCCGCACGCTGCACGAAGAATGGTACGCCATCGATCCGAAAACCGCCGCCTTCCTGCAGGAAGCCAAAGGAGCGGGCCGTCCGATCATCGCCGTGGGGACGACGGTGGTGCGGACGTTGGAAGCGGCATTCGGGGCCGGGCGTGCAGACGTTCCGGCGGAACATCTCTGCCGTACTACCGGCTCCACGACGATCTTTTTGCATCCCGATCGTCCGCCAACGTTCGTCGACGGCCTCATCACCAATTTCCACGTCCCCAAGAGCAGTTTGCTGATGCTGGTGGCGGCATTGACCGGAAGAGAGACACTCTTTGATCTCTACGAACAAGCCATCGAGAAACAATTCCGCTTCTTCAGTTTCGGAGATGGGATGATGGTGATGTGAAGAACCAGGCTGCCCATCCGGCTGCTTTCCGTTGCGGACAAGAGTACAAGTGAAAAATAATGAAGGAAGAAGCTATGTTCCACTTGCATCCATCAAGAATAAGTATAACAATCCTCCTCCAATGGGTGACCCGGAGCAACCAACGGGAAATACTGACCCAATCCACACCTTCCTAGTGTGCAAACAAATGGGGGAGGTCCCCGGCATCTGTGCAGACTTCCCACATGGAATAGGTGGTGGGTATGTGGGGGCTACACCAGAAATTGCGGCTCAACGTATCGCTAAGGAAGCTCGAAACCTCAGACTGAGTGGTCCATTAGCGATAGGACACAGAAGATTGGGGCGGTATGGAGATGGAGATTTGATGCCATTAACTGAAGAAGAAATGAGAATAACACGTGCAGAATTGTCAGAACTTATTGTGGGAACGCAGAACAGTCTCGTTGGAAGCTGCGTTTGAGGTACGTTGCATCTACAAAACAACCCACCATCACGGCAGCACGCTCCGCGGATCAATGTGCACGCCGCCCTTGATCACTTCGAAGTGCAAGTGCGGACCCGTCGTCATGGGACCCGCGCCGCGCGTGCCCGGCTGTCCTCCGCTCATACCGATGATCTGCCCCGCATCCACATCCTGTCCCGCGATCACCGCAGTGGAGAGGAGATGACCGTAGAGCGTCGCGTAGCCGTCGCGATGGCCGATCAGCACGTACGTGTACCCGGTGGCGCCTCCGTCGCGCACGAGGAAGACGACGCCGTCGGTGGACACCGCTACGGGGGTGTTCTCCCCGACGACGATATCAATGGCATAGTGCGGCACACCGAAGAATTCCTTGTAACCGGGACTGAGGAACCCGGCGGAAATGCGGCCGTACACGGGCCACCCGAAGCGCGGCGTACCTGACGCGATCGCCGTTCCGCCCGCCTTTGGGTCCAGGAGCCCTTTCTCGATGAGATCGCGCTCCGCCCGTCGCTTGATCCGCGCGTCGATGCGCGCCAGTTCCCCCTGAATCTTCAGCACCTGCTCGTGCACTTCGGCCATGATGCGCTTGATCTGGTCCAGTTGCGCCGCGCTCCGCGCCGCCGTCGCCTCCGCCCTGTCGTAGGCAGCCTGCGCCGCGCGATACGCGACGAGCGCTTCCTCCCGCTCCTCCTCCACGTCCGCCAGACGATCGAACACCTTCCGCGCAGCGACGAGATCACGCAGATACGTCATGGAATCGGCACTCACCTGCACGACGGGATCATGGGCCGCGCCGTGCATGACGGCCCGCAGCAGCACCCCGCCGACTTCCGACGGACTGTCCCCGATGTGCCGCAAATACTGCTCCTTGAGCATGCGGGAGAGCCGCGCCTTCGCGGATTGAATCAACAAATCCGTCTGCGCGGCGGTGACCAGTGTCACATCGTGCTTCTCTCCGATGGTCCGCAGGATGCGGCGAAGACGAACGACCTCCGCGCGCAGCGCCGCCCTCTGCTCGTTGAGTGGACTAAGCTCCCGGGAAAGTGCCTCCTTCTCCGCTTCACTGCGACGATGCAACCCTTCGACGCCCGTCCGCTGCTGATACCGATTCGCCGCAGTATCGATCGCCTGCTGCAGCGATTCCTGCACCACCGTCTTCTCGTCCAGCGAAATGAGCGCAAACGTCGCCGGCGGCACGAGCACCACCAGGAGCAGCAGAACCGTCAAAATCCGATTGAGGGTGTGCATTTCCGACCATTATACCTCATAATCACCATAAAGAGAAGCATCCGTCCCGCATAGCTCTGACCATGGACCCCATCTTTCTCAAAGAAATCCGCAATCGCATCGATCAATGGGAACACCCCAAACACACGGCGCTCTCGCAACGTGTTCCCCTGCTGCGCTCCCCTCTGATCATCGTACGACGCGTCCTGCGCAAAGGACGCAATCTCTGCGACAGACAGATCGCACGACAACAAGGGTACGTGCCGCTCCCTTGCATCATCGCTCGTCATCAATCGGTGCTCCTCCGCACACTGGGCGACTCGGACATGCGTTTGCAACGGGGAAAGATACGCAACATCGCCGCCGCGCTCCCATCGTTGCAGTACCTCCTGATCCGGCCGGGAGAAACATTTTCCTTCTGGGAAACGGTGGGGAAACCCACGACGCGAAGAGGCTTCGTCCCGGGGATGCTTCTCTCAAACGGCACGGTGATCGAAGGCGTGGGCGGCGGTCTCTGCCAGCTGTCCAATTTTCTGCACTGGCTCCTGCTGCACGGAGAAACGGAGATTGTGGAGCATCACCACCATTCGTTGGATGTCTTTCCGGATTCCGGACGCGTCCTGCCCTTCGGAAGCGGTGCGACCGTCTTCTACAATTACGTGGACCTGAAAGTGCGCAATAGCTCATCGCATCCGCTGCAACTTTGTCTGTGGCTGACGAATACGCACCTGAAAGGACGATTGCTGTCGGATGCGCCCGCAGTGCGGAAATTCCACATCGAAGAACGCAACCACTGTTTTGTGCGCTCCGGAACGCGCCTGTTTCGGTGCAACGAACTCTGGCGTGAAACACGTGTGCAAGGAAACACGATCGATGAGTCGCTGCTGACACGAACGGTGGCGCCAGTCCTCTACGCCATGGAGGAAGAGGAGTTGCGACGACGAGGAATGATCACGCTGGACGAGCACGCGTGACACCGATCGGTTGCTTCCTGCTCCCCGTGCGATCTGGTACGCTGCGTACGATGATCGCACATCTGCGCGGCACCATCGGCAAGATCGCTCCCGGGGAGGCGGTGGTAGATGTGGGCGGAGTGGGCTACCGCGTGCGCATGCCGATGCATGACTGGGACGCACTGCACGACGGAACGAGCGTGCACCTGCACACGGTGACGTACGTCCGGGAGGACCGCTTCGACCTCTATGCATTCATCGATACGCACACGCGCATGCTTTTCGCGGCATTCATCGACCTCAACGGCGTCGGTCCGCGCATGGCCCTGGAACTCTGCGCCGTGCCCCGTGCGCTTCTGACCCGCGCCATCAATGAGAAGGATGCGAGCATCCTCAGCTCCGTCAAAGGCATCGGACGCAAGACTGCGGACAAACTGCTCGTCGATCTTGCCGCACTGGCTCAGCGCCATCCGGAAGCATTTTTCTCGGAAGACACTGTGATGGGCGCTCGCTACGATCGCGACACCGTTGCCGCACTGACACAACTGGGGTTTGCCACCCAAGACATCCTCCGCGTACTGGAATCACTCCCCAACGATCTCACCACAACCGAGGAACGCATAGCCGCGGCATTGCGATCATTGTAGTTTTGAGTGATGAGTGATGAGTTCCGAAGTCCAAATCCCTAATCCCTAATCCCTAATCCCTAATCCCCATGCTACACGTCGACATCACGGGCACCCTCGCCCGCATTCTCACCCCCACCTACGGCATTGCCGACCAGGATCTGATGAGTCTGCGCACGAACATCAAACGCTTCATCGGCGACTGGATGGACGAAATCAAAGTGGGACAGCACGCATGGACCCAGGATCTCTACAATGAAGTCATCATCCGGAATGTGCAGGAGATCGCCAAGCGCGTGAAAAAGGAACGCATTCAGACGGTGGTGTGGATCGGCATCGGCGGATCGGGTTTGGGACCCAAAGTCATGCAGGAAACATTCGAATCGCCGCAGACGGTGGAATTCATTCTGGTAGATACCGTGGATCCCGCGACGCTGGCGCTCTGCATGGAATCAGTCGACTGGAAGCAAACGCTGGTGGTGGTCGTCAGTAAATCCGGCGAAACGCTGGAAACCATGAGTGCGTTCTTCCTCTTCTGGGAAGCGCTGAAACGGGCGCGAGGATCCAAAGCCGCCAACCGCGTCATCGCGCTGACGGATCCGCAGCAGGGATTCCTCCGCAACTTCAGTCTGGAACAGGGCATAGAGATCCTGCCGATCCCCGCAGGCGTCGGCGGACGCTACTCCATCTTCACACCCGTCGGTCTGCTCGCGCTTGCACTGCTCGACGCCGACGTGGAACAGTTCGTGCAGGGCGCCATCGACATGGACGAACTCTGCCGCAATGAGACGCTGGAAGATAATCCGCCCGCGCTCCTGGCCGCCGCGCAGTTCCTGCTGGATACGAAAAAAGGCTACATGATCCGCGTCGTCATGCCCTACTCCCACCGCCTGCAATCCATGGCGCGCTGGAACCAGCAGCTCATCGCGGAAAGTTTGGGCAAGAGCGAAGTGAATAACCCCATCCCGCTGGCCGCCCTGGGTTCCCAAGACCAGCACTCCCTCCTGCAGCAGTGGATGGCGGGCCCGCGCAAGAGCTGGCATCTGTTCATCCGCGAAATCGAAAAACCGCGTGTCTTCGTCCCCGGCGCGCTGAAGGAAGAATGGGGATTCATCGCCGGCAAGAGCTTCGGCGAATTGCAGGATGCGCTCTTCGAAGGAACGAGCCAGGGCCTCACCTCCGTCAAACGACCGTTCGCATCGATTTCCCTCACGCGGCTGGACGAGTATCACTTGGGACAGCTCTTCTACTTCTTCCTGGTGGAAACGGTACTCCTGGGCAAACTCTACCGCATCGACCCCTACGGACAGCCGGGCGTGGAACTGAGCAAGCGCATCGCCAGGGGCATTCTGGGCGACCGGACGATGGAATGACGCAGGCGGAGCGGCAGAGCGCACGGTGAGCACTCCGCTCGGCACGACCCCGACATCCGATATTCACAGTTCACAACGCACCCATCCTTCACTATCCTCTCTCCGCGATTCTTATCCACCTTCCTTACACTGTATGCCGATTGCGATCACCGATGCGGAATTTGAAACGAGAGTCATCAAATCCGATCTCCCCGTCCTCGTCGATTTCTGGGCGCCGTGGTGCGGTCCCTGCCGCGCGATGCTGCCGGTCGTGGAGGAACTGGAGAAAGTCTACGAAGGCCGCGTTTCCTTCGTGAAGATCAACGTCGACGAAAACTCCATGGTCCCCTCGATGTTCAATGTGATGAGCATCCCCACGTTCATTCTCTTCAAAGAGGGCAAAGTCGCCCAACAGTTCGTCGGCGCGCGCTCCAAGGCGGATATGCAGCGTGAGATCGACGCCGTTCTCGCCTGATTGTTCGATGAAATTCTTCCTCATACTCATCGGCCTCGGCGCCTCGTACGTCTTCGTCCGCTACCGCGAAATGGTGGGTGACATGATCGGCGGACGCCACATGCTGGCCGTGGGCATCGGTGTGCTCGTCTTCTTCTGGACCATCGCCTACGCCGTGGGCGCCACCGAATTCTTCCTCTCGCCGCTCCTATGGTTATTCCCGGGAGGAAGGGGGTGAAAGAAGATAAGAAGAAAAGCACAGCGAAGAGTGCTGCAGAAAAATGGCTTGCCATGAGCGAATCCGCCCAAAGGCGGATGAGTCGAATGGTGGAGTCGAGGGGATTCGAACCCCTGACCCCCTGCTTGCAAAGCAGGTGCTCTACCAACTGAGCTACGACCCCGCACCAGTCGCTGCGCTTGCCCTGAGTGAAAACGAAGGGCTCCGGTACGAGGCAAGCCCCACACCGTGCGCAGCAGGAATGCTCGATGGAAGGAAAAGAACACGCGACCGCGGCAGGATACAGAAAAAGGTCACCGGACCCAAGGTCTTTCGTCGCGTGCCCGAATTCCCTAGACTGTACCGCACCGGCGCCCGTCTGCGCTTCGACTCCGGCGGACATCCGTTGATCCTTCGCCATCCCGACATCCATCCCTCATGGTGCCGTAGCCAAGCAGTAAGGCAGGGGTCTGCAAAACCCCCATACGTGGGTGCAATTCCCACCGGCACCTCCACTCAGAATACATAGCCACAAATCGCTCGTCTTTGGCTTAGTGATGCCATTCAATTGGTTGTACTCTACCGAAACGCTGTACCAAATACCTCATTCCTTGTGAGAGAGTGGAAAAGTGCTTCTTCATGGGGAAATCAAGTTGTTGATCATTCAGTTGTACTCCATTGCTGAGCCGCCTCACAATCTGCCGTCGAACCTCCGGCGACGCGGTGAAAAAACGATCCTGTAGATACTGTGCGAATGTGAGTTCATCCGATAGGGATATATTTGCAGTCCGGCTTGCGGATCGGAATCGCTCATACTTCTCTACTGATGCACTCATTTGTGCCTCCATCTGCATGTGTTTTTTGTCTCAGGATGACACACTATGACCCGAATGAGGGTATCATGGTGATCCTGACAAACCATGAGAGCATGGTTTTGGGATAGGCTCTTAGTGCATCCAGCTTTTGGGTGACTCAATATGCATCCCAAGGAACACGGCCAAGCGGTCCAGCGCATCAAGTGCTGTATCGTTTTTTTCGATTTCTGCAATGCGTTTCAAGTTCTGAAGCACAAACGGTATCCCCATATCAGCGCTCTCCATACGCTGCCGCAATTTATCCTGCACGCTGGGTTTCGCTCAGAGCTGCGCGGCCATCGTCCGTGCAGTGGAAGCACGAAGATCGCGACTGCCGCCCTTCCCACCGATGTTGTAGACTCGGCGGGCTGCTTCTGCGCCATTGAAGCGACATTGAATATATTCATCGATAAATAAGTCTTCCTGGGTGCATCGCAGTTGAGCTTTAACACGAATAGGCATTACGGACTTATAATACTCCCATGATTGAATCCGCAATTTCAGCTCTAAACAATCGGGAAAAAGCTCTTATATTTTGGATAATTGTAATAGTCATTTTTCTCCTGACAAAAGCAGGGGGACGTCGATCAATCCTTTCGTTAATCAAAATCTTCTTCTCGTGGACAATTTTTAGAATATTTCTCCTGATGACGTTTTACCTTTCACTGATAATTGCAGGACTTTATAAAATACATTTCTGGGATTTTTCAGCGACAAAGGACACATTATTCTGGTTCACTGGTACCGCACTTGTCATGTTTGTTAACTACAACAACGCATACAAGGATCATTTTTTTAGGAACTCTGTATTAGGCAGTATAACGGTCGCCGTTTTCATTGAATTTCTTATCAATCTTTATGTTTTCAACATCTTCGTTGAGCTGTTGCTCCTGCCAATTTTAGTGATCATTACGGGAATGATTGTATTGGCTGAAATAAAAAAGGAACCTGAAATTGAACTGACAAAAAAATTTCTTCAGTGGCTTCTAGCAATTATCGGCATCGCATTCCTTCTCCATGCAATAATCTCTGCAATAGAGCACTTTTCAACCTTCGCAACATTGAGGAACTTAAGGGACTTCATTTTGTACTCTCTACTTACGGTTCTATTTCTGCCATTTATCTATCTTCTTGCCGTCTATTCCCTGTATGAGAGCATATTTTTAAGGGTAGATAGGGCTGCCAAGTCCGATCAGGAAATCGCCCGTTTTCTTCGTAGAAAAATTTTCCGACTATGTTTATTGAATCTCAAAACACTTAACGATTGCTCAAAAACAATCATCGCCCATTTGTGGACATTGCGTACAAAAGAAGAGGCAATGCTTTTAATGCAGAAGTATCAAGCTAACCAGCTTTCACTTCCTGAATAGGTTGAGTTCCCGGCTGATAATCCGCTGAACCAAATCTTTTGGCCAAATCATCAAAGTGCTTTCGTATCGGGTACACCAAGAACAAGAAACTGGTATCCAATTCAATACTGCCGATGCTTGCTGCGTCAAATCCACCGATAAAAGACATTTGAACTGGGTAATCCTTATCTTCCAATCGTGGAAGTTGCTCAGCACTTACCATAAAAAAAAGTCTTCTGAGATTTGTCCATCAAAAACCATTCTTCTAGGGTTCGCCCGTTTCGATATTTAACCGTGTGATAAGCAGGAACTTGCGGATATTTTTCATAAGGCTTCAATGCTTCCAATAGCTTCTCTTGAGAGGTGTAGCAGTAGAAAAGAATTTTGTAAGCATCATCCTTCTTGTCCGAAAAACAACAAGCCAACGGATGATACTTTTTATTGCTCACCGGTTTGTCATCGGCAGATTCAAACAATTCCGTTCCTTGAAGGATGATCGTACCAAAATGTCCGTTGCATTCAGTGATAGGGAAAGAACAAGACTCAATTCCAAACCTATGCGTACTAAATATCTTCCTGTCTTCACTGAAAAAGCAGCGACCATCGGCATGATGGTGAAATTTTACGTTATGAGTTGTATATCGCAATGGACGAGGATTAGGAGCTTTATGAAAGTGCTTCTTTCCTCCGGGTAAATATATTTTTCCTAGCTGCCCTTTTGACTCTGAGCAATAAGGAAAGCTAATAAAAATCCCTCCTTTTATAAAAGAAATGAGACAAATTTTCTTCAAGCTTTCTTCGATTCGGAGGGCAAGGCAGAACTTATTATTTTCTGAGCAAGCGGGATTCACAACACAAGCCATGGCCATATTAGACACCAGATGAATGTATGCTGAAAGCACAAGTTTTTGTATGACAAGGGACTCCTACCCAACTTCGTAGTGTGGGTTTCTCCCCCTCCCCCCTATGGACAGAAACTCCTATGGGGTGGCCATACATTGTTCCTTCCATGCAGTTGTGACTGCCTGTAGGATGGACCTCCAAAGCGCGAAAGGCGCATCATAGAAGGCATGATGCGATTGATGGAAATGTGCGGCTTAGACGAAAGCATGCCGCCGTGTAGAATGGATGTATGCACATCGAAAGCGTGACCACCGTCTTCCTCCCGCTCTCTTTCCCGGCACTCTTCGCGGTGATCTGGCTGTTCTCCACTTCCTTCCCGAAGCATTCCCGGGAAAAACGCACGATGTTTCTTATTTCAGGTGCCGTCGCTCTTATCGTCGGTATTCTTGCGTTTTTCCTCAATACCGCCACGTTCTTTCGCGGCAATTTCCTCTTTTTGCTTACCGGACCCTTCTTTGTCCTCATTCTCGGCGGATTAGCCGGTATCGCATGCTTCGTGTTCCTGTTCTTTCTCTACTACATCCCCGCGTCCCTCCTCCACACACTGCGTCAGCCGCGAGAGGTTGCACTGCCCGGAGAGGATCGATCACAGATCAAATACGTCAGACTGCTGCTCGCGGCAGTGATCGCCGTCCTGCTTGCTGCAGGAGGGTTGCTCTTTGTTGAAGAAACAAAACTGAAGGAAAGGTACGGCTCTCTTTCCGACAACGAAATTCGGCAGCTCTCGGCGGAAGAAATCCGCACAGCCTACGACAATGTTCTGTTCAGAAATCACCATGACCTCCTCCGGGGACTGCTGGCTCAGGAGAATATCCCCGAAGATATCATCGAAGATATTTATCGCCGCATGGCGGCGAAAGACCGCAATGTGCTCTCAGCAATACTCTGGAATGCGCGTACTCCCTGCAGCCTCCTTGCGGAGGCCTATCGCACGCTCACATCCCCGCAACAATCCCCCGCACCGTACGCGAAATATGCGGAGAACTGTCTGTAACAGATGATGGCTTTTACCATTCCTCCACCCTCTGACACAAAATCAGGGTGATGCGCGCCACCGACGTAGCGACACGTGATGGTTGCGAGCGGCGATCAGTCGATCTCCTTGCTTGATCTGACACTTCCGACCACCCTCACTCTCCCGCAGCCCCCTCCTCCCCGTCCGGCGGAACGAAGCTGAGACTCCCGAGCATGGCGATGATTTGCGTTTCCAACTCCGGATCGACCGAGACCGGCGTCGCGGCCGTCACGGTGAATCCCATGTTCTGCGAGACGGCGCTCACCTGATAGAACCGCTCACTGAGCGCGTCCGGCCGCGGCTTGGCGGAGAAGACGTGCACCACGATGTCTTCGCCATCCACCGCCGTCTCCCGCCGGTCGATTTCCTCATACTCCGGCAAACCGGACACGGAGAGAATGCTCGCTGCGCTGTACTCGGGCGTCGTCATCGTGCGGGAGAGAATTTCTCGCGTGACGACCACGGTGGCAAACTGTCCCGCATAGGGCCGCTCGGACTGAAAAGCGATGATTGCTTCCTCGGAGACGCCCCGCTCATCGAGCTCGCTGCGATCCACCACGCGCCATTCCGGAGAGACGCAGATGCCCATTTCCCCGTTCCAGTACGCATGTTCGCAGGAGGTCACCCCATCGGTCACATTGTCGCCGCAGGCGGAGAGGAGGAGAGCCAAGCTCAGAAGGATGAGTCGTGCGCGCATGGGCCCATCGTAGCAGAGAACGCAGGTCCGAATGACATGGACATCTGCACAAAATGTTCTCTCGCTGCTACCCTGTGCATTGAGCCAACA
Source organism: bacterium (assembly GCA_029558515.1). Lineage (GTDB taxonomy): Bacteria > Patescibacteriota > Gracilibacteria > Peribacterales > Peribacteraceae > JAKQEM01. The sequence continues at coordinate 151,749 of JAKQEM010000024.1, forward strand.
CGGGAAGAATGGTATAGTGGAGAGAATATGCGTTTGCCCCTAACACACATCACCATCGCACTGTTTCTACTTTGCGCCCCCCTCACTGCGACTGCGGGAACGATCCAAGCGGAAGATTCCGTCGCAGGGGTGGGGCTGACCGTGACACTGTCGGACTTCACGCCGCAGGCATCCGTTGAAGTGCAACTCACTGCGCCGGACGGCACGCCCGATTCGTTTGCCGCACAAACGGATGAGACGGGCACTGCGGAGCTGGCCATCGCCGGACGCTTTGCGCAGCGCGCGGGTATCTATGTCCTGCGCACGCCCAACGACACCTCCGGCATGACAACGGTTCTGGTGGAACCCGATTCCATGGACCCGCGCACGTCTGCACTGCAGGTCCAAACCCCGCGCATCGCCGCCGACGGACACGAGACCGCCGCCATCGAAGTCACCCTCCGGGACCGCTACGGCAACCCCCTGCCGGGGCGCGCCGCGAGCGTCCTCTCCGGCCGCACGACCGATACCATTCGCGCACTCACGCCGGAAACCGATGTGCAGGGCACCCAGCACTTCTCCTTTTCGACGCGTACGCCGGGAACATCGTCCCTCCGCGCAATCGATCTCCTCAGTGGCGCACCCGTGCTGGAATCGGCTACGGTGGAAGCACGAGGGACGGCCGTGGGCGGACAGACGGCATACGCATCCCCCTATGCGGCGCAGACCTCTTTGGACGGTCGCTTCTTCTACGCCCAGGTACTGCCGTCCTTCGATATCATCGATCACTTCGAAGTGGAGGCGCCTCAAACGATGCAGCCGGGCGTCGAAGCGCAGAAACTGACCGTCCGCGCCGTGGACCGCTCAGGCAACACCGTGGAGAACTACCTCGGCACGGTTCTCTTCTCCTCCACCGACCCCGCGGCCACACTCCCCAATTTCGGCACGTACACGTTCCGCGAACGGGATCTGGGAGCGATGACGTTTGCGCTGGCGCTGAAGTTCCGTTCCAGCGGCACGCAAACCTTCCGGGTGGAAGATGCCAATGACGACCGCATCGCCGGCGAAGCGACCATCCAAGTGGGCGGAGACGCGACGAACCCCGGCACGGGCACCATTGAGATCACCTCGCACAAAAACGACGATTACATCAATGGCACGGACATCCTCGTGGAAGGACGCGGTCCACGATTCGCCAATATCATCGTCATGGGCGGACCGCAGGATGCGACGGGCGCCACGGACGGCGAGGGCAACTTCTCCGTTCCGGTATCGCTGAATCCCGCCCAGACGGACCACACCATCCGCGTGCGTGATGAAACGGGACGCAACGACTCGGGTCCGATTCACCTCATTTTGGACAGGAGCGCAGAGGAGATCGAACTCATCCAATTTTCTCCCGAGAAACCCGATGCAGGCACGCAGGTGCTCGTGGTCGTACGGAGCACGCCCGACCTCGCACAGGTGATGCTGCGGCTGCCGGCGGGCACCGCCGTCCAGGAGACCATTCTGACGGAGAATGCGATGCAAGCGGGCTCGTACCAAGGATTTCTCACCGCGCCCGACGCGGGCACATACCAACCGTCCGTCATCGCCACCGATCGAGCGGGCAACCGGACGGAGGTACGCACGACGCTCACGGTCGCGTCCACGCAGCTCCCCCGCGTGGAGAATCTGCGGATCGAACCGCGGGAAGAAGCCATCGCACTCCGCTGGGACGCCGTTGAGGGGAGCGTTACCGGGTACCGCCTCTACATCGGAGAAGGACCCGACAACTTCCTCTACACGTTGGATACGGGCGGACCCGTCACCCAAGCGGTCGTGCGCGGCCTCCTGCCGGACCGCGTGTATCACTTCGCCGTCACGGCTCTCCGGGAAGATCTGGAAAGCGAGGGGAAGAGCACGGTTGTCACGGGGCAACCGCTGGGCATCTCGCTCAACGTGATCCCCGAAGAGAGCGCATTGCAGGTGCGCTGGACGTCTCTCTCCGCAGATCTCCCCCTCTCGTCCTTCGTACTGGAGTACGGGACGGACGAAACGGCGCTCTCCGAGAAGCGCATACTGAACGGCGAACTGCGCGACGTCACGCTGCGCGACCTGCTCCCCGGCGTTCCCTACTTCCTGCGGCTGACGCCCGTGACCGTCTCCGGCGAGGAGATGACGCAGCTCTCCGCCACGGGCAAAGGCACGCCCGGCGGTACGGGCTTCCATGCCGCGCCGCGCGATGAAGCGCCGTTTGACATCACCCTCCATCCCGGTGCACAGCTCAATCCACCGCCCGCAGTGAATGACGTCGGACTCCCCCGCAGCGCCTGGATGGCAGCCGCGGGCATGGGCGCGCTTTGCATCCTCTGGTACGTCCGGCGCAAACAGTCCGCCCGCAGAACCGATCGCTTCCTGCAAGCGGTCTCCGCCCGCTATCATTCCTGATATCCGATGACGCTCCGCACGCTGTCCATCGGCGGGGCCACATTCGACTTGTTCGTTCGGACCGATCCGTCGGTGATCCGTTCCCATGAAGAGAAACGCGCCTTTACGCTGCCACTGGGGGAGAAACTGCGCATCGAGGATGTCACCGGCACATTCGGCGGCGGTGCGGCCAATTCGTCGGTGGGGTTCGCGCGTCTGGGATGCGCCGCGTCCTTCGGCGGCCCCCTCGCCTCGGATCAGTGGGGACAATCGATCCGCTGCAATCTGGAACACGAACACGTCCGTCTGGAACAGGCGACCATCGTGGAGGAAGAAGCATCCAGTTTCTCGCTGATTCTCTCGGCCGAGAGCGGCGAACGCACCATCCTCACGCACAAAGGCATCGACCGGCACCTGGCAGACCCGACCTTCGCGCTGGAAGCCGCGCGCACGATGGACGCGATCTACGTCACCTCCATCCACGATGACAGCCGCGAGATCAGTGACGACATCGCCTCCATGCTCACCGCCCTGCCGCAGATCCACCTCACGTGGAACCCGGGAGGGAATCAAATCGCCGCAGGGATGACCGAGGCAAACGCACGGCTTCTCCTGCCGCACGTCGACCTGCTCCTGCTCAACAGAGAGGAGGCACTGGGCTTCACGGGACGCACGACGGTACACGATGCGCTGCGCGCGCTGACGGAAGCAGGTGTGCAACGCATTGCCGTCACGGACGGTCCCCGCGGCGTCACGGCGACGGACGGGACGAAGCTGTACCGCTGCGCGGCACTGCCTTCAACCGTCATCGATACCACGGGTGCGGGCGACGCCTTCGGCACGGGAGCCACCTGGGCGCTTCTCACGGGCGAAGACTTGCCAGATGCCCTGCGAGCGGGTACGATAAACGCATCCAGTGTCGTGGGAATGATCGGAGCCCAGGACGGACTCCTCACAGAAACCCGCATGCGGCAACGGCTCACGGAAACGGACATTCCCGTTGAGTGCGAACCCTTCTGATCCTCCGATACCCAGAACCACTCCCCCACCCATTTTCCTCCCTCCGTATGGCAGACGATTCGCTGCTTCACATCCAGGAACTGCTCGAGAGCGCCCAGGCGTCTCTGAAGACCGCCTCCGCACTGCTGCGCGATCTCACCGGCATCGCCGATCCCAACCGGGAACGGCACATTCAGCGTGCGGCACTCACCCCGTCGAGCGGTCCCGTGAGCGGACGGGTGATCGAAGGCGTCTTCGACGGACAGAACATGATGGACGGCAACGGCCAGAGCTATCCCGTCCCGGCCAACTACGCATCCAAGAGCAAATTGGTGGAGGGCGACGGCATGAAGCTGACCATCACCGACGAAGGCAAATTCATCTACAAGCAGATCGCCCCCATCGAACGCCGCATCACGAAAGGCGTCCTCATTCAGGAGGACGGACAGTACAAAGTGCTCGTCGAAGGACGCGCGCTCCGCGTGCTGCTCGCCTCCGTCACCTTCTACCGCGCCGAAGTCGGCGACCAGGTCACGGTGCTGCTGCCGAGTGAAGGCCAGGCGCAGTGGGCCGCCATCGAAGCCGTTCTCCCCCGCCACCTGGCCGACGCCGCCGCACAGGAACTGGTGGCCGGAAGCAGGGACGCTGAAGCGGACGGCGAACTCTCCCCCGTGCTCAACCGTGCGCTCTTAGCCGAGGACGAGGAAGAGGAAACACCGAAGACGACGAGGAAGAGGAAGGCGTAAGTGGAACTCGCTACCACCAGCCCCCGTCACCTGCTACCATCCGGGTCCATGCACGTCCCGGCCCGGATCACTCTGCCGATAGCCGCCGCCCTGCTCCTCGCGGGAGGCATTCTCACGTTCCTCTTTCTGCAACTGGAGGGAACGCGCGCGATGCTGATGGCGGAGCTATTGGAGGAACCGGCGGCGGGAAGCGGCGCGCGGCACGAGACGCCGACCACCACTCTCCTCCCTCTCGATGAAGAGGGCGCGCTCCTGCATCTGCGGCGCGGAGACGTGCACGCGCTCAGGGGTGACTGGAAGAAAGCCGAACAGGAGTACGCGGAGGCCGTGGAAAAGGACGGCGGACTGCCGGCGCTGCGCAAACTGGTGCAGGCGCAGATCCAGAGACGGGACATCCGGGGGGCGCGTACAACCCTTGAGCAACTGCAGCGTGTGGGCGCGAGCGCCGATGACCTGCTCCTCTGGGAGAGTACCATCGCGCTCCGAACCGGCGAGCTCACCAAAGCGCAAGGGCTGCTGGAGGGGGCGACGGCATCACCGCAACAACAGTACGGCCTCGGACTGCTCTTCCTCATGACGGGCAAGCACGAAGAAGCACGCGCGGCCTTGCGGGAAACGGCGGGCGGATGGGAGCCGGTGCTGCGCGCGCATGCGCGGGAGATCCTGAATGCCTACGAGGAGTATGCGCTCTTTCCGGAGAGCCCGGAAATCCACCTGCAGACACTGCTGAGTCGGGCGCTGGCGGAGGCGGGCGAATGCGAACTGGCGCTGCCCATGCTCTCCCGCGTCACGCGGCAGCAGGATGACTACCGCGACGCGTGGATCGTCCGAGGATTTTGCGAACTGACGACGGAACGAACGGAGGAAGCACTTGCGTCACTGGAGCAGGCCTATCGCATCGATCCGCAGAAACCCGAGACACAGTACTTCCTGGCACGGGCCTACGGCGATCGGGGGGATCATGCCAACGCGCTGACCTTCCTGCAGTATGCGCTCCGGAACGCGTTCCAACCGGAGGCGGAGGTGAGGCAACTGCTGGCTGCCGAAGCGCTGCAACTGGGACAATCTGCTCTCGCACTGGAACAGTTTGACACGCTCACCAAGCTGCCGGGTGCCACCATCGAAACATTCGATCAATGCATCCAAGCGTTGCTCGCGGCCAATAGGCCGCAAGAAGCGATCGTGAAGGCGGAGGAAGCGCGGTCTCGATGGCCTTTGGATCCCCGCGCGCAGATGCTCCTGCAACAGGCGCAGGCTGCGGCCACCCCGGCGGACGCATGAAAGCCCGGCGCATCGCCCTCATCGGAATCACTGCGCTGCTCGCGGCATCGGGAACCGCCATGGCCGGCATAGCACTGTTCGTCGTGCTCCCGCGCGCCTCCGCTCCTCTCCTGCCCGTCCGATCATCGGGCGCGGTGCTGTGGGTGGCGGATACCGCCGTCCTGACGGAGATGGCGACGCAGTTTCTACAGAGCGAACAGCGGCAAGCGCTGGATGCCGTCGTACGCACGTGGGGCAGAACCACACTGGGGCCGGACGTGAGTGTGCGGTACGACGTGCTGCCCTTGTTGAACGAAGCACTTCTCATATGGGATGACGCAACGGGAGACTGGACACTGCGCAGCGTCATCGACGGCGGTGCGGAAGCTTTTCTGGATCGTCTGCATGCATCGTACCGCGCAGGAATCCCCAATGTCGTACGTACGCAGCGACTGCTGGATGACCGCTTCCCGTTAAACATGGTAGAGATCGACGATCAGACCGTGACGGACGACAGCACGCAGGAGAACGGATGGACCGTGCGCATCCAGCGCTCACTCACCGGAAGCGGCACCCTCGCCTCCGCCCGCAGGGGCCGCGAGATCATACTGGGAGCAAACCCCGCCGCCGTGCGCGCGCTCCTGCAGAAGACGATCACGCCTCCCGCTCCCTGGCGCGGTATCCTCGCCATCGGCTCCCTCCCGCGCAAGCTGCTTGCCTCCGAGACGGCCACCCTGTTCCTGCCCGCCACCTTGCAGGGAACGATCGGCGCCGGAAGCGGTGATACGATCCTCTGGTCACTGCGGCGGCAGAACGATACGCTGACCGTCACGACGCACTGAGCGATCGTTTGCCTTTCCGTGCCACGCCCGCTACCCTCCTCACCCGATGTCATTCCTCCGTTTCTCCCGGCTCGCCCTTCCGCTCTCCGCGCTGCTGATCGTGGCGTCCTTCGTCGTTTTTTTCTCGCCGGGGCCGCAGGTGGGCATCGAATTCACGGGCGGCACGCTCATGGAACTGTCGCTGCCGGAGACCGCAACCCAGGAAGATCTCTCCGCCGCGGTCGCTTCTTTCCAGCGGGAAGGCGCACCTCTCCAGGGCGTTACGATCGCCCGCACACGCACGGACAGCTACTTCCTCCGTACGCCGACCCTGAGCAGTGACGACCACACCGTCTTCCTCGCACACATCGAATCCTCCCTGGGAGAGGTGCAGGAACAGCAGTACACGACCATCGGCCCCACGGTGGGAAGCACCTTGCAGAAACGTGCTCTCTGGGCGCTGGTTGCGGCGGGCCTCGCGATCGTCCTCTACCTTGCCATCGCCTTCCGCAAGATCCCCCGGCATCTGAGTCCGTGGAGTTTCGGCATCAGCGCCATCATCGCCCTCCTCCACGATGTCATCATCACCATCGGACTCTTCACCGTCCTCAGCTGGTACACCACGTTCCAGATCGACACGCTCTTCATCACGGCGCTCCTCAGCATCATGGGGTACTCCGTGAGCGACACCATCGTCATCTTCGACCGCATCCGCGACAACCTGCTCCTGGAAGGGAGGAAGGGCGCGACCTTCGACGTCATCGCCGAACGCAGCCTGCTGCAGAGCTTCACCCGCACCATCAATACGGGGCTCGGCGCACTCATCATGCTCTTCGCCCTCTTCTTCTTCGGATCGGAAAGTATCCGCTGGTTCATCCTCGCGCTCATCGCCGGCACGATCATCGGCACCTACTCTTCCTACTTCGTCGCAACGCCGCTCTTGGTGCTGTGGCAGAAATGGAGGAAGAGTTGAGGGTGAAGAGTAAAGAATAATTACGACAAGGCAAAATGGGATCGCAGGTATGCTTTGATCTGTTCACCCCACTCACTGTCCAGATCACCGATCTTCTTCAGAAATCGTGAACGATCAAAACTGTGAATGTGTTGTACTTTGACCAGTGTCGGTTTCCAGAGATGATTGCGCTCCGAGACAGGGATAAGAATGTCATACTCCCAACGCCTCTCTTTGTACGAACTCATCAACATCACGGTATACAGACCCTCACTCTTCGGAAGCCAATTCGCCTGTATCACCACGGCAGGTCTCTTGCCATGATACTCCCTGCCCACACTCGGATCACTCTTCACCAGCCAAATTTCCAGAGGGTTGATCCGGCTAAAGGACATGGCTGCGATCGGGAAGATTCTCATAATACCGGAGTTCTTCTGCGGACATCGGTTCCAAGTGCTGCTCGCTATCCATCGCAGCGGCATCCTGTGCCATGTGCAGCATCTCTGCTTCCGTCCGCAGGGCATAGGGCTCGGTGCGCATGTACACCAATTCGTAGTCGATCGGCTGTCGGTGCTCCGTCGCTTCCCACGGCACATCACCATGAACGTACTCTTCAATCTGCGTCGCATTCATCAGACCGAGTTTCTCCGCGACCTCCTGAATCGTTCGATGTTCTTGCGCACTCAAGACGGCGGGATCAGGATCACAGAGCGGAATGTAGCGTGTTTGAGGCATCCCGAAATACTCATGCAATACTTTGTTCAGCTGCTGCGCTTGCAGCATCTTCTCCACCACGGGAACAAAATGACTTAGCTGCGGAACAGGACCGAATTGCATGCGCTTGTACGTCATGCCGGTGATGGACTGTCCCGTTTTCTCGTAGTGATTGAAGTCGCAAAAATAAAGAAGCTTGTAGAGCACGGTCTCCCCCACGTTCGCATGTCCGCCGACGAATTGCAAAAGCGTGAGGAGCAATTGACGCAACTTTTCGGGTTGGAAACGAACACCGGACTGCATCGTCTTCTCCTGTGGCTGTTTGCGCTGAGGTGCAAGAATATCGTCATAACTGATCTGCAGAAAGTTTGCGAGCGTATCAAGCTCCACCGCAGTCAGATCGCGCTTCCCCTGCTCCAGAAGTGAAATCGTCTGACGATGTACGCCAAGAGCCTTTGCGACATCGTCCTGCGAAAGCTCACGATCCAGGCGAATCTTGCGTATGCGGATGCCTATTTCCTTTGGAGAAATGCCAACCATACGCGCACGGTACATGATGCAATCTTTTGTTGCAACGTTTTTATTGACAAGTATTCTGACGTGAAATATTATAAATGCATGGCAACTAATCCACCAAAAGGTGACAAGCACAGACAGGGGGCTGTCCGTAACCGCACTCAATTCCTTAATCCTCTGACTGGCAAATGGACTAAGCAAGATACTGAAACCAGCAAGATCCTGGATGTAAAGGCTGATAATTGCCCATTCAAGGGGGTGCGAAAGAAATAGTTTTTCAATTTCCCCAATCCTAAATGGAATTTAAAGGACACAGGTCCATATCCAAGCACGACGGCAGTACACATGATGCATGGCTGGAATATATATGCGGACACTGCAATACAAAGGTCTCTGGGGCCGTAATTTGTACCGAACATAACAGTAGACCATTTATTAAATGGCTCCTTTGTCCCAATTGCAATAATGGCTCAGTGCAAGCGAGAGATGGAAACATATATCCCGGGGTGATGCTTGGTCCAAATATTGAAGGATTGCCTGAAGATATTCATTCCTCATATAACGAGGCAAGAAAATGTATGTCTGTGAATGCCTTTGCAGCAGCGGAATTAATCTGCAGAAAAACTCTCATGCACATTGCTGTGGAAAAGGGGGCAAAGGAGGGTGATACCTTTGCCAACTACATCGACTTCCTCGCAAATGCAGGTTATGTTACGCCACCCATGAAGGGATGGGTCTCTCTGATCAAAGATCACGGCAATAATTCCACGCATAAACTTGAAAAAGTTGAAAAGGATCGTGCGGAGGGAACGGTTATGTTTACAGCCGAACTACTCAGATTGATTTACGAGATGGCTCACATGTCGAAGAAGTACAGTCCTCCAAAAAATGAAACTACGAAATAGCCCCCATACTCTTCGATCACTGCACCTCCTACTTCATCGCCACGCCGCTGCTGGTTGCGTGGCAAGCGTGGAGGAAGAGTTGAGAGTGGAGAGTTGGACGTACTGCAAACTTGTAAGGATTCCTTACAAGTTCAAGTAAAGAGAGAGAAAAATCACCATTGTCATCGCATGAACGGAAAAAAGATTCTTGACAATACCCCTTGCATCTATACCCTATTGGGTATAATATGAATGTCTTCTGCCTCCAAGCCTCCGCGCATCCCAAGGCCTTTGCAAGGCTGCTCGCAGAGCTCGCTCAACAAGAAGATGAAGACACGCTTGCGAAGATCCTTACCACCATCGCTCACGTTGCACGTGTCGGCGGCCACCCACAGGAACCGGCAGCGCGCAGGCTCAGCGGCGTGGACATGTGCGAAATACGGTCCAAGTACCGCCGCGGCGAACTCATCCGCATCTACTACTTCGTCGATAAAAAAAGCGACAAAATGCTCCTTCTCAATTCCATCATAAAGCCGGACGGATCGCATAAGCCGTCACGGTACGAGGGGAACGCCGGCAAACGTCTGGAAAAAGACCTTCAAGAATCCATTGCCCTCGCACTTCAACTCAAAGAACTTTTCCCTTCTTCCTCTCCTCAATATGACTCCCTCCCCACTCTCCTCCAAACTCTCTAAGATGATGCAATCAGAGAGCTTTCGCGCGAAATCCGCTCACCACAAGCGGATGATTCTCCTTGCGGAAAAAATCTTCGGCCGCCGGAAGGATCTTAATTTCTCACAGTGGGAACTCGCTGCAAAAGCAGGAACGACTCAGAGAATTATCAGTGAACTCGAGAATGCATCCTATGCACCGGAAAACGGTATAGGTATGGAACTCTACGACAAGCTTGCAGAGGCTCTGGAAATTGATCGTGACTACCTTCTGTCTGACAAAATCGACCGCAAGACGTTTGAACTATATTCATACATCGGTGCAAAGTTGGACTGGCATTGGGACATCATGCAATTCATGAAATTACCGTACTTCATCGATCTGGAAATGACAAAAGCGCTTGGTTTTCAACTCTCCAATCTATCGTATATCCGCCACAACTACGGCCCATTCGATAAAAGCATGTACGCATACAGAACTCTGTTTGAGGGTAAATCATACGAGCTCCGGCTTTCATATATTCAGGACTTCATGGATGTCATCAACAAAACACTCGACGCTTTGCCGATACGAAACGGGGAAAAGCTGAAATTATTATCGTATGAAACAGAGCCGATGAAGCGCCTCGGTGCAACGCTTGGTGGAAAAGAGGGATGGAATGAGAAACTCATGATGAACGCCAAGCAATAATGTGCTCCAATCCCCGTATATTTCCCATTTCGCATTTCGCATTTCTTCCCTATCCTTCCCGTCCCGTTCCCCTTTTCCTATGCCCGCAACCCCGCCGACCATCGAACGCCTCAAGCAGTCTCGCATCCGGGCCACCGTGACGTTTACCGTGGAGGAAGTGGCGAAAGCCGAGGAACAGGCGCTGCGGGAGATGGGACAATCCATCATGATCAAGGGGTTTCGGCCGGGACATGCGCCGATCGCAACGGTACGCGAACGTGTCACGAAAGAAGCGCTGACCGAGCAGACCATCCGCGGACTCATGAAAACGGCGCTCCCCGCGCTCATCGAGGAGCACAAGATCGTCCCCGTCATCCCGCCCAAGGTGGAAGTCATCGGCAGAGAACCGATGGTGCTGGCGATTCTCTTCGTCGAGCGACCGGAAGTGACGGTCAAGAATGCCGATACGCTGGCGCCCGCGAAGAAGGAAATCACGGTGGACCCAAAAGACGTGGAGCGCGTGATCGAAGGGCTGCGCCGTGAGCACAGACGCAAGCAGGAAGTTGATCGCAGTACGAAGGAAGGCGATGATGTGACGATCGATTTCTCCGCGACCGATGCGGACGGAAAAGAGATCGCGGGACTGCGCGGGACCGATGAGGAAGTGACGATCGGATCTCAGACATTCCTGCCGGGATTCGAAGACGCGCTGCAGGGAACGAAGAAAGGCGAGGAGAAAACATTCACCCTGACACTGCCGGAGAAATTCCCCGTGGAGGCGCTGCGCACCAAGCCCGCGTCGTTTCATGTGACCGTGAAGAAAGTGGAGGAAAACGAGCTGCCGGAACTGACCGACGCCTTCGTGCAGAAGGTCTTCGGACAACCCACGGCGGAGGCTTTGCGCACGCGAGTGACATCCTCCATCCGCATGCAGGAAGAGCAACACGATCGGATGGAACGCGAGCGAAAATTGCTGGAGGAAATTCGCAAGCGCACCACGGTCGACCTTGCCGAGGAACTGCTGGAAACGGAGGTGGGAGACATGGTGCACGAATGGTCAACGCGACTGGAACGGCAGGGCACGACTATCGCGGAAGCGCTCCGGAAGGAGGGAAAGACCGTGGAACAGGCGGAGCAGGAACTGAAGACACAGGCGCTGGAGCGATGGAAGCTGCGCCTGGGACTGCAGAAACTCATCGAAATGAAGGCCATCCATGTCACCGAGGAAGAAGTGGAGCAAGCGTTTGCGCAGGCATTGCAGCAGATGCCAAAAGACCGCCAAGAGGATGCGAAGAAGGAATGGCAGCAGCGCGGTGCGGCATATCAGGAACTGCGCTGGCGGACGCTCGTGGAGAAAGCGATCGATGCGCTGCTGGCATAGCGCACCCGAAGTCCGAATCCCTAATCTCAAATCCCGGCTTATAGGGAAAAAATGAATGCTAAAAATATGTTCTGATCACTTTTCAAGAAGAGCATCGATCATCTGTTTTCGTCGTTTCTTGGAAAGTCCTCGATGGAGTTTCACTTTATTTTTCCAGTGTGCGAAGGAACCATCGC
>JAKQEM010000025.1 GCA_029558515.1 bacterium
GCCTGATTGACGACCGTACTTTTTAACGTGCAATGAAAGACAGGAAGGACACTTTTTTTGGGCATAAAGAATTGGGAAGAGAATTGCGCTAATCCTAGCCCAAAAGTCTAAGAAACAGCATTCATAAATTCCCTATATCCCACTATTTTCATTTACCTCTTTTCATCATGCGTATCTCTTCACTGTTCTCTTTCAAACAATTCGCCGTTCGCTTTTCCGTCGCTGCTCTGGTGATGTATGTTTTTGGTGTTTCCTTCGTTGCAGCATTGCCAAGGCATGTATCGGCGGGGGAGGGAGGTGAAGGATGGAATGCTACGATCTCCGCAACTGTGGAGTCCGGATATGATGTGAGTGCTGGCGGAGGTTCCGAAGAGAGTATTAGCAATGTGCCAATTGGGACAGCAAAGACGATATTTTTAAGCCATTTATCAGCAAATCAGTCAGGTCAAACGTGGGATGAACATGTTTCTGATCCGGTTGTGTCAGGTGATTACATTGTGGTGACTTCGGCAAATGGAAAATCTGTTGTCACATACACAATCACTGTGGACGACGTAGGAAGCGATGGTGATGGTGATGGAATCGATGATGCTGCCGATAATTGTCCTGCCGATGCCAATCCCGATCAGTTGGATAGCGACACTGATGGTGTGGGAGATGCATGCGACAACTGCCCGTCCGTAGCCAATGCAGGACAGGAAGACATCGATAATGATGGGGTCGGAGATGTGTGTGACAGTGGGGGCGATGGCGACGGTGATGGAATTGGTGATGCTATCGATAATTGCCCTGCCGTCGCCAATCCCGATCAGTCGGATACCGACGCTGATGGCGTGGGAGATGTGTGCGACAGTGGAAGTAGCAGTAGTTTCTCTTCCTCTTCATCCTCTTCTTCCTCTTCATCCTCTTCTTCCTCTTCATCCGCCTCCTCTGTGAGTTCCGGTAAAGCGTCTCCGATCACCGTATCAGGCGGACGCCGGGGGAATTCAGGGATACTGAGTGCGGATGCTTTTCAGCAGGGCATTGCCCCGGGAGCCTTCGGAGGACCGGATACTGAGAAGAGACTTAAGCGAACTCAGTGGTCCACGACGTGTCGCGTACAGAGATTCCAGCCGGTGTTCAGTGATGAGCGCTTGCAGAGCTTTTCTACAAAATTGACGCGACCCTGGCGTTGGGGCGCGCCGGATATCCTCACTACTCTGGTGAATGAGTCGTTGTGCCAGAAGCCCTTCTCCAAACTGTACCGGTAACTATCCTTCGCGCGCTGCGTACGAAGAATCCTCAGGCGTACGCAGCGCCGTGGAGGGCGGGAAGAGTCGAAGCGTATCGTGTGTGATGCACGTCTTGACGTACGCTATTTCTGACATTTTATCCCTATGTTTTCCATGAGATTTCCGCTATCCTGACCGCAACGAAAACGGCAGGGGATTGCGTCGTTGCGTACTGTTCGCCCCTTCAGCCCTCTCGTGTTTTCTTCCTATCGATTCTCTTTATGGCAGCAGCAACGTACGGCGCAGATCAGATCCAAGTATTGGAAGGATTGGAGCCTGTCCGCAAGCGCCCCGGCATGTACATCGGTTCCACGGACGTTCGCGGACTGCACCATCTGGTGTGGGAAATCGTCGATAATGCCATCGACGAAGCCATGGCCGGATACGCCGACATGGTTCTGGTGACCATGAACAACGATGGTTCGATCACGGTGGATGATAACGGACGCGGCATACCCGTGGATATTCATCCCACGGCTAAGAAGTCAGCGCTGGAAGTGGTGCTGACGACGCTGCATGCAGGAGGGAAATTCGGCGGTGAAGGGAGCGGCTATAAGGTCTCGGGAGGTTTGCACGGCGTCGGTTCCTCCGTAGTGAATGCTCTTTCGGTCTCCATGAAGGCGGAGGTCTTCCGGGACGGCAGTTCCTATATGCAGGAGTATGTGCGTGGGAAGCCGAAGGCGGACGTGAAAAAGACGGGAAAGTGTAACAGACAGGGTACGTGCATCACTTTCACGGCGGACCCGACGATATTTCCCGTCGTCGAATATAGCTTCGACATGCTCCTAACGCGGTTCCGCCAGCAGGCATACCTGACGCGCGGCATCACCATCGGCGTGATGGATGCCCGGGAAGTGCGCCCCGAGGAAGATCTTGTACACCCACGACTCTACCGTTTCTCCTTTGACGGAGGCATCGGCGCATACGTACGACATCTCAACGAGTCCAAGGAGAAGATCGGTTCTCCGATTTTCTTCGGGAAGGATACGCCCGACGGCATGGTCGAAGTGGCGCTTCAGTACACGCAAACATTCCAGGAGCACGTTCTCTCCTTTGCCAATAACATTCACACCGCCGAGGGCGGACATCACCTGACGGGATTCAAGGCGGCGCTCACGCGCACCATCAACGCCTATGCCCGCAAGTATGAGTTGCTCAAAGAAAAAGAAGATAATCTTACGGCGGATGATGTTCGCGAAGGTCTGACAGCCGTCATATCCGTTCGGCTCCGGGAACCGCAGTTCGAAGGACAAACCAAGGCCAAGCTCGGCAATGCCGAAATGAAAACAGCCGTGGAAACCGTCGTGAACGAGAAACTCGCACAGTATTTGGAGGAGCATCCCGGAGAGGGCAAGGAAATCGTCGCCAAGTGTCTGCTTGCCTCACGCGCGCGGCTCGCCGCTCGCGCCGCTCGTGATTCAGTCATCCGCAAAGGCGCGCTCGAAGGCATGACACTCCCCGGCAAACTCGCAGACTGCTCCAGCAAGGATCCCACCGAGTGTGAAATCTATCTGGTGGAGGGTGATTCCGCCGGCGGTTCCGCCAAGCAGGGGCGCAAGCGCGAATATCAGGCGATTCTTCCCCTTCGCGGAAAAATTCTCAACGTCGAGCAAGCGCGATTGGATCGCATGCTCGGCAACCTCGAAATCAAGTCTCTCATCATTGCGATGGGCGTCGGGATCGGCGAGGCAAAGGATCTGAGCAAGCTTCGCTATCACCGCATTGTCATCATGACCGATGCCGACGTCGATGGCGCGCACATCCGTACGCTTCTGCTTACGTTCTTCTTCCGATTCTTCCCGGAACTCATCGAAAACGGACACTTGTACATCGCGCAGCCGCCGCTCTTCAAGATTCAGAAAGGCAAGGATGTTCGCTACGCTTTCAGCGATGAGCAGAAAGATGCGGTGCTCAAGGAATGGGGGGGCGGACAATCCGCGACGGAAGATTTCAGCGAGGCGGAGGAATCGGAGGAGGCGAAGGGCGGCGAGGAAGAGAAGGATGCAAAGGAGACAAAACCAAAGACATCGACCAAGATCGGTATTCAGCGCTACAAAGGCTTGGGAGAGATGAACGCCGAACAGCTGTGGGAAACAACGATGGATCCGGAGAACCGCATCATGCTTCGCGTGACGATGGAGGATGCCGAGAGGGCTGACGTGATCTTCACGACGCTGATGGGTTCCGAGGTTGCTCCTCGTCGGAAGTTCATTCAGACGCACGCAAAGAATGTGAAGGATTTGGATATCTGATCGTTCGCGACTATTCACTCATCTGGTCCTTCAGCGTGTACGTATCCAGGTTCTTCTCGCCGATCAGCTTCTTGATCGTCTTGAGTGTGTCTCGGAAGGGGATTTGCTTCTGCTTGCCCGCCGCCATATCTCGCAGGATGATCGTCCCTTCCTTTACTTCCATCTTGCCCAGCAGCAGTGTCCACCTCGATTGGAACTTGTCCGCCAGTCGCATCTGGCTCTTCAGACTCGCTTCACCAAGTGCCCCGACGGTGTGTACGCCCATCTCACGGAGATCGGCGATCAGCGTCAGGCAGGTTTTCTTCGCCTCAGGTCCCAGTTGTGCCACGAAGACATCCACTTGATCTTTATCCGGAGCCCGGACGCCCGCCTCTTTCATGTGCCAGATGATGCGTTCCATGCCGCAGGCCGCTCCCATTCCCGGCGTCGGTTTGCCCCCCAGCAATTCGATGAGTCCGTCATAGTGGCCGCCTCCGCCCACCGCATTCTGCGCGCCGGTCGAGGCATCCCAGTATTCAAACACCGTTTGGTTGTAGTAGTCGAGTCCGCGAACGAGCGACAGATTTTCCGTCGATGCGATGCCCAATGCATCAAGGTATTCCAGCACCAATGCATGGTACTTTCGCGAGTCGTCATCCAGAAACTGGCTGAGTTGCGGCGCATTCTTCAGCAAAATCTGCGTGTCTTCCTCTTTGGAGTCGAGCAGACGCATCGGATTGGTGTGCAGTCGCGAGCGATCGAGGTCCGGGAAGTGCCGCTCTTTGCCGATGAAATGGTCCTGCAATGCCTGGGCGAACGCCTTGCGATTGTCACCGGAGCCGATGTTGTTGATCTGCAGTGTGAGACGGTCTTTAATGCGCAAATCCTGAAAAACTTTGTCAATGACTTGAATGAGTTGCGCGTCGAGCCCCGCATCGCTCAAGCCGATGAGCTCAAAATCAAACTGATGAAACTGCCGGTAGCGACCCTTCTGCGGACGGTCGTGACGGAAACAGGGACCGATGGAATAGAGTTGCACGGGTTGCGGCAATTGTTGCATGCCGTTTTCGATGTAACTGCGACAGATGCCCGCGGTGAATTCCGGTCGCAGCGCGAATGCCGGTTCTTCGTCGGATTGCTGTTTGGAAGAGACCAGATAGAGCTCCTTCTCCACGATGTCCGTGTGCTCCCCGATGCCCCGATCGAAGATCGCGCGATTCTCAAACAACGGAGGATCGATGCGTCGGTACCCTGCTTGGCGCGCGCGGTGACGCACGGCCTTCTTGATGTAGGTCATGTACAGATTATCGTCGGGAAGAACGTCGTGGGTGCCCTTCGGTGTGCGAAACAACGGTTGCGACATAGGAGGTCCGGAATGGAAAAACGGCTGAGTAGATCCGTCGATACTGCGGCAATGACGGATGAGAGTGCGGGAGAATGGCTGGGAAATGAGGAAATGAACAGGATACTGTACAGTGCACCGTAGCAGGAATTGCATCAGAATGGAAGGGTGAGCGCACCTATTATCAACGCTTCACTTCATCGAAAGGAGAAGGAGGCCGATGATGACAACCGTGAAACCGATACATTTGATTTGAACGGATTGGACTGTCAGGAGTTCTTTGGGTGCGAATCGAGGGGAAATTTTCCAGAAGAGAAACGCCCATAACATTGCGAAGAACGGCTGAATGGAGCCGACAATATTGACCAATGATATCGGGCCGATTTGGTAGGCACGAATGGTTGAGGCATGCGCCGAGAAAAATACAATCAAAACTGTGATTTGCGTAATGTAAAATCCTCGATCCGCTCGAGAGAACAAGGAGTGCAGTTCACGGCTGAATCTCGCACGGAACCACGGAAATGTGAGCGAAACAGTGTTGGATGCAGTGCGAATGAAACAGTGGGGCGAGATACGGGATTCGAACCCGTGACCTTCCGGACCACAACCGGACGCTCTAACCAGCTAAGCTAATCTCGCCGTGCTGTGCGGATTGTAGCGATATTACCCTGCGAGAGAAACCTAAACATTCGGCTTGTCCAAGCTCTCCGCCCGGATGAAAGCGACGGGGGAATCGTCAGGCGACGATTGCTTGTGTGGATTTGCGTCCTCTTGCGCTTGCATCGTTGGGCTTGGCGATGGAGCAGGCTGCGAGAGGGGGGCGGAGTGGGCGGGTGCAGTCGGGTTTGACGGTGGCACTGTACCGGGTGCAGGTTTCGTGGGTGGGAGGGGGACCGGTGCAGGCACGGGGGTGGCGGGAGGTACTGGATGTGCGACCGATGGTTGCGTGGGCGGGGTCGCAGGCTTTGGCGGAAGAGATGGAGCTTTCGCCGGTGCAGGTGGTACGGCAGGTGATGCAGAGGGGGCGGCGGGCGCGGAAGAGGGAACGGTCGGTAGTGACATGGTCGGTGTGTGCTGCATCCATGGCGGTGTGACGGGTGCTTCCTGCGCAACGAGCGGCGGAGCAGGAGGAACGGTCGAAGGAGCGGGAGCGCCGGGAGCAGCCGCAGCAGAGGGTTTGGAAACAGGTGCACTCGCGGACGAAGAGGGGATGGAAGGAGGAGGCGCAGGGGTGACTGTCGGAGTCTGTGCGGGAGGAGTGACGGTCTTCCGCTGTGCCGGAGGCGTTGATGGCACAGGAGAAGGGCTGACAGGTTTTGTCTCTGTCGGCGGGGACGATGGTGCCGGAGGGGTCTTGGGTTTGGGAGGAGCTGCCTGCTCCGGAGTTCGTACCGCTCCCGGGGCCGATGTCTTCTGTTGCATCCAGGGTGGAGGTGGAGCCGACGTTTGTTCGTTCGCCGGCTTACTGCCGGTTTCCGGTTTTCGGGGCGGGACGGAAGCTGTATCAGCAGGAGCGGAGGGCGCTACCTTGGGGGAAGCAACCGGGGGGGTCACCGGAGGAGCATTCACGGGATGCTTTTGTACGGGAGGCACCTGCGGAGCAGGAGGCTTGGGGGTTGCGGCGGGAGAGGTGGAAAGACCGCTTTTCAGCCAGGACGGTGCGTTGTCTTCATTGATTTTGAGCGGTTTCTCCGCCAGTGGATTCACGTTCGCATGTTCTTCTTCGCGCTTGCGAATTGTTTCCGCAGAAGTCGTCGGTGCAGAGGTGGAAGCGTCTGAGGGGATTACGAGCGTGGGTGATTTCTGCGATGCATTCCCACTCTGTCCGTCCTTGGAGAGAAGGGTTTCTTCCATGGAGGCAAACTGCGAGGAGAGATCAAGATTTCTGCCGCGAAGCTTCATGAAGATTGCGAGCAGGAGAAGTCCCAGGAGCATTGCCCCCAGAAAAGCACCGCCGATCATCAGCATGGTGGACAGTTGAACGCTCGTCTCCGCTGCAGGTTCCTCATCGGGAGGCGTGTCATCCGGTTCAGGATCTACGGTAGGTTCCGAGGAAGGCTCTACGACACCTTGGACGAGCAATTCCTGTTCTGCATTTCCAATTTCCATTCCATTGGTCAGATTCTGCATGCGAACCGTCACGGTGTACGTACCCGGTGCGTTATAGGTGTGAGTAGGGGCGGGGAGAATGCTCTGTTGCCCGTCGCCGAATGCCCAGTGGTGCAAAATGGGGGTGGCGGGAGGAGCCGCGAGAAAGGAGGCATTGAATTGGTAGGTCAAATTGCCTGCCGGCGTAATGGCGATTTGCACGGGGCTCTGAAACAGTCCCTGGCTACGCGCATACGTTTCGGACAGGACGCGTACTTCCTGCACGATGGGTGCGCCCGTCGGCCCGATGGCCGTCAGCGCCATGGGACGATCCGTAAGGGGCGAGGCAAACCAGAGGGTGAGGGGCAACGCATCCGTCTGAAAGAATGTTCCGTCATTTTCGACGTCCGATGCCGGATTGCCGTCGCCGTTGCTGTCCTCCAGTGTGTGTGTGTCCAATGAAAGCGGTGTGATGTCGGGATGGATGGGATGCAGACGTACAAGCGATTGATGATCCGCCAGAAAGATGCGACCTTCCGCATCCGGTGATGGTTCTGCTGTGACCAGTGTGGTGATGCCGGAGGCCGATGCCTGCGGGGTGACTTCCGGCATGTCCGTTGTGGTGCGCGGTTCATACTCCAGGGTGAAGGTACGGTTGATGCGCGGCGTCTGATCGCCGGCGGATACTTCCGCAAATAGCGTGTACTTCCCCGGTTGTATGATGCGCTTGCGGAACGTGCGTGCGCGGCTCGCTTCAATGAATGTGCGATCCTGCGTGAGGATCCACGTATACTGTGCATTGCTCAAATTGTGTACGGGCAGAATTTCCAGGATGTCCCCGACCAGCAATCGGATGGTTTCCTGCTGCACGGTCGCTGCGGCGGGAGGAACGGCTGAAGTTTGCGCGTATCCCGTCGCAGGAGGAAGAGACGTCAGGGCGAGCAGTGCCAGACAGAGTGATGCCGAGAGGCGGGAGCAGGAGGAATGCATAGCGTATTAGTCGATGGATTCCGCAAGGTAGACGGTGACGATCCCCACAATGACGCGTGCCAGCAGGAGGACGACGAGACCGATGAGCGTATAGAATATGATTTTTTTGGCTTTGTCTCTCTTCTCATCATCACCAAGACTCAGAATGAGGTAGAACCCCGCGATGATGATCATGATGACCGCGAGGAGCGATGCGAAGTTGAGAGCGGCTTCCAGCACATCCACAATGACCCGTCTCGGGTTATTGTTATTCGGGAGATCACTGATGGAATCAGCGAGTTCCACGCCATACTCCAGTCCGGGTCCGTCGAATACCTGCGCGCTCACCCGTTCCATGCTTTGCATACGGGCAGTCGCCGCAATGAGGATGGAGGCGATGACGAACGCCGATGCCAGTCGAACGTACTGCTTCATTCATTCCATTGTAGCACGAATTGATTTATTGCGCTACTCTGCGATTTCCACGATTCCCACGAGTGGCGCCCATGATGCCCCCTCCTTCCAACATCATTCTCCGGCATGCGGGCGTTCCGGCGTTCCTCGTGACAAATACTGCAAATATTCGCTATTTGACAGGTATTGATTGTACGGATGGATTAGTTTTTCTGACGCCACGCTCCGTTCTCCTCTTGGTAGATGGTAGGTATGCGGAAGTTGCTGCCCGAGAATCGTACGAGCATGTACGGATCCGTAACCGTGACTCTCTGAGATCGGTGTTGGCACATCACCGAGTAATCGGGTTGGAATCCAGTAGCGTCACATTATCGGAAATGGCGATGTTCAAGAGGTTTTCTAAGAATACAAAATTTGTTCATACAACCGGTGTTATTGAACAGTTCCGACGCTCCAAACGGCAGGACGAGATACGATTGCTCAAACGTGCGGACGCCATCACCCGGGAGATGCTCCGGCGAGTTCCTTCCGCACTTACCGTTGGGATGCGTGAAAGAGAGTTGGCATGGATGCTCCGGTCTTGGGCGCACGAATTGGGCGCTGAGGATGTTTCCTTTGATCCGATTGTCGCATTCGGTGCGAATACGAGCCACCCGCACCACGCCGCGGGCGAGCGACGATTGCGGAAACGGGATATCGTACTGGTGGACTGCGGTGCGCGTTTCCACGGCTACTGCGGGGATCGCACGGAAATGTATTTTTTGGGGGAACCGACTGTGATGCAAGCACGAGCATTGGATGCAGTACGGCATGCCAAGAATGCTGCGATCAGTATGGTGCGAGCGGGCGCATCGACGCAGGCAATCGATGCGGCTGCACGCGCAGTCCTGCGAGACTACGGAATGGAAGACGCCTTCACGCATGCATTGGGGCATGGTGTCGGATTGGATATCCACGAAGGAGTGTCACTCTCGCGACGGGGGCAGGATTGGACTCTGCTACGCAATGAAGTCATTACCATCGAACCCGGAGTGTACTTTCCGGGTGCGTTTGGTATTCGGCTGGAGGAGATGATCGTGGTGAATAATTGAGAGACGATACATAAGAGGGAAGCATTGACAAGGAAAATATACAAGACAGAGGAAGGATACTGCGATATAATGATAAGAAACTTTCCAACACACACATGCATCTACGGTCTTCACTCTGTAGCACGATCATTGCCACTCTCCTGCTCCCTGCTGCGACTGCATTCACGGTGGATGCGCCAGTTGAACAGGATTTCGTCATCACGGCGTACTATTCGCCGCTGCCCGATCAGTGCTGCTACATAAAGGGAAGTTTGGAGGCAGACAGAATCCTCAATGGCAATGGGACGCATGCGGCGGACGGAACACCCGTGTATGCTGGAATGATCGCGGCGCCTCCAAGTTACGCATTTGGCACGCGCGTGGAATTGCCGGGACTCGGTGTATTTACCGTGCATGATCGCGGAGGTGCCATTACGGAATGGGAGGACGCGCATCGTATCGACATTTGGGCGGGGTTCGGGGAGGAAGGTCTGGCGCGTGCGGTCGCCTTCGGCGTACGGCGTGTGCGCGGGACGGTCTATGCGCCGGGTGGCAATGCACCCGCGGACAATTTCGCCGTGGAACGATTGCCTGCTCCGTTCACTGCTTTGCGTCCGTATTTGGTCGCGGGGAGCATGACGCCGGGCAGTCTGCCGGTACTGGGGCAGAAAGGATTGATGGTACGCTTGTTGCAGGAAAATTTGCAGAAAGCGGGATATTTCGATCAGGCAGTGACGGGGTTCTTCGGTCTTGCCACGCAGCAAAGTCTTGCACACTTGATCGCAGATTCCGGCATTGATGAACCCGATGATCGTCTGACGCCCGTATCTGCCGCATACCTGGAGGCAACGATCAAAGTGGCCGCACGATCGGCCCCCGCGCCCGTGCCATTTGTGGATGCATCGAGCAATGCGCGCGATCTTGCACAGGCGCAGCGGTTGCTGCGTTCGCTCGGTTACTATCGTGGCCGGACGAATGGCGTCTATTCCGCGAATCTTCGCAGCGCAATCTTTGCCTATCAACAGTCTCTGCGTCTTGTTGCCGGTGAAACGTCGCCCGGCGCCGGCCGCATCGGACCCCTCACCAAGCAGCACCTCACGAATGCGTGGAAGCAGAGACGTATCACAGCCATTGCCACAACGATTCTCGCCCGAGAACGCATCCGGACGATGCTTGCGGAGCGTGGAGAACTGGTCGAAGAATTTTTGGAACCGGGAACATACGGCGATGACGTGCGTCGCGTCCAGGAGCTCCTCGCAGACCGCGGACATTTTCCACGAGAACAAATCAACGGTTCCTTCGGTCCGCTCACAGAAGCAAGTGTGCTTCAATATCAGATGGATCGTGGCATCATCGCAAGCGCACAGGATGCGGGTGCCGGTATGATCGGTCCGCAGACGGCAGCGATGCTTGCGGAGGAACAGGTATCGGAGGCGTATCGAACCATGCGGGCGGCGGGATGGGGTGTCCTCTGAAATTATTGGAGTATGAGCATCGGGTGTGTGCGCAAACCGGTTAACGATCACCGTGCAAACTGCATGGTCGTCTCATCGACTCCGTACGGGATGCGTGCTAGTCTGCTGTCTCCATGCTTCAACGATTGTTCGCTGCTTTTCTCCTCTGTGCGCTCACCGGCATCGCTTTTGCAGAGGACACGCAGACGCTCACGCGGCGGGACGGGTTTCTGATGATCTGGGAGGCAATCGATCGTCCTGCGGAAGAGACGAATGAGATTCCGTTTGAAGACGTGCCGGAAGGTGATCGGGGATTTTTGGAAATCACGTATGCGAAACGACGCGGTTTGTTGGATGATGACAGCAATTTTTCACCCGACAAGCCGCTGACCATGGGGGAAGCGCTGATCTGGCTTTTGCGAACGCGCAATGTTGCCGATCCGGAGGAGATCACACTGCATCTACTGCCGGAATGGCTGCAGCGCTATCCGATCGCATCCATCGATGTGGTAGCGCAGCCGGTTTCATCGGAGCAACTGCGAAGCATGATGCAGCAATTCGATACGCTCCTGCAGGATGAGGTGCATGAAGTGAGTCTCTATTCGGAAAAATTCCATGGGAAGGGCACTGCGTTCGGCGAAACATTCGATATGTACGCGATGACCGCAGCCCATCGTACGTTTCCGTACAATACCATCGTACGTGTGACGAATGTGGAGAACGGCAAGAGCGTGACGGTGCGCATCAATGATCGCGGGCCGTTCGTGGAAGGTCGCGATATGGATTTGAGTTTGGGGGCATTCACGACCATTGCGGAACGCAGCAAAGGAGTGATACGGGCGCGGTTTGAGAGAATGGGGACGAGTATCGAGGCAACTGACGCAACCGATGAGTCTGAGGAAACCGAGGAACCTGAAGTCGCTCCGGTTGTTCCTCCTTGTCCTGCTCCCGGGTCCTACTTTCAACGCATCGGCGGAGGAGTGGCGCTGCATCGGATGATTCCGAATGTGTTGCCGCTGGGGAAAGAGTTGCGTCTCTCCGCTCCGCGCGCATTCGTCGTGCGCTCCGTCGTGGGACCTGATGGCGAGAGAATTGCGAGGCAGGATTTCGTCCTCCCCGGTGATGTGTACGTATTTCGTCCGTCGACAGAGGGGGAGTATCTGCTCACACTCAGAGGTGCTTCCGGTAGGCGGTCTCTTCTCATGCCGATCCGTTTCTTACGATGCAATGAAGAGTGACGCTGTGTCACGAGGAGACAATGGAGATCTTGGCAGATCGGGTCCGTTAGTATCGTCGTTTCGTTCATCGTCTTCACGACTGTCGAGATGGGGAACATCGTTTCTCTCAAATATTTCTCGGAGTCCTTGTTCAATCGTACGCATGAGTACTATGTGATGTGGATTCTGTGAATCGTAGTGCTGTACCACGAGACAAATGTGTTTCCCTAATTTTGTCATGTCTTCGCAGTAATCCATCAATCGTTCTAGTTTCGAAATATCAATGGCATCCAAATCCACTATACAGTTGCATGCGTACTTATCGGATGTTGGCGGCACCTCCGCCCCCGTCGCACACAGAGTGCGAACCTTTTGCATGAACGTATGACATGCTATCTGCAAATAACGGAGTACGCCTCTATTCGGTCGTTCGTGCGGATCGCAAGGTTGCAATGGTGCGGATTCCATCATATGCCAGAAAGAAAGCAGCGTGCTTACACAGCGGATTGTGATACGGATTTTAACTTTCGTCAAATGGAAAAATCTGGTATAATAGTTTGATTCTCTTCACTGACTCACGGTGGGCGTCAAGTCGAGAATCCTACCCCGCATCGCACACTCCCTCCACACTGTCTCTACATCTTCGCATTCCGCTTGGTTACCTTCTTGCGCTTCTTCTTCTGGCCGATTCTCTGGGCCGCCGTCTGGCTCCTGGGGCAGATCGTGCGGCCGGATGTGTGGTCGGCGGTGTACCGATGGTTCATGGTGGATCCCTGGGAACGATTGTTGCTGCTGGTCGGCGTCTACTTCGGCTGGCGTCTCGTCATTCGCTACGGACGATTCTGGTACGCGTTGCGTCGGTCGAAATCGCTGGTGCACATGCGAGTGTTGCTGCCCAGGAGCGACAGCAAGATGGATCAGGAGAAACGTACGGAAAAGGACTTCAAGGAGAAGGTCGCCATCATGGAACAGCTCTACCGAGCGCTGTATGAAATTCGCAGCCTGACATTTTGGCAGTTCTTGCACTACTGGATTTTCCGGTACTGTACCATCAGCTTTGAGATGTATGTGGAGAAAGGAGAACTCGCTTTCTACATCGTCACCGAGAAACGGTTACTGTCCATCGTGGAGAAACAGATCACGGCGTTCTATCCGGAAGCGGAGGTGACCTTCCGTGCGACGCCCGAAATCCGTGAGAAGGGGATGAAGCTGGTGGGATACAACATGGTGCTGCAGAAGAAGTACATGTATCCCATCCGCAGTTATGAGCAGATGCAGGATGATCCGCTCAATGATATGGGCAACGTGCTATCCAAATTGGAACCAAGCGAGACAGCATGCATTCAGGTGGTGATGCGACCGTCTTTCAGCAGCAAGTGGGGCAAGAAGACCCGACGCTTCGCGTCCATGAAATTCAAAGGCAAGAAGGAAAATTGGTTTTCCACCGTTCCGCTCGTCGGTCCGATGTTGGGATTCGTTCTGGGCATCGCATCGGGTGATACCAAAACCATGGCGCCCGGGGCCAGTTCGGGTGATTCGTTCGTCCGCATGATCCAGCCGGAGGAAGAGCTCTACAAGCAGATGGGGGAGAAGGCCGGCATGAGTTGGTTTCATTGTTCCGTGCGCGTGTTCGGAGCCGGAGCGACGTGGGAGCGCGCGCTCGATATCACCAATAACTTGCAGGTCGCCTTCAACGTCTTTCGTCACCTGTACGGCAATACGTTCGTGAACCGGCGGATGTTCGTCGATATTCTGCCGCTGACGTGGAACGCGCCGATCATGCATTGGCTGTGGAAGCATCGACTCAACGGTGTTTTTCACAAGGAGAGTCTGCTGGTAGAGAAGGAGTTGGCCGGACTCTTTCATTTTCCCGACAGCCGCTACAATAAAATTCCGATCATTCAGTGGATTGCGTACAAGGTGCTGCCCCCGCCGCCCAATGTATCGAAGGAGGGCATACTGCTCGGCATCAACAAACACCGCGGCATGGAGACGGAAATTCGTTTCAAGCCAAGCGATCGTACGCGACATCAGTACATCATCGGTAAATCCGGTTCGGGTAAGTCCGCGCTGCTTTCGTGGCAAGCCCGGCAGGATGCGGCCAACGGCGACGGGCTCTGCGTGGTGGATCCTCACGGAGATCTCATCGAAGACGTGCTCGCGCATGTGCCGAAGGAGCGTGCGAAGGATGTGGTGCTCTTCGACCCCGCGGATATCGAACGGCCGATGGGACTCAATCTACTGGAGGCCAAGACCGATGAGGAGAAGGATCGTGCTTCGTTGGACGCCATGGAGATTTTCATCAAACTCTTCGGCAATGAAATTTTCGGACCGCGCATCCAACACTACTTCCGCAACGGTTGTCTTACGTTGATGGATGACGAAGAGGAAGGAGCGACGCTCATCGACGTGCCGCGTCTGTTCGTGGATGAAGAATTCCAGCGATACAAGGTTGCCAAGTGCCGCAATGCCGTGGTGCGCAATTTCTGGGAGCATGAGATCGCGAAAACCGGTGCGCGCGAGAAGGAGGAAATGATTCCGTACTTCTCTGCAAAATTCGGACCATTTGTCACGAATACCATCATGCGCAATATCATCGGGCAGCCCAAGAGCGCCTTCAATGTCCGTGAAGTGATGGATGCCGGAAAGATTCTTCTGATCAATTTGAGCAAGGGAAAGATCGGCGACATCAATGCGCAGCTCCTCGGTCTCATCTTTGTGAACAAGGTGAACATGGCCGCCATGGCGCGCGCCGATGTGCCGCGTGATCAACGCAAACGCTTCTATCTGTACGTCGACGAATTCCAGAACTTCATCACCGATGCTTTTGCATCCATCCTTTCCGAGGCTCGCAAATACGAACTGGCTCTCATCATGGCACACCAGTACATCGGTCAGTTGGTCGACAAGACTTCCGCGTACGAAGGATCGAACTCCAAAGTGCGCGACGCGGTTTTCGGCAACGTCGGATCCATCATGAGCTTCAAAATCGGCGCGGAGGACGCGGAGTACATGGCGAAGGAATTTGCGCCCGTAGTCGGTGAGCAGGATGTCATCGGCATTCCGAACTTTCATTGCTACTGCAAGCTGAATATCGACAACACGACGTCGCGTCCCTTCAGCATGGGGACCATCTGGGATGAATCCAAGCGCAACGACAAGCGCGCGGCACTCATCAAGGAGTACAGCCGCATGAAGTACGGGCGGAAGAAAGTGTTCGTCGATCAAGAGATCGAGGATCGGATAGGGATCGTACGGTGATTGGTGTTTCCTTCATATTTCAAATAGAATTGCATTCGGGAAATGAATGATATGATTGTGTCATGAAAAACATCGAAACATTTGCGGATGACAACGGCAATTCCATTACCATTGAAATTGCGGATGATGGAGTGACGGTTGCGGCTCATATTGTGTCTCTGCCTCCATATTCAGATGGCTCCAACGCATCAGCTGCGCGTACGTATGCAAAGAGGCATGGAATGGCAAAGAAGCAATGAGGATGCAATGAGAACGGGAAGAAAGACGAGCGTGGAGGAAATGTTGAAGAAGAAGCCCTGCTTCCATTCAGTCACACATGACGTGTTACGCCGCGACGAGTCCCGTGTGTACTTCCAGCCGATGCACCCGATCATCAAGAAGGCTGATTTTGTCGTTAGTGGAGCTGATGATGTCATGCTTCTGTGTTTCCAGAAGAACACTGATTTGCTCCAGCATTTCTGTAAACTTTCGATCCATTTTCGCGTCCGTTCCTTCGAATCTGCGATCCATGTACTTGAACACCTCCACAAAATGAGCATTGACTGTCTGCTCCAACTTTGTGAGATCCTGTTTCGTGGCCGGTGCTGCAGCATCATCCTTCTGTTGCATACGCATCGCACCATACTTCCATCCCCACTCATGAGGCAATCTTCTTCTCCATTTGTTCCACCTTCATCTCCTCCTCCACTTCCTTCAGCTCTCGCGAAAGAAAAATGGTGATGACGGTGCGCAGTGCGATGATGGCGCCCAATTTTCCGAGGTCGTCCCACGTGGGATGCACGACGGATTCGATGATGTCCTTGCCGATGAAAAATTCCAGTCCCAGCGCGAGGTGCTTGCCGAGATCAATGCGGATGTGGGAGAAGCGTCCCTTTCTTGTCGCGAAGAAGCGCGTGAACATCCAGAGAGCTTTTGCAGAGCCGACCATCAGAATGGCGACGCCGACGTAGCCGATGATGCCCGCAGAAATGATGCTGAATGTATCCAGTCCGGCGACGATGGGATGGAGGGTTTCCATGTGAGAGGTTTGTTTGTGAAATCATTATACCAAAAGAGAGGAGATTTCGCTATGCTGGCCAAGCTCTCTCTTTGAGAGAGTGTGGCACCTCATGGGTGTCTTTACAGCCTCTTCCCACCGTATTATGCCATCATTGAGCCAGATGAAGGATCTCTACAAGATCCAGCGCGAGACCAAGCGGATCAAGAAGGAACTGAAGAACGTGCATGTGGAAGCCGAGGCTTCCGGCGTGAAAGTGACGGTCAATTGCGAGCAGGAGGTGATTTCCATCGAAGTCGCGCCGAACGTATCGATGTCCGATTTGCCCGCACTTCTCAAAGATGCCCTGAACCGCGCTCTGAAAAAAGCGCAGATTGTCGCAGCGGAGCGCATGCAGGGCATTATGCAACAGATGGGGCTGTCGACGGGAGAATAGGTGCCACCATGAGAAAATTGATGCTGCCAGCCATCGGCCTCATTCTTCTCCTTTTGATAGGGCGCAGTGTGCTGTACGCGCGAAACTTGCGACCTCTTCATCCCGAAGACGAGACGCGCACGGTCATTGTCATTCCTCCGGGAGCATCCACCCGGCAGATCGGGGAGTTATTGGAAGAGAAGGAAGTGATTCGATCGGCAAAAGCATTCCGACGTTTTGCCGTGAAACAGGGGATTGACGAGCAGTTGCAAGCGGGAAGCTTCGTGCTGATGCCATCGATGTCCATTGAGGAAGTATGCGCGGCTCTCACCGCCGGCATTGCGCAGGAAGCGGTGGTGACGATTCCCGAGGGATTGACCGTGTCGGAGATCGACGCTTTGCTTGCGGAGAAAGAATTGATTGCTCCGGGCGATCTGATTGCGTGTGCGCAGACATGCGATTTTTCCTCCTTCGATTTTCTGCCAGAGTCCTCTGAAGTGGCGCAGCGCGGCGGCAGAGTGGAAGGATACTTGTATCCCGATACGTATTTTGTGGTGACGACGGATTTTTCCGTGAAAGCATTCCTCGATCGTTTGCTGTCGACCTTCCAAGCGAGGGTCACGGACGGAGTGATGAAGGAAGAACAAACGGATCGATCACTCCGGGAGATCGTGACGATGGCATCGCTGATTGAAAAGGAAACGCGCACGAACGAGGAACGTCCGGTCGTCTCCGGAATATTGTGGAAACGCTACGATGAAGGAATGGGATTGGGAGTGGATGCCGCGGTGCGGTACATTGTGGAGAAACCCCGCGCTGCACTGACGCAAGAAGATCTCGATATCGATTCACCTTACAACTTGCGCCGGTACAGGGGGTTGACTCCCGGTCCCATCGCCAATCCAGGTATTCGCAGCATCGAAGCGGCTCTGCATCCGCAGGAGAGCGATTACTACTACTATCTTCACGGGACGGACGGCGTCATCCGCTATGCGGCTACGAATGACGAGCACAATGCGAATAAAGCGCGGTATCTACGTTAGTTTCGAGTGATGAGTTACGAATTCACAGGAACAGACATTTCTGCTATAATAAGAGTGAAAGTCGATTGCGAACATTTACTCAACACTCCCTTCTTCTATGGTTTTCCCCGATGCGGCAGGACACGGCAACGCTTCGTATCATCGTATGAAAATCGGTGTGATGGGTTCGGCCAGCGGAGCGCAAATCAAAGACGCCGTTGCCATAACCAAAGCGAAACAGTTGGGAAATGAGATTGCGAAGCGCGGGCACATATTCGTGAACGGCGCGTGTCCGGGTCTTCCCAATGACGCGCTGCTTGCCGCGCAGGAGTCGGGAGGATTTACCATCGGCATTTCGCCGGCATTCTCCGAGTATCAACATGTGTACGAGTATCAATCGCCGCACGATCATGACATGCTCATCTATACCGGCTTGGGATTCATGGAGCGAGACATCATCAATATTCGTTCGGTGGACGGCGTTGTGTTCATCGGCGGGGGAATCGGTACATTGAACGAGTTTACCATCGCCTACGACGAAGGCCGCCCCATCGGCATCATTACCAATTCCGGCGGTATCAGTAATTCTATCCCGCACATCGTGGAGGAACTTTGTTTGCGGGAAATTCCGCCCAACATGGTGTTTGACGATGATCCGGCAAAGCTTCTCGATAAACTGGAAATTGCCATTCGCTCGTTTCCGCTGCCGTTGCAGAAAGATCACCGTGTGAGGAAGGGATTGCCCGGGTAAGGGATTTGGGATGAGGAATTGTATTGTGTGTATTCCCAATTCCCAATAGACCAATCCCCAATCCCTATCGTTCCTTCGTAATCCACCTGATCGGCGTTCCTTCAAATGCGAACGTGGTGCGCATGTTGTTTTCCAGGAACCGGAGCTGCGATACGTCGATGCGTTCGGGATGCTTCGTGAAGAGAACGAACGTCGGCGGAATTGCATCCGCCTGCGTGATGAACTTGCTGCTCGCAAGCTCCTTGACGGGCGCTTTGAGTACGATGCCTTCGTACCAGCTCAGCAGTTCCTTGGTGGAGATGCGTCGTTTGCGATTCCGGTCCACCGTGTCGATATGCGGGAACAGCTTGTTCAAACCTTCACGCGTGAGAGCGGAAACATGCAGCAGCGGTGCAAACCGGCAGTAAGGGAAGGCCGCAAGTGTTTCCTCTTCCTTCTCTTTGCGTTCGGCGTGAGTGAGAAGATCCGATTTATTGAGTACGATGACAATACCCTTGCCTTCTTCGATGGCGAGCTTGGCGATGCGTTTGTCCTGACGACTGATGACGGCTGTTGCATCCAGCACGAGTACGACGATGTCACTGTCTTCCACTGCCTGCAGCGCTTTGATGGCGCTGAGCGTTTCCAAATCTTCTTCCACTTTGGCCTTGTGACGCAGACCGGCCGTATCCACAAATATGTACTCGCGGTCTTCGAAACGGATGATGACATCGGTACTGTCGCGCGTGGTGCCGGGAATGTCCGAAACAAGTCGAGCGCTCCGTTCGCGTTGCGGATCACTCATCAATGCATTGAGGATGGAGCTTTTGCCGACGTTCGGCTTGCCGATGATCGCCACCCGTGGCGGCGTGAGGGCGGGTTGTAGATTGTCGGGAACAGGGGCTTCGAAGTGCAACCTCTTCAGATGCTCAATGATCTTCTCTTCCAATTCGTCGGTGCCGATGCGGTGGACGGAGCTGATTGCAATCACTTCGTCGGCGATGCCGAGTGACCAATACTCCGGTATCTTCGCTTCCGCTTCATCGATGTTGTCACATTTGGTGGCGACGAGAAGGATGGAAACGTGCGCGCGTTTGCGTGTGCGCAGCATGTCGACGATTGCGAAATCGCTGCTTGTCAATTCCTCGCGGCTGTTCACCGTGAAGAGGATGACATCCGCCGCTTCGAGTGCGACAAGAGATTGTGCGGAGACATCATCCTCAAAATTTTTGTCCGTTGATCCGCCGCCGATGCCGCCGGTATCCAGGAGCAGATAGTCCATCTTCCGCCCTTGCACCCGTTGCATCACATGGTCGCGCGTTGTTCCGGCAACGGAGCTCACCAGCGCTTTTCTCCGTCCGATCAGCCGGTTGAAGAGCGTCGATTTGCCCGTATTGGGTCTCCCGATAATGGCGACGATGGGTACCCTGGACATAGAGAGACAGTGTAGAGGAATTTGAGGGAGGCGTCATCTTCTCATCGCGAGCCCCCTGCGCTCTTTCTTTACACATGCTTCAATGTAGACGCACTGACTGATATGAATAGACGCACGAACAATACTATTCCCCTCGGAGACGTGAAGGTGACATTCTCCCGCGATGGAACGTCCAGTCTACCTTCTTCTTTTCAGATACATTCCCAGCAGCACGGAATTGCTAAGCGCAAGGAAGGAGACGGCGACGATAACGGATACGAGCCACGCGGGTGTTCCCGCGCTGCCATGGAGTTTTTCCTGTACTTTTACCTGAATGACGGGGAGGACGACGTCAACGGCATCTTCCACTTCATCGGGTTGCAGACCGGAGGGAGGTTCCACAATGAGTTGGCGCGATTCAACGAATCCGCCGGGGAGATGGATTTCCAGTTCGTGTTTGCCGGTCTCCACGTCATGGAAGGTGGCGATGCCCTCCTCATTCGTTACGGCGACTTTGGGAACGGAGAAGAGAACGACGGGTGTGTTGGTGAAGGGCACATTCCAGTTATCGGTGATGCTCAAATGCAGTGAGGCGATGAGGAAGCGGCCGTTCTTTGGCGTGAGTGTGCTGCGGTACGATTGCGCCGTTGCGGGAGCGGCTGCGTGCTGCGTTTCTCCTTCCTCCGTTGGGGATGGCACACGCAGATTCCGTGCGATCTGACGGGCGGCGCGTTGCGTGCGATCCACTCCCATCCACAGCGCGATACGGAATTCGTTTGCCTGTTTCCCCACCAGTACGGTGCGTTGCGATGCGCTCTGCAGCACGTTATTGACGTCCTGCCAGAACGCCCGGGCGAATTGATTCGCTTGTTCTCCCGCCAGAACCGTCCTCTGCGCTACGCGCAGCACCGCCAGTTCTCTAAGTGCACTGATGTTTCGCGTCATGGTTTGTGCGATGGTCCGCGTATTCTCCGCAAAGGTGACGACGCCCCGGATGCTCGCCCTGCCGACGATCACAGCGGGACGAATGGTCGTAGTGATTTTTCGGTTGACGGCAAGGATGACCGCATCCTGTCCGTTCTGCCACACAGTATGTATGCCGGCGGCTGCCAATGTCAGTGTGCGGTTGGTCAGCAGTCCCGCAAATTCGACGGTATCGGCTACCGTCTCCACGCCCAAGGTGCGCAGTGCGAGAGCGGCGTTATTCGCAATGTAATGGATGCCGTTGCCTACGGCGTCCACCGACGCGATAAACGCATTCCCCGCAGATTCCATGCCGACTATGAGGCCATGGGTAAAGTTGTCGATCCCGGCATCGAAGGCACGCGATGTGCTTTGCACTCCCGCGATCATCGTTCGCATGCCGGAACCTATCGCATCCGCGATGGTCGATGCGATCATGACAGTCGTCCGTCCGATGCCGCTCACCGCATTCGCAATCATCGTCGCCGTTCCGTTTCCGATGTCTACAATCGTGCGAGCGGTTTGCATGCCAGCTTCCTGCACGGCACCGAGCAGTTCCAGTAGCAACGACCCTGCCGTTCCGCCGACGGCTGCGATACGCTCCGTGGTACGATCAAAGAGGGAGGGGCCGGCCGGTGCTTCCTCCCGCCAGCCGTCATGCGGTTGACCGTCGGTGTAGAAATTATCCGGTGTTTCCGGCGGCAGATCGACCCCGGGACGTACGCCGTCCGTTGCGGGAGCGTCAGGAGCGGCGGGCGTATCGGCAATCCGGCCGGGCACGGCGGGAGGTTGCGCGGGAGATGTGCCCGGATCTGCTGGGATCGTCCCCGGCGGCGTGACCTCCGACGGCCCCGGAATCTGTACGATGATCGGCGGACCTTTGCCGCGATGCCCGCCCTGCCCCTGTCCCTGCCCCGGCGTGTCATCGTCATCGGGTTCGACCGCGGGCAGCATCAGTCCGATGTCTTCCGTCGCAGTCGTGCCGCCGATTGCGATCGTCACGCTGCGGCTGGCCGAAATCGTCGGCTCGTAGCCGTCGGGCAATGTGAGCACCAGCAGGAAGGAAAACATCGATGTGGGCAGCGCATCGAATAGGTACGCTCCGCTGGCATTCGTCTGCACGGTTCTTGCCAGCGTTCCGCCCGTGCCCGTGGTTCCGGTCAGATTAAGAACCGCGCCGGAGAAGACGCTGTTTTCACCGTCATCGCGCAGGCCGTTGGCATTGGTATCGAAGAAGACGGTACCCGTCAGCGTGGACGCCTGCACGAAGCCGAAATCAGCCGTGACGATTGCGCCGGTACCAAGCACGATGCCCGTGGAAGTCGCCGTCGTTCGGAGGTACCCTGCGGGGACGGTGGCACCGTTCACGGAGACCGTGTAGCCGGAGGCATCACTGCGGATGATGGAGGTGAAGGAATACGCACCGGATGACGTCGTGCTCTGCGCAAGTGCGATAGCCGCACCCGTCGCAGTATTCCCCGTAAGATCTATCGTTACGTCATTCAAGCCGGATAGTTCGTCGTCGTCCTTCGTCCCGTCGCCGTCCGAGTCATTCCACACGGTACCGAGAATGCTTCCCGTTCCCTCGCGGTAGTAGTACCAATTCGTCGTGTTGCCGCTGTCTATTCCACCCGGCATGGTATCCAACAGCATTCCTCCCGAGGCATCGTTATCCTTCACATCCACGTAGCGGATATTCTGCGTTCCGCTGTCCCCGTCCAGCAAGAGACTCGCAGCACTTCCCGTCTTCGTGCTCTTAAGGCTCAGCAACCCTCCCTCGACTCCCATGAGATTCAAGGAACCGGAGAAAGACTGCCGTGCGCGGTTATCGAAGAACAATGTCGATGCCGCCGTGACCATCTTCGTGAAGTTGCCAAACACCGTTGATCCGGAAACAGTCTGTGCAACCCCATCCGCGGCATTGAGCGTCACGGTTCCCGAGGAGGTGAAGCCGCCGACGTTGTTCCAGTCGCCCGCGAGAGTGATGGGTTGTGAGTTTTGCGTTTTGAGTACTCCGCTGATGATATGCAGATCGCCGGAGAGAGTGAGAGCGGAACCCAGTGTATACACACCGCTTCCTGTATTCTGGTAGCCCGCAGCGAGTGCAGCGATTTCCGATGCCTCCAGAATTCTATTGTAGACACGCACATCATCAATAGTGCCCTTAAAGTATTGAGGCAATCCCCCATTGCCCCATGCATTTTCA
Source organism: bacterium (assembly GCA_029558515.1). Lineage (GTDB taxonomy): Bacteria > Patescibacteriota > Gracilibacteria > Peribacterales > Peribacteraceae > JAKQEM01. The sequence goes on from JAKQEM010000025.1 coordinate 23,065, forward strand.
CCAATGGTCATTGTGTCAATGCCTGATGGATTGATGTAGATGGCATTTGTTCCTTGTGATCCACCGTCAATAAGAATCCGGCGATCGGTATTCGATGCATACAAGGCGGTAATCATATGCCATTGTCCGCTGGTAATTCCGGTGGTTGTGGTTGCAGAAACGAAGCCAAATCCTTCTCGCGACGTTGCCTCAACGTAATCACCATCTGCATCGCCACGGAGTTCAATGTAGTGCCCGTAGAGTGAATCCATATCGCCAATGGACCACAGTGTCATGCGCGCATTTAAATGCGTTGTTCGAAACCATATATTTACCGAAAGTGGGTGTGCCAAAACTGTGGGCGCACTTGAGATAACAGCATCATTCATCCCATCAAACTCCAGTGCATACGGATTGTAGAACCTGCTTGCATGATCCGGACTTGCCACCCACCCCGTACTCGTCTGCACTCCAGTGTAATTCGTGAGCGTTCCATGATTGCCGTAGCCGGAATCATCCCGCGCAACTGTGGAGCCCGGTCCGTCATCCAGCTTCCAGTAACCGACGAGGCCGTTATTGAGGGTGAGGTTATTGAGCGACGAAGAAACGATGAGCTGGCTGGTGCTCGCTGTTCCCGCCAACTTGAGTGTTCCGCTTCCAGCGGAGAATGTTCCATTACCGGATTCCACAAAGCTTCCGCTGAGTGTGAGCGTCTGCGCATTCGTTGTCTTCAGTGTTCCTCCGCTGATCGTGAGGTTGCCGCCTATGCTTTTGCCCGTGCCGGGGATGGTATAGATCACGCTTCCCGTAGAACCGATGACGGTGTCCTTGTGTTCGAATGTCTGGAGCGGAATCGTTCCCTCGTAGTCGTCGTACCAGATGGTCGTATCCGCATACACCGTGTCCGGTTCGCCCGTGATCGTCTCATCGCCATGGAGCCGCAGAGTTGTTCCCGTGCCGACGACGAATAGGTCGTTTACCGTGAGGTCATAGCCATCGAGATTGAGCGTTCCTCCCGTAAGGGTGAGGTCGTTACTCACGGTGAGTGCGTTCCCCAGTGTGAAACGTTCGACGTCGCCGTCCGTCGCCGCGATGCGGAGCGTGTCGTAGGAAACGCCAAGATCCGTCAGTGTGATGGCATCGCCATCGTTCCTGCCGTCGCCGCGGAATTCCACGAGTGATCCCGTCGCATGTGTTATGGTGGATGAATTGAATGCGGTTGCGTCCGTTCTGATTGTGCCGTAGTTCGTCGTAGGTCCGTTGCACATCCACGTGAAGGTGCCGGTGCCGGTCGTGATGGTTCCGAAATTGATGAAGGTGTAGACATCGTTGAAGTAGGTGTCGTTCAGTGTGACGGTCGCATTGTCGCCCAGCGGGAGCGTGGTTCCGGTGGCTATGGTCATGATGGGATCGTCGCTCCAGGTTGTCGTCCGGTTGATGGTGACGGGGGTCGCGAACGCGTATCCGGATGCATCCACCGTCGTGTCTAATGCCGTATTGCCGTCCAGCGTCAACGTCGCGTTTGCCGGGAACGTGGATGCCGGATCGATGATGAAGCTCCCTGCGACGGTGAAGACGGGATTCGATGCGAGAGTCATGGTCGCGCCATTTTCGTTCGTCAGGCTCCCGATGGCCTGGCTG
>JAKQEM010000015.1 GCA_029558515.1 bacterium
GAGGAGACGGAGGGGTCATAGCAGAAACACCCTTCCGTATTCAGGATGCTCGGCGGGGGGCAGTACAGCGTACAAACGCGAGTGTCGGAGGAGAGGGAGAAGGAGAGCTGAGCAGTGAGAGGAGAGGAGGAGGAAGGGGAGGGAATCGGCAGCAACGCAAGGAAGCGATGCCACCATTTCGTGCGGACTTCCCGTTGCGCCAGCGGAGGTGACCACTCCGTTCCTCCCCCTGCCAAACAGATGGAGCGAGGTGTGGCCGGACATGTTGCCGGGCAGGAGGGGGAGGATGAAGCGGAGTTCAGCGCTGATGATATCCCCGACCCGCCGCTTCCTCCCGATCCCCCGCTTCCACCCGACCCACCTGATCCTCCCGACCCGCCGCTTCCTCCCGATCCTCCGCTTCCACCTGATCCACCTGATCCACCGCTCCCACCGCTCCTCCCCGAACCCCCCGATCCTCCACTCCCTCCTGACCCACTGCTTCCACCTGATCCACCGCTCCCACCGCTCCCCCCCGAACCCCCCGACCCACCGGATCCGCCGCTTCCACCTGAACCTCCCGAACCACCTGATCCACCCGAACCTCCGCTCCCTCCCGTACTGCTGTTTGTGGGGGAAGCGGATGAGGAGGCGCCGGTGTTGTCCGGCACGCACTGGCAGCACTCTCCCGTGCAGCCCGTTTGTCCGCAGACGCCGACGAGCAGAGGGGCCGCGGCTGCGGGCACCGCACAGTCGAAGGTGTCCGTCGTGGAGCGAATCAGATTGGCGGGTGTCAGCAGCAGAGAGCCGTACGCTTCCACCGTCAGCGTGCAGACGGTTCCACCCAGACCCGCGAGTGCCGTGGAGATACGCACGGTGCCGAAGGGTAGCGGACTGGAATCGGGCGGATTGGCAATGCCGCCTCCCCCCGCCGGACAGGTCACGATGTAGCGAACGTACCGAGTGTCACGGGGAAGCTGCGCGACATTTACGTCCACCCAGTTGCCGCTGCAACTGGCACCGATAAATTGCGTCGACAGCAGTCCCGCCGTCGCATTCCCGCCGCCGGTTGCCAGACACGAAACGACTGTTCCCGCCGGACAGAGTATGGTGACGGGGATGCATCCGCCGACTTGCTCGGCTACGGTACATTGATACCCGGCGGGGCACTGTACCCAACCGACGGAGGAAGCGGCGGAGGAAAGCACGGAGGAACCGGAGGGATTGGCAGACCACGGCGGAGGAGCCGGAGAGGATGCTACCGCACTGGACCCGCCGCTGCCTCCCGATCCACCGGACCCTCCGCTTCCTCCTGAGCCGCCACTACCGCCCGATCCACCGCTCCCGCCGGAGCCGCCACTGCCACCCGAACCTCCCGATCCGCCAGAGCCGCCACTGCCTCCCGAACCACCGGAACCTCCGCTTCCTCCCGAACCACTGCTTCCTCCCGAGCCCCCCGATCCGCCAGAGCCGCCGCTTCCTCCCGACCCACTGCTTCCGGAGGAGGCGGGTGCGGTTGAGGATGCGACGGACGATGGGATCGGTGAGCCGACGGAGGAAGCATTCGACACCGCAGAGCCGGGCGTGGCGGGTCCGCACTGAAAAACATTCGGAGGGCCTATCATGCCGGAGGGCGCGCAAACGGGATTATAGCCACCCGCGTGATCCGTCCATGCAAAACATGCGTAGCCGGGCGGACAGACGACGCCAATGCACACGTCGCAGGCTGCTGCCTGTGACGTTTGTGAGGAAGCATACGCCACGCTCGGATTGTTCGGTTCAACGCTGCTTCCGGCCGGCTCGGAGGAGGCAGGAGGGACGGAAGAGGCTGCAACGGAGGATGTGGGGACGGAGGAGGAGGCGGGGATAGACGAAGCAGCGGCAGAGGAGGCGGAGGAGGGGGGGAAGCAATAAGAGTATGGAGCGCAAATATCACCTTCATCCCTGTCATCACTCCAAAGACACGGACAAGTCAGAACGCAAGTATCTTCATCCAAATCACATTTCATACTTATGGCGCATGTGTATGAGCCACAATCGACTTCATCGGCACACATATGATCTGACCAGCGACAGTATTCCAATGGATAACCGCTGCAATCCTGATCTACTATACAAGGATCTCCTATATCAGCTTTGAAGATGTTATAAAATCGTGTCGGATTTCTCGAAATAGTCTGCAATAGGATAATCAATATTGCAATTATTGCTGTGAGAGTCACTACCTTCGTAGCATCTCGAAAAAGAGGCATAACTATTGAATACTACCATCTTCCCTTGCATTCAAAATCGTATTAAGGACAAAAACTATTTTCTGTATAGGTTGTGATTGGGTAGAGTGGTGTGTTGTGTTGATATTGGTTTTATTGAAGTAACATTTCCTCTGTCTCCAATGTTATGAGGAATTCGGTTTTCGTTTATCGCATGTGCGACGGACAATTCAGACGTAGGATATTTATTAGGTGAAGGAATTTCTGATAATTGGGCAAAACGGTGGTTGGTGGGTACCGGTTCTTTTTTGTCTTCGGAAGGTCTTTCCAAAGCAATACCTTTAATGACTCACTAGCTAAGGCAGCAAGAAACACTAACACTGATATACTCACTTCATGCAAGGCAGGTATTCTGAGCAGACGATCATGTCATTCCTGCTTCACTGTCACTCGGAGGCTTGGTGCGAACAGTACCTCATCAAAGTTCGTTGGCCGGAGGGCATGCGGTGCATGCATTGCGGCCGGCAAAACTTCAGCCGGCGGCTCCCGAAGAAGCGAGCATACCAGTGCCGTGAGTGTAGAAAGTTTCTGTACCCCACCTCCGGTACGATTTTCCATCGGACACGGGGATCTCTGATGCAATGGTTCATCCTCATTTTTTTCATGGCAACAGATAAGCGAGGCGTCTCCGCGCTCTACATGTCGGAGCAATTGGGACTGAACTACCAAACGACATGGGCCATGCTTCAGCGTATCCGCCACGCCATGGCAAAAAGAGATACCTCTTACAAATTGAGCGGCCATGTTGAGATTGATGAAATGTTTATCGGTGCGCCGACGGAAGGCAAAAAACGAGGAAGAGGCACAGAGAAAACACCCGTACTTGTCGCCGTGTCCTTCGTGCCGGGAACGGGAGAGAAGAAGGAAGAAGAGTACATGGGATTTGCAAAAATGCGTGTGGTGAAGAGTATTGATGAAGAGACAGTGGTGGCATTTGCGAAGGATGCCATCATGCCGGGAAGCACGGTTCGTACGGATGGACTGTCCGTGTATCCGTCTCTGGAAAAACATGGATTCATCCATGACAAAAACCCGGTACGCAAGCAGAAAGCGCATGTGATTCTCCCCCATGTGCATCTCTTCATCAGCAACTGCAAATCATTCGTACAGGGTACTCTCCATGGTCTCGAGGACAGGAGACTGCAACACTATCTCGATGAATTCACGTATCGGTTCAACCGTCGCAAACGTCACAAAGAACTCTTCGACCGACTGTTGCTTGCCTGTCTAGAAATGTTCGGTTGCAGCATTGGGGTAACACTCTCCTGCATGAGGCATTCGTAGACTACGGCAGCCGGGGTTCTCCTGTCCATTCCAAGCCCGGAATGGGTTTTCTCGTAGTTGTACCACTGTAACCACTGCCAGACGATGAAATTGTGTTCATCCAGAGAAGCGTAGGGTGACAGGTACGTATAGAAGCACCGCTGTTGGTACACATCATGGAATTTCTCCACCTTCCCATTTTGTTCGGGGGAATACGGATCATTTTTGATGTGTTCGATACCGGCCAGTGTGCAGGCGACGGAGAATCGTGTGCTCCACTCCCGCCCGCAGTCCGTGCGAATGGCACGGATGACGAAGGGGGCGCGTTCGATGACGTGGTACAGAAAGGCAATGGCATTGTCCTGCGTGTGTCGTTCGTAGATCTTCGCCAGTGCAAATCGCGAGCGATCATCAACGCAGTCATAGCTCACACGCTTTGCTCCGTAGCCCCATGGGAAAGAGCAATCCATCTGCAATTCTTCTCCCACGCGTTCTTTGATGTAGAGTTGGGGCTTCTTCCTCGGAAGACGTTCCGGGATGGAGAGGCGGTATTGCCGTTGATAAATCCGGAAGATCGTACAGGGAGCGACCGTGTGCTCAGGAGGCAGCATCAGCGAGAGATCGTAGATGTTGGTATCCGGATTACGTTGCATCAAATCCAGAATGAATGCTTCCGTCTCCGGTTTGGTTCTGTTCCATGCCTTGCCACGTTTGGGCCCCGTCTTCCCTGCGATCAATCCTTCCACTCCGGATGTTCTGAATTTGCCAATCCATTGATACATCGTCTTCCTGCTGACCTGCACCGTGCGAGCGGCGTCCGATACGGATGTTTCCCCGGAGAGAATCTGCTGGACAATGGAAGCTTTCATAGAAGCAAAACGAAAAGAAGAGTGGGATTTCATGCGCTCATTCTAGAGATGAATGTGTAACCCTAATTGCTGCAATTGGAACAGCCTGTCTAGAAAAGGAGACAACGCCATTTGCTGCCTTAACTAGATAGCCATTATACCTTTTGATAATAGGAAAGTTTTAATATTATCAAGGCTGATGGTATTTTTATGATTTTTTGTATTCCAGTAGTCATATGCTTGGTTAAAAATGTCTGCTTTCTTCTGATCTCCCAAGGCTTTTCCATGAAGTTTTGCTAATAGCAATAATGCCGATAAATATTCATTGTAGGAATGTGTTTCACAATTTAATACTTGATACGCAAAATCCAACCCGGTATTTGCAAACCGTTGTGCGGATTCCGCATTCTGGATGCGAATGGCATTCTGATAGATGAATGAAGAATAATTCAGACAAATACGACTTAAATAGGGGGAATTTGGATATTGTTTCATAAAATGTTCAATATCAACTTTAATATTGTTCATTATTATTTCCAGCTGGTTATCATCAACTATTCGGGGCGTTAAACTTACCGGATTATTTATATCAGTTTCTTTCATAATTTTTCTGAGCAAAGTAATTGCCTCTGTAAATTCAGGCCGAATCAGGCCGTATTCTTGCGCTAATTGAATCTTATCAATAATAACTTGATTTGGTTTTTGAAAATCAGTTCCAAACAGGGGCGGGATAAAAGATGATGGTTGTGTTCTCGCATAAGCCGCCATTACACATGCGTCTTCCCTCCAATTATCCATACACGCCGGCGACAAAAAACCAAGATCTCCAATATTTACTATTTGTCCATTCACAGAATACTGATCGGCATGAACTGTATAGCGAACGTCTCCATCATCTTTATAGGGCGATTTACCATCGGGTCTTTCGGCGATTTTTTGCCAGCGCATGTCAAATTCAGGATTATTTTTGCTAATCTCTCTTTGTAGAAGGTGACCAAGAACTTCATGATACAATTCATAGAGCAAATGATCAGAAGATCTGAATGATCCGGCGTAAACATATATGTTGCCATTTTCATCGACACATGTTTCATGCACACCTGCTCCCTCTTTTCCCAATAAGTCTTGTAACCGATCTCTTATCTGACGGATTTGTTCGTCAAAATTCTGTAAATATAATTTGGAGCTAATAACTGTCATGGATTTCGGTAGCGGTGTTTTTTCAATAGTTGCCACACGGAGCACTTCATGAAGTGCAGATAACACTTTCATGCGACCATTTTCAATATCTGCTTGGGGTCCGATGACATTCACATCGTAGTTTGCTTTTAAAGTGCTTCGTTCTGCAGATGGTCTGAGGTTATTGTATACACGACTAGAAATAACCGATATCTGAGAGAAAATCGCATAAGCAATCGCACCCCACATTAAAGGAAGCATTGCATTTGAGAGAGATCTTCTTCTGTGACCAGCTTTTGTACCGAAAAGATTAGGATTGAGCATCTCTGTGATTCCCCTATTACTTTTATGTTCCCCATTACTACTGAGATCATCTGGTGATGGTGTTTTGTTCGCTTTGTCATCATTATTGATTAAAACTACATTCATGGGGTAATTATAATCTTTTTCTTGATTCATTGCAAGTAGTACTCTTCTCCGACACAGAATGAGTATGAGCAGCCCATCGCTTTCCGACACAGCATGAGCATGAACTGAGTCATGGGAACATACTTCCCCTATGATGTCCATGCTCAACCCCTCCCAGTTTCAGACCATTGAACAAGTCGAAACTTTCCTGCAAGCCGCAGATTCGTTCGCTCTTGAACACGGTCCTCCGGCAATGGGAAAGGCGGAGTGGCTCCGTGATCGTCTGCTCCATTTCGACTACCGCAACCAACCGCGAACGCAGCAGGGTCTCCTGCGGCAATTCTTCACGATCATCACCGACTACTCTCCTTCCCAGCTGTCACGGCACATTCAGACGTATCGTGATGGAATGCCGGTGCGAAAAGCGCAGAAGCGTCACTGTTTTCCCGTCACCTACACGCAAGCAGACGTCGAGCTTCTGGTCGAGACGGACAACCTGCACAAGCGGATCAACGGAGCGGCAATGAAGAAGATTTTCCAGAAAGAATATGCGCTGGGTGACCGGCGGTATGAGCGACTGCGGCACATTTCCGTCTCCCGCCTCTACGATCTGCGGCAGCACCGCCGTTACCGCGAAGAAGCCCTGCACATCGAGCAGACTATTCCGGTGCAGAGACCGATCGGGGAACGCCGAAAACCGGAGCCTTCGGGCGCTCCCGGTTTCCTTCGGGTGGACACCGTGCATCAGGGAGATTTTGGCAGGAAGAAGGGCGTCTACCACATCAACCACGTCGATGAGGTGACGCAGTGGGAGGTCGTTCTGTCCGTGGAACAGCTCATCGAGGCCTGCGTGGAACCTGCGCTGGAGGAAGCATTCTCTCTCGTGCCGTTTCGCATCAAGAACTTCCACAGCGACAACGGTTCGGAGTTCATCAACGACGTGGTGCGCCAGTTCCTGGAGCGGTGGAAGGCGAAGCAGACCAAGGGGAGACCGCGGTGCTCCAATGACAACGGACTCGCGGAGACGAAGAACGGAGCGATCATTCGGAAGCACATGGGCTACCACCACATCCCGCAGCCATTCGCAGCGCGCATCAACCGGTTCTACCGCGATCACCTGATTCCGTACGTGAACTTCCATCGTCCCTGCGCGTTCCCGAACGTCGAGGTTCTGCCGAACGGCAAGAAGAAGATCACGTACCCATCAGAGAACTACATGACGCCGTACGAGAAACTGAAGTCTCTGCCGGACTGGCGGCAGTACCTGCGTCCGGGCATCACACCGGAGATGCTCGAAGCGCAAGCGAACGCCAAGACGCCGAACCAGGCAGCAAGGGACATGCAGAAAGCAAAGCAGAACCTCCTGAATATCATCGGGGATTCTGGTACTCTTCCTTCGCCCCTGATTCAGTAGCATTCATGCTCATTCTTGGATCGGAAAAGACTGTAGTTACATCAGTTTGTTGTATCAATCCACTTATTTCCGCCTCCTCCTCACCCACGCCCACCCCGCCGCCGCGCCCGCAGCCATGACCGCGATGGCGGCCGGTCCCGTGTCCGACGTCGAGGGCGGCAGAGGCACCGCAGTTCCGCTGCCGAAACCCGGTTGGAACGGAATGTCCAGTATGGAGCCAGGGAAGGGGGACTCCGCCGCAAAACGTTCCGGAAGGCAGAGCGAGGAGCAACCGTCCCCGTCCACCCTGTTCCCGTCATCGCAGCGCTCCAGCGGCGTATCGAGGATGCCGTCCCCGCAGCGTCCCTGCGTGCAGTCCCGCCGGCAGAGCGCATTGGACTGATTGCTGTTCTCAAACCCCTCATCACAGAGTTCTCCCGCGTCGAGCCGCGCATTCCCGCAGAAGGGTGGAAGCAGATCGATGTGCGCCTGCGTCAGGCATCTGCCCTCCACGCAGAGCTGTTTTGCTGCGCAGTCCTCGTGCGTGGTGCAGCGGGGAGCGTGCAAGTACAGTGCGGCCGGCAGGAGAGGCGGATGGGTCACAGACGACGCGTCCGTGCAGGAGATGCACGGCTGATCGGGGATGGGACCGCAGGTAAGTCCGAAGGAATCGCAGTAGGCATCTCCCCCCAGCGCACACTCATCCCCCGCGCAGGAATCGACGTTCGGGAAGAAGGAGGAGAACGCCGAGCGGGTGGCGGAAGCGGAAGAGTAGCTCCTGATGATGCTGTGGTACGCATCCGAGGACGCGAAGTCCGGGACGCACACGATGCACGGCGGACTGTCGGTTGTGTGGCACTCTTTGTTCACCGCGGTGCAGTAGGCGTCCCCACCCAGGACGCACTCATCGCCCCGGCAGAAATCGCTGACGGAGGAGCGGGCGGAACCCGGAGAACGGGATGACCCCGACGAGCGGGAGCTGCCGTCGGGGAGACACACGATGCACGGCAGTTCCCCGATCTCCTCGCACCGCTGCCGTACACCGCAGAAGTCGTCTCCTCCCCGCGCACACTCATCCCCGAAGCAGAGGTCCGTCGTGGAACGGGAAGACCCGGAAGAACGAGAGGAACCCGACGAACGGGAAGACCCCGACGATCGGGAAGACCCGGAAGCAGGACTATTC
>JAKQEM010000016.1 GCA_029558515.1 bacterium
GATCAGGCAAAAAATTCAAAAAATGCCATGGGGTGAATGCGTAACACCGTGATGTATCACGGTGCGTGATACATCGTAGAAACGTTCCGGCGGAACGTTTCTACATGATTCCGTGTAGAGGCATGTTCGCCGGAATGTGGCGTTCCACCCGCGAACGGAACGCCGCAAACATATTGCCGTTGCCATGCATTCATCGATGGACGTATTGGTTGCATTGAGCGTATGCCCGAACGGTAACAGTCCATTGTACGGTGGAATCCTATGACATCGCACGATGACGTATCGAAATTGTTCCGCGGCCGGTACCGCATCCTTTCCGCGCGAAAACCGGGGTGGGATTACGGGCAACTGGGGTGGTATTACGTGACGATTTGTACAGAGAGGCGCATTTCTTGGTTTGGGGAGGTTCGGAATGGTCAGATGCTACTGTCATCCATTGGGCAGATCGTTGTGGATGAATGGCAACGTACCGAACAGGTGCGTAGGAATGTGCAATTGGACGCATGGATTGTGATGCCTGATCACATGCACGGTATCATTCGAATCATTTCCGATGGCACGAATTGGGGTGGGTCGGCGGGTGGGGTATGGGATGGGTCGGCGGGCGGGGTACGGGATGGGTCGGCGGGTGGGGTAGAGACGTTCCGGCGGAACGTCTCTACGGCGGGGGCGTCATCATTGCACCGCCCCCCATCCGGTACCATCGGGTCCATCATCAATCAATTCAAATCGGTGTGCACCAAACGGATTCGTGCCATCGAATCCGATTTCGCCTGGCAACCACGATTCCATGATCATGTCATCCGCGACGCGGGTGCCCTCCGCGCCATCCGTCGGTACATTCTGCATAATCCCGCCGTGTGGTGGGAACGCAATGGACGCCGTTTTGGGATAGGTGATGGGTCAAAGAGGTGTTCCGCCGGAACGTCTCCACGGGTACCATTGTAGGGACATCCCCCCTGCCCATGCCGTATTTTCTCCGTCCCATCCTCGTCGCCACTTTTCTCTGCGCCGCTCCCTCCGTTTCCGCCGCCTTCCCCGATGTCCCCGTCTCCCACCCCAATGCGGAAGCGATCGAGTACGTGCAATCGCAGGGCATCGTGCAGGGCTACCCCGATGGCACCTATCGTCCCGATCAAACCATCAATCGGGCGGAGTTTGTGAAAATCATTGCAGAAACATGGGTTGCGAGTGACCCGGGCACCGGTCATATGCGAGGAATTTCTCCATGTTTCTTTCATGAGACGAAACAAGAATTTCTGCAGAGAGTGGGGATGTCCGTTGTGAGAGATGTGGATTTCACTGCGTGGTACGGTGATTACATTTGTCATGCTATGGGCAGCAAGATTATCAGTGGATATCCCGACGGCACAATTCGACCGGGGCAGACGATCAATTTTGTAGAGGCGGCGAAGATCATTGCAAATACGTTCGCACTGAGCCCTCAGATGAATACAAACTCGTGGTACCAAGGCTACGTCACATCGCTCGAGCAGCACTCGATGATTCCCCTTTCCATCACTTCCTTCGATCAATCGATCACCCGCGGCGAGATGGCGGAGATGATCTGGCGGTTGAAGGAGGGAGTGACGGACCGTCCGTCGCGGACGTATGAGGAGTTGGCAGCCCCCGTCGTTTCAGGGGATGCACAAACAACGATCACGCTTTTTTTCTATTCGGAGCAGGATGTGGCGACTGCGAGCTATGAGGCATCATTTCCTGTGCGGCGGACCATTCAAAAAACTCAAAAAGTCGCTGATGCAACACTGCGTGCCCTCTTTGTCGGTCCGACTGACGAAGAATATGTAAACGGTGCTCGCACGATGCGGGAACTGTCTTCATTGGCGAAGGATTACATTGCTGTCAACGTACATAAGACGTATCCGAACCCCTATTATTTGCCGAATAGCGATGAAGAGAAAATTTGGGAAAATGTGGCGCTCATCAATTTCCGCTCGGATGCATTCGATGTGCTCAATGGTCCTGCCGGAACACAGATGCAGGTGAAAGCTGCTATAGAAGCTACTCTGAAACATTTTCCCACGATTGATATCGTGTTGTATCAAAAGGATGGAATCCTCTTTGAGCATTGGGATGCGTGATGATGGAAGTACGGTAGAATGAGTCTCCATGCCCCACCGTCCCATCGTCGGCCACCGTACGCAGCTCGTGCAATTGGAACAGGACCTTGCGCAGGACAACCTCGCGCATGCGTACCTCTTCAGCGGGCCGCCGCACGTCGGCAAGACGACGGTCGTCCATCGGTTCGCCCGGCAGATTCTCACGAGCGGATTGGAGGAGGAACGTCGCGCCGATGTCCTGCGGCAGATGGAGCGATTGGTGCACCCCGATCTCCTGGCGCTCGATGCGCTGTGGATCGAAAAGAAACAGGAGGATTGGGAGGTCATTGCACGATCGTCCAATATCGATCAGCAGCACCGCGCAAAGAAGGGGCACAAGACAGATACCATTTCCATCGATGACGTGCGCGCCATCGGGGAGCGTCTGCATGCGACGGGCGCGCTTGCGCATCGCGTGTGCATCATCAGTAACGTCGAACGCATGCAGCTGCCGGCGGTCAGTGCGTTCCTCAAAACGCTGGAAGAACCTCTGCCCGGTCGGGTCTTCCTTCTGACCAGTTCCGAACCAGCTTCTCTGTCGCAGACGGTACTCTCGCGCGTGCGGCAGGTGCGTTTCGGTCGGGTGGGGAATGCGGAGATGCAGTCACTACTTTCCGGGGAGTCCGAGGAGAACAGATCTTTCCTTCTGCACTGTGCGCAGGGGGCGCCGGGCAGGGTTGTGCGGCTGATGGAGGACGCAGAGCTCCTGCGGGCGGAACGCCTGGCGCATGCGCAGGCGGCTGCATTCTGGGGAGCGGACACGCTGCACGCGCGCTTGATGACGCTTGCGCCGCTGGCTTCCCGCGGTGCGGAATCCGATCGATTGCTCTTCCACTTGGGGCTTGCATTGCGCATCCTTCCCGCCTACCGGCCCGCGCAGGAGCATGCCTTCACGCAGCTCGTGACCGATGTGCAGACGAACGCCTACCGGCCGATTGTGATCCAGCGGTTTGCGGCGGAAGTGGGAGGGCGATAGCGTTGACTCGTTACTTCGTTACTTCGTTACTTCGTTATTTTGTACTACGGTATTTTTCAAGACACGAAACAACGAAATAACGAAACAACGAAATAACGGAAAATATACGCGCCAAATCCTTCTATCTATCGCTTTCCCCGCAGCGTACAATACCGCTCCCACTATGGACATTCGTTACCAGATCACCGGTGGTATCCCGTTGCAAGGAGAAGTGTCCATCGGCGGGTCCAAGAACGCGGCATTGCCCATGATTGCGGCCGCGGTCCTCGTGAGTGGCGAAACGGTGCTGACCAACGTGCCGCGCCTGCGCGACGTGGAAGTGATGCTGGAAATACTGGAATTTCTGGGTGCCGTCACGCAGTTTCAGGAGGGGACCGTCCGTATCAATACGCAGCAGTTGACCAATCGCCCCATTCCCGGCGAGTTTGTTTCCCGTCTGCGCGGGTCCATCGTGCTTTTGGGGCCGCTCCTCGCGCGTTTCGGCGTGGTGGAGATGTCGTACCCCGGCGGCTGCGTGCTGGGGAAGCGGTCCGTCGCCGCGCACTTGGAGGCCTTCGTCCAGATGGGTGCGCGGGACATGAGCACGGGTGATGTGCTGCACCTGCAAGGGGCGCTCAAACCCGGCCGGGTCATCCTGCCGGAATTTTCCGTGACTGCGACCGAGAACGCGATTCTGGCGGCGGCGCTCACGCCCGGCGAAACGCGCATCGATATCGCGGCTGCCGAGCCGCACGTGCAGGAACTGTCACGCATGGTGCACGCAATGGGTGCGGAGATGAGCGGCATCGGCACACACACCGTCATGGTCCGGGGCGTGCGCGCCTTGCGACCCGTCGAGTGGTGTGTGTGCTCCGATTATCTGGAGGCGGGGTGTTTCGTGGTGGCGGCGCTGGTCACAAAAGGAAAATTGCGACTGCGGAACGTCGAGGATGAGCATCTGCTCTCTTTTTTGGATGTCGTGCGTCGTGCCGGTGGCGTCTTGAAGTACGATGCAGCCGAGAAGACGCTGCTCGTCGACGGCGAACTGTCGTTCCTCAATGCCATGAAGATTCGGACGAACATCTTCCCCGGTTTCCCCACGGATCTGCAGGCGCCGATGGGAGTGGCCATGACGCAGGCCAAGGGCGTGAGCCGCATCTTCGAGCGCCTCTTCGAAGGACGGCTGGCGTACCTCTACGAGTTGGAGAAAATGGGCGCGCACGTTGAGATTCTCAATGCGCATGAAGCGCTGGTCATCGGCCCTACGTCGCTTCGGGGACGGATCGTCGCCAGCAATGATATCCGTGCGGGGGCCGCCATGGTCCTGGCTGCGCTGGCCGCCGAGGGTGAAACGATCGTCACCGACGTCCGCTACATCGAACGCGGGTATGATCGGCTGGATGAAAAACTGCGTGCCGTCGGAGCCGTCATCCATCGCCAGGTAGCGGAGGAATAGAGGAAAAACGGCGTGACGCCTCTGCTGGTCATTCCCATCGTCTTCCCGTATCATCCCGACAATGTTGACCTTCACCTACTCCGGCAAGACATCCGTTCGCATCACGGGCGGTTCGCTCCCCGTCACCTTCTTCCCCGACGCACCCGTCAGCGGCGGGCTGAGCCTGCTGCCTTCGCCGCAGGAATTCCCCAGCCGCGAGGTCATTTCCTGGCCGGGAGAGTATGACGTCGGCGGCATCACCGTCCGGGGCATCGGCCATAAGGATGGCCAGAAGGTTTCCTTTCTAACGGAAATCGACGGCATCCGCATCGCGTTTCCGGCATCTCCTCCGGAGGACTGGTCCGATCACGATCTGGAACAATTGGGGGATGTGCACGTGCTCGTCATGACTGCGGAGGACCCCAAGCGTTTCCAGAAAATGCTCGATGACATCGATCCCCGCGTCCTCATACTCACTCCGGCGGCCGATGGCACCATCGATCAGGATGTCCTGAAAGCCTGCGGTGCGGTGGGACAGGAACAGGCGTCTGAGTATAAGATGAAAGGCAGCCTGCCGCAGGAGGGGCGGGATGTGGTGGTGTTTGGATGAAGCAAGGTGGTAGGTTGTAGGGGGTAGGTTGTAGGTTGTAGGATTGCAATAGATTGCGATGTGTTTTGCACGTGCCCCCGTAGTTCAATGGATAGAACGACCCTCTCCTAAGGGGTAAATGAAGGTTCGATTCCTGCCGGGGGCACCATGCAGATCGCATGCCCTATCGCAGCATCGATCAATCGTTTCGCCAAGTACCAAATGTCACCGTCTTCCTTATACTATGCATCCATGATCTCCCACTTGCTTCTCTCGTTGTTCCTGTCGATGGTGACGCCGGTTTCCGTCTCTGCGTTGGACTTTGTTGATGTGACGGATCGCTACCGCGATGCGCCGTTCAGTGCAGCCGATACCGCGGGCATCAGTGTTCTTACAAGTCTGGGTGTTGTCGAAGGCAATCCCGACGGGACGTTTGCGCCCGGCCGCGGACTGAATCGTGCGGAGTTTCTGAAGATCGTCGTCGGATCGATCGGTGTTCCATTGGAGCCGGTCACCGATCCGTGTTTTCCCGATGTAGAGAAGGATGCGTGGTATGCGGCTTACATTTGCCATGCGAAGCAGGAAGGCATCGTCAGCGGGTATCCCGATGGAATGTTTCGTCCGAATCAGTCTGTCAATTATGCCGAGGCACTGAAGATGCTGGGAGAAATCTATACTGTGTACGACAGGACAGCGGACGATGCCGATTGGTACGCGCCCTATCGCGACGCGGCGTACGAGGAAGGGGTGGGACTGCCGAGAATGGAAGCGCAAATGGCCAGGCTCCTGACCCGCGGTCAGATGGCCAGGCTTGCGGCGGCGTACATCGCACACAGTGAAGGCCAACTGGATGCGTATCGCGCATTCGAGGAAGGCCGGTCGATCGGTGCGTCATCCGCCTCTTCCTCGTCGTCTTCGACATCTTCGTCTTCTTCGCCGTCCTCGGTTGTGTCGGTTTCCTCGGTTTCTTCGGTTTCCTCGGACTCCTCGGTTGCTTCTGCCTCATCTCTGCCCCCTTCCGTCAGTCACTTTCTCTTCTTGGGGAGGCGCAGTCCCGTTCTCCTGGATGGCGTTTTCTTACAGTCGGATCAGGACGGTGAAGCGATCGAAGCGACGGTGACGTTTGCGCGCAAGCTGCTGTCTCCGGACGCACTGGTACTGGTGGACGGCGCGGATCGCGTACTCGCGACGCTCAAGCGACGGACATCGGGAACGGAGGAAGAGCAGGACAAGGAGTGGCGCGGGACGATTGCGGAGGGTGCGCTGCTTTTGCGCAAAGGGGAGCCGGTACGCTTGGGAGTGCGCGCGGATCTGAGGACTGCGGAGAACGGTGCCGCCGCCAACGAGATGATCGAAGCGAAGAAATTTGAATTGCGCGTCGTGAGCAAGACGAACGGAGTGACGACGTTCCCGTTGGCGGAAGACACGCATTTCCCGGTGCATCAGACGGCGCTGGGGAGCGTCACCGCCATGGAGAATGTCCTCGCGACATCCATGTCCATGCAACAGGGTACGAAGAAGACGCTCGCGAGCTTCACGGTGTCCGCCACGGGGTCTTCGGTGCGGTTGCAGGGATTTACCTTTCAGTTGGATGCACGTGACGTCGCAGTCACGAATGTGTGGATCGGCGGAGCCACCGAGTCGCAACAGACCAACTGCGGACTGGCATCGCAGGGAACGCAGGTACTCATCAGTTGTCCGTCTCTGCCGGAAGCGTTCCGGGTGCTCAACAGCGGATCGTTGACGCTCTCGCTCTACGGCGATCTCGCGCTCACGGGATCCGCGAGCGCGGGATTTGTGCAACTGCGGTCGCTGGGACACGGAACGGTCACCTCCGAAGGCGTCGTGCGCTGGACCGACGGCGTCGGAGAGTATTCCTGGATGGAAGCCGATACGCCGGTGGAGGACGGGCCCATGCTGACGGTGACGAAGTAGGGATTCGGGATTTGGATTTCGGGATTCGATTTCTAGTGTGCAGTGGTGGCCGTGCTACCTCACCGGTGCCGCCGGCTTGGAACAGGCGGGAAAAACTGTCACTGCAGTCTCCCGCCTCCATCCATCCGTGCAATGTTCCGGCCCTCCGGTGTCAACGAAGCTCCTGCGTGGAGCAACGAGGAAACCGACTCGCACGAAATGCGTCACGCGTTCTATACTCACAACCGTTCTTTTCCCCGAAGTCTCATGAAGAAATACTTCCTGATTATTCCGGCGGTTCTCAGCTGCATTGGCGTCGCCTACGCCGGTTCTCTCTCGCCCTCCGCTTCCCCCGCCGCCACAAGTTACACCCTCTCCGACATCTACACCCGCCTCACCACGAACGCGCTGTCCACCGCGGGAAACCATGACTTCACGCCCTCCGGTTCCCCCGCCGCCTCACACTACACCCTCACCCAGGTCTACGACGCCATCCCGACGATCACAGCGAATCTGGTGAAGCTTGGCACTGCCTACCTCGGTGTTGAAGGGACGCTCACGCCGGACGGAGGCACCGCCACTACGGCTGCGGTCTTCACCGGCTCCACGGCACATCTGACCGCCGACTGGACGCTCGACACCGGCACGCTCACGCTCGCATGCGTCACTTCCATCTTCGATGGGACGGCGAACAAAGTTCCCGATACGTACGATGGCGCGGGCGACGGGACCAACCGCTTCTGCATGACGGACAGCGGGGATGCCGCCGCGGGCGACCTCGTCTCGGGGAAGATCGCTTGGGTGGATGGCAGCGAAATCACTGGTTCCATGACCAACGTCGGTGCGCAGACCATCACGCCGACAACGAGCGACACAACGATTACCGCCGGCTACCACTCCGGCGCGGGCTACTGCGCGGGAGACGCAGACTTAATTACAGCTAACATCAAATCAGGAATTAACATCTTTGGAGTTGCAGGCGATAGCAATGTTGTTGACACAAGCTCAGGAGATGCAACCGCAGGCAACATTCTTGCAACCAAAAAAGCTTGGGTTGATGGAACAGAACTCACAGGAACAATGCCAACTCCAACATTATCTTTTGCCAATGATACTGTAAATGCAGGATATTATTCTGCTACAACATTATCAGCCATAGACACAGATTTAGCAGTAGGAAATATTAAAAGCGGAACCACAATCTTTGGAGTAGAGGGAACATATGTGGGTTCTTATGGAATTCCTAAAACTGAACAAACTACTTCTTATATAGATTATGATGACGGCTATTATGAAAAAGGAGCTCCTAATTCTGGAGATCGTTATACTGACAATGGAGATGGTACCATTACTGATAATGCTACAGGTTTAGAATGGGTAAAATCTGGTTATGCTGATACAGACACAACACCCGCTACAACGTATACTGCTGATGGTTCCTGGAGAAAATATACTTGGAATAATGCTTTGTTATATGCAGAGCGCTTAGATTATGCCGGCCATACTGATTGGCGATTACCTAATGTCAAAGAAATACAATCTATAACAAATTATGAAGTATATAATCCGGCAATTAATACAACTTATTTTACAAATACCAGTTCTGATTATTATTTTTCTAGCACTACAGCTGTTAATGGTACAGGGTATGCATGGTGTACTAATTATTTTAATGGAAGCATTGCTATTAATGACAAGACAGCTGCTTTTTATGTGCGTCCTGTTCGGGGTGGGCAATAAATTATCATTTAGATAATTGAGCAATGTTCTGCACTTGCCACTCTCTGCCATGAGATCTCTCTCCGCCTCCATCATTCTTCTCCTCCTCTTGGGGTTCCTCCCCCCGGCACCCGCCCTCGCCTCCACGACCGACGGCACCATCGACGCTTCAAACCGCTACGCGTGGAGCGAGAACGCGGGGTGGATCGACTTCGGGACAACGGAGGGCAACGTCCACATCACCGACTCCGCCCTCACCGGCTACGCTTGGGGAGAAAACGTGGGATGGATTTCCCTGAACTGCTCGAATGATTCCTCCTGCGGAACGGTGGACTACAAGGTGACGAACAACAACGAAGGGGCGCTCGGCGGCCATGCCTGGAGCGAGAACCTGGGGTGGATTCAGTTCGCACCGACGAATGGCGGGGTGACCATCGATTCTTCCGGCGTCTTCTCCGGCTACGCCTGGGGGGAGAATATCGGATGGATCGTCTTCAACTGCAGCAACCAGAGTTCCTGCGCGACAGCCGATTTCAAGGTGAGTACGGACTACCGGCCGACGAGCGCCAGAACTTCCTCCTCCTCCTCTTCCTCTTTAGCAGAGCAGACAACAGGTGGAGGCGGCCACGGCGGCCGCCGTGGCAGCGAGGAGGGCATGGCAGAGAAGATCGCCGCCGCACAGGAGCAGATCCTCGCGAAGCGCGGTTTGACTTCTCCCGCATCACCACCGTCCTCCCCCTCTGTCTTCCGGGACGTCCCTTCCACTTCCTGGTTTTCTTCCCACGTGCAGGAGCTTGCCACTGCGGGCATCCTCCGCGGCTACAGCTCCCCCAATGGCACTCCCACGGGGCTCTTTGGTCCCGCCGATCCCGTCACCTATGCCGAGATCACTGCGATCGCCTTCCGCGTCCTTAGGGAAGACCATGAAACCTCCGCGCTCGTACCAAAGAACCGCTCCGCTCGGGGCACCTGGGCCTCCGGCATCATCGAAGCTGCCGAGGAGCGCGGTGTCCCCGTGCTCACGACCGCTCTCAATGTCCACACTCCCGCCACCCGCGCAGAGGTGATCGCCATCCTCCTCCACCTCCTGCCCCTCGCTTCCTCCTCCGGGGAGAATCCCTACACCGATCTTCCCGCCGATCATCCCTACCGCGATATCCTTCTGCAGGCAACGTCCCTTGGGATCCTGCAGGGAGACACCTCTCCCGACGGCACGCTGCTCCATACCCTCCGCCCCGATGATCCCATCAACCGCGCGGAAGCCGCGAAGATCATTTCTCTGCTCCTTGAGTTGCGACAGCAGTGATGACAGGGAGACCGGAGCGGCACCGTCGCCTCCCGGCATCCATTCCCCCGAAATTCCGTTGCGCCGGCGGCGCGCATTGAGCTTCAAAGGTCAGCGGCGATATACTCAATCCATGAGGTCTTCCCGATCTATCGAACGAGGAAAGGTCGTTCGAATGCCTACGTTGAGATCAATCGCAAGAATGAGCCTCATTGTTGCCTTTTTCTTTTTCCAAACGTCCACCGCGGAAGCTGCAAGTATTGCAGGGCGTCATATTTTCTATAACCAGTGTTATTTCGACGGAAACGACGCAGCCGCGAATGCCAACGACGACAATGCGATTGCACCGGATAAGATTGCGCATGTATATGGCACGCAAGCAACCTTCGCCAACTACACCAGCTACAGCCGCGGCATCAACGGGATCATGGTGGATGTGAGCGATGCGACTGATCCAGCATCCATCACAGCGGCGGATTTCGGTTTCCGAATAGGCAACGCACACTCGCTCGCAACATGGACGGGTGCGACAGCTCCGACCTCCGTCACGGTGCGCTTAGGTGCAGGCACAGCCGGCAGCGACCGTGTCACCATCATCTGGGCGAATAATGTCATCCAGAAGCAATGGCTGGAAGTGACGGTAAAAGCGACGGCGAACACGGGGCTGGCAACGGACGACGTGTTCTACTTCGGGAATGCCATCGGTGAAACAGGCAATAGCATCGTGGATGCCATCGTCGATGCCACGGATAGTTATGGTGCAAGGAATAATCCTCACAATTTTCTGGACCCAGCCACCATTACCGATGCATATGACTTCAATCGCGATCGCTTCGTCACAGTCACCGACGAGCTCTATGCTCAAAACAATGCAACCAACACAGGCTCAGCATTGAAACTCATCTTCGACCTCGTGGCTCCCGTCATCACCTCCCTCTCTTCTGACACGCCAGATGGATCCTACGGAGAAGGCTCGATCGTCGACATCGATATTACATTCAGTGAAACTATCAATTCTGATGGAGACATCACCCTGACAATTGAAACGGGTTCCACCGATCACACCTGTACTCTGGCAATAGCTGACGGCAACCGGGGAACATGCTCCTACGTTGTGGAAGCGGGCGATGAATCGCCCGATCTGGATGTGACGTCCGTCTCGGGAACCATTTCAGACTTGGCGGGGAACGTACTCGTCAACTTCGTCCCGGAAACCGGCCTTGCTGCGAATGAAGCGATTGTGATCGATACGACAAGACCGACCATTGCTTCGTTCTCTCCCGCCGATGGCGCCGATGCTGCAGTGACGGACAATCTCATGATCACATTTGACGAGCCAGTCGGAAAGACAGGGACAGGGTACGTCACCATCTACAAATCCTCCGATGATTCCATCGTGGAGCAGATCAGTACCGCAACCGGAGCCGTGACGGGATCGGGAACAACAACGATCACGATCAATCCGACGGTTACGCTCAGCTACAGCACCGCCTACTACATAAAGATCGATGCCAACGCATTCCCGGACAACGCGGGAAATTTCTCCGTGGGCATCAGTGACAATACGACCTGGAACTTCACGACGGAAGACGAACCGGAAACCACAGTGACACCGGTTCCCTCCTCAGGAACGACTCCGAGCGGAGGCGGTCGCCGTGGCAGCGAGGAGGGCATGGCAGAGAAGATCGCCGCCGCACAGGAGCAGATCCTCGCGAAGCGCGGCCTCAGCACTTCCTCCCCCTCAACCTGCACCGGATCTTCTCGCTTCCGGGATGTTCCTTCCACCGCCTGGTTCGCGTGTCCGGTCCATTCCCTCGCAGATGCAGGCATCCTCCGCGGCTACAGCTCCCCCAATGGCACCCCCACGGGTCTCTTCGGCCCCGCCGATCCCGTCACCTACGCCGAGATCCTCGCAATCGCCTTCCGCGTCCTTAGGGAAGACCATGAAACCTCCGCGCTCGTACCAAAGAACCGCTCGGCCCGCGGCACCTGGGCCTCCGGCATCATCGAGGCTGCCGAGGAGCGCGGTGTCCCCGTGCTCACGACCGCTCTCAATGTCCACACTCCCGCCACCCGCGCAGAGGTGATCGCCATCCTCCTCCACCTCCTGCCCCTCGCTTCCTCCTCCGGGGAGAATTCCTTCACCGATCTCCCCGCCGATCATCCCTACCGCGATATCCTTCTGCAGGCAACGTCCCTTGGGATCCTGCAGGGAGACACCGCTCCCGACGGCACGCTGCTCCATACCCTCCGCCCCGATGATCCCATCAACCGTGCGGAAGCCGCGAAGATCATTTCTCTGCTCCTCACGTCGCTACGGTAAGGAAGGTACAGGGCGTATTGCCCTGCGGAGGAGGGATTCGGGATTCGATTTCTAGTGTGAAGTGGTGGCCGTGCGCAATTCCTCCGCCATCTTCGCAGCAGCTTTCTCCGCCGCCGCCCGCCAGTCTTTGCTCTTGCTTGCGTAGATGATCCCGCGGCTGCTATTGACGATCGCGCCCGTGCCGTCCGGGAGGAACCCCCGCTTTGCGTCTGCCGCCGTACCCCCCTGCGCGCCGTACCCCGGTATGAGGAACGGAATGTGCGGCATGAGGGTGCGCAGGTACGTCATCTCTTCCGGATACGTCGCGCCGACGACGGCACCGACGCAGGAGAGGTGCGTCTTCGGTCCGATACAGTGCATTCCCCAGCTTTCGACGAGTTGTGCCATGTGCTCATGCACCACTTCATCGCCGACGGGCAGATCCTGCAGCTCGCCGGAACTCGCGTTGCTCGTCTTCACCAGCACGAAGATTCCTTTGTCGTTTTGCATCGCACGGTCGATGAACGGTTGTATGCCGTCCGAACCGAGGTAGGGGCTCACGGTGAGCGCGTCGACGGGGGAATCGGGGGAGAGGTATGCATCGGCATAGGCTTCGCAGGTACTGCCGATGTCATTGCGTTTGCCGTCCGCGATGACGAGGAGATTGTTTTCTTTTGCGTACGCGCAGATCTCCCAGAAGACTTTCATCCCTTCCCATCCCAGCAGTTCGAAGTACGCCAGTTGCGGCTTCACGGCAGCCGCCACTTCTTTCGTCGCATCGATGATGCCTTCGCAAAAAGCTTGTACCCCTTTTATGTCGCGGCTGATGCCGTCCGGAAGTTTGCCGACGGAGGGATCGAGACCGACGCAGACGGGGGACTTCTCTTTGGTTGCGGCAGTGAGGGCGTCGGCGAAGTGCATGCGACGATCATAGCTCAGTCTGTGCTTCGATGCATACGGAGCGAAACAGTTGTCGTTGTTGCCATGGTCAATAGGCAAGTGTGATGGCAAATTTGCCGATCTTTTTCGTGCAATTGATGAGGCAGAGGGAGAGCATCTCGGGTCGGCTCATTTTGAAGAGGAGCTCTGGGATGCATATAACGCAGAGATGGTGGGAGAGATTACCGACCTGCGAGGCAACCCCGTCGCTGCCACCACGGGGGTACTGGCGTACTTCGCGGACCATGTCATTGATCAGGAAGATGTGGAAACATTCCTGCCGTTGCGGTTTGTGTGAGGGATCACCGATTACTGAGGTCTCGTAGCGCCTGCGCAGTCTGCCATCGTTGTACCAGAATACGTCGTGTAGGTTCCGGCAGACCGTGTTCTTTGGCTGCCAGAATTTGCCTGCCAAGTGCGTGGAATTCGTGCGGCTGCGCATCGTATTGCGCGACGGTCATGTGTCGTGCATCGACGGTGGATACAGGCGCTAAGCCATATTCTTGATGGTACGCCGCATGATCGGCTTCCTCCACCTCCGCCAGGAAGGCAATGTCGGGAGGCGTCCCTATCATGGCCACAGCTCCATCACTCCTTTTGGCTCCGATCAGTTCCTCAAACGAAAATACCGCGAACTGCTGCAAGCACACCGGGGATGACACGATGTACCGTTGCGCGGGGAGATAGGCTCCCAGCTTGTGTACGTGATCTCTTGGGGCGTCCCTCAGCAGCAGGAAGGGTGGTGGCTGATACTTCGGCAATGTGGTACGCACCTGCTTCCGCACGTACTGCATGCCACGCAAAATATGCGTAATGAGGAGAGCAACCCGCTCGGGATGTTCTCCGCCACACCAGCGTTCTCTTTGCATCCATTGCGTCCACTGCTCCACAGTCCACTGCCCCTGCGGATCAGGAGCGATGCCGGTCGGTCTATTCATAGTGTTATTTTTATAACATTATTTATTATTTTGGTCAATACCTGTGCAACTCGAAACACCCCAATTCTTACTGAGCCGAAGGCCTGATCTGATCTAAAGCACGATGAAAATTGTCCTCGCAATTTCCTTCCTCCACCGAACAATGCGAGATACAATGCAAAGCCAATGGCACAGAAGCGTACCACCTTCCGGCGCAAGCGATCAGACACCCTCTTGGGGACGATCGAAAAGAAGTATGGAAAGGACTTTGCCGTCCGCTCAGACGCGAAGCTGGGCAAGTATCTGAAGCAGAATGGGTACAATTCCCTGTACCAATTGCTGTACAATGAGTCCCGATGAGCCACAGGACGGGTTTGTATTGCCGGGGCACGAAAGCCTGGTTGCACGATTTGCCTTCGTAGACAATGAAGCATTGCGCGAAGAACTTTCGCTGGTACTGGAATATGTCACATTCCTTACACAGCTGGAGAAGACGCTGGGAAGTAGGCCAACGATTGCTTTCTCTGTACGCAAAGACATCGTTCTGTGGACCGCTTGTATTGTGGAAGCCACGCTTCACCACGCTCTGTGTGTATTGCAGAAACGAGGTACACAAGAAGAGAAGCGGAAGCTCGTTGGTCTGCATCCGGAGTACAAGGAGATGAAGAAATGTTGGCAGCTGCCAGCACAGGAAGACGGTTATGAACAAAATATTGTCTGTGGCATTCAGTGCCTCGTGCCACAATCGCTGAAAGGAATGCTGTTTCAGGAACTCATCGAACGAGCGGGTGGTATCGGCCTGTTCGATGCGGAAATAAAAAGAAAGGCGACCTATTTACGCAAGCGGCGTAACGAGTTGCACCTGCAAGCGCTTGATACGAAGTCCGTCTATGAGAAAACGACGATTACCAAAGTGTTTGAGGATGCCGGCATTATTCTCAAGTGCCTAGAGGAAAGATTGGCATCAATCGTGTAGTGCAAACTTTGGTATGCTGTTTGTATGAACTTCAAATCCGCCGCCGCACTTCTTGCCCTGAGCGTGCCGAAGGGTGGTTCTACTTTTTGCGCGACGAAAAAAGTGGAACTTTCCAGGTCGTCGTTTCGTCCATGCTGCAGTGCATACAACTTTTTTCAAGCATGCATCCCCTCCCACTCCTCCCCCAACATCCCCGCCGTCAGGGGGGAGAGGATCGACCCGTCGCGGAGTGCCGTGCGGATGCGGGCGGCGGCAGAGGGAAAATCAGGAACGCGGACGATGCCAAGCAGGTGGACCGTCACGCAGTAGACGTCGCGCATGAAGGCATAGCGGGCGGATGTGTTCTCCTCCATGGAAACAACGTCCCAGACATTCAGGAAGAAGCGCAGTGCCCGGTGCTCGCGGGAGTCGTCGTGCTGCCAGAGCGCGGGGAGTACGGAGCACAGTCCCAGCTTGGTGCGATGTTCGATGGATGCCGGATTCACCAAGAGCAGTTCCGGCGGCAGACTCCGGTCGAAGTACCGGTCGTTCATCACGTCCTGGATAATCTGCAGCTCTACCCAGATGCACGCTTCGCGTTCCAAGCACAGCGGCTTGCGGCAGCCGGGGATGCACCGCGGCACGCGCTTCTCGCCGGCGAACCGCAGCCAGATCTCCTCGCGTTTGGCCGCCTCCCGTGCCCTGGCTCCGTCGGGATCATCCAGCTGATCGCACTGCCATTCCCACTCCTGCAGCGCATCAAGGTACGCGCCGTACTCGTTCTCATCGCGCGGTTGGGGCGGCGGGGGGAACATGGAAAGGAGGATAACACACCTCACTTGCGTTGCGATGGCAGATGGGTGTACAGTCGGGCACCTATGAAAACCTCATCAAATCCATCCGCCGGTATTGCCCTGTTCCGAGGCAAAGAGATTCGCAAGGTGATGTACGGCAATGAATGGTGGTTTTCCATTGTTGATGTGTGCGCAGCGTTGACCGAGAGTTCTGATGCCGGTGCGTACTGGCGTAAACTCAAGCAACGGCTTGGCGAAGAAGGAAGTGAAGTCGTGACAAATTGTCACGGGTTGAAATTGCTCGCTCCGGATGGAAAAATGCGCGAAACCGATTGTGCCAACACCGAGGGCATCTTCCGCATCATCCAGTCCATTCCCTCTCTCAAAGCCGAACCCTTCAAGCGGTGGCTGGCGAAGGTGGGATACGAACGCGTGCAGGAGGTCGAGGATCCGGAGCTGGCGACCAAGCGGACCAGGACGCTCTATCAATTGAAAGGTTACGGTGACGATTGGATCGAAAAGCGCATGCGGGGGATTGTGATCCACGAGGAGCTGACGGACGAGTGGAAGAATCGGGGTGCGGCCGATCGTCGCGATTACGAAATCCTGACAGCGGAAATCTCCAAGGCGACGTTCGGTGTCACTCCGAGAGAGTACAAGAAACTCAAGGGGCTCAAGCGGGAGAATCTCCGTGACCATATGGACGATTTCGAACTGATTTTCAATATGCTCGGCGAACGCGCCACGACGGAAATTCATCGGACGGAAGACTCCAAAGGCATGCCGAAACTGCAGTCCGATGCGAAGGCGGGTGGCGATATCGCCGGAGGCGCGCGGAAAAAGTTGGAGAAGCGGCTGGGCAGATCGGTGGTTTCAAACAAGAACTTCCTGCCGCCGGGGAAGGGGAAGGAGAAAAGAAGCGTTTGGGATGAGTGATGCATTTGAGGTTTCATGCAAGGTGAGGAGGATTTTGCAGCATAAGAAATAATTCTCTTTCCTGTCCACCCCACTCGCTGGACAATAGGGTGTACGAAGATACACTCCCCTCACATCACTGCTCCACGTCGTGTTCCTCCTCTCCCATGCTCACCCAACTCACGTCGTTTGCCACCATCGGTCTGTCCTGCGAGCGCATCACCGTCGAAGTCGGTGCCGTTGCGGGTGAGGGCGCCATTACCATCGTGGGGCTTGGCGATACCGCCGTGCAAGAAAGCAAGCAGCGGGTGCGCATGGCCCTGCGGTCGTCCGGGTACCGCTATCCGACGGGACGCGCCGTCACGGTGAATCTGGCTCCCGCAGACATCAAGAAAGTCGGACCGCGCTACGATCTGCCGATAGCGATCGGACTGCTCCTCGTCTACGACCTCATCGAGGTGCCGCCGGAGAAGCTGAAGAATATCGCCTTTCTCGGGGAGCTCGCGCTCGACGGGAGCCTGCGTCATGTCACGAGTGTGCTGCCTGCGGCGATCGCTTGCCGCAAAGAAGGCATCGAGACGCTCGTGGTCCCCGCAGTCAACGGCGCGGAGGCGGCACTGGTGCCGGGCATCCGGATCATCGCGCCGGATACTCTCGCGGAACTCCTCTCCATTCTCAAGGGAGAACGGGAACCCGCGCAGATCGCTCCGCCCGCCGCGGGGGCGGGGCGCGCTGCTTCCGGCGTCGATTTCGCAGATGTCCGCGGACAGGAGCAAGCCAAGCGCGCGCTCGAGATCGCGGCGGCGGGCGGCCACAACGTGCTCCTCTCCGGCGCGCCCGGGTCGGGGAAAACGCTCTTGGCGCAGGCGCTCAGGGGCATTCTGCCTCCTCTCACGCGGGAGGAAGCGCTGGAGGTGACGCAGGTGTACTCCGTCGCCAATTTGCTGTCATCGGATGTGCCGCTCATCGAAGAGCGACCGTTTCGAACGGTGCACCACACTGCGAGCGGCGTCTCCATCGTCGGCGGCGGGCAGATCCCCGGTCCCGGGGAAATCAGCCTCGCGCACCGCGGGGTGCTCTTTCTGGATGAACTCGCGGAATTTCCGCCGTGCGTGCTCGAAGTACTGCGCCAACCGTTGGAAGATCGCCGCATCACCATCACCCGCGCGCAGGGGACCGTGACGTTTCCCGCCGACGTTCTCCTGGTGGCGGCCATGAATCCTCCGCGCTTCGGCGGCTCCGTGCATCGCATCAAGAGGCGCATCAGTGCGCCGTTCCTCGATCGCATGGATCTGACGATCGATGTGCTCAGCGTCCCCGTGGAGGATCTGCGCCAGGACCGTCCGCCGGCGGAATCCACTGCGACCATTCTGGAACGGGTGCGAGGTGCACGGGAACGGCAGGAGGCGCGGTTCGCGGGGCTGCCCCTCTCCACGAACAAGGAAATGCACGTGCGCGATGTGCGGACGTTCTGCGCACTTGGCTCTGCGTCGGAAAGCCTGCTCCGTCAGGCGGCGGAGAAGTTGCATCTCTCCGCGCGCGGGTACCATCGCGTCCTCAAAGTTGCGCGAACCATCGCCGATCTTTCAGGCAGCGTTTCCATCGAGACGCCGCACATCGCGGAGGCGTTGCAGTACCGCCAGAACATCGGGCTTGATACCGCCGCATGATGGATGCCATTCTTCCTCCTCCGGTTTCGCCCCTCCCCGATCATCTGATCACCGGCAATCGCGGCGAGCAGATCGCCTGCCGTTTTTTGCAGTCCTTGGGGTACCGCATCCTGGGGCGTAATTTGCGTCTGGCCAAAGATGAAGTGGATATTCTCGCGTGGGATCCGGCGGATGCCGTCGTCGTGTTCGCCGAAGTGAAGACGCGTTCGCGCATGCACGGCGACTACACGCCGGAACTCAACCTGACGCGCCAAAAGCGCGCCAACATGATTCGCGGTGCGCGACAGTGGGTGACGCGGCGCGGCTGGGAGGGCGGCTACCGGATGGATCTCCTCTGCGTGGCGGGCGGCAACGTGACGGAACACATCAAGGAACTTTCGTGGGGGGAAGAGCAGGGGAGACGCCGATGCTAGAGCAGACGAAGGAGCACTCTGCGGATGAAGCGGCGCAGGAAGGAATGCTTCGGCAGCAGGAAGTATCCGATGCGATCGAGAATCGTGCAGAACCTGTGCAGGACGGGTCCGGGATACGACGCGAGCAGAGTGGCATTTTCCGCTTGCAGACGCGCATTTTTCTGCTGCGCCTCCTCCAGTGCCTGCCGGAGATTTTGGGTCGCTCCGCGCTCGTAGAGTATTTGCTCCTCCAAGTTGGCGATGCGAATATGGATGAGGGACGTTGTTTCCGCTTCTTCATCGCGCATCCAAAAATACGAACGGATTCTGGCGTGCAGTTTCGGTTTGTCGGTCGCCCAGGCCCAGCAACCCTGCTCGTCGATCCGTATGTCCTGTTCCGGATCAAAGTCGGTCAGGAGAGCCCCGCGTTCCACGTAGAAACGATTCTTCCTCTCGCCGTGCCACAAGTGGAACACCGTACCGGGAATCGTTTCCACGGATCCTCGTACGACGTCCGCCACCGATTGGCTCCACGACGCGGCGTGGTCGAGTAACGGGCAATGATCCAAATGAATGTATTGATTGATGTGCGGAGGAATACCCAGAAAGGCCCCCATCATGATGGCGTCGCCGCTGCCCGCGATGCCCCGATCGTAGAAACCGAATCGGTCGAGAAATGATCTGCGTGCCGCCACCGCATATCCCGTATGTCCGGTCATGCGTCCGTCGCTCGGTCGTCCATTGGCCAGCCACCATGCAATGATGCCGGGCATGGACTCATCGTCAGTGACGGGCGTTCCATCGGGGATGCAGGTCCTATCGCGGGGCAGTTGCACCGCTCGCATGAACGGTTGGACGATCAAGGAGCGTTGGAGTGCGTCGGAGACATCGGCCACCCAACGGTCATTGTCAAAGAGGATGTCCGTGTCTATCCCCACCACCATGTCGCAGTCATCAGGCAGATGTGCGAGTGCGAGATTGAACAAGCGCTCTTTCTGCCAGAGGACGGCGCTCGCATGCACACGAATCACACGATCGGCATCCGTGTCGCTCAGCTCGTACGGCCTGTCTCCCATGGCCGCTTCCACGACGAGCAGCGGAAGGCCTTGTCGTGCGGATGCCCGTCGGAAGCGAAGGAAATTTTGATACTTGTTCGGATAGCCCGCAGGGTTGAAATAAGTGGCGATGCCCCAGAGAGTTCCCGATGATGGCGTGTCGGCGGACATCAGTAACTGAGGAGAACGGCGGTGCCACTTGCGAGCGCGGTCTGCGCCGGCCAGCGCTCGGGGTGCAGCGGAGCACGCAGCATCGTCCGCCACACGGTCAACTTGTCGATGCCGTGCAACAGGAAGAAGGAGTGATGAGCAAAGCGCAGGACACGCGGTGTGATGCTGATGCGGTCACGTATGGCAAATCGATCGGTGTGCGTGGATATGACGAAACGACGGGGATCGATGGACGGGACGGGGGGGAAGAGGGATGCGGTGTGGCCGTCCGGTCCGAGTCCAAGCAGCAGGATGTCTGCGCCCCGGTCACCGAGCAGCGTGCGCAGGCAGTCATCGTATGCGTCGGCGCAGGCATCGGGCGCAAGGGTGGTATCGGGAAAGAGCGCGACCGGTTGTCGGGTCAGATGATCGAGCAGTGTCGTGCGCACCAATCGTTGGTTGCTCTGCGGATCGGTCGGCGGGACGCAGCGTTCATCTGCTAGGAAGATCGTCACCTGCTCCCAGTCGATCGTTTCCCCGGAGAGTGCTGTAAAGACGGGGGCGGGCGTGGACCCGCCGGAGAGACCGATGGAGCATTGTCCCCGTTTGGCGAGTACGTCCCGGATCGCATCGGCAATCACCGTTGCCGCCTGTTGCTGCCAGACCGTGCGGTCTGCGAAGATGTGTTCGGTCGCGTACATGGAGCCCGGGGAAGAATAACAGAATATCAGAGTAACAGAATAACAGGGTGGGAGTTCCCCTTATGCACAGTCCTGTTATTCTGATATTCCGTTACTCCGTTATTCTCACTCCATCCAAGCCATTCCCTCGCGTGCGATCCACGTATCGCTTTCCGGCGGGCCGTCGGAGCCGGCGGGGTACGGATGCAGCGGCGTGTCGGAGAGGTCGAGGTGGGTTTGCAGCGGATCGATGAGTTGCCATGCGGCGCGCACTTCTTCGAAGGACAGAAACCACTGACGCTTGCCACGAATCGCTTCGAAGAGCAGCAGCCCGTGCTCCGGCAGACAGTCGCCCGTGCAGACCAAGGGATCGGTCATGATGAGCGGGCGGAAGGCCGGTTCCGTCCCGCCGATTTTCGTTTGCAGCGATAACTTCATGCCCGCTTCCCCCTGCAGAATGATGTCGAGGCGATTGGGGGTGCTGCCGGATCCCACGGGATGACTCTCCTGAAACAAAATCGAAATGCGTGTCTCACGCTTTTTCAGGCGTTTGCCGGAGCGCAGGAAAAAGGGAACTCCCTCCCAGTGCGCACTGCGCGTGAGCAGCTTGAGCGCAATGAAGGTGTTGGTGCGCGAGTGCGGCGCCACGCCCGGTTCATCCAAGTAGCCGACTTCCGGCTCGCCGATGACGCGTCCGGCGGTGAATTGGCCTTGCATCACGATATCGCTCAACGTGCGTGCCGGCGGAAGATAGAAATGGGAGAGCGCATCGGCGCGGCTGCTGCGGAACGTCTCTTCATTTTCGCGCAGCCGCATGGTCAGGAGCGCGCCCATCAGCAGCATGTGGCTCTGGAAGTAATCGCGCAGCGTTCCCGCGGCTTCGAAGTATCCCGCTCGGCCCTCCAACCCCAATGTCTCGCTCGCGGTGATTTCGATGTGTTCGATGAGCGTATTGTCGAGCAGGCGTTCGACGACGGGATTGGCGAAGCGCAGATAGTAGATGTTGCGCACCGCTTCTTTTCCCAGGTAGTGATCCAGAAGATAGACTTCCTCTTCTTGGAAGCAGTCCGTCAGAATCGTGCGGATCCGCTCGAATGACCGCAGATCATGCCCGACGGGTTTTTCCACGATGCAGCGGAATCCCGCGCTCGTCTTCCGTACGCCGCTTTTGCACAGCAGGTGCAGAATGGCGTCGTACGCAGCGGGCGGAACGGAGAGGTACGCGACGCGGGTGCGGGGGGTGTTCCCTTCCAATGTGATCAGCTTTTGCTGCAGCGCTGCGAAGTCTTCTGCCTTGTCATAGTCGCCGCGGCGGTAGTGGCAGTGCGTAAGGAACAGTGCGAGCGTCGTTTCATTCACCTCCGGCATGTCGGCGCGGATCGCTTCTTCCACGAAGGATCGGAATGTCACGTCATTCATGTCCGTCCGTGCGTATCCCACGATGGCGTACTCTTCCGGCAGCCTCTTCTTCAGTGCCAAGATGTAGAGCGACGGGTACAGCTTGAGACGCGCGAGGTTGCCCGACGCGCCGAAGAGAATCAGGCTGAAGGGGGATGGAATGCTCTGCATGGAGTATCAGTATACACGTCGAGCGATTGCTTGCGTTCCAAGTGACGGGTGGTAGGATCCGTGGTCCATGGCAGATGATTCCTCCGCACCGGCCACCAAGCAAGACATCCGCATGCTGATGGATGAGTTTGGCAAGATGTGGCAGTGGAAAGCGCAGGTGGAGGATCGGTTTGATGTATTGGAAGAGCGAGTGGAGTTGTTGAACCAGGATATGAAGAGATATTTTGCAGAGTCGAAAGAGCATTTCGATCTCATCGCGGAGAATATTCGTGAGGATTTTCGCTCTGCCAATCGCGAGGAGATCGAGGTGATCAAGGACACGCAGAAGCGCGATGGCAACCGCATCACGGTTTTGGAACAGACGATGGGTATTGCGGCGTGAGCATCAACGGATCGGATCGAAGAGGAGTTCCGGCGTTCGATCATCTTCCCGCAGTGCGTAGCGCAGGGCGATGTCCGTCAGATCGGCGTCGGCGGGAGGTTTGTGTGCGAAGCGAGCGTGCAGATCGCGCCAGTGGTAGCCCTGTTCTGCCGATGCCTGTGATTGCATGCCGCTCCAACCTGTCTGGATCTTCCGCAGGATTTGCTCCGCGGAGCGAACCGGGAAGTGCGCGAGAGAAAGCGCGTTACTAGGAAAGGTGGGGAGCGGCTGCCTCGTCGTGCGATCGAGCACCGTGTGATTGCCCGTCTGCAATATTGCGCGATCAAACAGTGACGAGGGAATCAATGCTTTGGAGAACGGACGCACTTCCGACGAGCGTCGGTGGCGGATGCGGCGCAAGACGTCGGTTTCCTGCGGATCATCTTCCGGAGTCGGCACATAGGTTTTCCACGGGATGAGAGTGATGGCGTCGCGCGGGAGCATCGAGAGAGCGGCACGGAGGGGGATGTCGCTCGTCAGAAACTCATCGCAGTCCAATGGCAGTATCCAATCAGGAGTATCCCGCATCGCCCATGCAAACGCTTCTTGCAGCGCATCTGCCTGCCGAAATTCCGGAGATGCATCCGGAAGAATCGTGAGGGGAAAGCCTTCCCGCTTCAATTTCGTGAGGATCGCCTCCGTTCCATCCTCCGATGGTCGCAGTACCACCATAATCCGTTCTGCGATCTGCGCATGGTGCCGCACGAACATCTCCGCGATGTCGGCTTCGTTGCGCATGTAACTGATGATGGACATTTGCATGGCAGAATGCATCATAGAGGGTGTGTGCAACATACAATGATCACAAGCCGTTGACAGAGCTAAGGTCGGAGGTATGGTGCTGTAGCACTTCCCCATGCCAATTATGAGCACGCAACAGTGGGAAAACAGAGAGAAAGAGTTAGATGCAGAAGAATTGTCGGCAGCCCCTCGTAGTGAGAACCTGCCGCACTCGGTTGTTTTAAGCGCAGATGCGGCGTTATTGTCCCTCAAGATACGAGATGGGCGCATACAGAGCGAGCAACAATTGCGGCAATCAGCGAAGGCTTATGAAATTACAGATGCCGAACTACGTGAACTGAGCGCGCAATTGACAATTGCGACACAGATACGTGCGATTATTACACGTCAAGGAGAACGGATGCTTTATTTGTTGAGGATGGGTGATACAGTGGAAGTGGCAGTGCAAGGTGAATTTGCAGAGGCAGTTGAAGCGGGTATACAGGCGGCTCGTTTGGACAAAGTGAAAGTGCGTCCTCTTACTCAGGCAGAATATGAAGCATTGGAGCGACGGGCCGCAGATACCGTTGCGCTCTGAGAGTGCTTTCGCAAGTCGATAGAAAATGATTTGTCAGAAGGAGAGATCATCGAGTACGCGTAGGTTTGTTCCCGGATAGTAGTACTCCAAAATCTCTTCGGCGGTTTTGCCATCGTTGGCTTGTCCTTCCGCACCGCAGCCCGACATTCCCACACCGTGCCCGCGCAGCGTCTCTCCCGCGCACCACGGATCGGGTTTGCTCCGGAAGATTTCCGCAAAGGGGAAACCGTTCCATCCGATTTCCTCCGGGCTGCGCGTGCGTCCGTCATCTGTCGAGAAGTACGGTGCGCGGACGATGGATCCGTCTTTCATCAGGACCGTGTCCTTCGTGGAGCGCACGGCCTTCACCCATGCGGGATTGCTCCGTTCGAACGAGAGGCCGCCGTACGCCTGGAACGTCGCGGGGCTGTCCGATCCGTCGTAGGGCATGCCGGGGAATTTTCGATGGTCCTCCTGCATGTAGTACGCGGCGTAACTGCGAGCGGCGATGGCAAAGGCACGCTGCTTCTCGTAGGGTTCGGTGTCCGGTTCTTCGGCCAGTCCCTTCACGTAACTTTCCAAGTCCACTGCATTGATGAGCATCGCGACGTCGTCTTTCCTGACGCAGGTGACGGTGCCGCGGTAGAGTTTGCCGATGGCAGGGAGATCGTACTCCCGGCACTGCGATGCGCCGGTTTCCTGTTTCGTGAGGCGGATGCGGATGGTGTTCTGCGTCGGATCGTTCTTCGTTTGCTCGTTCCTCGTTGGTTGCGGCGGGATAACGGCGGCGGCCGTACGTACGACGGATCGGGGAGACGGCCGCATGGTCACGGGCGTCGTATCGGTGCGCGCACGTCGAAGTTTTCGTTCCAGTGCGCGGGATGCGGGGCTATCCAGGAGGCGTTGCATGGCGCGGGAGGGAGCGGGTGTTCCCGCGGATTGTCTGGCGGCTTTCCGTTCGGCTCTGCGCTGCGCGCTCGTCTTGGCCGGTTTCTTCGCGATGATCGTTGTGCGCGGCTTGGGAAGAGTCACCACGGCATCCGTGTCGCCGGAGGCCGCATGCGCGCGAATTTGCGCGAGACTTCCGTCCACAAAGTAGCCGGGGCAGGCGGTGGAGAGCAGGTCGCCGTGTCCGACGACGGGATCCATGGTTTTGCCATGGAAGATCGTTTTTTCCCGGAGATCGATATCGTAGGCTTCGGCCAAGTCTCTTAGGAGCCACTGCAGGCTCGCGAGTTGCTTCTGCGTCGGTTGTTCTGCATCCAAGTTGCCGAGGAGTGCGATGCCGATGCTCCCGATGTTGTGACAGTAAGCGTGTCCGCCCACGACGCCCTTGCCGCCGTATTTCCCTTCGTAGATTTGTCCGTCTTCGTCGATCAAGTAGTGATAGCCGATGTCGCCCCAGCCGAGGCGCTGCGCGTGGTATTGGTAGAGCGCGCGGATGCGTTCGGGACCGGAGCGTGTGTCATCGGTCACCGGGACCGCCGTGTGGTGAATCACCAGCAGCTGCACTTTTTTTGCGTAGGAGAGCGGCCAACGGAAGACATTGCCCGTGTCATCTTTCGTACGTTTGCGCACCGTGCGAAATTCCTTCGGATACTTCCGTTGCGCGTCTTCGCATTCTTGCATGCGGACGGAGGGCGTGCTTGCATCGCTCTCAGGCGGATCCGACGGCGCATCTTTAGACGCCGGCACGGAGGAAGGCGGGGCACGGAAGAGGAGAGAGTCGTCGGCACCCCACTGTTCCCGCGTCACAATCTTGTGCGTTTCCGCGGGAGTGGTGCGTGCGAGCAGGGGCTCGGCGTTTGCGTGCGCGATGAGGAGCGGGAAGAGAACGGAGAACAGTGTGACGGTCATGCGGGCGAAGGGTGAAGTGAGATGTTAGTGAACACGTTTTCATACGATTGCACCATGCGTTCCAACGAAAACTTTTCTCGCGCCGTCACGGAGACGTTGCGCGCCAAGTGATTGTACGTATCGGGTTCCGTCAGACGGAGGATGCCGTCACGCAATGCTTCGACCGATCCCGCGGGCACGATCAGCGCTTCCGAGCCGTCCAAGGATCCTGCGATCCCGCACGCATCGGTGACGATGACGGGGAGCCCCAGTGTCATGGCCTCGGCGACGGTGAGGCCGAAAGGATCGTGCGTGCGCGACGGGAGCATGAACGCGTCAAACTGTTCATACAGACCGCGGATGTCCGACTCCGGCAGCAGAAAAGTGACGCGGTCCTGCAGGCCGAGCGTATCGGTCAACCGGCGGAGTGCGCGTTCCTGTCGTCCTGAACCGGCTATGCGGAGCGTGATGTGCGGGGGGAGTTGGCGAATGGCCCGTAGCAGCACGTCGATGCCTTTCTCCTGCGAAAGCCGTGCGATGCAGCCCAGGCGCAGGGGTTCATTCTGCGATGTGCGCGTATGCGGGAACGGATCGCCGAGACGATTCCCGTCGATGCCATTGGGGATGGCGATGGTACGATCAGGATCCCAACCGAGGCGCAGGTACTGATCGCGGCTGAGGTTCGACACGACGATCGTCGTTGCCATTGTGCTGCATGTTCGCAGACGCGGCAGCCACGGATTGAGTGTCAGCCATCGACCGATGGGATCGTGCTCGATCCAGAAGACCGGCAGGTATTGGGTATTGGGTATTGGGTATTGGGTATTGCGGTTGGCAATGAGTTCGGTCAGGAGCAACTTTTCGCTTAGGCTCAGCATGCACACGGCGTCGGGAACGGGAATCTCCCGCATCATCGTTTCCAATTGTTCGCGCATCTTCTTTTTTCTCCACAAAAAACTGATCACGCCGCTCTTGGTGACGGGCGGCTCGCCGATGTCGCAACGATGGACGGGAATGCCGCGCCGAGCGCATTCCTTCAGAAGAATCGGACAGCTCCCCGCGAAGGACACCGCATGTCCCCGTGTGATGAGGCCTTCCATGAGCGACAGTGTCTGTATTTCCGCGCCGCCCAGGACGCTCTCCAACGGAAAGCGGGTGAAGAGGATGTGCATGGCGGAAGGTAGTATAGAAGAAAGTGCGTTTCGGTTTACAAACCGTTGCGGGAATGAGGAAAAGAGCGCTTGCAGTGCACAAAAAATATGGTTAGAGTGCCGCGGATTATGTTGCACGATCAACTGAGACCTGGAAGTTCTTACGGTGAACAGGGCACGCATCTAGGGCGATTGCCCGAATATGAAGGGCCGCACGTCGCACGGACGCTTGCGGAAGTGTAAGCGGAGTTGAAGCGCATTTGCATTGAGAACAAAGTTCCGGCTTATGCAATCATTGCCCTCAGTCAATTGCTTGTCGAAACGCGAGATCCATCATCAAAGAGAACGATTCTTAAAGAAGTGAAGAGAAGATTCGATGTGACACTTGTGGATAATTCACTGGAGAATCGACGGCTTGCGCAAGGTCGACCGATGCATCTGCACAATTGAACGTGATGCATGCAGGAAGGCGAGACAAGCATCATGCGTCTCGCATGTACGCATCCAGCACCGTCAGCACATCGGGCAGCGTGACGGAGAGTGGCAAAATGCGGTCGTACGTTCCGTCTTCCTTTTCCCCCAAATGCACCGTGATGCAATCGGGACGCAGCGCGGCGGCGATTTCATGGATTTGTTTGGACTCGGCGGAGAGTGTGAAGAACAGGTGCATGTCCTGGGCAGCCAGTTCCTGTGCGCACTGCTTGATCAATCGCAAGTGCATGGCGCGCTCCTCCGGTGTGCCCGAAGCTCCCTGCATGGATTCCAGCGCCAGATGTTGCCAGGCGGGGTTGCGTTTGATTGCCTGCAGCGCGATTGTGGAGCGGACGAGAGCCGATGCGCCGTCGAGGAGGAGGACCATAGGGAGAGTATAGTGTATAGGGCATTGCGTATTGAGGGATTTTTTGATTGCTACCCATCATACCCAATACTCAATACCTCGGCTCCATCACCTCCTTCCCTCCCATGTACGCTCGCAGCGGCTGAGGGATCACCACCGATCCGTCTTTCTGCTGGTTGAGTTCCAGAATCGGGATGAGGATGCGAGGACTCGCGATCGCCGTGTTATTGAGCGTGTGGACGAACTTCTTGCTGCCGTCGACGTCCTCATACCTGATGTTGAGCCTCCGTGCTTGGAAATCGCCCAAGTAGCTGCAGCTGTGCGTCTCGCCGTACTGTTCGCGGCTGGGCATCCATGTTTCGATGTCCTGTTGGAACACTTTGCCTTTGCCAAGATCACCGGTGCACATGGTGAGGACGCGGTAGGGAAGATTGAGTGCCTGTAAAATTTCTTCGGCGTTCGTCCGGATTGCCTCGAACATCTGCATCGCTTTTTCGGGATTCGCTTCACAGAGCACCACCTGTTCCACTTTCTCAAACTGATGGATGCGGTAGAGGCCGCGCGTGTCCTTGCCGTAGGTTCCCGCCTCGCGTCGGAAGCACTGGCTGAAACCGGCGGAGCGAGTGGGAAGATCGCCCAAGTGCAACACTTCATCCATGTGGAAGCTTGCGACCGTCACCTCCGACGTGCCGATGAGGTAGAGGTTTTCCGGTTCGATGGGAGATGCCGCTGATTCCTGCCCACCCAACGCATAGATGTTGGATTCATCCGGTCCCGGGAAGAACCCCGTTCCCCTGAAGCACTCGTATCGGGCCATCATGGGCGGCGCAAAGAGCGTCCATCCCTTCCGCACCAGCGAATCGATGGTGAAGCGCAGGACCGCCTGATGCAACAGTGCGCCGTCTCCTTTCAGAAAGTAACTGCGCGCACCGGCGACTTTCACGCCGCGCGGGATATCCAGAATTCCGAGGGATTCTCCCAGTTCCACGTGATCCTTGATCGGGAAAGCAAACGTCGGGACCTCCCCTTTCCTGTATGCTTCCACATTCTCCGATTCATCGGTTCCGACGGGAACGGACGGATGTGGAATGGCGGGGAGATCCAAGAGATGACGTTCAAAATCCTTCTCAATGGCGGCCAACTCTTCCTCTTTCGCTTTCAATTCCGCGGAGAGTTCCTTCATGGTGGCCAGCACCGCCGCCTTCTCGCCGCCTTTCAAGGTCGGGATCTTCTTGCTCTGCGTATTCTTCTCTTTGCGCATTTCTTCCACTTGCGTGATCCATTCGCGTCGGCGCGCATCCATGCCGAGCACGTGCGCGACGTTGATCTTCATCCGCTTGCGATCGGCGGCTTCCTGGTAGGCGTCTGGCCGGTCGCGGAGGTCTTGGAGATCGATCATAGGTGCCCAGAATAGCGGTACTCCGGTCTTTGCACCACTGCGTTCATGCGCTACCATGCCCCGACATGCCTCAGGAGAAACCATTCAATCTCGTGGCTCCCTACTCTCCCACGGGAGATCAGCCCCAAGCGATCGAGCAGTTGATTGCGGGATTGAACAAGGAGGAGAAG
The DNA here is from genome assembly GCA_029558515.1 of bacterium. Lineage (GTDB taxonomy): Bacteria > Patescibacteriota > Gracilibacteria > Peribacterales > Peribacteraceae > JAKQEM01. The sequence continues at coordinate 29,468 of JAKQEM010000016.1, forward strand.
CACCAAATTCTTCACGGAGCGACGGGAACGGGGAAAACCTTTACCATGGCCAATATCGTCGCCCAAGTGCAGCGGCCGACTCTTGTGCTGGCCCACAACAAGACGCTCGCGGCGCAGCTCTGCAACGAATTCCAGCAGTTTTTTCCGGAGAACGCCGTTTCGTACTTCGTTTCCTACTACGATTACTACCAGCCGGAGGCCTATCTCCCGCACACCGATACGTACATCGAGAAGGATGCTTCCATCAACGAGGAGATCGAAAAATTCCGCCATGGCGCCACCATGAATCTCCTCACGCGCAGGGACGTGCTCATCGTCGCATCCGTCAGCTGTATCTACGGACTCGGCGACGTGGAGAGTTACGAAGCACTCGCCATCAAATTGGAACGAGGGCAACGCGTGCAGCGCGACAAATTGCTCCGCCATCTCACGGACATTCAGTACCGCAGGTCGAATATGGAATTCAAGCAGGGGATGTATCACGTGCTCGGGGACACCGTGGAGATCTTCATGCCGAATTCCGACACCGTCATCCGCGTCGAAGTCCCGTTCGATGAGATCGATGTGATTCAGGAAGTGGACAGTTTCACCGGCGAAGTGCTGGAGGAATTGCAGGAAATCACCATCTTCCCCGCTGCGCACAACGTCACGACCAAGGAAAAGATCGATCATGCGGTCGACGGCATCCTCGCGGAGATGAAGGAGGTGGAGGCGGAGTTTCTGAAGCGCGGCGATCTCGTCAAAGCGGAACGCATTCGCATGCGCACCGAGTACGACGTCGAGATGCTCAGGGAAACCGGCTACTGCACGGGCATCGAAAACTACGGTCGCTACCTGGCGGATGCGGTGCCCGGCGCGCCGCCCAGTACGCTCATCGATTACTTCCCCGATGATTTCCTCCTCTTCGTCGACGAATCCCACATTTCGATTCCGCAGGTCGGCGGCATGTTTGAGGGGAATCTGAGTCGCAAAAATACGCTCATTGAGTACGGATTTCGTCTGCCCTCCGCGCATGATAATCGACCGCTGAAGTTTGAAGAGTTTGAGCAGAAAGTAGGCCAGCGCATCTATGTGTCCGCCACGCCCGGCAAGTACGAGTATGCCAACACCAAGAAAGAACGCATCGTGGAGCAGATCATTCGCCCCACGGGGCTGCTCGACCCCGTCGTCACGGTGAAGCCGACGAAGCATCAGATCGATGACATTACGAAGGAAGTGCAGGAGACGATCAAACGCGGCGAGCGCGCGCTCATCACCACGCTCACCAAACGGTCGGCGGAGGACCTGACCAAGTTTCTCAAGGATCACGGGTTCAAGGTGCAGTATCTCCACTCCGACGTGCAGACGATGGATCGCATCGAAACACTGCGTCAGCTGCGTACGGGAGAGATCGACATCATCGTCGGCATCAATCTGTTGCGGGAGGGACTGGATCTGCCGGAGGTCAGTTACATCGCCATCCTCGACGCCGACAAGCAAGGATTCCTTCGGTCGCGCGATGCGCTGATCCAGACGATCGGTCGAGCCGCCCGCAATGTCAATGGCCATGTCACGCTGTACGCCGACAAGATGACGGATGCGATGCGGGGTGCACTCGACGAAACGGAGCGACGCCGTACCATTCAGGAAGCGTACAACAAGGAGCACGGCATCACGCCGGAGACGATCGTGAAAGCGGTGCACGACATTGCCGAAGAAGGGCGCAAATTGGAACTGCGTCGTCCGAAGCACGATCACACGAAGATTCCCAAGGACGAGAAGAAGCGCCTCATCGAAGAACTCGAGGAGCAGATGGACATCGCGGCGCAGAATCTGGAGTTTGAGAAAGCGGCGGATCTGCGGGATGAAGTGGAATTGCTGCGGAGGGAGTTGGGGAAATAGCGGCTTGCTTCTTTTTCTCCTCACCCCTAGCCCCTCTCCCTCCCGCCCACGATTCCAACGGGAGAGGGGGATGTTTTGTTTGTTGTTTTGTCTTCTCTCATGATCCATTGCCCCCTCCGGCTTGCCCGTCCGAAGTCCAGAGCGAATGCGAATGGCGAAGGCGGGCAGGAAGGTGGGCGGAACGGAGAAAGGGGATGGGGGGTGAGGAGGTGAAGGGAGCGAACGTTAAGTTTGTCGCTTCGTCCTCTCCTCATAATCCGCAATGCCCCCGTGTTTGCCGTAGGCTTTGGCGGCTTCGAAGCTGAGATCGAAGATCACGCGCATGGCGTCGGCGATTTCTCCGCTCTCGATGATGATGCCCAATTTTTCCTTCCACGAGGCGATGTTGATGCGGTCGTTGTAGACTTGAATTTCCGGTGACCAATAGAATTTTTCCGCGGGGATGAGTGCCGTCTCGCGTAATTCTTCCAGATTTCGATTGGCAATACCTACTGCGGAAGGTGTATCGGGATGGATGGAGCGCATGGGGATGCCCTTCTTTGCTCGGCGCTTGAAGTACGTTTCGAAATACTCCGGCATGACATCCAGCAGTTCGTCACACGATGCCCATGACTTCAGTCCGTTCTTCGCCGTCAGCGTATCTTCGTACACTTTTTCCAATCCCGCCATGCCTTCGTAAAAGGTGATGCGCGGCCGCGATTTCGCCCAGTGGCGCGCAGAGAGTTCCTCGCCGTAACGGTCGAGCAAATCCATTTGTCTGTTGATCTCTTCCTCGAGGCGTACTTTCTTCAGTTTTAAATTGCGCGCAATGTTCTCGCGACTCTCTGTGGAATAGTACTGCGTGTTTGCTCTGGTTGATTTCACCATCAATCCCTTCTTCACCAAGTTATCCAGAATGCTGCGGACGGTATTGCGCGGCATCTCGCAGAGTCGCGCGACGCTGGAAGCGGGTTGTGATCCGCTTGTGAGGACTTTCTGGAAGACGTTCATTTCCTTTTCGTTCAGTCCGAAGGTACGAAGGAGATTCGTGAGCATGGAGGGAATGGGAATTGACAGAAATGTTATTTATATTATAGATTGGCGAAAACTGATCGTCAATATTGTTCTGACGATGGTAGTTCGTCAGTAATAAAAATGGCTAACATACAACAAAAATTATACTTGTTGGATTCAATTATATTGATCAATGCTCACAAGGATTCGGCACGTATCGTGGGGGTACTTTTCAAACAGTCATGGAACGCATATCCCTCGTCCAGCCCCGGCATTGTTATGCCTCGCCCACAGGTCAGGGGCATGTCTATTCACCGACCTCGCTGTGGACTGCGGCTTCTCGCATTATTCAGGCTGGAGGTGAGGTGGCGGAGATACAGGATGAGAATCTACGTCCTTCAGAGCCAAAAGAAGGAATCGTCGGTTTGAATCTGCTCGGTGCGCCGTACGTGCCGGTCGTGCGCCGCATGATCTTCAATGTCTTTCGAAGAAATGTACTGCCAGTACTGGGTGGACAAGTCATGCAGGGGTTTGATGATGCGCAGCGCACTGCTCTCTTCGGCATGCATGCCGTCAACGGTAATGATGACGTCGCTCTTGCTCGGACGCTGGGTATCGAAGCGGCAGCTCTGCCTGCACCGGAGATGACGTCGCTGGTTCCTGTCTACGAACGCATTTCGGATGCGGACATGCGGGAGTATCTCTCGCGCGAAATGTCGTTCTATTTGTCGCAAGGATGTGGATATCACTGCTCATTCTGTGCGGCGGACCGGACGGAGAAGGATCCGTTTTCCGGTCAGATTATCCGCAAAGTGCAGGAGCGTTACCGCGCACCCGATGTTCTTGAGTGCGATCTTGCGTATCTCTTCGAGCGTGCGGAAAAATTGGGCATTCAACAATTGTCGCTCTACCTGAGCAATTTGGATGTATTCCAAACCCCGGAAAAATTGGAGGAATTTGCGAAGATTGTTCAAACAGTTCGAGCATCTCATCCAGCGGTGGGGCTCCGTATGCGCGGGCTGGCTTGCGTGAGTTCATTCACGCGTCTCAACCACTTCCATAAGAAGCGCAAGGGGAGAGTAATTCGCGCCATATGTGACGCGGGACTTGTATCGATCGGATTTGGCATTGACGGAGGAAATCCGGAAGTTTGGGAATCGGTACAGAAGCCGCAAAACGTTTCCATCAAGGAATGTGAGAGTGCGATTCGTATCGCGCGAGAAGAGTATGGAATTACGCCCGAGGTGCTGATGGTCTTCGGGCACCCGGCAGAAAATGAACGTAGTTTGCGTGATGCCGTCGCGTTCACACTCAGATTGGTCGAACAGTATGGCGCCGTCCCGCGCCCGCATATGGCTAAGAATCTCGTGCCCGGCAATCAGAACTGGAAGGATCCCGCGAATCAGGATCGGATGCAGATGTTTCTGAAACATCCGGAAGCATTCCAGGCGCTGGATTTCACAACGCTTCCCTGTGCTCTCACGCATCCGGATCAAGCGCTGCGTGCGCTGGCCGCGCACTATTACCGTATGATTGCGGACATTCATGCAGGGGAAGGCGGCGTGAACACGCTCGTGACGTACCCGGAGTGGTCGCCGGAAATCGATGCAGAACTGCAAAACTTCCATCGATGCCTCAATGTCGGGCAGTTCGATCGTTGATGCGGCCATGAAACGGGCGAAGCGGCATTATGCTCCGGAGGACGGTCGTGGCATGCTCCAGAGCATCTTCCTCTTTCCGCCATGCGCCGCACTATCCTCCTTTCCTTCTGCCTGCTCCTCTTGGGGGCGTCCGCCGTCTCGGCGCTGGCGCGCGGGATGACCGTGGAGGAGCGCAGGGCGATGCGCATGGAGAAGTGGGGCATCTCAGTGCCGTACTTCGCGCAATCATCTTCTCTCGCATCATCTGCATCTTCTGCAAAAACGAACAACGAGCAACGAACAACGAGCAACGTTGTCACGGGCTCCATTTCTATTCCGATCCTCGTCTACCATCACATTCGTCCGACGCAGGGATACGCCAAATCAACGTGGAGCTGGAAGATGTCGGTGACGCCGAGCGTCTTTGAGCGTCACATGCAGTGGCTGGCGGACAAGGGATACACGCCCATCGATCTCGATACGTTCGCCTGCATCATGGATCGCTCCTGCGGCATGCCGGACAAGCCCGTCGTGATCACGTTTGATGACAACAATCGATCGCAGTACGACATCGCGTTCCCGACGCTGCGGCGTCACGGTTTCACGGGCGTCTTCTATCTGGTTGCCAATCGCTTGGATAACAGAGCGAACATTCTGCGCGATGAGGTGCGGGAGATGGCCGAGAGTGGCATGGACATTCAGTCGCACACCATGACGCACGCGTGGCTCACGACGCGCACACCCGAACAATTGACGGGGGAACTTGCCGAGAGCAAGCGCGTGCTCGAAGAACTCACGGGTGAACCTGTGCGCCACATTGCCTATCCTTCCGTCATGCACAATGCCACCGTCCGCGCCCGCGCCGCAGAACTCGGCTACGTTACCGGTTCCATCATGGATCCGCGCAATGCCCGGGACTCCGAAGACCGCTTCAAACTCCCGCGCATCATGATGACGGATGAGACGGTGCTGGAGCGGGTGATGCCGTGAGGAGAATAACCGAATATCAGAGTAACTGAATAACAGGGAAGGTTAGAGGATTGCCCTGTTACTCGGTTATTCGGTTACTCTGTTACTCTCCCCCCACGCCTTCTCCTTGTACTCCTCGATGCACCGTTGCGCGTTGAACGTTCCCATTAGTCCGATGGCGCGCTTCATGCGGCGGATCCAGCGCGCGCGCTGCGGATATTCATATTCATGAATGACTTCGAACTGCAGCTGCGTGTAGAGGTCTTCCGCGTCGATGGTGCGCGTGTCATCATCATCCAGCGCGGAAGCCAGCGGTCCGATGCGCCAGCCGGCCTCATTATCCATTTCGTATCCTTCCGCCCACCAGCCGTCCAGCGTGGAGAGGTTGAGTACGCCGTTGAGGCACGCCTTCATCCCGGATGTCCCCGATGCTTCCATCAGACGGGTCGGTGTATTGAGCCAGACGTCCGCTCCGCTCACGAGAATCTTGGCGAGGTCGGGCGAGTAGTTGGGCAGGTATGCGATATCGACGATATCTTTGAGTTCTTTGGACCGTTGAATCATGTGACGGATGACTTCTTGCGAGAACGGATCGTGCGGGTGTGCGTTGCCCGCGTGAATGATCTGCAGTTTTCCCCGTCCGATTTCCTTCAATCGTTCGAGGTTGGTGTAGAGGAGTTCCGGTCGCTTGTAGGGGACGATGCGTCGGGCACTCGCAATCGTCAGTCGGTCTTCGTGCAGGCGCATCCCCGTTTGATCCTGAACGTACGCAATCAAGCGTCGTTTGCAGGTTTGGTGCGCGTTCCAGAGCGCGTCATCCGGCAGATCGCGGCAATGCTTTGCGAGGAGCGCGGGATCGTCGCGCCAGCCGGGGATATACCGGTCGAAAAGCTGCTGCATCTCCGGACTTGCCCATTCCCTGTGATGTGCGCCGTTGGTGATGTAGCCGACGGCATCGTTGTCCAACAACCGCTGAGAAACCAATCCGTGCACGCGCGAGACGCCCAATGTCACTCTGCTCATGCGCATGGCGAGCTTTGTCATTGAGAGCGCGTCGTCGCCTGCGATCTCCTTGATGTGCCACGGCAATTGATCACCTGCGATGTTCCATGCCATGTCGTACGGGAAGACGTCATGTCCCGCGCGTACCGGCGTATGCGTGGTGAAAGCGCAAGAGGCTCGGACGGCATCATCGTTGAATCCGCGTTCGCGCAGGAGTTCCAACGTCAGAAAAGCACAATGCCCTTCGTTGAGATGGAAATTGTCGATGGTGTCATATCCAAGTGCGCGCAGCATCCGCACACCGCCGATTCCCAGCACAATTTCCTGCTTGCAGCGCATGCTGAGGTCGCCGCCGTACAAGTGTTTCGTGATGTCGCGGTCTTCGGGAGCGTTCTCCGGAAGATCGGTGTGCAGGAACAGAATCGGTACCGATCCTTTGAGCCCCTGCAGATCGAGTCGCCACGCGCCGATGTGTACCGTGCGTCCTTCGATCGAGACCGTGACTGTCTGCGGGACGGGGGTGAGTTCGTCGGCGGGATCCCACAGGACGTCCGTGTAGTCCTGCGTGCCGTCTTCGTGCAGGTTTTGTTTCAAATATCCGTAGCGCCAGCACCCCGTCACGCACGCCGCGTTGGTTCCCGTATCCGCGCATGCGCGCATCAGATCGGCTGCGAGAATGCCCAGCCCCCCCGCGAAGGTGGGGATGGCGTGCTTCAGCCCGATTTCCATCGTGAAGTAGGCGACGTGCAGAGAGGACATACTGGAGTGTCTTTGTACGGTTCAGTATAGCGGAAAACCCTCTTGTGCGATAGGCCATCATTTTTCATTTCTCATTTGGCATTTTTGGCATTTCTCATTTACTCTCTTCGCACTATGCCCTCCATCGATCCTCATATTTTTCGCGCGTATGACATTCGCGGTCGCGCCGATACCCAAGTGACGCCGGAGGCGGGATATGCAATCGGTCGTGCGTTCGGTGCGATCGTGAAGGAACGATATGGCATCGATCATCCGCGCATCGTCGTCGGCAGGGATGCACGCACGCACGGGAATGCGATCGCGGAGGCGACGATTGCGGGACTTTCCGAGGCGGGATGCACGGTGCTGACGATGGGGCAGACGCCCAGTCCCCTCAATTACTTCACCATCTGTTCGATGAATTTGGACGGCGGCGTGCAGATCACGGCGAGTCACAACCCGAAGGAGGACAACGGCATCAAGCTGCAGACGCGTCATGCGGAAGCGTTCAGCGGCGATGATCTGCAATTGCTCAGACAGCGCATCGAAGCAGAGACAACTCAAAACTCAAAACTCAAAACTCAAAACTCCATTGAATCCATTGACGCCATTACCCCGTACCTCGATCACATCACGCGTCTGCTGCCCGATGCGGGGGAGGGTCTTCCCATTGTCGTCGACAACGGCAACGGTGTGACGGGTCCCGTGTACAATGAAGCGCTGCGCAGAGCGGGTGCGACCGTGACGGAACTCTTTGCGGAGCCCGACGGTACCTTCCCTCATCACATCGCAGATCCGGGTCAGTACGAGACACTCGGCTGGTTGCGAGAAAAGGTGGTGGAGGAAGGGGCGGCGCTGGGACTGGCATTTGACGGCGACGGTGACCGCGTGGGATTCGTCGATGAAACGGGCGCCATTCGTACCGCTGATGAAATGCTCCTTCTCCTTTCGGAAGATCTGCTCGAGCGTCATGCGGGGGCGACGGTCGTCTTCACCGTCAGTAATTCTTCCGTGCTGGAGAGCGAGATCAAGAAGCGCAAAGGCGTCCCCGTTCTCTGCAAAGTCGGACACTCGTACGTGGAGCATGCGATGCGTGCGCACGGGGCGCTCCTCGGTGGCGAGCAGTCGGGACATTTCTTCTGCGCGGAACAGTACTTCGGGTTCGACGATGCTCTGGTGGCCGCACTGCGCGTGCTGGACATCGTGCGCAGAAAGCAGAAGCCGATGAGTCAGATTCTCGCGGAATTTCCCCGTGTCTTCCAAGCGGAGGAACGACGGCCGCACTGCGACGATGCGAAGAAATTCGATGTGGTCAGGCGCATCACCGCGTACTTCTCGTCACGGTATCCCGTGAACACCTTGGACGGCGCGCGGATCGATTTCGGAGACGGGGCGTGGGCGGGGATCCGCGCCAGCAATACCGCACCGAAATTGTCCATCTGCATCGAGGCGCGCAGCGAGGAGAAGCTCCGGGAGGTGGAGGAGATCGTGCTGGGGCACTTGAAAACGTATGGAGAAATTGGGTGGGAGACGTAATGCAAATGCAAAATGAGAAATGTAAAATGCAAAATGTAGGCGTACAGAGAGGGTTTCTCAGGAAATCATTTAGCATTTTGCATTCAGTCCGCCGCAGCGGACGGTCATTTCGCATTTACCCCAATACGCGCACCGCTTCCTTATATCCTTCCGGTCGTCCGGTATCCAACCGCGTACCGGTGAACTGGTAGCCGAAAATAGGGATGTCGTTCATTTGTGCGATCAGCGCGTCGATCAGGCGGATTTCTCCCCCGTGGCTCGCGCCGACAGAGGGAAGGATGTCGAATGTGGAGCGGGGGATCAGGTATTTGCCGACAACGGCCAATGTGGAGGGGGCATCTTCCGGTCTCGGTTTTTCCACCAGTCCGCGTACCCTGTTCAATGCGTCGTCGGTATCATCGGGAATGACGTCCGCGATGCCGTACTGGGGCGTCAGGTCGCGGGGGATATTCTCCAGGCAGAGCACAGCGGCTTCGTCATCGCCGATGCGATCAAATCCACGTTTGAGTTGTTGCAGTCCGTTCTCCGGTCCTACGATCAGATCATCGCCGAAAAGAACGGCCACCGTGTCGCTCTCCACCCAGTCTTTTGCCTGCAGAATGGCGTGGCCGTCCCCGAGTTGCTCTTCCTGATATACGACGTGAATGTTCACCGCATCGTATCGTTTGAGTTGCGAGAGCAGATCACCCTTGCCTTTTTTGCGCAGAATCGCTTCCAGTGCAGGGTCGGCGAAGAAGTACTGCGGGATCAGTTCCTTGCCCTTACTGATGACGAAACAGATATCAGTGATGCCGACGGACAGACATTCGTCCACGAGGAGCGCGATGATCGGTTGATTGCCGATGGGCAGCAGCTCTTTCGGCACCGCCTTGGTCCAAGGGAGGAAGCGCGTGCCGAGGCCTGCGACGGGGAGAATAGCTTGAGTGATCATGGGAGGGAGTAGGTTGTAGGCAGTAGGGAGTAGAAGCGACGACGGCACAGCATGCGCACGCATGCCAACCTACCACCTACAACCTACCACCCACAACCTACCCTCGCCTCCTCCTCCGCACCCACGCCCATCCCGCCGCAGCGCCCGCGGCCATGACCGCGATGGCGGCCGGTCCCGTGTCCGACGTCGAGGGCGGCAGAGGCACCGCAGCCCCGCTGCCGAAGCCCGGTTGGAACGGAATGTCCAGCATGGAGCCCGGGAAGGGAGACTCCGCCGCCATACGTTCCGAGAGACAGAGAGACGAACAACCGTCCCCGTCCACCCCGTTCCCATCATCGCAGCGCTCCAGCGGCGTATCGAGGATGCCGTCCCCGCAGCGTCCCTGCGTGCAGTCCCGTCGGCAGAGCGCATTGGACTCATTGCTGTTCTCAAACCCCTCATCACAGAGTTCCCCCGCATCGAGCCGCGCATTCCCGCAGAAGGGTGGAAGCAGATCGATGTGCGCCTGCGTCAGGCATCTGCCCTCCACGCAGAGATGTTTCGCCGCGCAGTCCTCGTGCGTGGTGCAGTGGGGAGCGTGCAAATCCAGTGCGGCCGGCAGGAGAGGCGGTTGGTGCGCGGACGTGCAGTAGATGCACGGCTGATCGGGAATGGGACCGCAGGTAAGTCCGAAGGAATCGCAGTAGGCATCTCCTCCCAGCGCACACTCGTCCCCCGCACAGGAATCGACGTTCGGGAAGAAGGAGGAGAACGCCGAGCGGGTGGCGGAAGCGGAGGAGTAGCTCCTGATGATGCTGTGGTACGCGTCCGAGGATGCAAAGTCCGGGATGCACACGATGCACGGCGGACTGTCGGTTGTGTGGCACTCTTTGTTCACCGCGGTGCAGTAGGTGTCTCCCCCCAGGGCGCACTCATCGCCCCTGCAGAAATCGTTGACGGAGGAGCGGGCGGAACCCGGAGAACGGGAAGACCCCGAGGAGCGGGAGCTGCCACGGGGGAGACACACGATGCACGGCAGTTCCCCGATCTCCTCACACCGCTGTCGCGATCCGCAGAAGTCGTCTCCTCCCCGCGCACACTCATCCCCGAAGCAGAGGTCCGTCGTGGAACGGGAAGACCCGGAAGAACGAGAGGAACCCGACGAACGGGAAGACCCCGACGATCGGGAAGACCCGGAAGCAGGACTATTC
>JAKQEM010000034.1 GCA_029558515.1 bacterium
CACTTCCAGTTCGACGCCGAGCGCTACCGGGAGTGGACGGCGCAGCTCGCGGTCTGGCTGGAGGATGAAGGAGGGGAGGACGACTCCCCGCCCCCTTCTGGCGACGGTTTGCAACATCGACAACCCTGCTGCAAAGGGGAGCGCAAACATAGTTGCAAAGAGATCGGGAAGGGGGATTCTCAACGGGACGAGACGGATTTGATGAACGGAGAGACTTTGTCCAAAATCGATCGCGGCGATCAGGGGTCGTTTGCAGCAAAATCCGGATCACACAGTTCACCTGATCCCGTTCCACTAGAAGAGCATCTTGATCCCGTGCAGAAACAGGAGGTGCCGTGTGGTTCCAGACCTGCTGCAAATGAAAAGATCGAACGCGCTAATTTATCGTCGAATTGTAAAAATTACGGCATATCGAAGATTCCGCACGCCAAAAGTGTTTGCGCTCCTATTTGCGCACCCCTTTGCAGCACGGGTGCAAATGCTGCAAACTATGTCCGGCCACTCTCCGGGGTGCTCGACCCCAGGTCGTTTGCCAGGGTGAAGGTCGAGATTGGCCGGTGCGACGTATGCGGTGCCGCAAAAGCGGTCTACCGCTCCCGCGAGGCGCAGGCGAAGGTCTGTGAGGGGTGTTATGCGCGGCTCGTGCGGGAAGGGAACGCAAAGGAGGGAATACGGTGATCCCCGTCGATCCCCTGCAGGGGCCGGCCGTGGTGCTCGGCATGGCCGGAGCGGCGCTGGTGGCTTCGCGGGCGCAGGGCATCCGGCGGATAGGGTTCGGGGCCTGGATTGTTGGGAACCTGCTGTGGGTGGTGTATGCATCGGTGCAGGAGAACACCTACATGATGACCCTCTTCGGGTTTTACTGGGTCACGGCAGCACTGGGCCTGATGAACACGCGAGAGAGGGAAGATACGGGGCGGTTCGCACCGTAGAACTGAAGGATGCAGAACGGTTACCCGCTCAATAGTTCGTTAGAGCAGAACGCCATCTCATTGCCACCATCACCCGACGCTGCACGGTGCAAACCGTTAACGTCAATGCAGTTCGGATTGAATCTC
>JAKQEM010000040.1 GCA_029558515.1 bacterium
CCCGTCCCCGTCATTATCAATCCCATCCTGACACTGCGCCTTGGGGTTCGTCTCATCGTCATCGTACGGACCGGAGCAGGAGAAGTCATTGGGGAAGTCCGTGGCACCGTCTTGATCATTATCAATCCCGTCCGAGCACTGCGTCGGAGAGGGTGTGAACTCCACCCAGCTCTGTTTGCCGGCCCATTTCGAATTTAAGATATAGAGCCGGTCGCCGGCTTTCACGTCGATGGTGTAGTTCTTCAAAGTGCCCGGACAGCCGTACGCTGCGGATGTCACATGCGCGGAGAGCTTCTTGATCTGTCCACCGTCCCGATTGCAAAGTATGGCTCCGTGTTGGGGGATGCTGCTGTAGCAGCAGGGTGCCGTGTGCAACTTGCTGGGATCCTGTTTGCAATAGGCTTTGGCTTCGTTATCACAAGCAATCAGCATCTGCTTCGATCCATCGGGTTTGAGGACGTTCACTACCCCGTTGTCATCACCGAAGAGTGTCCGGATGGATCCGTCGCAGGGAATGAGCACCTCCTTTGTCACGCCCTTGGGGTCTCCTGCTTTCGTATCAAAGATGCGCACCGCTATGCAGCCGGGCGTATTGGTGCTCATCGGGGCACTTTCACCTTCCGCAGCTTGTGTTATCTCCATCTCTTCCATTTGCGTCTTAAGCGTTTCTTCATCGACTGGCGTTTCTTCCTGCTCCCAGGTGCCCGTTTGTGCCAGTGCGGTGCGATCGGCAAGAAGTGCCGGAGCATCGGTCAATGACAGAAAAACTGCCACGAGCACGAGAGATGCGAAGAACTTTCGAACAGGAGTGGCACTCACCATAGGGCTTATGGGGAAAGTGGGAGACAAAAAGGGGATGAGGATATCACTCTCTGCCGTGTTGTCAACTTCATTTCCCAAGTGCGGATAGACGTAGAGACGCCATTTACGTTGCTCTATGACAGTAGGTGCTCTGTTCTTTCCATTTCAATATTGTATAATCATATTAAATTTTCTTGATGGATTTTCGAAACGTGACAGTAGAGCCATGAGAATGACCATGTTCGTCAGAGTGCATTCTTTACTCATGAGTACGGAAGAGATAGGGAATGGAAGAAAAGAGGAGTATTCGCACATCTGATGCAAAGTGGTATATTTCGACTGTGCGATGGGGAGTCGCCAAGTGGTAAGGCAACGGCCTTTGGAGCCGTCATTCGGGGGTTCGAATCCCTCCTCCCCAGCCATGTAGTATGGTGCGTAGCGCTGCTCGGAAGTTGTTTTACTGAGAAATGTGCACAGAACGAAGAGGAGGTCGTGAGATTTGCTTGCACCCCGAGAGGAACTTGGGTACCCTCCCGCCACATTCACCCGTTTTCCTCATGTTCGCAGTCGTTTCCATCGCCGGCTTCCAGGAAAAAGTGAAGGTCGGGGATACCTTGACGGTTTCTTCGTTGGACGCGGAGGAGAAGAAGAAGGTGACCTTTGGAAATGTACTGATGCTCGTGGACGATGCCGGTGCGGTGCGCATCGGTTCGCCGTTCATCGAGGGTGCTTCGGTGGAGGCGAAGGTTCTTGCGCACGGACACGACAAGAAAGTACGCGTGTTCAAAATGCGTCGTCGCAAACGTTACATGCGCACGCGGGGTCACAAGCAAGGACATACGAAGATTGAAGTGACGAAGATCAATGCGTAGTGATGAGTTTTGAGTCCTGAGTGATACGTATCGGAAACAGATTACTCACAACTAACAACTCATAACTCATTCTATATTTTCATATCATTGCGCAGCGTTTGCATTGCTTCAAGCATCACTCCCATGTTCTGCATGCAGGCGATGGTTTCCGCCGCTCGCTCTTTTGCATGGAAGAGATGTGAGAGATAACTCTTCGTATGCGACGTGCTGAGCGGGGACGGTGAATCCGGATCAATCGGCGTGTGATCGCGCACGAAGCGGCTCTGCAAGATCCGAATCGTGGAACCGTCACTGAGGTGGATGGTACCGTGACGCGCTTCGCGCATCGGGAGCACGCAATCAAAGATATCGATGCCTTTGGTAACGGCCGTGCGCATTTGGTTGATGCGACCCACACCCATCAAATACCGGGGTTTGTTTTCCGGCAGGAGGGGGCAGACCGTATCGAGAATATCAAACATCTCTGCTTCCGTTTCCCCCACGGCGAGCCCGCCGATTGCGTAACCGTCGAAACCGATTGCCTGCAGTTCTTCCGCACATTTGATCCGCAGGTCGCGCTCCAGGCCGCCTTGGACGATGCCGAAAAGCAACGGACGTTGATTCGTTGGTTCGTTACTTCGTTGATTTGTTGCGCGGGAGCGATGAATTTCTTCATAATGAATCTTGCACTCCTTCGCCCAGCGCAGTGTGCGGTCCACTGCGCCAATCTGCTTTTGTCTTGGAGCCGTGGAAGGCGGGCACTCATCGAAGCACATGATGATATCCGCGCCCAATTTATGTTGGATTTCCATCGCTTCCTTCGGTCCCAGGAAGAGCGGACGCCCGTCAATGTGCGATCGAAAGTGCACGCCGTGCTCTTCGATTCTTCGAATGCTTTTCAAAGAAAACACTTGGAATCCGCCGGAATCAGTCAGAATGGGACCGTCCCACCCGATGAAGTCATGCAGTCCGCCGGCTTCCTTGACGACATCTTCCCCCGGCATGAGGTGCAGATGGTAGGTGTTGCAGAGCAGCACCTGCGATCCCAATGCACGCAGATCTTCCAGCGTAATTCCGCGCATCGCTCCTCCCGTTCCGACCGGGAAAAACACAGGTGTGTCGATGGCGCCGTGGGCGGTCTGCAAGGACCCGCGGCGGCCGCGTGCCGTCGTTGCGAGCAGAGTAAACATGGATGTCCGTTACCCATCATGTGCACTTCTTTCCTCTCGTGCAAGTGTATATACGTTGTCTCGCATCACGGGGCGATGGCACACTGTCCACCGTAGATTTTCTCTCGCCTTCCCCCCACTCCCTATGTGCTGCGGTCTTTCGGATCCCCGTTCCATTGTGCGTCTTCTTCTGCGCATGTCGTTGGGCCTTTCCCTCACATTCGTCGGCTTTACTCATTACCGCGATCCGGAATTTGCCATGCAGGTCGGTGCGGGCTTGGGCGTACTGAGTCCCCTCGGGTATGCGTGGGGCCTCGTGCTCCCCGGTCTGTACATTCTTGGCGGACTTCTGCTGGTCTTTGGCATCTTCCCCGCTGTCGCCACCTATGCGGTCGGCATCGCGCTTGCTTCCATTCCCGCAGGACTCTTGTTGAAATCCGCCATGGGAACGCTACCGCTCGAATCTTCTATGCCCGCGGCGCTCAATGCGCTCATCTGGTTGCTTGCGCTCACCTTCAGTCTGCCGCGTTGTTGCTGTCCCACAAAGGTGATGCCACCCATGACGCCCGTTCCCGCAGCCAGGCCCGTGCCTCCCGCTCCCGCCGTTTCGATGCCCAAGCTGATTGCTTCCAAACCCGCTGCCAAGAAGGCACCGACGAAGAAGACGGCTCCCAAGCCGGCTGTTTCCCGGTCCATTCCGGTGAGGAAGTCCGCTCCGTCTCCCACGCCGAAGGGGGGATTGGATGTGTGAGATGAGTTGTGAGTTATGAGATTTGAGTGATGAATGTTTGTAGTAAAAAGGGATCACACGTCGTGGTCCCTTTTCATGATGCGATGATTGAATGCTTAGTCCACGATCCGATCGATGAGTCCGTAGTCCAACGCTTCTTGCGCAGTGAGAAACTTATCGCGCTCGGTATCCAGCTTCACTTGATCCACATTGCGTCCGGTGTGCTGCGCAATGAGTTCATTGAGCGTGTTCTTCATCTTCACGATGTGTTCCGCGTGGATCGCGATATCCGTCGCCTGGCCTTCCGTGCCACCGAGCGGTTGGTGAATCATGATTTCGGCATGTTTCAGGGCAAATCGCTTTCCCTTCTTTCCGCTCATGAGAATGATCGCTCCGCCGCTGGCCGCCATACCGAGGCAGACCGTGGAGACATCGGGTTTGATGTGTTGCATGGTGTCGTACATCGCCATCGTCGAGGTCACTTGGCCGCCGGGAGAATTGACGTAGAAGGTGATGTCCTTCTTCGAATCCTCTTTTTCCAGAAAGAGAAACTGCGCGATGATCGAATTGGCGATGTCATCGTTGATCGCAGTGCCGAGGAACACGATGCGCTCTTCCAACAGGCGCGAGTAGATGTCATACACTCGTTCGCCAAACTGCGTCTTTTCTATGACGGTGGGGATGACGAAGTTCTGCGGGGTGATAGAACCGCGAGTGATGCCTTTGTAGATGGATTGAATGCGGGGGTCCATGAGGAGGGAAGGAAGGAGTGTAGAGTTGAAAGTTGAAAGTTGACGAGCGAAGGACGGGGAAATAGATACTGATGGGGGAGAAATGCACCCTTCGGCTCGTCAGCTGAGGCTGACTCACTCAGGGTAAAAAATGAGAAATGATTCATGGAATGCTTGTTATCAGTATACAGATTTTCGATGCTTTGCGGCAGTGTACAAGAACGGTTTTCGTGGCGATGGAGAGAGATGATAATTATACTTACCATTTTCGTTATAGAATTGACATTGATATTGCTCTGTAGCACCCTAAAGTCATGGAAACACAGGGCGCTATGGCACAGGGAGGGACGGAAAAGGATCCTCCTACAGTTGAATCGATTGCAGCATACTGTCGACGCATACTTGAAGAGCATGCAAGCGATATTACTTTTCGAATGGCAGTAAGGCTAAATGCTTCCGGGCATGCGTAATGCTTTATTATTGAATCGACATTGAGTGCGGTACGCTGTGTCCGTGCCCACTCTTAATCTTTCCGATTGGCCTGTTATCATTGTCGATCACCTTCGATCATCCGATCAGCCGTTGATCGTGATCGTCGGGCCGACTGCGGGGGGGAAGACAGCGTTCTCTTTGGACATCGCGGAGCACATTGCGCACACGTCTGCGCAGCATGGATGGGATCATGCGGAGATCATCAACGCAGATTCGCGGCAGCTGTATCGCTTTATGAACATCGGGACGGCGAAAATCACCGAGAAGGAGAAGAGGGGAGTGGTGCATCATTTGCTCGATGTGCTCCATCCCGATGAAGAGGCGACGATCGCGTGGTACAAGGAGGAAGCGACGAAGGTGATTGCCGATTGCCATCGAAGGAAAGTCGTGCCGCTCTTGGTGGGAGGATCGATGCTCTACATTTCCGTCGTGGTCGACGGACTGGATCCGCTCCCCAAAGCAGATCCCGCACTTCGCAAACGCATCGAAGAGGAGTATGACAAAGACGACGGTTGGACGCTCTTTGAGAAGTTGGAGAAGATCGATCCCGCCACCGCGCACGCATTTGATAAGCAGAACAAAGTCTACGTCGTCCGCGCGATGGAGCTCTACGAGATGACGGGTATCGCACCATCGAAACTCAAAAAGACGATCCCGCCGCCGTATCAAACGTTGATGTTGGGGCTTCGTTGGCCGCGGGAAACGATCGTCAAACGCATCGATGAACGTGTGCGGCAGATGCTGCGATCGGGTTGGATTGAGGAAGTCGAGGGATTGATGGATCGTGGCTACGGTCCGCAGCATCCCGGCATGAAAAGCCACGGGTACAAGGAAATCATGATGTGGCTGTCATCGGAAGAGCGTCACATCGATGAATTGGCCGATGTCATAGCGCGTAAGACGCGTGCTTATGCAAAAAGGCAGATGACGTGGTGGGATCAAGAAGAGAGGGTTTTGTGGATGGGTGCGATGCAGATGATTGGCTCATGAGTGTTATTTTTGCGTCGGAATGATTGCATAGTTTGTTCCATTGGTGATTACTGTTGCTTGGGCTGCATTTGCAACCATCTTGAATGCATTTCCAGAGTCCAGAATCACTGTTCCGCCATTCCGCAAACAGTGCATGGCAAAACGTGTGATTTGATGTTGCATGGATTGCACACAATGATAATTCCCATTTGGAATAAATACCCTCATCTCAGGTGCAATGATAGTGCCTAATTCATCACGTGGTTGAAGGGGTGCCACAATGCATGGTCGTTGATTTTCATTCGCCTTATCAACTGTATCTTGGATTGTGCATGCACTGTATACGGGGAGATGCAATCCTTCTTGAGGTGTCTTCCCCAAGACTCTTACCATTCTTTCAGTTTGGTTCGGTCCGATGTTATATGCAATTCGCTCTTCCTCTGTAACGAGACACATCTGGGCGAAGCGTCGCACTTGATAAAGGAGTGGCTTGATGGCTGTTTTCGTCTCTATTAAGCCGAATTCCATTTGGAGTGCATCGTCAACAGAGAACTGGTTGCTTTCCCGGAAATCCCGATGCATTCGTTGGGTGGCATCCAGACTACCGAAAGCAGACACGTGGCGTGATCGGAGGCTGAACATATCATTGGACACTCTTCCGCCAGTAAAATTTACTGGGTAGTGTAACTGAGCATTTTTATCGTATACATCTATGTACAATTCTTCATTTTGATTCGGATGTTCTGTCATACTGCCTTGATAATAATCGGCAAATCGTGTTTGATAATTCGGAACGATCAGGTGATGTACTTTGTGAGGATCGTAGCCATTTTTTTCCAACCTTGCATGTTTAACGAGCGCCTGATCATGACATTGTGCGCGTGTTTCATCGATCGTTTTATCGATAGTTTCAAGAGTGCAAGAAGGGCTGGGCATAGTATCTACATTGCCAATCCAATCTGACCAACCCTGGCTTGTGCGTACCAATGCTTCGTTTGTACCTGCATTTGAAAGTATTCGTCTTAAGAAGGTGCGTTGTCTGTTTGTAAGGCTCTTTCCAGATTCCAATGTGATAAATGGTGGGATGTATTTGCGAAGCTTTCTATCATCAATGAAATGTTCATAGATCGCAGGTTTGCTCCCGCGTGCTCTGATTGCGGATTCCAATGCGCTATTCATGCTAATACTAAACATTATAGTTTATTATCCGTCAATGTCCATCTAAAACTTAAACACGTCGTGCTCCTTTTCGATTCTCTGCTTCATCTGCCAGAGCTGCTCGATCATCGTTTGCAGCTGCGGTGATGCATTCGGCGTGTGAGTTGATCGATAAAATCCTTCGATCAGGCGCAGCTGCTCGGCGAGGTTCATGAGCGCGAGGTCGACTTTGTCCCGCCATTCCTCCGACAATGCGTCGTAGACGTCATGCTTCAGGAATGTCTGCGGATCGGACGCATCGATTTCCTTGCGATCAAGCATGCCGATGATGGTTTTCAGAAAGTCGGCGTGTTCATCATCCATGTCTCCCGCGATGGCTTTTCCTGCCTGTTTCTGCTTCTCCTCCGGGAGGTTGCCATTCGTGCCCATGAGCGTCGTGAAGTCGGTCACGGGTTTGATTGTAGAATGGAAATGAGAAATGCAAAATGAGAAATGCAAAATGGACCCTGAACATGAGAGATTCGAATCGAGAAACGAGTAAACGAGAAACGAGCAACAAATTTCGCAAGTGGACGTCCGTACACTCCCTGCTATACTTGAGCCGCATGAAACTCTCCACGCCGCTTAGCTCGGTCCTTCGGACCACCGACGATCACATCGTCGCACTGCAGGGCATGGGGCTTCATACAGTTGAGGATTTGCTTCTGTATCTGCCCCGGGCACATGAGGATTTGAGCCGGATCATCCTGCTTCGGGATGTGCCGCTTGAGGAAAAGGTGTCGGTGCGCGGCACGGTCGGCGCGCTGAAGATCACGCGTTTACGGGGCGGAAGGGTCATCGTTTCGACGATCTTCACCGATACGGAGGGAGCGACGGCGGAAGCGCAGTGGTTCAATCAACCGCATGTGAAACGCATGCTGCCCGATGGCAGCGAAGTGGTGCTCACCGGAAAATTAACCGAGAAGCGCAATCGTTTGCTGTTTCAGAGCCCGCAGTTTGAAATAGCGGGACAACGACCACTCGTCCATGCGGGGCGTCTGGTTCCCATCTATCCGCAGCACGACATCATCAATACCAAATGGTTGCGGGAGAAAATCGTGTTGCTGAAGGATGCGATTGTGCAATTTTCAGAAACGCTTCCCCTCGAGGTGCTGCAGGAACACGATCTGATGGGTCGCAGCGAGGCGATTGCGGCGATGCATTTCCCGGAGAATCCCGCGCAGGTGGAGCGCGCGCAGCATCGGATGACATTCGAGGAAATGTACCGGGTCCAGTTGGACGCGCTGGAACGCAGGAAGTTGTGGCAAGGGGAACATCAAGATCGTCTTGCGGTGCCGATGGACGTGGAACTGATCAAAGCGTTTTTTAGGAGTCTGCACTTTGCGCCGACAGCCAGTCAGAAGATCGCAATCTATGAAATTCTTCGGGATATGGAGAAGGGGATCGCGATGTCACGACTCTTGGAGGGGGACGTTGGATCGGGCAAGACGCTGGTTGCGACGGCCGTGATGGCGACGGTGATGAAGGCTCGGGGGCAGTGCGCGCTCATGGTTCCGACGGAAGTGCTTGCCAAGCAGCATGCGCAGGGCATCGCACGCCTCCTCATCGATCTGCATGCATTCATTCGAACGCAGACGGGCAAGGAACCGTTCCCCCGCCCCAACGTCGCGCTTCTCACGGGTTCTACTCCCGCGGGGGATGCGCTCATGATCAAGCAAGGATTGCAGAACGGTACCATCGATATTGTCATCGGAACGCATGCGCTCATAGAGGAGGGCGTCCGGTTTCATGATCTACGGCTCGTCATTGTGGATGAACAGCATCGTTTCGGAGTGCAGCAACGTGCACGACTCAAGGAGAAAGGAAATCCTCATTTTCTGGCGATGACGGCAACGCCCATTCCGCGGACGCTCGCGCTCACGGCGTACGGCGATCACGATCTTTCTGTGCTTCTGGAAAAGCCCGGTCAACGTAAACCCATCAGTACGAAAGTGGTTGCTCCCGCGGATCGCAAGACGGTGGAACGCTGGATTGATCATCAGATCGGTGAGGGGAGACAGGCGTTTGTGATCTGCCCGCTCATAGAGGAATCCGAAGCGGAGGAGATCAAAGATGTGAAAAACGTGGAGCAGGAAGTTCTTCGTTTGAAACAAGGTTTTCCGCATCGGCACATCGCCATGCTGCACGGTCGCATGATCCCCAAGGAAAAAGAAGCAATCCTGCAGGCGTTTCGCGATCGCGCATTCGATTTGCTCGTGTCCACGTCCGTCATCGAAGTGGGTATCGATATTCCCAACAGCACCATCATCGTGATCGAAGGCGCGGAGCGATTCGGCCTTGCGCAACTGCATCAGTTTCGCGGCCGGGTGGGACGCAGCGATCATCAGAGCTATTGCTTCCTGTTCACCACTACGCCGGAGCAAGCCAGGTCGCCGAGACTCCGTGCGATGGAGCAGTACGATTCAGGATTCCAACTGGCGGAGATCGATCTCACATTGCGCGGGCCCGGAGCGCTCTTCGGGCTGCGTCAGAGCGGCTTGCCCGATTTTCGATTCCCGCACCTCTTCCAACCGGAATTGGTGATGAATGCACGAAAGGCTGCGGAGAAAATGACGGGGATATCGGCACCCCGGGCTGCGTAGCGGTCAAATCAAGAAGGTGTTGTGCCGTCACCACATTGGGGTAGAATGCACTGGTTTCCCCCTTCTTTTCCCATGGCAGACGATCAGTCATCGCAGGATCTCGCCTTCGTGCCGCTGCGCCCGGGCGATCCCGTTCCGTCGGAAGGACTGGATCCTTCGCAGGTGTTCGCCACACCTCCGCCTCCTCCTTCGCAACAGCCGGCGGGTGGGATGGCGGGCGACGGATCTCCGCAAGGTCAAGTCCAGGGACAGACGGGTGATGATGGGACGGGTGGTGCCATGCCGCCGCAGGATGCCGGCCCGCCTCCGCCGCCTCCCGGTACGGTGGCGACCAAGGAGATGGGGTACGATGATGAGGATATTCGCGTGCTCGGAGAAGTCGGCGACTATCGTTTTGCGTCCGTTACCGATCGGCTCACCAATGACCATATCACGGTGCCCGCCCATCCGCAGACGCAGTTTGACGAGCAGGTGTTTCTCTCGTATCTGCGCGGGTCCATCTCCCTCACGCGTGACGAGAAGTGGCGCATCATCCAGGCGATACCCAAGCTCAGCCAGTTTCAGGTCGATGAACTGCAGAAAATTCTGGATGAGGAACGTCGCAAATTCAGCGAGCTCTCGCCCAAGCACCTCTCGCAGCTCATGAAGCTGGAGCAGAAGCATGCGCAGGATTGGGTGGATCTGCAGTCGGCGTTCGTGCAGCAGGTGACGCAGCAGCAGGAAGCCAGCCAGGCGGATGACATTCGGAAGCAGTTGGGACTCTGATGAGTGATGAGTGGTGAGTGGTGAGTGATGAGTGCTTGAAGATCAGGCATTCAAATGAAACAGGACCATCAATGCAACGAAGAGCGTACTCAGGAGGAATCCTTTGATCACGCCTCCGCCCAGTACGCGATGGATCGATGTGAGCAGGAGGAAGAGGAACGTCCCGAAGGTGAAGCGCAGAACGACGGAGGAGGTGAAGAGTCCTTCCAAAAACGGGATGTCCGAGGGAAGTTTGTCGTTTCGTTGCAGTGACCCGAGGAGATAGATGAGCCCGTACCACGCAAGCAGCCATCCGGCGAAGAGACGCAGCGTATCGAGCAGCGGGACGTACCGCGGCGTGAGTTCCTGTGTGAGAGCGGGCGATACGTCGGATTGTTTGGCGTCCGCATCGGTGACTGTCCAAGGCAGCGGTGCTCCCGCAAATCCCACGATGGTCGGTGCGCCTTCTTCACGCTGCAGTTCTTCCACAAACAGATGCTTCTTGCGAAGCTGTTCCCGCGCTTCCTCCGCCGTCGCCGCCGTGACGTTGCCGCGCTCCAGCGTTCCTTCCGTCGTGCGCGCGATGTACGAAAATGATGGCATGGCGGCAGTGTAGATCAGCTTTCCGACGGACGCACGCCGGCGGTGATGAAGCGTACAGCCTGTTCCAGTACCGCTGGTCCGCGCACTTCGAAGTGGCGACCTCCTTCCCAGGAGCGGTATCCCACGACCGTGTCTCCCGATACCGTCACCTGTCCGTCCGTCGTTCCGGCTGCTTCCACCGTGCCGTTCATCAGATTGACGACGAGCGGTCCCTCTCCCAAATTATTCATCTCCAGGGGGCCGATTTCGACGTGCCAGAGCGCGGTGGCGGTGGCGCCGAAGGATTTGAAGTACCAGTTCTTGTGTACGGGTATGCAGTATTTCCAGTGGGTGGAGCAGTACTCCAAGGTCCAGTTGGACGGATCCGCATTGACTTTCGACATGGTGAGAGCTTTCTCCGTCAGTTCATCGGATGCTTCCCACGGCGCGACGGATGATGCCTGTTGTGCAACGGAGCTAACGGGTCGGGGGCTGGCCACAGGTGCTGTGGAAGAGGGGATGGAAGGGAGGGAGGCAACCGGCACATCCGAGATTGCCGATGATTCCGAGGCAGCCGAGGATTCCGAAAGAACCGACGATGCTTGAGATGATGATGCGGACAAGACGCGGATGTTTTGCACGCGCATGATCTGGCCGCCTGCTTCCACGGTGGGACGGATGGAGCCGAGAACTTCCACACGCTCGCCGAGATAGTTATCCATGGTTATCGCATCGCTCTCCAATAAAATGAATCGTCCGTCATCCAACGTGAGACGATGGGTGCCCTGCATGTAAATGGTGACGCCCGCTTCCTGCAGCGTTCCGCGATACAAGACATTGTTCGTTTCGCGGATGGCTTCCGAGGATGCCTGGTTTTCCTCTTCCTCCGGAGGGAGTACGGGAGGGGAGCATGCGATGGTGAAGACGCTGAGGCCGATAAGGACCAGGAAAGGTAAGTGCTTCATAGGAAATCATAGTCGGAAATGAGAGACGCCAGTATAGCGCGAAGAGGGGAGATGCAATAGGAGGGACGAGGTTTGTTAGTCACAAAACACCACTATGCTCGTTCTCTGTCACGTGCGTCTATTTACCATCATTGCATTTCGTCGCTGCGAGCGATGTGGCGGAGAGAGTGGGATTCGAACCCACGGTCCGCTTGCGCGGACACCTGATTTCAAGTCAGGCGCTTTCGACCACTCAGCCATCTCTCCGCCTCCAGTATAGCGCAATGATTTCCTACAGATCGAGTCCGTTTCGCACCGCTCCCAACTGTTCCCGCAATTGATCGTTTGAGGGGATCTTATTTGGGGGACACGTGCGCTTTGCCCAGGTGTCGCGTAGATGATCCAGCGCGGATGTGTCTTTCGTCAGGGAATCGATGAGCGGGAGGACGGAAGGATAGAAACGACTCTGCCGCGCGTTTTGCAGCAGTGCGTACACCGATGTCACGAAGGCATCTTCCCCGCCGCAGACTTCCGTGCGGATGGCATCCCGGATGGCATTGAGGACGCTGTCGAGATCCAGACCCGCGAAGAAGAGAAGATCTTCGGCTTTTGCGGAAGGAAAGTATTGATTCAGCCCCAAGCGCCGCAGGGAGCAGGGGAGTTGGAAATCCGCGATGACATCCGCCACTTGTGATGCAAGGCCGCCTTCCGTATTGTGATCTTCCAGTACGAGGAGATGCTGTGTTTCGAACGCCGCGCGAATAATGGGTTGGGCGTCCAGCGGACGGATGCAGGCGACATTGAGCACGCGGATTTGGATGCGTTCGTCTTTCGGCGATGCACTCAGTTGGTCGGCGGCTTGGATGGCCGTGTGCACCATGGAGCCCGTCGCGATGATCGTGAGTTTGTCGGTTGCGTCGCCCGCGCCACGAATGCGATCGGCGGTTCCGTGGAACGCGTAGCTTTCATCGTAGAACACGGCGCCATCTTCCCGGGTCACTTGCGGATGATCGGTGCGGGGAGAAAAAACAAAAATGCTTTCTGATCCCTCCGCGATCATTTCCATTCCTTTCTCCGCCATGGCAGCCGCTTGATTGCTGTCCGCCGGCATCCACACTTGCGTGTTGCGGAAGGGGAGATTCAAATAGTTTTGCTCCTGATGCGTTTCGCCGTCTTCGCCGACGCTCAATCCGACGTGCGTGCAGTCATGCAGCACCGCGCATTTGGTGTGCCCGCAGTTGATATCGATGAGGCGGGCGGAGGCACGCGCTTCATTGGTCGTAAATGCGCCGAAGGTGTAGGTGACGGGCAAAAGGCCGACTTGTCTCATGCCGGATGCCATCATCAGCATGTTTGCTTCCGCCACTCCCACGTTGATCACCCTGTCGGGAAATTCCTTCTGCACTTTATCAAACCCGCCCGATCCCGCGAGATCGGCGTGTAAGACGATGATGCGATCATCGGCTTTCATCAGATTTTTCAAGTGAGTCGCACCGAATTCTTTGCGCGCAGCGGCGGGTTTGTCCGTAACGGTGCGGGCGTAATTGGATGCGGCAAGATTCCAAGGAAGGGACGAGTTGTGAGTTGTGAGTTGTGAGTTGTGAGTGAATCTTCTGCGATACTTTTCAAAGGTCTTTACTGCATCATCCAACGGCGTGAGTTCCGCGAGTGCTCTCTTCGCTTCGTCATTTGTGAGCGGAGCTCCGTGGTAGTTTTTGGAGCCGGTGTTCGATCCTTCCTCCATGAAGGAGATGCCGTGACCCATCGTGGTGTAGTAGCAGAGGAAGATCGGTCGACCTTTCCCGATCAGTGCATCTGCTTGGTCAAGAGCCGCTTCCACCTGCGCGGGGTCATTGCCGTTCTGCACTTCGATGACGTGCCAACCCGATGCATGAGCAATGGACGCGAAATCCGATGCCATGGTTTTTGAGGGCCTATCGGAGAGCTGAATGTCGTTGAAGTCACCATGTACGATGAGATTGTCTGCGTGCAGCGCCGATGCGAGACGGAAGGCTTCCATGATTTGTCCTTCCTGGGCATCGCCATCGGCCATGAGGACATCGACTTTGGGGATTGGGGATTGGGGATTGGGGATTTGGTGCTTTTTCTGAAGGTACTGCAAGCCGAAGGCGGCACCGAGTGCATTGCTCACACCTTTGCCGAGCGGTCCCGTTCCAAACGGTATGTCGCCGATGCCTGCTTCGACGTGGCCAGGCAATCCTTCCGCCGTGCGAAACGTTTCAATGATGGATGCGGGATTCGCCAGGCGTTCATCAGTGCCCTCTCTTCCAAAAAGCCACTGCAACGTGTAGGCAAGCAAGCTGAGATGGCTGGCACTGTATCGCAACGGTTGATCAACTTTGGGATCACGTCGTTTGCTGACGCAGTAGGCGAAGGTGAATGCAGAGAGGGGTCCGCCGGGATGCCCCGATTGGTGCTCTACCGGCGCGCGTACCGCGATGTGTCGCATGATGGTGTGCGCCGCGTCGTAGGCCGTTTGATCTTCTTGCGAGAGGGGTTTGGCTTGTTTCGGACCGATCCACATGTGTCCGCCACGTTCCGATGCCGCTAGGACTCTCTGGCACGAAAGCGGAACGATCGTAGGGTCTTTGCCGATGAGGGAGGAGGTGGCGGGGCGGGAGGGCATGGGAGTAACGGAGTAACGGAATAACGGAGTAACGGAATAACGGAGTAACGGAGTAACGGAGTAACAGAGTAAAGGAGTAAAGGAGTAACAGGGTTCAGAAGAGAGTATGGCAAGAAATGTGCGATTGGAGAAGCGGTTTCCGCAGTTGATCAAAGGTGTATGATGGCGACGATTTTCCCCCTACTCGTATGAAAGTTCTTAAATTCGGTGCAGTCTGGTGTCCCGGCTGTCTGGTGATGAAGCCGCGATGGAAGGAAATCGAGCAGGAGATGCCATGGTTGCAGACGCAGTACTTTGAGTATGACGATTCTCTTGAAACGGCGAAGAAGTATGATGTGACAGAAGATCTGCCTGTCTTCATTTTTCTCGATCGTGATGACAAGGAATTCCTGCGCCTCAAAGGTGAAGTCTCCAAAGAAGAACTCGTTCGTATTCTTTCCGAGCATAAAGACAGATGACCGTTTTTCGTCGCATCTTCCTCGGTATTGCTTTTCTCTGCGTTGTTCTCTTCCCCGTATTCGCATCCGCGCAGCGGACGGTTCCGGTCTATTTCTTTTGGGGAGACGGATGCCCGCATTGCGAGAATGAGTGGGAATTATTCCGGTCGATCGAGGATCGGTACGCGACTGCCATTCATGACTATGAGATCTGGAATGATCGTGAAAACGCTTTGCTGCTTGGATCGGT
Organism: bacterium; assembly: GCA_029558515.1. Classification (GTDB taxonomy): domain Bacteria; phylum Patescibacteriota; class Gracilibacteria; order Peribacterales; family Peribacteraceae; genus JAKQEM01. The sequence continues at coordinate 15,148 of JAKQEM010000040.1, forward strand.
CGCGCAGGCGCTGGGAGAGAGGGTGAGCGGGGTGCCGTTCACGGTGATCGGCGATCAAGTGTTCATGGGATTTTCTTCGGAGCAGACGGGTCGTGCCATCATCGAACGGATTGAAACATGTCTGCGTGACGGCTGTCCTGATTCCGTCGCATCCATCGTGCGGAATGCAGAGAGTGCGGATGAAGAGCGCGCGACGGGCAAACCTGCATTGCAGCCGGGGGGCACGGAGAATGATCCGTTCATTCTCTCTCTTCCTTTCCTCGGGGAAGTCGATGTGATGCGCTATTCGCTGCCGGTGCTCACCGCCATCCTTGCCGCGCTCGACGGATTCAATCCGTGCGCCATGTGGACGCTGCTCTTCCTCCTCAGTTTGTTGATCGGCATGGAAAACCGCATGCGCCGCTGGACGTTGGGAATCGCTTTTCTCGTCGCATCCGCAGCGGTGTATTTCACATTCATGGCGGCATGGCTCAATGTGATTCTCTTCCTCGGATTCCTTTGGTGGATTCGCACGGGCATCGGGATCATCGCGTTGGGCGGTGGTGCGTACTATTTGAAGGAATACGTCACGAACAAGGATGGTACGTGCAAGGTGACGGGCGGAGAGCGCCGGCAGCGCGTTTTTCATCGCATTCGCGACATCATCCATGAACGATGTTTTTGGCTGGCATTTGTCGGCATCATACTGCTGGCTTTTGCGGTGAATCTCGTCGAACTCATCTGCTCTGCGGGATTGCCCGCCGTGTACACGCAGGTGCTGGCGCTCAATGATCTTCCGTCCTGGCAGTACTACGCATATTTGCTCCTCTACATTCTGATTTTCTTGCTCGATGATCTCTTCGTCTTCTTCGTGGCGATGATGACGCTGGAGGTGACCGGCGTGACATCGAAGTACGCGCGTTTCTCGCACCTCATCGGTGGTCTCGTCATGCTCGCCATCGGCGTTCTGCTTATCTTTAAGCCGGAGTGGTTGATGTTTGGATAACACTCAATTGATAGGGTATTCTTTCGATATGAAGAATGTTTCTATACTTGGTCAGTCGTATTCGTCGTTCAGCTCCATCACAAAAATATTTATAAGTGTTTTTCTGATGGTAATTTTTGTTCTTGCCGGTTTTCGCTTCGTAATGCCATTGGCTGATTATGCATTGTCCTCATTTCAATGGATATTTGATTATTACCCTGAAGATGTGGATCCAGTGTACTTTTTATCTCTGATTGTGGCAGATCTCTTGTTTGCTGTTTCCATGACAGTGTTCGTTCTTCGAATTTTTGGGACACGGTTATCAAATGCAATTGTTTGGATTTGCATCAGTTATGTGCTCCTCATATCTTTCACTTGGCTGATTTTCTTAGTTGGATTTTGGATAGTGTGATATCGGCGGACTTGTGATGCTTTGGATCGGACTGCTGCTGGATTTGAGTCGGAGTGGTTGATGTTTGGGTGAAGACGAATGAATAATTGATCATTGATAATGAAGAATTGAGGATGGAGGAAATGGAGGAGGTGAGGGGGTGAGGAGGGTTGAGACGGATGTTGTGTAAATGATATTTTTGGTTTATGGTATGCGATGTTACTCTTTCCCCATGATTAATATGGAAAGTCCTGAGATAAGACTGACTGATGCAGAATTGGTTGAATTAGCTGAAACACTTGTGAGATTTCCTGATGCACCTGCGCAGCCCGGAGTGATGACTGTTGATGAAGCGGTGAATGAGGTTGTTGACCGTGTGTTGTACTTTGGCCTTGATCTTAATGGTCTTTCTCCCGAACTGAGTAGTTTGGTTATAAAGACAGGAGATATCGGAGCATGATCTATGTTTTCTTGTTTTCAAGGGTATCTCACTATCATCATCCTCTTCTCTCCATTCTCAATCGTCTCCTTGCTTCCCGTCCAATCATGGATCGCATCCATGATCACGGATTTTCGGTAGGAATAGTATTCGCCGCGGCGCGTGCCGACGTCGTGCGTCAGGAAATTCTTTGCATCGTAACCGACGATGACGAGCATATGGTACGGAGGGCCGTCACCCGAGTAGTAGGGGTTTCCGAGCATCCGGCCTGCCAGTGGCACGATGACGGGAATGCCCTGCGCAAGTTCCGCTTCGATTCGTTCTGTCGTAACTTCCGTGTTCTCCACGATGGTGGATTCGTAGCCGTAGTACTCCCGCGCGACGATTGCCAATTTCTCAATGCGAATGTCCTGCGGAAGGCCGCGCAGTGTTTCCCACTCGACGAGATCTAGAATGGATTGCTGCATGACTGATATGTCGAGCGGTTGTTTTGAAAGATAGTGATGCACGAGGATCAACGACGCTTCCTCGCAGGCTTCCTGAAACGGATCACCCCAGTCGCCGGTGGGGGCTTGGGTGGCGAACGGGAGAACGATTCTGACGGAAGGGGGAAGGGCGTCGGGAGCGGACGACACAGTTGCATCCGACCCGCCCGAACGATCCGACCGTTCGGATCGGGCGGGGGAATCCGATGAAACCGAAGCAACCGAGGGGTCAAGGCGTGGTGAGGAAGGCAAGGAATCAATGGACGAAGAAGAGACGGAAGCTTTATCGATACGGATGGGTTCGGTGAGTATCGTTGCTTGTTGCGCGGTGCAGGCCGCAAGGAGCAGCAAGGAGCCGACGGTGACGAATGCGAATCGCATGGGAGGGTATCATCCAAACTTCGGAGTGATTGCGCAAGTCTCCACAGGTAATTTCGTGCGCAATGTATTGTTCTCTCCTATAGTGTCCGCGTTCCCTCATCTTGTATGAAACTCTTCCTTGATACCGCCAACGTCGACCATGTCCGGGAGATCGCAGCTTTGGGCATTCTCGACGGCGTCACGACCAATCCGTCCCTCGTTTTGAAGGAGGGGAAGGATTTCAAGGAAACGGTGCTCGCAATGTGTGAGCTCGTCAAAGAAGTGAGCGCGCAGGTGACGGCAACGGACGTTGAGGGGATGAAGACCCAAGCATTGGAATATGCGGGTTGGCACAAGCACGTTGTGGTGAAGGTGCCGATGACGACCGAGGGGCTCAAGACCGTGCGGTTTCTCTCCGGAAAGCAGATCAAGACGAATGTGACGCTCGTCTTTTCCGTTCCGCAGGCGATTCTCGCGGCGAAGGCCGGCGCGACGATGATCAGCCCGTTCGTCGGCCGCATCGACGATACCGGTGGGGACGGTATGCTCCTGATTGCCGATATCTTGGAAGCATGGCGTCACTACGATTTCGACACGCAGGTGCTCGTCGCGTCCGTGCGCAAGCCGGAACACGTTACGCGCGCCGCGACGATGGGTGCGCACATCTGCACCATACCGTTTGCCGTATTTCAACATCTTTCTCAGCATCCTCTGACGGATGCCGGTCTGAAGAAATTTCTTGATGACTGGGAAAAAACGAAGCAATCATGACCATGCATCTTGGCATCGTCGGCCTGGGGACCATGGGCGCAAATCTTGCGCGGAATGCAGCGAGAAACGGAGCGACGGTCGCCGTCTACAATCGGACGCCTCAGAAGACGGATGCGTTCGCGGCCGAGTACGGGAAGGAAGGGACATTCATTCCATGCAAGACATACGCGGAGCTTGCGCGTGCGCTGCCATCCCCTCGGTCGATTCTGCTGATGGTGAAAGCCGGACCGGATACCGATGCGGTCATCGAGGACCTTCTGCCACATTTGGAAAATGGAGATTGCATCATCGATGCGGGAAACAGTCATTATCGGGATACCGAACGACGAGAAAAGTTTTTGCGTGAGCAGGGGATTGCGTTCATCGGGATGGGGGTGAGCGGGGGGGAAGAAGGTGCGTTGAAAGGCCCCAGTATGATGCCGGGAGGTGACAGAGCAGCAGTGGAACGCTTGATGTCGCTCTTCTCCGCAATGGCCGCGGAGGACGGAGACGGTGGTACGTGTATCGCGTACATGGGATCGGGCGGCGCGGGGCACTTCGTGAAAATGGTGCACAACGGCATCGAGTACGGCATCATGCAGCTGATCGCGGAGACCTACGACGTTCTGAAACACGTGGGCGGATTTTCCAATGAACAACTGGCAGAGACGTTTGCTGCCTGGGACAAGCAACCGGGATTGTCATCGTTTCTCATCGAGATCACTGCGGATATTTTTACAAAGAAAGATACGGAAACGGGCGCAGATCTTATTGATATGATCAAAGACGGTGCCGGGCAGAAGGGGACGGGGAAATGGACGACGGAGGCGGCAATGACCCTGGGAGAGGCGACTCCCACCATCGATGCGGCGGTAACTGCACGCATTCTTTCCAGCAGTCCCCGGCGGATTGCGCGCAATCGGTCAAAATTCCCGGCGGAACTGGTGCAGCAAGATATTCCTGCATCCGCCACCGTGCAGGAGTGGATGGCAGCGGCACTGGAATGTTCCTTCATCTGTACGTACAATCAGGGATTCCATCTGATCGAACGCGCATCTGAAACATTGGGTTGGAACGTATCTCTGGCGGAGGTTGCCCGCATCTGGCGTGGCGGGTGTATTATCCGTTCCTCGCTTCTTCCCACATACCAGCGAGCCTGCAATCCGAACGAGACAGAAGCAGCCCTGGTTGTAGAACAGGAAATTATTGGTCGTTTCGCAGATGGGCGGCAGGAGCAGTGGAGGTCACTCGTGTGTCTCGCGCAATCACAAGGGATTCCCATTCCGGCACTCGCCGCCACGCTCAGCTATTACGACACCATCCGGAGTGATCATCTCCCGCAGAACCTCATTCAAGCTCAGCGCGATTACTTCGGCGCACACGGGTTTGAGAGGATGGATAGAGAAGGAGTTTTTCATGGTGCATGGAAGTAGATTTTCCACCTTTGTCTGTCGCAACAAAGGTGGAGCCAAAATGCGACCGCGCGCAACAACCTCTCCGCCCGCCCCGCGGCTCAACGTTTTCGTCTTCCAAGGCTTCAGACGAAAACGTCTCGCAAACGCTGCGGGGCTTCCTCTTCACCCCCCGTGCGCGCGGACCCCTCCGTCATGCGTCAAGATAGATCTTGTCTCCTCTCACTGTGGGGGAGAGGTCGAGGGCGAGGGCATTTTCAATTATTCATTATCTATTTCATTCATCACCAGCAGCGCCGCTCCTCTCGTCGCCGCGTCTTTCAGTTTCCGGATCGCAAATTGCGGCAGGGGAGTATCACGAAGTGTCCATTGCAGCATTTCCGTATGAATGGCGGGCAGATAGGATTCCAGTGCGCGGCCGGTGCTTCCGCCGAAAACGATAATGGACGGATTGAGCACGTACGTCAGATTGGTGCATAACCATGCCGCTTCTTTGATGATGGAGGGATGGAGAAATGCGCAGGCCTCTCCCGCCAGCAGATCTTCCGGTTTTTTCGCCGCTTCGCAACGTTTTTTCATCGCTGTACCTGAGAGGAATTGTTCCGTTTCGCCACGTCGGTCATCGGTCGCGTACGGCGGTTGACCGGGCAGGAGGAGCGTGTGACCCAGTTCGCCCGCGCAACCACTCGAGCCCTCGAATAGTTTTCCATCGATCACGATGCCGCCTCCCACGCCCGTGCCCATGGTGATGCCGACGACGACGTCGTGCCCCTTACCGGCACCTTCCAATGCTTCCGCCAGCGCGAACGTTTGCGAATCATTGCCGACTGAGACGCGCAGACCTGTCTTTTGCTCGAGCAGCGCTTGGAGATGCGTGCCTTCCGCGCCCGGAATATTGGGAAGTCGAAGAATGATGCCGTCGGGTTGCTTCACGAATCCCGGGACACCGATGCCGATGGCGGCTGCTTCATCCGTGTGCAGTTCCTCTATGAGGCGCAGGACATCCTGCAGCACCGCAGAAAATCCCTCCGACGCACGCGTCTGAATGGTCAATTGTCGGATGGGTGTGCGATGGTCGTCGTCATACAAAGCCGCGATGCATTTGGTTCCGCCGATGTCGATCGCAATGATGTGACGCCGTGTCATGCGGGCGACTGTACCACGAGCCGGTGCGCCGCGATACGTTCATACATTTTGTGGAGATAATGAGTGACAAATACGAGGGGTTGTATTAGCATTCTTGGTTCCTGCCCATTCCCCCTATTCATCTATGAGTCGTGCTGTTCAATCATCGGCTCGAAAGTTGGAATTTAAGGAAGCCTACGACGCGTATGCCGAGGCGATCGTTCGGCATTGTCAGTATCGCGTGTTTGATCGCGAACGCGCGCGCGATCTTGCGCAAGAAACATTTACGCGCACCTGGATGTACATGTTGCGCGGTGGCGAAATTCGTAACATGCGGGCGTTTCTGTATCGCATAGCGAACAATTTGATCATTGATGAATCGCGCAAGCAGCGGGAGTCGTCACTGAATCATTTGCAGGAACAGGGATTCGATCCCGGCCAGGACGATGATGCCGATCGGACGCGTGCGCGTATCGATTCAAAACCCGTTCTCAAGGCACTGAGTAAGATCGACAATCGCTACCGTTCCATTCTCGTCATGCGGTACGTGCACGGACTGCCTCCGCGCGATATCGCACTGCGCACCGGGGAATCTTCGAATACCGTCTCGGTGCGTATCTATCGCGGTCTGCACCAGCTGCGCTCCCAACTCGATGCAAACAGGGTTTGATGTCATGCGTGGTGTATCATGCGGTTCATGGCCGCCACCCGCGCATTCTTTCGTCCCGGGGCACAAGGGAATTCCGGTCCCTATCCCCTCAGCCGTACCAAGCTGCAACTGTTCCTGGACTGTCCACGTTGTTTCCATCTGGACAGACGAACCGGTGTCGTCCGGCCGGACAGTGCGTTTTACTCCCTGAATCTTGCGGTCGATGCGTTGCTCAAGCGGGAGTTTGATTTCTGGCGTCTGCGCGGAGAACCGCATCCCGTCATGCAACTCTTTGGCATCGATGCGGTGCCGCTGCGGCACAGAGATCTTGCCTTGTGGCGCGATACGCCCACGGGCGTCCGTTCCGTCCATCCACAGAGCGGGTTTGAGGTCTTCGGCATCGTGGATGATCTCTGGCAGCATGAGGACGGTTCGATCGTCGTCGTGGATTACAAGGCAACGAGTACGAGCGGACCGATCACTCTCGATGATCGAGACGGGTATAAACGGCAGATGGAGGTGTACCAATGGTTGCTGCGCCGTCAGGGTTTGATCGTTTCGGATACGGCGTATTTCCTCTTCGCCAATGCCAATCGGGAGCGAGAGTCATTTGATCGCAGGCTCGATTTCACGCTCAGCATTCTGCCGTATGTCGGTTCCGATAACTGGGTGGAAGATGCGCTGATCGCCGCGAAGGAGTGCCTGATGACGGACAACCCGCCGGCCTCGTCCGCGGACTGTGCATGGTGCGCATACCGGAGGAAAGCGGGGGAGGAGACGGATAAGCTACACATTGTATAGACTGTCATCCGTATGAAGGTCTCCATTGTCATTCCTTGTTTCAACGAACGGAATACGATTGTTCCTCTTCTGCGAACAATCGAACAAGTGGATTTGGGCAACATGCAGAAGGAGATCATTCTGATCGATGACTGTTCGATCGACGGAACGAGACAGGTGCTGCGGGAGATCGAAAAACAAACCTCGCATACCGTTTTGTATCATGATGTGAATCGTGGGAAGGGGAGTGCTCTCCGGACAGGATTCCAACGAGTGACAGGTGATGTTGTCATCGTTCAGGATGCGGATTTGGAGTACGATCCCCGAGATTACCCGCAGCTTCTCCGGCCGATCCAAAGCGGCGCGGCTCAAGTCGTGTACGGATCGCGCGAGCGTAACGAGAAGAATGTCTCCCATTCCGGTTATACGTTTTATGCCGGCGGTCTCTTTCTGACATGGCTGACGAATGCTCTGTACGGATCGTCACTGACGGATGAATCCACTTGCTACAAAGTATTTTCCGCCGAACTGTTGCGTACCATTCCGCTGCAGTGTCGACGATTTGAATTTTGCCCCGAGGTCACGGCAAATATTTTGCGTCGCGGCATTCCCATCGTAGAGGTGCCCATTTCCTACGTTCCTCGGAGCATCAAGGATGGCAAGAAGATCAAATTTCGCGACGGCCTCCATGCCATCTGGACTCTCGTCAAATACCGATTCTTCCGGTAAGGACGCATGTTCCCTTCACCACTGTCGGTTTTCGTCTGGCGGAGAGGGAGGGATTCGAACCCTCGATACGGTTTTACCCGTATACCACATTAGCAGTGTGGTGCTTTCGGCCGCTCAGCCACCTCTCCTTGCGTTCGCAGTATACGGAGGTGTCATGGTGCGGGGAAGGGTAATCCTACAGCTCCAAGATCCCCATGCTGATGGCATCGATATCCACGTCGTCCACTGTGATCACTTGCATCCCGGAGTCATGCAGCGCGAGTGATTGTTCCAAAATCGTCAGGATGTCATCCGAGACCAGAATGCAGCCCATACTGGCATAGCGATTGTCTTTGGCTAAAATTTCTTCGATGTTGGACGTGGCGTGAATGCCGTACTGCGTCCGACCCCATTGTTCGTGATTCAGGCGGAAGAAGCGCCCGGTGTTGCCATAGGTTGCGCGGTCCCCCTGTTTGTACTCCAAGGATTGAATGGTCCATCGGGCCCGGGGAGTGGCTGCGTTGTAGACTTTTCCGATGTAGCGCACCGTGCGACGCTGCCCGGTCCCCACGGGAAAGGATGTATAGAATCCGTCGAGACCGATCAAGTAGCCGCGATTATTCCGTATGTCGACGATCAGTCTGTCCTTGGCTTTGGGTACCCATGCGTCAGGTTGCACGTAGGGTGAGGTGAGGATGGGCGCTGCCGCGGAAACCGTATAGCCGAAGAGGAGCGTCAGTAAGAGGTGCAAAGTGTGTTACTATAACTAAAATCACATAGCTGTCAATCACTCGCAATGATGCTGTTTTTGGAGAAAAAGCTCTATACCTCACTATTCTGCCATTTTCTGAGTACAAAATGTGTACAAGAAGGGGAGTACACTGCACGTCGATGCCGGCATCCTCACATCATATTCCCGTTTTGCTCTCCACCGTGCTTGCCTCTCTTGCACCTCAATCCGGAGATAGTGTGCTCGATGCAACCTTGGGGTTGGGCGGGCATGCGGAAGCGTTGCTTCGGGCCACGTCTCCCCACGGCACATTGGTCGGTTTGGACGCCGATGCGAAAAATCTTGCGTCATCGCAGGAGCGGTTGTCTTCATTTGATGGCAGGACCACGTTTTATCACTGCAATTTCGGGAAACTTGCGCAGTTGCAGCTGCCTCCGTTTGACATCATCTTGGCGGATCTTGGTCTCAGTTCGCCGCACATCGATGATCCCGCTCGTGGATTCACCTTTCGTGAGCCTGCTCCCCTCGATCTTCGATTTGATTCCTCGACGGGGATGACGGCGTCGGAGCTTCTTCGTCAGTCCGATGTTTCTGCGATCAAAGTCATTCTGCGAGATTTCGGAGAGCTGTTTCGGGATGCGCATCGCCTTGCGATTACCCTTGCCGGTCAATCGTTTGAGAAGACGACGGATCTTGTGCATGCCGTGGAGCAACTCCTGGGATATCGTGCGAAGCGCATATTGCCGCAAATCTTTCAAGCACTGCGCATCGCGGTGAATGACGAACTTACCATGCTGGACGCTTTTCTCGCGGAGGCGCCGCTCCTTCTCAAACCGGGAGGACGCATCGGCATGATCAGTTTTCACTCGCTGGAGGATCGGCGCGTAAAACAAGCATTTCGGGCGCTATCCACTTCCGTCAAGGATCCGGTGACCGGGCAGGTGGCGGTGCCTGCATCCTTTGTTGAGCTTTCCCGCAAACCGATGGTTGCATCGCCGGAGGAATGCGCGGATAATCCGAGAGCGCGCAGTGCAAAGTTTCGCGTTCTCCGTCGTGTTTCGTCCTGAAGTATTCCTGTGCTCAACCGTCTTCCCCAACGATCGCAGGCTTCCGTGCGCCGTTTGTCCCTCGGATCGCTCGTCGATCAGGGGACGGTGCTACTGATGGCGGCCATTGGCTCTCTGATTTTGCTCCTGGCGCTTCTCATTCTTTTCCACGAGAACGCCAACGCCACCAAGGGCTACCGTCTGCGCACATTGGAGTACGAACGGTCCAAGTTGTTGCTGGAAAAAGAAGTATTGAAGATGCAGATTGCCGAGGAGCAATCACTGGAGACGCTGCAACAGGACAAGCACATTGTCAGTATGCCCCCGGCGCGCAGACCGCGATACGTGGACGGGGAGCGGGAGGTGGCAATGAAGAATCACCGGAACGCAGAGTAAGGATCTACAAAGACGATCGTGTTTGTTGAGCGTAGTTGGATATCTAGTTCTCCGTCGAACGTCTCCTCATAACGCCCTTCTGATCTGCACCGTGCGCGCGCTTCCGCCGATGGATTTGGCGTCGGTCACGGCGACGATGGCGGCGGTATCTTCGACGAGTCCCGCCTGGTCCACTGCTTGCAGTGCGCGCTGGAGCGTAATTTCCGGATCTTCATCGTAGGCGATGGTGAGCGGGATGACGCCGTGCGTGAGTTGCAGAGCATGCTTTACTTCCTCCGTTTCGGTGAATGCGATGATGGGAACGCCCGGGCGCAGGGTGCTGATGGCTTGGGCAGTTGCGCCGCTTTGCGTGATGACGAGGATGGCGGGAGCACGCAGGGACACAGCCATGCGAGCGGCGGCTTCCGCCAGCGCTTGACGGTCGCCAAACGCACAGGCAAGAGGCAGCTGATCGTTCCGGTACGGCAGGTTCTTCTCGGTTTCGATGATCACGTGGGCCATGGCTCGGACGGACTCATTGGGGAAGGCACCCGCCGCAGTTTCGGCGGACAGCATCGTTGCATCCGCCCGGGTGGTGACAGCGTGCGCGATGTCGGTCACTTCGGCGCGGGTGGGCATGGGGCTCTTGATCATGCTCTCCAACATGTGCGTGGCGACGATGACAGGTTTGCCCGCCTGCCTGCACTTGGTGACGATTCTATCCTGCACGGCCGGAACGCGTTCGAAGGGAATCTCCACGCCCAAGTCGCCGCGCGCCACCATGACAGCGTCCGATGCCGCGATGATGGCATCGATGTTGTCCACCGCATGCCGCGTCTCCACTTTGGTGATGATGCGCAGATGGCCGCGCTTCTTGCGAATGTGCGCACGCACTTCTTCCACTTCGTCCGCGGTGCGAATGAAGGACAGTGCCACGAAATCCGCCTGTTCCTCCATTGCCATATCCAAATCTTTCCAATCTTCCTCCGTGAGAGCCGGCAGGCTGACGAATGCGCCGGGAAGATTGACGTGGCGACGAGAGCCGATGGAACCCGCATTGCGCGCTTTCCCTACCGCCGCGCCGTCGTCGATCACGTCCACCAAATCGAAAACGATGTTGCCGTTGTCCAGAATGATCGCTTCCGCATCCGTGACGTCTTTCCCGATGAATGGATAGTTCACGCGAATGACAGGCATCGTGCGCTCTTTCGCTTCGGCAAACGTGAACAGTACTTCTTGTCCTGCCGTAATCGCGATGGGTTCTTTGACATCGCTCGTGCGAATATCGGATCCGCGGTTGTCCGTGATGGTGGCGATGGAGAGTCCGTGTCGTTCATTCAGCGCGCGGACCATGCGGACGGCCGTTCGATGCGACTCGTCGTTTCCGTGAGAGAGGTTGATGCGGGCGATGTCCATGCCTTCCTTTGCAAGCGCCAGCAATTTCTCCTCCGTATCGCTGGAGGGACCCAGGGTGCAAATGATTTTTGTGAGACGCATGGACGGGTGAGATGGATGTACTGCACATATCATAGCGGAAATGCCGTTTTTCACCAAGGGAGAGTCTGGAAGGGATTTCTATGGTGTGGTATACTGCTTAGATGCCTCTGCACAAAAAAATGCAGGCGACACTGATAGCACTCAGCATGGGGCTGATTCTCGGTGTCTTCGTATTTCAAGCAGAAATTGCGTTGCGGGATTCCATCGGAAGCAAACAGTGGACGATGCATCGCCAGATTGCATTCGGGTATGGAGAGCCGGTTTGCCCCAACGGCGTGGTCGAAGCCGGGGAGGAATGTGACGATGACAATACCGACAATACGGATTATTGCGTCGGTTCCTGTCAGGATGCCGAGTGCGGCGATACGTACGTGTGTTCCGATGCGCTCACGTGCATCACCGGCCCGACGGGCGGCGTGGAAGCATGTGATGACGGGAACGTTTCGAATTTGGATGCTTGTCTCACTACATGTGCGCAGGCCGCGTGCGGCGACGGGTACGTGGAGACGGGCGTTGAGGACTGTGACGACGGCAATGAAATTCCGGCAGACGGCTGCGAACCGGTGACGTGTACGGTGACGGACGGATATTCCTGCACGGGAACCGCGCCGAGCGTCTGCACGCAAAACAGCTCTTCCAGCGTCGCGTCTTCCTCCGTTGCGCCTGATTCCTCCTCAGTAGCACCCGATTCGTCCTCTGCAGAACCGGATTCCTCTTCCGCAGCTCCGGATTCCTCTTCCGCAGCTCCGGATTCCTCTTCAGTAGCACCCGATTCGTCCTCTGCAGAACCGGATTCCTCTTCCGCCATTCCGGATTCCTCTTCAGTAGCACCCGATTCGTCCTCTGCAGAACCGGATTCCTCTTCAGTAGCACCCGATTCCTCTTCCGCAGCTCCGGATTCCTCCTCCGTGGTCCCTGACTCCTCTTCGCCTTCTTCGGTGCTTGCGCCTTCTTCATCCGAGGCGACGGGCGGCGGTGGCATTGCGGGCGGCCATACCTTTACACCGTATCCAAAGATTCCAGTACAGGACATCACCGTGGGATGCGGCAACGGCATCGTGGAACCGGACGGAGGTGAAGAGTGTGACATCGGGAGAATGAATGGCGTTTCTCCCTCTTGCAGTATTGCTTGTAAGTCGGCGTTCTGCGGTGACGGTATCGTGCAGCCGGAAACGGAAGAGTGCGAGCCGGATCGTGGCGGTGACGGATCCTACGTCCTGCCTCCTTGCGGTGGAAAATTGTGCTTGCCTCCTACCTGCGATGCATCGCAGTGTTATGGTGGCTGCCGTTGGGTGTTTTCTCCGAAGTGCGCCGCCGGACGGAAAACCTCTATGTCTCCCATTCCTTCCGCCGATTTTCGCGCAAGTCTCCTGGGAGGAAGCAATCAGCTGCCGGGAGAGGACGTGCCGGTCGTCGGGAACGAGTCATGGTTGATGCGTCTCCTGGAGTCGGTGCTCAATGCCATTGATTCCTTTTTCCGGGTGATGACGGGCAGATGACGCACCGGGAAAAAAGTCCTTCATTTCGCTGCTTTCCGCGTCCGTCACGTGTAGTCTCCGACCTCTTATTCTTTCCGATTTTCCGATGGACATGTTCAATCAAATTCTTCCGGTTCTCATATTCTTTAATGCGGCCGTTTTGATGTTCCATCTGACCCGTCATCGTGCTCCATTGATGCAGGAGGAGACTGGAAGCGAGAAATAAGATCCCGGGCTTTAGCATCGAAGTCGATCTTCTCTGTATTCACGGCATGCAATGAGCGAGTCTTCAGGAGCGAATGAGTCGAATGGTACCCCGGACAGGATTCGAACCTGTGACCCGCAGCTTAGAAGGCTGCTGCTCTATCCACCTGAGCTACCGGGGCTTGCCGTATGAGAAGGATCTGAATGCTTTCCGTCCGGAGTTCCACGCATCGGACTAGAGCGGAGCTACGGAACACAGACTCAGTATAGACGCCGGCCCGATGGCTTGTATACTTCCGTCAGCCCCTCTTTTCACCCCATACTCCATGACTCCCTACAAGCGCGTGATGCTCAAAATTTCCGGAGAAGCGATGTCAAAAGAAGGTAAGGGGCAAGGAATTCACCAGCCGACCTTGTATGAAGTGGCCCGGTCCATCGCAGCGGTAGCGAAGCAGGGAATGCAGGTGGTGGTTGTGACGGGCGGAGGGAACATTTGGCGCTATCGAGATACGACCGGCGTGGGCATCGAACGGACGGCCAGCGACATGATGGGTATGCTTGCGACCGTGATGAACGCCGTCGCCCTGCAGACCGCGTTGGAGCACCACGGGGTGGATACGCGCATTCTTTCCGCCGTGCAGGTGCCGCAGATCGCGGAGCCGTACATTCGTCGCCGCGCCATTCGTCACCTGGAGAAGGGCCGTGTGGTGCTTTGCGCGGGAGGAACGGGCAATCCTTTTTTTACGACGGATTCCGCAGCCGCCTTGCGCGCGCTGGAACTGGGTTGCGACTGTTTGCTCAAGGCGACCAATGTTGATGGCATCTATGACAAGGATCCCAATGAACACAAGGATGCACAACTCTTGAAGACACTGACGTACCGGGATGCATTGGAACAGCACCTCAATGTGATGGACCAGGCGGCGTTCAGCCTTTGTCAGGATCAAAATCTTCCCATTCGCGTGTTCAATTTCTCCGATCGGTCCAACCTGTTGAAAGCGGCGATGGGGGAAGATATCGGGACGGTGGTGGGAGCGTAGGGACGAAGGATTACAAGGACTACAAGGACTACAAGGAAATTTGAAATCTTTGTAATCCTTGATTTCTTTGTCATCCTTTTTCCTGTCTTGGTACCACTTCAATTCGTGCTACAATCGGGTCCTATGCCAGACGCACGCATCTCCGCTTTTCATGCGGAAGTCGACAAGGTGATTCAGTATCTTCTCGCCGAGTATGCCAAGCTCCAGACGGGCCGCGCGAATGCGTCGCTGGTGGAGCACATTGACGTGGACGTGTACGGGCAGAAGATGCAGATGCGCGCCGTCGCCGGCATCAGCATTTCGGATGGCAGAACCATCGTCATCCAGCCATGGGATCGCAGCGCATTGCAGGCGGTGGAGAAAGCGATACGGCAGGCGGATATCGGGATCAATCCGGTCAATGACGGATCGGTGATTCGTCTCAATCTTCCTCCGATGACGGAGGAGCGCAGGCAGCAGCTCGTGAAGATCGTGCAGAAACTGTCCGAAGAAGCGCGCATCTCGGTGCGTCAGGCGCGTCAGAAAGCGCATGATGACATCAAAGGAGAATCCAATGAAACATTGCGCGACAGTTTGCAGGATCAGTTGCAGAAGGAGGTGGACGGCGCCAACGCGCGCATCGATGAAGCGAAGGAGAAGAAGGAGGAAGAGGTGATGAAGGTGTAGCGAGAGGTGGGAAAAGTGAGGAAAGGCAGAAAAGGCAGAGATGGTTCATAAAGGAACGAATGCCACATATTGACAAATCATTATAAATCATTTATCATTTATCTATGGATAAACTCAATGAGGGGTATACCATTCCTATCCAGAGGCAACCAAGTCCTGATGGGCAATTAAATTCTTCTTCGCATGTCAGTCGAAGACGTTTTCTGTCTTCAATTGCCACAGCCACGCTATTTGGTGGGATTGCTTGTCGCCCAAGATCTGAATTGGCAATTACTGCACAACGTTTCAGAGATGCGGATAGAGAAGTTATTGGTCCATTGCCTGACATTGACACAGTTCGATCAGTCATTTCTCGTGATTATAAGAATGTGCGCGATTTGAATGTGAAACCTATTGGTACGGCAATATGTAGCTCATGTTTTTCTGAAGGATTTAACAAAGCAAACAAAGGTGAAATATTCAAAGTACACTATTCTCTGTGTCTTAGACCTTCTTTTCAACATAACAATACTACCATTCCAGAGATTTTAGCTTTCTCCGTTCAATATAATGATCAATCTCAATGGCCAGAATATCTTCAAGGAGTGCAAGTTTCATTTTTTTGTGCGGGCATGAAAATTGCCTCCGGAGTAACAGGTCGGTCTGGTAATGTAGAAATTGAGATCAATCCTGAGGATGCCCATGGGCCATTCTCAGTTCAAATTGATTCTGTTGATGAAATGAGATGGAGCGATGCCTATGGAAATTAGTTGATCCAATTGCGCACTTACTTACGCCGATTCGAAGATGGCGGGTTGGGTTTTCGTTTACTTCCTGGATATCGATGAGCAGGGCCATTCGTACACGACGCATACATCGACGTGGCCAATGGTTAGTATGAGGTCATCGCAGCTATACTGCCGTCGCTATGCCTGCACTTCGACTGATGGCTCATAACATCCGTTCCCTCTGGAACGTGGGAGCGTTCTTCCGGACGTGCGACGCTTTGGGGGTAGAGCATCTGTATCTGACGGGGTACACCGCCCATCCGCCGCGCAAGGAGATTACGAAGACCGCCATTGGCGCGGAGCAGTGGGTGCCGTGGGAGCACAGTCGCGATCCGCTTCCCATTATTCAATCCTTGAAGCAAGAGGGGTGGCAGATCGTGTCATTGGAACTCACTCCCGATGCCGTCGATCTGGCGACTTTTGTGCCGATGGAAAAGGTGTGTCTCGTCGTCGGGCATGAATTGACGGGGGTGCTGGAAGGCATTCTCGCGCTCAGTGACGCAGTCGTGCAGATTCCCATGCTCGGAAAAAAAGAGTCCCTGAATGTGTCCGTGGCGACGGGGATCGCGCTATGGCGGTTAGGAACACAGTAGATGTTCAGAACGCGTATGCATCGCCCCGCGATGGTGAGCGTGTTGCGGATTCCACAAGCCTAATGCATCAATCTACGCCACCTGCTTGAACCGTTCCCATTTGACCGAGAGCACTGCGCCGAAGCCTGCGAAGACCGCGAGGACGACGATGATCCAGCCGAGGAACGGGATGACCCAGAGGAATTTCAGCAGGATCCAGATGCCAAGCGCCGCGAAGTAGACCGCGACAGGGTGCCAGGGCTTCTTCTTGGTCGACCATTGCTTTTCCGCCCAGCGTGCCAGCACCATCGCCGTGAGGATTTGTGCGAAGAGCAGCGTGAGAAAGTAGCACGCAGCCACTGCCAGCGCGAGCGGCAGACCGATGATCGTGATCATGAGGAGCAGGATGACGATGGGCGTGAGGAGGAAGAAGATAAGACCCCACAGCACACTCATGCCGGGTCCGGTGCGCAGGCGCATCGCACTGTCGATGATGAATGTGCGGGTGGAGAACTGGAACACGGCGATGCTGAGCGCGGCGGAAAAGAGCGCAAACAGAGAGATGATGCCGAGGATGCCGACGACGCCTGCGGACGTGGGTTCCTCCTCTGACACCGGTTCCCGCATTTTCAATGCTTCATCGTACACAGAGGTTCCGGCGACGCTCGCACCGATCTCCTGCACACCGCTCCGGCTCCAGTAGCGAAGTTCCCCTCCGATACGGGCCGCCGGATCGATCGTGAGTTTTTTTGCCGCAGCAATGGCATTGCCGCCTACGCTTCCGCGCAGCGTGATGTTTTCTCCGCGCAAGTCGGCTGTTCCCGTCGATGTTCCCAAATAGACGATGTCCTCTCCGGAGACTTTTGCGTTTCCGCGGATCGTTCCCTCGATGCGCACCATTCCGCCTCCCAGCAGCAGATTGCCTTCGATGACGGCGTCGGGTCCGACGTATACCGTACCTCCCGCCAATAGAAGATCTCCGCCGATCGTGCCGTTCACCGTCACGTTCCCTCCTGCGATGCGTACGTCATCGCCCACGGCGCCGTTAATCGTCAGATTCGATCCGGCTGCGAGCACATCACCGCCCACATCCGCCTGCACCGTGATTTGGTTCCCCGCAATGAATAAATCGTCCGGCACCGATTCCGTGACGTTGAGAAAATTGCCTGCCGTGTAGATGTCATTGCCCAGTTGCATCTTCGCCGCGTTGTCGTCGTTGCTGAATTGCTGCGCTGCGACGGCGACGGGGATCAGAAAGAGGACGGATGAGAGAGTGAGGAGGCGCTTCATGGAAGGTGGGGAATGTTCAATGTTCGATAGTACGCGCTTTGCGTCTGAAGTACATTGCGTACGGGAGAATTTTTGTTCACAAACACTCATACGACGTCCATCGGATCGACGTCGACCGTGACATCCGTGAGCGGAATATGTGCAAGGAGCTGATGAATATCATTGCCTTTGATGAGAACGTGCCACTCCAGTCCGATGCCAAACAGCGTGGGTGCCACCGTTGCTTGCGCTTCGACTCCCAGGTGTGTGATGAGGCGCAGCACCGCTTGATGCACGGATCGCGCGCGCGGTTCGGCTTTCTCCCCGGTGATGAGCAGGCGGATCATCGGAACGCTTGGCGGGTAGTTCAGCAGGGTGCGCAGGGTGAGTTCCGTTTCCAAATATTCCTCGGTGCGGTGGGCGGCAGCCGCTTGCACTTCCGGCGCATCGGGACGGAACGTTTGGATGTACACATCGCCGGGACCGGCTCTGCCGCTGCGTCCCGTGAGTTGCGTGAGGAGTTGGAAGACGCGTTCGCCTGCGCGAAAGTGCGGCAGGGAGAGGCCGATGTCCGCCACGAGTACGGCCGCAAGCGTCACCATCGGCAGGTCCAATCCTTTCACTACCGATTGCGTGCCCAGCAGGATGTCCGCCCGGCGCTCGCGCATGTCATCCAGCACCTGTCGCATCTGTTCAGGATGCTGCAATGTGTCGCTGTCTGCGCGCAGAATCTTTGCCGTCGGAAAGAGGGACGAAAGGATATTTTCCAATTTCTGCGTTCCCGCGCCCACCGGAAGCAATTGCGTGGAACGGCAGTGGGGACACTCCGCGGGGACTTCCGCGGACACGCCTGCGACGTGATCGAGCAGATACATCCGGTTATCCGGTCCGCGATGGACGGTATAGGGCAATTGCGATACCGGTGAGACCAGACGCTTTCTGCACTGCAAGCAGAGCATGGCGGACGCCACTCCGCGGCGATTGAGGAAGAGCACCGTCTGTTCCTTCCGCGCCAATCGCTCCTCGATGGCTTGGATGAGCGGCGGTGAGAAAGGGTAGAGAGATCCGAACCGTACCGTTCCCAGATCGATGACGCGCACGACGGGCAGCGCCCGTTGCATGTATCGCTCGGGCAGTCGTGCCAGAGTGTAGTGATCCTGTTTTGCACGCGCCCATGCTTCCAGCGATGGCGTTGCGGATCCGAGCACGAGCTTCGCGCCGCTCAGGCTGCAGAGCTTCTCAGCCAGATCACGCGCGTTGTAGCGCGGCGTCTGTTCGTTTTTGTACGTCCACTCGTGTTCTTCATCGATGATGATGAGACCGGGGCGGGCACACGGCGAGAAGAGCGCCGATCGTGATCCGATGATGAGCGCCACGGAGCCGCTGCGGATGCGCATCCAGGCATTTCTGCGTGCGGACGAGGTGAGGCGGCTGTGAATGACGGCGATGCGCTCCGGCGCAAACATCTTCCGGAAGCGGTGGACGGTGTATTCCGTCAGGAGAATTTCCGGTACCAGCAGTATCGATTGTTTCCCCTGCGCGGCCGCATCGGCGATCAGCGACGCATAGATTTCGGTCTTGCCGCTGCCCGTGATGCCGAAGAGGAGCGACGGTTTCTCCGATGCCGCGATCATGTCGCACACACGTTTCTGCTTTGGGCTGAGCAGCGGTCTTGCTTCCGTAGTCTCGAATGCGGTGACGGGAGGAGGGATGTCCGCGGTGCGCTCTTCCTTGATGTATCCCTTCTCCGTCAGCGAGCGGATGGTGGCGGAGGCGGCGGAGGTCTTGCGTCGCAGAGCATCGCGGGGCAGGGGACCGTGCTCTCGCAGAAAATCCAGAACCACCTTCTGTCGTACGCCCGGCTTGGCAGGTTCGCTGATGAATGAGCAGAGCATCGTTTCTTTCATGGCGGCATTCCTCCACGGTGCGGCGGGTACGAATGGTGTCAGAGCACTGCGGAGGGAGCAGTGGTAGTACTCCGCCACCCACCAGAGCGCTTCCACCGCTTCGGGCGTGAGGAGCGGTTGTGTGCCGATGACTTGTTCAATGCGGCGCGGCGTGAATGTCTCTTCCGTGTCCGCCGCCACGTTCGTGACATCGACCACGATCCCTTCAATGCTCTTCTTTCGCAGGGGTGCCAGGACCAATGATCCGATCACAACGGGCAGACCGCCCGTTTCGTACGTCAGGCCGTCTCCGATGCCGGGGGAACGCGTATTGAGGACGACGAGGCAGCGCATGTGTTCAGTATGCTACAGTGCGAAGTAGGTGTACAGGGGTACACCGAAATAAATGACGAAACGGTGAGAGAGGGATGACGGATCGGAGGCATCATCCATGCATTTGGCAGCGGACCCTTCATTTGTGATGAGAATGGTCGGGGCGGAGAGATCCTTCGTCACGTTGTTCCTCAGGACAAGCTCGAACGCATGTGGCCTGCCATGAGGAGCCATGAACCGCAGCAGTATTGGCTTGCCATGAGCGAGCGCAGCGAACGAATGGTCGGGGCGGAGAGACTCGAACTCTCGGCCTCCTGCTCCCAAAGCAGGCACTCTAGCCAACTGAGCTACGCCCCGGACTGCGTGTGATGATACAAGAAGAAACGTGGAAATACGAAGCCAACTGCCTGCCACGATAACGCCACGGCACAGAGGATACCGGCGCAAACAGCCACATTCATCGCAAGTTCCATGTCACACTATAGGTGACAAACCGTCATCCTCTTCGTATAATGCGCTTGAATTCTGTTTCATTCTTCATAGTTTCCGCTATCCTACTCTCCTTTGTCTGCGTTCTCCCGTCCGTATGGCTCCCATCGCTCGCATACTCTCGGCACTCCTCGTCGCGTCGCTTCTCCCCGTGGCGGCCCATGCGCAATCGTATCAGTACCCCTACCAGCCGTACATGCAGGTCGGGATTTCCCGTGCGGAATTCGTGCGGATGACGCTCGATGCCGTCGGAGGGTACGCGTACGATGGAACGCACTGTTTTCGGGATGTGACGAATCAGCCGTACGCCCCGCAGGTGTGCGCCGCCAAGCAGCGGAGGATTGTCTCCGGTCATCCCGACGGACGGTTTCTTCCCGATGAGCCGGTTCTGTTCATAGAAGCGGCTGCCATCGTGGTGCGGGCGAAAGGAGCGGCGATCAGCTATGACGCCGTCTGGTACGCGCCGTATTTGCGGCAGCTCTCCGCATGGAACGCCATACCCGCGTCCGTGCGCAATCTCTTCGAGACGATTTCCCCGGCCCAGGCGCAGGAATTGGTGCGTGCGGCGATTGACGGCGATCTGGACGATACCGATGATGACGGAGATGACGACGGGGATGACGAGGAATCCGTGACGGATTCCGATCGTGATTTGCGCTTGACGGTATCCGGACCGGAGAAAGCAGAACGTGGCGATAGGGTCACCTATACGATTGAGATTGAGAACAAGGACGAGGATGACATTCGTATCGATGTGCGTGCGGAACTGGATGAGGACATGACGTTTCGCGACGCGTCGAAGAGCGGCGATGAAGATGATGGAGTCGTGGAATGGGAGGATCTGCGCATCGACGGCGATGAGAGCGTGGAGCTCGAGTTGGAAGTGCGAGTGCGTTCCGATGCGTGGATCGACGAGACGTTGCGGATGCGCGTGGAAACGGAAGATCTGCGCGTGACGAAGGGCCTTACCATAGAAAACGGTGATGCCGAAGAGGACATAGAACTTTCCATTACGGATTCCGACGATCCCATCGAGGAAGGCGGCACCATCACGTATCGCATACGGATCGAGAATAACGAGAACGATGACATCGAAGTGAACGTGCGCGCGCAGCTGGATGCCGCCATGGACTACGTTTCCTCCACCGATGACGGTGAGTTGGATGACGATGATGTGCGCTGGGAGGACATCGAAGTGGAGGAGGATGAGACGAAGACCATTCTCTTGACGGTTAAACTGAATGAAGACGCGGATGACGGCGACTCGCTGCGTCTGCGCGTGTACGTGGAAGGCCAGTCGGATATCGAAACGACCAAGGTGGATGACGATGATGAGGACGACGACGATGACGACGACGACGACGATGATGATTGGGATGTCTCTCTTTCCATCACGGATTCTCCCGATCCCGCCGAAGTGGGTGACATCGTCCGGTACCGCATCACCATTCGTAATAATGAGGATCGCGACATCACGTTGGACGTCGACGCGGAACTGGATGAGGGCATGACGTTCTACTCCGCGACGCGCAGCGGAAGGAAGAGCGGAGATGAAGTGCGTTGGGATTCGCTTAGCATCGATGAGGATGATTCGGAAGTGCTGCTCTTGGACGTGCGCATCAACAATGACGCGGATGACGGAGACTCACTGCGCTTGCGCGTGGATGCCGGCAATGATTCGGATACGGAGACGACGGAGATCGAGGATTGATTGTTCTCCGTCGGTGGTACGATATCGCCATGGCAGAAGCAGTTCCTCCATTGGCGTTCCGTTTGCGTCCCACGAGCCTCGATCAGTTTGCGGGACAGGAACACATCGTGGGGGAGGGGAAGCCGCTTCGGACGGCCATCGAAGGGGATAGGCTTTCCTCCGTGATCTTTTTCGGACCGCCGGGAACGGGCAAAACGACGCTCGCGCGGATCATTGCGGAAACCACCAAGGCCAATTTCGTGCAGCTCAATGCGGTGCTCAGCGGCGTAAAGGAACTCAAGGAAGTCTGCTTGGAAGCCGCACGCATGCGCAGCACGTTTGGGCAGAAGACGGTGCTATTCATCGACGAAATTCATCGATTCAACAAGGCGCAGCAGGACGCGCTGCTGCCATTCGTCGAGAATGGAGCGGTCATTTTGATCGGCGCGACGACGGAGAATCCCTATTTCGAAGTCAACGCCGCTCTCGTGTCCCGCTCCGCGGTGTACTTGCTGCAACCGCACACCCCGGAGCACCTGGTCGCCATCCTCCGTCGCGCAGTGGCGTCTCCATCGGGATTTGCGGGGAAGGTGACGATCGCCGATGAGGCATTGCATCGCATTGCTGTCATTGCCAACGGCGACGCTCGCATCGCTCTGAACGCGTTGGAGCTGGCGGTCGCGACGGCGGGCAATCGCATCACGCCGGGGGATGCGCAGCGCATATTCGCCGATCGCGGTGCGCACCGGTACGATCACAGTGGGGAAGATCACTACGATACGATCTCCGCCTTCATCAAGACGATGCGCGGGAGTGATCCGGACGCCGCGCTGATTTGGTTGTTCAAAATGCTGGAAAGCGGCGAGGCTCCGCGGTTTCTGTTTCGTCGCATGACTATTTTTGCGAGTGAGGATATCGGGTTGGCGGATCCCCGCGCGCTGCAGACGGTCGTCAGCGCATGGCAGGCGTTCGAAATGGTGGGACTGCCGGAAGGGGAGTACTTTCTGGCACATGCCTGCATCTATCTCGCACAGGCACCGAAGAGCAATGCCGTCAAACGGGCGATGGAAGGAGCACGTGCTGTTATGAAAAATGCTCCGACGTTGGAGGTGCCCAATCACTTGCGCAATGCGCCCGTCAAAGGCATGGCGGAGCAAGGGTACGGGAAAGGCTATCTCTATCCTCACGACGCGCCCGAGGGGGTCGTCACCGCCGATTACTTTCCGATCGGCGTTGCGCCCGTTGATCTCTATATACCTTCAATACGTGGTTTTGAAGCGGATATCGTGGAACGATTGCGCCGGGCCAAACTGAAGATTCGAGGAGAGAGTTGAAATATCATACAAATATGTTATAATATCAATCAATGAAACAACAGCATTCATTTGTCACACGCACGCTCCGGTCGGTGGTGCGGGATCATGAGGATTTGCCCGCCATCCATGCCGGTATACTCGTTCTTTCGTTTTTGGTCTCCGCCATGTTTCGATTGGGATTCTTCGGTATGCTCATTGCGGTGCGCATGATGGCGGATTTGGTGAAGGGGCGGGAGGTGGAACGTCGGAAGTGGTTTGGTACCCTGGAGGGCGTTCTGCGGGGGAGTCTCACGGATGTCAGTTTGCTTGCATTCGGTTTCGCGCTTGCGATGGTGTTCCATCCGGCACTGCTGCCGTCCACGACGGTCGCCGATCTGCCGCTTGCGATTTTTACCTTGACCCGCGGGATCGGCATGACGTTGCCCAAGCTGAAAATTCTCATCGATTTCCTCCACGTGTTCTTTCATCTGGAGCAATACATGCTCACCAAAAACAGAAGCATCGGAAAATCGCTGACCTTTCCGGAACGTGCTTCGATTCTGCTTCTCGTGAGTTCCATTGCACTTCTTGCGGTGCTTCCCGTGTTTTTGCCCATTGCCTGGGGAGACTACGTTTCCCTCTTCCTTGCCGAGTGCGTACCGTGGAGGATGTGATCAATCCAGCAGTGTCATCGCTCCCATCAGCCCGATACCCAGGAGAATGCAGAGGAATTGCAGTGCGGAGCGGCGGATGTCGTTTTCGCGATGCAGTTCCGGGATGAGATCGGATCCGGCGATGTAGAGGAAATTGCCGGCGGCCAGCGGTAGGATGTAGGCACCCGATTGCGGAATCGCACTGCCGAATGCCAGGACGATGGCGGCGGCGGCGACTGCGGAAAGTCCCATCAGCGCATTGAATCCGATGGCTCGCGCTCTGCTGAATCCGCTGTAGAGCAAAATGCCCATGTCGCTCATTTCCTGCGGGATTTCGTGGAGTAAAACGGCGACGGTCGTAGCGAGGCCGACGGGGATGCCGACGGTGAAGCTTCCTGCGATCAGCATGCCGTCGAGCGCATTGTGAAAGAAGTCGCCGATGAGGTTCATGGTACCGACGGGATGCGTGTGTTCGACGCACTCGTGATCGTGACAGTGGCGCCAGTGAATGAATTTCTCCATGATGAACGAGAGGATCACGCCGGCCAGCACCAGAAGCGGCCAGAACGATCCGAGAGCTTCTGTCTCCGTCATTTCCGGAATCATGTGGAGGAATACGTCACCCAAAAGCGCTCCCACCGAAAAGCTGATGATGAGAAAGAGCATGTGTTGCAGCGTGTTCTGCTTCAAGAGGAGCAGCAGTGCGCCGACGAGAGAAATCAGGCTGACGATGACGGTGCTCGCGATGGTCAGGAAGGGCACGGAGGTGAACATGGCGGAAGTGAGAAAATGAATAGTCTATGAAGGGTCGCAAGAGGGGCAGAGCCCGGTGATTTCGATCAGTGGAGCAGGGGAGTGGTACCGATGTTCTTCGGCGATGTCCGTCGCGAGTCGTTGCAGGTGTTCGTTCTGGAACTCCGTGACGGAACCGCAGTCCCTGCAGCGCAGGTAGCCGTGTGCTCCTTCCGTTTCCGGGTGCTTGCAGAGGGAGAGACGTCCGCTGCCCAAGCGGTGGAGAATGCCGAGATTCTCAAACTGCTTTGTGATGCGGTAGATGGTGACGGGGTGCACCGTGGATCCGCGTTTTGTCAGATGGTGCTCGATATCGTACGGGGAAGCGGGAGTTTGCATCTGATGCAGCGCATCGAGGACCAGGCGCCGCTGCATGGTGGCGCGCAGGCCGCTTCGTTCCAGAATCGTCGTATGTTGGCAGGATGACATGAGAGCAGAGTAAGGCAACGGCATTGCAGATGCAATACTATTGCATGAAGAGCGCAGTTACTCCGCGCGCAGCGGGCCGTCCTGCCCACCGTAGCCCAGAGGCGAAGGTGGGAGCCCGCAGCGCACTATTGCGGCCGAACGTTTGCGGTTGTGCGATGTTTTGTGGCTGTATAATGGAGCGAAGCGACACACAGCCGCAAAATATGGGAGAGGAGGCGGTGCATCCATCCAATTTTAAAAGCACCGCCGACGAACCGCATAACCGCTGTTATGTAACGTCAATTTTTTCCCGTATTCCAAGGCACCTGAAGCTTACGTTCTTTTCGGGGCGGGAAAACAACAAACAAGTTGCGTCGTTTTGGGCGACGGGCAGAGGGGTTAGGGGTGAATGCCCGGAGCCCAAAACAATTAATTACTCTTTTTATGATTGAATGATTTTATCTATTTCTTTCATCAAATGATCGGTTTCCATAAGAGCGACAATCATTTTTTGGTAATGTTCAATTTCTTCGTTCGTCAGTGTACGTTCTTTACGGTCTTTCAACCACTTTTGTGCCGGTTGATAGCCTCCGATGTAGAAGTTCCAGGCAATTTCAGGCACGTCACCAAAGTACTGTTCGCTGTTTATAAACACTTTTCCGTTTTTATAAGTGATTTTTTCAATTTCATCCGATCCGGTCACAGGGTAAGAGGTGATGTATTGAGTTATCTTCGGAGATTCAAGGAGATGAATCAAGCGCAATTCAGAGCCGAGTGCAACAAGAGCTTTAAAGTTTTTTGCATCTTTTGGGTACGGAATACGTGGGAAGTCTGTTTTGAGAAATTCCTTATACTTTTCTCGGTATGCTGGCGAGTGAAGGACAGCGTATATGTAGTCAAAAATGTCTTCAGGTGTAATTTTTCCTATAGCCTGCTGGATTAGCACAACAAATTTTTCATTCAGATTTGATGTCTGGACCTCATCTTTATCATATGTATATAGCGGAAAAACAGAGCCTCCTCCGCGGTAAAAAATGTTTAAGTCTGTAATGTCTTTTGCTATGAATAGCAAATTCCACTCCATACTTCCGACTACTTGTCCCTGCCTGCCAGATATAAGAGCAAGATTATTTCGGTTAAATAAATTATGCATGACTCTCATCTGAGAATAGGCCATAAATCCCCTGGAAGTTCCTGTGTAATACGTATACCTATTGTCAAATGGCCGATAGCTCAAGCTGACAATATTGTTTTCAGAATAATTAGATTTAATGTCCCTGATTGCTCTTTCAAGCACCCAATCTCGACTGTCCTTTTTTAAATCGAATAATGACCGTAGGTTAATTTCTGATTCCGTATGGAATTTTTGCACATTTTCCCAAATATCTTTTTTAGTAAATGCCACGGCAACATTATCGTTCTTTGTAAGTATTCCAGTGCTGAATTGATCAAATAGTTCATCTAATTTAAATCCGCTTTCATATTTCTCTTTTCCTGCATTATTTTTCTTAACAAAGAAGTGCATGTGCTCGTCAGGATTGATTTCAGACCATTCTATGTCGTTGTTTTCTAATGCTGTGAATTTCTCTGTGCGTAGACCAAACAAATCAGCATGCATTATTTTTGCAAGTTTTCCATTTTTATTATTCTTGAATTTTACTGCCAAAATAATGGATACCCCTTGTTGAATATCAAAAACATTTTCATCTTTACCGCCATTGGGTGTTGTTTCCTTCTTTTTTGCGTTTCCATGTAGGTCAAGTATTTGGATGCGGTCAAATGTATTTCGTAAATGCCAACGCATCCCACGAAAAGTTGGATTATCCAAATATCCATGCGCGGTAATCATTGCAATAACACCCTCTCCGTTTTTCTCCACCATATTTTCGGCGAATCTAATAAACTTCACATAGTCATCATTGATCCATTTACTATTTTTCTCTTTTAGTTTTTCCTTGCCTCCTGGCTCAACTTTATAGACATCATGACCTTTATAAAATGCATTACTCGATTCACCAGAATATGGCGGATTACCGATAACAATCATTATTGGCTTATCATTTTTGATTTTTAAAGCCTCTTTAGATTCTTCCGCAATACTTTCAGCAAAGCCAAATCCGGTAAAAATATCACCTTGGATACTTCCACCTTCCAGTGAGTTTGTGAGATAAATACCAAGACGCTGATTGAAATACTTGAACCCCGTTTTCCTGAAAGCTATTCCTAATTTTAAATGAGCGATGGTATATGGCGTCATCATCAGCTCAAAGCCATGCAGACGCGGGAGCAGATCGTTATGCACATATGCCGGCCAGCGTCCCTGCTGGTTGCCTTTAAGTATTCTTTCATAGATTTTCCCGATAATGTCGCTGACGAATGTTCCTGTTCCCACAGCTGGATCGAGAATTTGAACTTTGTGAATGCCATCGGCGGTTTTTGAGGTGTCGGCCAGCCCAGAAACAAGACCAAATTCTTTTTCCAACAAATGATCGACCGAACGGACGATAAACTGGACAACTGGCAACGGCGTATAGTAAGCACCCATTTTTTTACGCAAATCCGCATCGTATTCTTGCAAAAAGTCTTCGTAAAAATGAATAACCGGATCGGGTCCTTTTTGCGTTTTGCCCCACAAATCATCCTTAAAATATTCTTTCATTAGTTCTTGAATATCGGCGTGAGAAAAAACCTCGCATAACTCATTTACAATATATTCAAGACGTTTATCGAAGTTCGGTCCGACGATATGATCAAAAAAGTGCCGGAGAAGCGGATTGGATTTTGGTATCAGATCCCGCGCCTCTTGCCTGGAAAAATCTTTCTTGGATTCATCATAATAGCGGGCAACAAATAAACCGTACACCAACGTTTGGGCGTACATATCGGCAAAAGCATCTGTGGTAAGGTCATGGACTAAGAGTTTCTTAATCGTTTCGTAGACGTGAATTAGTTCTGCGTCTCTCTCTGACTGCGTTGCCAGAAACTGCCGGACGTTGTCACGGATTCTTTGTGCTCTTCCTCCCATAATTTTCGAGAGATGCTTGCCGGAACGAATTGGTTCTTTCTGAGATTGAGTGAAATCTAAAAGAGTTTTGGCGACATGTTCATAATTTTCCGGCAAAGGGGTTATTATTCGGCTTTTCAGGTCGTAATTTGCTATCTTGATCGGTTCTTCATAACGAAGACCGTTCCTATAGAATCGAAATTCGATATAGTCCGTGAGGACTAAATTTGTGTAACCGTAGTATCTTGTCATCTGCTCGGACTTTTCGATTTTATCCAGCGATACGCCAATGTCCTTTGCTTCAATATAGAGAATTGGCACATCGTTATTAAGAATAACAAAATCAGGCTTATTTCCTTGTTTAGCCCGCGCATCGTGATCTATTCGTTTAACCTTGATTGATTCAAAAATGCCTTTGATTAAAATTTCGAAATCGGTGCGATAGCCCATTTCGCTGGTTTCGTCATGAACGAATTTAGATGAAATTGCCTGGATGTAGTTTTTAAATAAATCTTGCATAGTCATTCCAGAGTTAGTGGTTTTAATTGTATTCGCGTTCCCCTCATAAATAAACCGAGCCCAGCAAAGAGAAGCACCCAGCCAGAGAATGTGACAATCGGATGTTGCTGCGGTAAAGTTTGAATGCCTGTAAGCCATTCTTATGCAACAGCCTAAACCACACTCTGTACGCTATCCTGCTCTTATTGCAGACATTGACGCTGGAAGGATCAAGATCCCCAAGTTTCAGCGGGAGTTTGTCTGGAGCGTTGATGCAACTGCAAAACTGCTCGATAGTATTTTAAAGGGCTATCCGATTGGAACGTTTATCCTTTGGCAGACGCGAGAGCGCATGTCCAGCATTCGCAATATTGGCGATGCTCAGTTACCGGAGACTCCCGATGGAGATGCTGTCCAGTTTGTATTGGATGGACAACAGAGAATTACTTCCATTTATGCTGCGCTGAAGGGGATTACTGTTGAGCGTGAAGGTAAGGCACACGATTACAAAGATATTTTCGTGAACCTGGATATTGATCCGACTAATCTGGACGAAAGCATCGTAGTCTCTGAAAAGCCACTGGGAATGCATCTCCGACTTCATGACTTGCTGAATATGAGAGCCAGCCAGATTGTCGGTTATACAAGTAATGCAACGATTATAGATCGGATAGACAGGTACAAACAGGCATTCGAAACGTATGACTTCTCTGCGATTACCATGTCCAACGAATCCGTAGACGATGCGATAGAAGTATTCACACGAATTAATACCGGAGGAACAGAATTAACTCTATTTGAAATCATGTGCGCGAAAACCTACGACGAGTCACAAGGTTTTGATCTGCGCGAACAATATGATGTGCTTGCCGGACGTATTGCAGAGGCTGGATACGATGTACCCAGCTCTACTGTCCTGCAATGTTTGGGCGTGATTCTTGATGGCGAATGTAAGAGAAAAACAATTTTAAAGCTTGATCGTGATCGAATTATCAGTGCATGGGAAGACATGTCGGAAGCACTCAAAGAGACCGTGGAATACTTCCGCTCAACGTATCGCATACCTGTATCTGGGATATTGCCCTATAACGCCCTCCTTGTTCCGTTTACGTACTTTTTTTGGAAGAAGAAAGATGTACCAAGTCCCATTCAAGCAAAGTATTTGCAGGAGTTTTTCTGGAAGGCCTCTCTTTCATATCATTACTCAAGTGCTGTTGAAACAAAGCTGGGGCAGGACATAAAGCGCGTAGATAGTATTTTGCAAGATGAGAGACCAAAGTATGACTATAAACCGCAATTGAATCGGGAAGATCTTGTATCTCAGTCATTCAGCGTGGGGGATAGCTTCTGCAAAGCGATACTCTGTCTCTTCGCATATCATCAACCACTCTCGTTCCAAAACAACGCTTCCGTGCGTCTCGATAACGCATGGCTGAAGGTTTCTTTCAGCAAAAACTATCATCACTTCTTTCCAAAAGCGTTTTTACGGAAGCAAGGTATTGTTGATGCGAATGTGATATTGAATATCGCCTTTGTGGATGATTATCTAAACAAGAGAACTATCAAAGCCCGTGCCCCTTCGGACTATGTAAGGCAATTTGAGCAGGACAACCCGCATTTACGCGAAGCGCTGAAATCGCATCTCATTCTTGACCCTGTGGCATTTGGAATTTGGGATGACGATTTTGTGAAGTTTCTTGAGGAAAGGGCAAAAGTAGTTGAAGAAGAACTGCATAAACGCCTTGAACCAATAACATAAACAACAAACACCCACATCCCCCTATCAAAAAAATGAGCCCCGCCGCAGCGGGGCGAACTCCTCTTTAAAACAACAAACATCCCTCGTTGGGGGCGAAAAGAACGTAAGCGGAACCGGTGCCGCCGGAAGAAGGGAAAAAATTTATGTTACATAACGTTTGCGGGTGTGCGAAGCTGGCGGGCTGTAAAATATCCGCGAAGCGGGACAATCCGCCAGTTTGGGCGAATCGGCGCGACTTCCATTGAAATAAATACGGAGCGCCGATGAGCCGCACACCCGCTGTTATGTGATCGTTGGTTATTCCCGACTTCCAAGGCACCCGTAGCTTTTGTTTTTTCGGGGAGGGGAAACAACATACAAAACAATGACACTACACATCCATGAGATTAGATTCCACCATGTATGGAGAGTTGAAGGTAGTACACTCTCCCACTTTCTTGCCTGGAACAAGCAGCATTCTTACGGACAAAGGTTTGTTGAGTTTTATCGCAAGAGTTGCTGTATCCAGCAGTATTGCTTCAATCGATTCGATATTCGTATTGCCAGGGATTGGGACAACATCGAGCCCGCATCCGCAAACTGCGGAATACAAGAGAAGATTGGATATGTTATAGGCTCCTTCATTTGCTCTTTCTGCCAAGCCAGCGTCTTCGCAGACAGGCAGCATAAGTCCGGAATATCCACAACGTTTCACCTCGAGGTTCTTGAGGACATCGGTGATCATTCCTGCGACAGTCAAAGTCCCGGGCTTGCCGAATGTTCCGAGTCCAATATTTTCGAAGGCGAATGCAATGCTTTCTTCGGTCAATAGCCCCGGATTCAGAGATACATCAATACCGTTGTATCGAATACCCTCTTTCTTTGAAAGAACCTCTGCCAGCTTTTCAACCTTTTTTGCCTCAGACAGAAATCGATCATGGAATAGCCTCTTTGCTGCTTGCAGGTCTTTCGTTTCTGAGAAGGCATTGAAAGCAATGTCACCGCATTCAAAACCAAGGCCAAATATCGACTCTTTGCCTTCGTGAAATCCGGTCGGAAAATAGGGAATTCCACCTGAACAATTTGCCGATGCGCAAAAGCGGAAATTCCCATACCCGTTCTCTGTTTCATTGCCAATACGCTTCATGGTTTGCGCGGCCTCTCTTGCGTTCTCGAAAAGAATACCCGTATTAAAACTGCCGAGATGCGCAGAGCAGGAGATGATCGAAGTTGCTTTGTTTATTGCTGGAAGCATCTTGATACTCTCAGACTTCATCGTTCGACCGATATTGAAGAAGCTGAGTTCACATTTTTTTGCGACTCTCTCAATTTCCACAATAGTTTTAACGGCCTCATCTTCCGAATCGGTATTGATGTATTCCTCCCATGAATTTGTTGCGACACGAATGGTTTGAACGTCGTATCCTTCCGATTGGAAGAAAGATGCTGCCGTGCGATTGAATGCTGCTGCCCTTTCGATTGCTGAAATATCTTTGCCTGAAGAAAGATGAATTCCGGTGGTGACAGTGCGTATTTTCATGGATTGAAGTATAGCAGATGAAAACGCGATCATTTGATGAACTCGCTCACGAGCGTACTATGGAGGTGTGATAGTAATAGACATTCTTATTGGTCTTATTCCAGACTTCATCAAGAGCATCTTTAAGTGCTTTAAGAGGCCCTGCGAGATCAAATTGGCTCCGTCAGTCCATCCTTCGATTCCAGCGATAATGAATGGCGGCAACATGCAGCAATTTGCGAATCTTCAAATCCGATTTGGTTCAGAGACTGATCTTGAATTTGTGGATGCGGTTATGTTCATGAAGAACAAGAGAATTCGATGCGAGCAACGTGATTCAAAGCTCAATGGAGGAAGAGATTGGAATAGCTTTGATGTCAGGGCTGCAGAGATGGAGTTCGTTCCGGATCAAATGATGATGCTGAAGATCAGAGTGGCAGATCACCTTGGGCATTGTTGCGAGTTGTCTCTGGAACTTCAGATGAAACAATTCCCGCATCCGGAATACTCCGGTATCAAATCTGGTCGCTGGGAGATACAGCCAAGAGGAATTTTCAGTATTCGGGGATCAAGACGTAAGAGATTTTTCTAAACAACACACATCAAACATCCAACACAAACATGGGGGGACGAAAAAACAAAAGCGTAGTTGGTGCTGCAGGAAGGAGGGGGAAACCAATGTCACATAATGCCGCGGCGGTTCTGCGACTGAAGACGGCTGATATACTCGTAGGATCAGCCGGATTTATCGCAGAAGCGCCAGTTTGGCGATGTCGCGAGCCCGAAGCGGTCTGAGGAGTGAGCGATCGTCAAACGGGCGCAGAGC